>NZ_JACJRE010000007.1 GCF_014697075.1 Tolypothrix sp. FACHB-123 | reverse complement strand
ATTTAGCTACAAAACATCCCTTATTTACACTGTTTAACTTCAAAGCAGACGACAAGTGTATAGATTCTTCATGCATAGATGAGGGGGAGAAAAGGGGTTGCTCTCGGCAACCCCTTTTCTCCCCCTTAAAATGATTATCATTCTTGAGAAAACCTGTCTCTTGTTTTTCTTGGAATAATTTATTCTTTGGAAGTCCCATAGCTTTTGAGAAGTTCATCAGCATCCATCAAGCCTGCCCTCCCAAATCTTGAATGAATATCCAGAAATTAGACTATGTGAGTGAAAATTGCCGTAATTAGCTTGTTGATAGGGCGGAGAAAAACGCCGCAGGAATTTGAAAACTATAAACAATCGGCTATGGCAATAGGAATTATGAGCAGCAGCAATAGGCGTTTGCTCAAGGGTGACGAGAAATGCGATCGCTTTTTTCGGTCACTTAATTTGTTCACTTGTATGTCTTAATGTAAAGAATTATAACGATTTCGTTACAAATAAGCAATAACTTCTCAGTTATCTTTTGAAAGTTCCCGATCGCAGGTGAAAATATTCCCAACTCCGGGAACTAAATTTACTGCACTTACGTATCTTTAATGAGATAAACTTTTCGTCAAAGCTGTTTAAATGTGTCCAGTTGGGGTTCGTACTAGTCACTCAACTCATGCCCTAGAAACGGGTGTGGCGAAGCTTTGGCTCTTATTGGTGGGTGTGAACCAATATGAAGATGAAGAAATACCAAGTTTGCAATATTCAGCCTTAGATTGCCAAGGGTTAGGTGAAGCTTTAAAAGCTGCTACACAAGCTTTTCCCCAAAAAGAGGTGATGATTTATCACGATTTCGCCTCTAAACAGCCAAAGTTAGAAAATGTTCTTACCAGTCTGAGAGAAATTGCGGCGGCGACTCAACCAATTGACACTGTTCTATTTTATTTCTCTGGGCATGGGATGCTAGACCCATCGACGCAGCAAGTAATACTTTGTCTGCAAGATACGCAAAAATCAAACTTAATAGATACTGGTTTAAAGTTGCAGGAAGTTTTACAACTTTTGGAAAATTGTTCTGCTCAGCAGCAATTATTAATATTAGATGCTTGTCATAGTGGAGGGATGACACTCTTGGGTGCAAGAGGTGAAGTAGATCCCCAACTTCACCCGACACCAGAGTTAGTGGAAATGCTGCGACAACGCGCCGCAAAAAGAAAAGGATTTTATGCTTTATTATCTTGCGATCGCTCTCAGCAATCTTGGGAATTTCCTCAATTAGGGCATGGAGTATTTACATATTACTTAATTCGCGGGTTAAAAGGAGAAGCGGCTGACTCTCAAGGTGTCATCGAAGCCGATGGACTTTACCGCTATGTTTATCACCAAACACTTTTATATATAGATAAAGCTAATCAGCAGTTACGAGTTATTAATCAACTCAAAAAAGGACGGGGAGACAATTCCATCCACCCCGAATATCCTTCACAAACTCCAAAGCGCATTGTCGAAGGCATAGGAGAAGTAATTTTAGGAATCAAACCTAAAACTATTACATCCTCGCGACATCCAAGACAAGCATTAATTGTTGAAGGACTTCCTCAAAGTAAAACCTCCCTATCCTTAAGTAAAATACTCAGTAACGCTGGTAGTTTTGCAGTCAATTATTGGACTGTGCGGGGGAATAATCCCCAGTCAGATGTGCGTAAAGCTATTCAAAAATGCTTACTGTCAGAATCTTTTGCTGACTCAATGACTAACTTTACTACCCCAGATGCAGCTGCAACCGTATTGTTATATTTACGAGGAAAAATTCACGAGACGGAACAAGGCGAAGCCATATTATTACTGTCTGAAGATCAAATAATTCATCGCTCCTGGTTAAGAAAACAGCTGCGCCGATGCCGATCGCAACAAATTATCATTTTAGATTGTCTATTAGAACCAGGGAGCGGCAAAGTATCGCTGCGTGATTGGTTGGAAGAACTGCAATTAGGATTAGACACAGGACAATGTTTAATTGCTGCTGCGGGAACTCTTGATGATAATGAAAAATTTGCAAATACGCTATTGGCAACCCTCAATCAAGCAACACAGCCAAATGGACTTACCGCAGCAGGTTGGATTACACAATTACAAGTAGAATTTGCACAAACTGATATCCAATTATATTTTTGGTTGTCTGGCTCTCAGGGAATAATTGAAGTCTTACCTGGTAAAACTCTATTTTCTGGGGAAAATGTCGATGAAAAAGCTGAAAATAGGAAGAATTTTACCCCTGATAAATTAAATTCTGAAGTTGGGATAGATTACACTTATTTACGCGATTTATTGCAAGCTCAAAGATGGCAAGAAGCAGATCGAGAAACTACAAATCTCATCCTCAAGGTAGTTGAAAAACAGCCCTATTTGGATATTCCTACAATCAACAAAATTCCTTGTACAGACCTTTATACTATTGACAAACTTTGGGTAAGTTATAGTCATGGACGCTTTGGTTTTAGCGTTCAGAATCGTATCTGGCAGGGTATTAAAGATTATTCTGCTACTGATCCTATGTTGGCTTTAATAATTGGTAATGCCAAAGTCGCTGCTTCCGAAACTTGCATTGACTTTGCTAATCGTGTTGGCTGGCGTTTGCGAGACTATTGGCTTGATTATAACAGTCTCACCTGGGAGGGGGATGCACCGCTAGGACATCTACCTTATGTGGGTTTTTTTGAACCGGTTTGGCGTGTCAAAGTGTTAGGAGTGTGGGAATGGCATAGTGCGATCGCAACCGCTAATTGGTGGGAATTGTGTGTTGCTCTATTTACGCGGATAGAAACTTGTAAAATCCATAGTTCTGGCTGAACGCAGATATATAAAGTAGTTCAAAGTAGTTCATCAACGATCGAGATAATTCATCAGGGTAAGGTATGAGGCTAATAGAAATTCTACTGATATTCATTGATTTCCTGGAATTTGCTCAAAAACCACTGTATCCCCAAATATACTGAGTTTTCTTGATTTAACAGGAAATGAATGTCATAAGCTACATGATAACTAAGTAATTCTACTTTGCTAATTGAGGCCGAATAATGCAGTACACACAATTACAAGGAATTTCTCAAGATCTATCTTTGACATTTTGGGAAGCAGAATTTACACCTCATCCCTCAGTGCAGTCTAAATTTAAACGTCTGTTAGACATTTTGGGGAGTTTGGTAGGACTATTGATTTTAGCAATTTTGTTTGTGCCCATTGCGATCGCAATTAAAATTGATAGTCCAGGGCCAATTTTCTTTGCTCAAGAACGCTACGGGTTGCAAGGAAGGCCATTCCGTTTATATAAGTTCCGCTCTATGGTGAGTGACGCCGAGCAATTAAAATCTTTAGTTGATAACGAAGCTAATGGACTCATATTTAAAAACAAAAATGATTTTAGAATTACTAAAATTGGACATTTTTTAAGAAGTACCAGTTTGGATGAACTGCCGCAATTTTGGAATGTTTTGCTCAATGATATGAGCTTAGTTGGTACTCGTCCACCTACAGGTGATGAAGTTATTCACTATACAGAAAAACATTGGCAGCGTTTAAATGTTAAACCAGGTTTAACTGGAGAATGGCAAGTTAACGGACGTTCCCAAGTGACAAATTTTGAGCAAATAGTTGATTTAGATTTACAGTATCAAAATAACTGGCATCCATTGTATGATTTGTCTTTAATTATTAAAACAATCTATGTCATCTTTGCCAGAGTTGGCGCATTTTAACAGCAGAATTCAGTAAATGAAAAATATAAACTAGGGGCGCGGTTATCGCGCCTTTAAATTAGGTAAGCGAATTTTTTTAATTTAGGTTATTAGAAAATAATAGCTGTTGACTGTTGACTGTTGACTGACTCGAAAGGCTTTTATTGTCAGGATTTTATCTTAGCTTGATGTCCTAATCTATCTGGCTACGGCTATAATACCAATTTGAAAAAAGAATGGGACAGATGGTGGAGGCACGGCAATGCCATGCGTTCTAGAATATATTGATGTGTCGAAATATTATTTTAATCGTTATAAGTATACAGTTTTTAGACTTTGCGATCGATCGCATTATCACCCGATGCATTAATATAACCAGCAAATGCGTAGACGCAGAGCGGCTTGTCGTTGACATCGCTTCAAACTCTCCCCTTACCCCCGGTCGCCGAGCGCAGTCGAGGCGCTATCTCCACTCCCCCTGCACCGTAAACGCCGCCCATTCATTCAGACTGCGCCCATCTTGCCATAACTTCTTCTGCGCGGCACGCAATGCCTCAGCCGGCTTTTGATTTTGCTGCAACATCTGCTGATAAAATTCCTGCATTAATATTGATGTGCCTTCATCGTTAACTTGCCACAACGACACCGCCACCCGCGCCGCACCTGCATACATTAAGCCGCGTGTCAAGCCTACCAATCCCTCACCGTTGACATCTTTACCTAGCCCAGTGTCGCAAGCACTTAAGACAATTAACTCTGCGGGGTAATCTTGGTTAAACAAATCGCCTAAACTTAATTTATTGTTGGTTAAATATTTACCTTGTTTATCATAGCTAGACAGTAGAATTCCTGATAACTGTGGTTCCTTGGGATCGACTATACCGTGAGTGGCAAAATGGAGAATGCGATATTGATTTAAAGCGCCGCTAGTCGCCCAATTGTAATTAGCATCAAAACCCAAAGCTTTGAGACTGTTAGCTGCTGGTATAAGATTTAAAATCGCTTTGGCTTCCTCGGCTGTGAATGGTAGCCGGTTCCAACCATTGCGCTTGAGGTTTTTGGCGGAACGATTTAGCTGAGATTGTTGTAATTGGGCTGAAACATCAAGATTCTTGTTGCTAGATTGAGGTTGATCCGTTTCTTGGCAATTTTCATCTTTAAATCGGCAATCGGTAGCATTAAATACCGGATCGGCAAGGATAGCTAAAGCTTTCGGTGCGGGTTGACGCTTGGCGAGTTGTTGGCGTTGAAATGCAATGGTTGAGGCTGAGGGTAAATTGACGATTTCATGATTTACCATCAGTGGTTGGTATTCGGAACCAGCTTGAAAAAGTGATTTCTCCCTTGTCCCCCTTGTCCCCCTTGTCCCCCCTTCATTCACATCAGCCAAGGCTGCAAAGGGAATAGTTTGCAAGCCACCATCAGCGACAATTACTAACCGCTTTCCTGGTAATTGCTCGGCGACAGGTGCGAGGATAAGTTGACTCAGTTTTTGGGCTTCTTCAATGGCAAATTCACCTGCTGTTTCTTGTTGCAAACTGGAATGAAATCTTGTGGCAACTTTTTCTATTTCCTCGCGTGGGGGAAGGGTGTAAACTTGCATTGATGTAGAAGTAACAGCCCATAAAAAGCTGCGTTCTTCGCCTAATGAATACTGCAACAGCAGGGTGTCTTGATCTAGTTGTTGTTGAATTTGCGGTAATTTGAGAATGTCTTTGTCTGGATCTGGGTTGGTTAATTTTGCATATTCTGGGTTAGAAGTCCGAATTTGGGCTTGTAGTTGTTCGTATTGATTGGTGAGATTGGCGATTTCTTGCTTCAGTCGTTGAATAGCGGCTTTGGTAACTAAGTCGTTTTTATTGCTTGAAGCTTCTAAATTGCGTTGCAGTGTAGTTTTAGCGTCTATTTGCTGTCGTAAATTCCGTTCTTGAGCGATGAGTTGCGGGTTTGCGCCTTTAAGAATTTTGGCGTTGGCTTCGTTTAATAATTCGATGAGGCTGCGGGCGCGGGAGCGTTCGCTGTAATGTAGAGCTAATGCAGCGTATCCTTGTGATGGTTCTTTTTTGTGCAGTTCCATCAGCAAGTCGATGTAGAATTTGTAAACACCTTGCTGGGTGGCGAAGTAAGAACTGCGAAGGTCTTTGTTGTCAATTTTGGTGCGTAATTCTTCGATAATTTTGATAGCGGCTTCTACATTGGTGCGGGCTGCTTGGAGATTTCCGCGACTGCGTTCTAGGTAGGCGAGGTTGTAAAGGGTATTAGCTTCCCCACCTCTGTCGCCTACCGCCCGCCATAGTGGGAGTGCATTGTTGTAATATTCCAAAGCTTTCTGCTTTTCCCTTAAATCGTCGTAAACTTTGCCGATATTATTCAGGGTAGTAGCTTCCCCAGAGCGATCACCCACAGCCCGAATTAGTGGGAGTGCATTGTTGTAATATTCTAAAGCCTTCTGCTTTTCCCCTAAATCGTCGTAAACTTTGCCGATATTATTCAGGGTAGTAGCTTCCCCAGAACGATCGCCCACCGCCCGCCACAGTGGGAGTGCATTGTTGTAATATTCCAAAGCCTTCTGCTTTTCCCCTAAATCGTTGTAAACTTTACCGACATTATTGAGGGTTCTAGCTTCTCCACCCCTGTCGCCTACCGCCCGAATTAGTGGGAGTGCATTGTTGTAATATTCCAAAGCCTTCTGCTTTTCCCCTAAATCGTCGTGAACTTTGCCGATATTATTCAGGGTAGTAGCTTCCCCAGAACGATCACCCACAGCCCGAATTAGTGGGAGTGCATTGTTGTAATATTCCAAAGCCTTCTGCTTTTCCCCTAAATCGGAGTAAACCACGCCAATATTATTCAGGGTAATAGCTTCCCCAGAGCGATCACTCACCGCCCGCCACAGTGGGAGTGCATTGTTGAAATATTCCAAAGCCTTTTGCTTTTCCCCTAAATCGGAGTAAACTTTGCCGAAACTAACCAGGGTAGAAGCTTCTCCACCCCTGTCGCCCACCGCCCGATACAGTGGGAGTACTTTGTTGTAATATTCCAAAGCCTTCTGCTTTTCCCCTAAATCGTCGTAAACTTTGCCGATATTATTCAGGGTAGTAGCTTCCCCAGAGCGATCGCTCACCGCCCGCCACAGTGGGAGTGCATTGTTGAAATATTCCAAAGCCTTCTGCTTTTCCCCTAAATCGTCGTAAGCTGCGCCGATATTATTCAGGGTAGAAGCTTCTCCACCCCTGTCGCCCACCGCCCGATACAGTGGGAGTGCATTGTTGAAATATTCCAAAGCCTTCTGCTTTTCCCCTAAAGCATCGTAAACATAGCCAATACCAAGTGAAGTATAAGCTTCTTTTGCTTTATCCCCTGCTTTCTGCCACAATATCAGCGCTTGTTGCCATTTTTCTCTCGCCTGTCGCAGTGATTCTGCTGTACCTTGTTTGTAAAGTGCCATTCCTTCATCAAAAGCTTTTTCTGCTGCGACGCGGTTTGCATCTTGCTGTGTTGTGGTTGGCTGCTGGGCGATTTGCGTCTGTTTAAATGTGGCGTTTGCTCCCACTGACTCGGATAATAAAACTACACTCAGCAAGCAGGTTAAAGTGTAAAGCCTATGCATAATTCGTAATTTGTAATTTGTAATTTGTAATTTGTAGGGGCGGGTTTATTTGGATCATCGTTAATCAGCAAGGATATCTGTAAACCCGCCCCTACCGTAATTTGTCATCAGGAGGTATGAGAAGGTATTAAGGCGCTTAGGTGTCAATCTGTAGCTTGATTGGGGATAATTGGGATTATTAAGTTATTTTCAGAATATATACTGAGCTAGATGGGATTTAGTTTAAAGGTTGCGTGAATATTGGCTGAGGCTGGTTTCAGTTTTGGCAACAAATTTAAGGTAAGTTGTCTGTTCATGGGTGTTTTTCCTCGCGTCTCTTCTCTTTATCCGTGAGGGGCGAGGACTTATGCAGTTTTTGCGTTTTGATGCCAGATACAGGGTATTTCGCGTCAATTATGTATGCGCTTTGGGGGTATGGCAACATTGGTGTCAACTTAACCTTAGATGCACATAGGGTAAGTATTTGGGGTTCTCTCTCTTTACCCCATAAACTTTCGATCCCCCCTAACCCCCCTTAAAAAAGCAGGGCTGTTTCATTCGTAATGATATGTATTTTGTCAATATCATTGGCGATAAATATCAGGAAAAATGTTGATTTATTCTTAAGTTTTCGCGTAAGTTGTAAACTAATTCGAGTATTGCTTGTTGGTATGGATGATTTAATGGTAGCGCTTGCAACTCAACAATTGCTTGTGACTGCACGCTTCCCCTACCCAACAGCCTTAACCATAATGTATCTGGAGTTGAGGGTAGTTAGTGTATCGCTACAATTGCTGTCCGCAAAGCATCGTATATGCAGCAAAAACATAAATATAGGTAAGTTTATACTTTTTGTTGAGGCTAGGTATTGAATAAATATAAAGTATTTTCTATTACCTGACTATGTATTAACTGATATTCAAGATACTTATTTTAAATTCATCCGTAATTGTAAATTCCTAACTTGTAGTTACTTTTCTAGGATTTTAATTTCTATTTAGAAGCTGAACTAGATTGATCATTAAAAATTTTTACTTATTTAATTATGGGTTAGTATTTATGCAAACCATAAAGTCAATTTTATTTGCAGCGATCGCAACTTTAGGAATTACATCTTGTAACTACCAATCTCAGGTATCTGGACAACAGCCAACATTACAATATGCATCTGTAGATCCTCAGCTTCAAAGTTACATTGGTTTAAGATATACGACTACTAAGGAACTTAAGGAAATAGAGTTTTTGGGTGCTTCTATCTTTGGCGGTGGTGCTGTCAAAAATATGCAAGGCGGCTATACCTATGTCCGCAAAGGGCAAAAAAACATGCTATGGCTGACAGGACAAATAAATGTTGTAAATCAACAACAACCTGCTTGGAAAGTATTAGATATATTGTCATTTCCAGAATACGATCGTCTGCTAAATAATAATTCCTATTATTTAGGCTGGGGTGGACGTTGCAGAATCAAAAATGGGTTATCAAACCCTGATGTTGTGGCGATCGCAGTTTTGTCAAAAGAAGAATGGTTAAGGGATATCAAGCAAGCGTGGAAAATTAACCGCGAAACTGGTAAATTTGAGCCTTATTCCCCAAATAATATTTCCTGCGAAAATCCTAATTTAGGTTAATCCATTCATTCCTATAGCAATCCTATTTCAGTTGCGAAAAATATCGGTTTTGGCTGTTGACATTTCGAGTGAGCTTTAGTGGGGTGCTGTTGATTGTTGATTGACTTGAAAGACTTTTATTGTCAGGATTTTATCTCAGATTTATGTCCTAATTTATCTGGCTACGGCTAGGATTCTGGAAAAATAACGCGACAAATTGTAGGGGCATTGGCACCGCCATGCCCTCTAGAATATATTAATGTTTCGCCAACATTATTTAAACTGGTATGAAATTGCAATAATGGGGCGGGCGTATTCCATTTGTGATCTTGGTAGTTTCAATCCCTAATAGGGATTAGGTGAAATTGCAATGCCGAAGATGAATATGAAGCAATGCCCCCATTCTGTTTCAATCCCTAATAGGGATTAGGTGAAATTGCAATATTGGTGCCAGCATCGGTCAAACATCTTTGTCCTAGTTTCAATCCCTAATAGGGATTAGGTGAAATTGCAATATTATTAATATAAACAGCAGACTTGAAAGACAAAGGTTTCAATCCCTAATAGGGATTAGGTGAAATTGCAATCCAAACGCGCTGCTGATGATGGCTATCTAAGCCTATCGGGTTTCAATCCCTAATAGGGATTAGGTGAAATTGCAATTGTGAAGTTGGCTCCATTAGCATCTCATCTAATGAGTTTCAATCCCTAATAGGGATTAGGTGAAATTGCAATAGCTTTTAATTGCATAAAATGTGGTCATAAAATCGTTTCAATCCCTAATAGGGATTAGGTGAAATTGCAATTGGTAAATTTCGAGCAATGCTTGATGATGAACCTGTTTCAATCCCTAATAGGGATTAGGTGAAATTGCAATCCCATTCATGCAATTGTTGCCTGAGATTCAAGAAAGTTTCAATCCCTAATAGGGATTAGGTGAAATTGCAATCATACGCATTGAGAGGCGATCGCGCTGCAATGTTTCAATCCCTAATAGGGATTAGGTGAAATTGCAATATGCTGATGGCATCTTTCACCGCCTTGGATTTGTTTCAATCCCTAATAGGGATTAGGTGAAATTGCAATTTATAGAGTATTCCGGGGTTAGCGCTCTTATAGTTCCGTTTCAATCCCTAATAGGGATTAGGTGAAATTGCAATGGAAAGAAGCCATCTATCATAAAGGAGCATTTTTTGTTTCAATCCCTAATAGGGATTAGGTGAAATTGCAATTCAAGTGATAACTCTCAATCTAAGAGTAGAGAGCGTGTTTCAATCCCTAATAGGGATTAGGTGAAATTGCAATAGCAGCAGCCGCAAAGCCAAGGTATATGGAGTTTTCAAGGTTCAGGTGCGCGAATGGATAAATCATAACATGGCAAATAGTGAAACGGCAAACCCAAAATGGCTGAAAGCTAAACCCTGTAAGACGCGCGGGTACTTATATATCTATAAATTCTTGTAAGTCTTACACAGAAATAGTTTCACCAATTTTTGTAGAAACTGCCTTTTCTACACCTACCCATCCGCGCCTTCTCTCATATCGCTGCCTAATTTATTGATGCATTGTGGTTTGATAAACTTTGATCAACCGATTAATGCCTTTAAAACTATAGCTTCCCATTTCTTGAAAATCTGAAGGTTCGGAAAGCATTTTGAAAGTGACTTCACTAATTACGCATTCACCAGGAGGACAAACTGCTTCCATACGTGCAGCTAGGTTAATTGTACCGCCTAAGGCTGTATATTCAACCCGTTGGGAGCTACCAACATCGCCAACAACGGCTTTACCGCTATTAATTGCAATGCGTAATTGTAAAGGTTCTTGCCAAAAACCATTCATATTGAGACGTTCTAGGCGAGTTAGCATACCTTTTGCGGCTGCTGTGGCGCGTTGGGCATGATCTGGTTGTGGTTCAGGCGCACCAAAGAACGCCATAATACAATCACCAATATATTTATCTAAAGTGCCACCATAGGCGAACACTTCTTGCAACATCTCTTCAAATAAATTATTGAGTAATTTAGCGATCGCAGTTGGTGTTACCCTTTCAGAAATAGCCGTAAAGCCCACTAAATCTGCAAATAAAATGCTAATTTCGCTTTCTTCGGGAGGTAAACGTCCATCGGGTAACTTACCTACAGATATCAACTGCTGCACTACAGCCGGAGAGTGATAGCGTTCTAGTCTGTGACGAATTACCTCTTCATTTTTTAATCTATCTAATAATAACCAACGTTGCACGCTAGAAGCTACCAGATTAGCTAAAGCGGAAAAAAAGCTGAGTTCTTCTTCACCTTCATTTGCCCAATGGTAAGAAGATAAATGTGCATCTGCATACAACACACCCACAACTTTATTTTCATCCCATAATGGCACAGCCATGACGCTGCGAATTCCTTTAACTAAAACGCTGTGTTCTCCAGAAAAGCGCTCATCTTTATGGGTATCAGCCGATTGAATTACAACCTGTTCGTCAAATACTGTTTGACAAATACTCCGACTAATCCAACTACCATCAGCTGCTAAATTTTGTTGTTGAGCAGCATTTCTTGTAGCAGCATTCATTAATTCTAAATTACCATTGCCATTAACATCAATTAATAATGCCAAGCGGTCAATACTATCAAGATAGCGAAATACTACTTCTTGAACTTGGGAAAAAATCGCTTCTATGGATGTAGCTGCACAAAGATTTTTAGCGATATTGACTAAATCTTTTAATCTGGCAATCGTGATATCTTTATTGCTAATTGCACCGTCTTTGCTATCAGCTTCTATCCATTGCTGCTGTAGCTGTTGAACGTTGCGAAAAATTGTTTTTTGCTCGCTATTATCCTTTTCCTCTTGCTGATTTGGCTGATTTGTTAATTGTCTGGCAGGATCGATAATAAACACCATTAAACTGACATTACCTAACCAAACAATGTCACCGTGATGCAATTGTTGGGGACGGGTAAGTATCCGTTCATTAACTTGTGTGCCATTTTTACTCCCCATATCCTCAATAGTCCACACTCCATCGCCAGCCTTGACAATTTTGGCATGGTTACGAGAAACACCACCAAAAGGTAGATACAAGTTACATTCTGGTAACCTACCAATAGTAAATACATCTTGATCCACTGAAACAACGGTTTCAGTATCTCCCTCGTGTAGACGTAGTTTAAGTTCAGTCATGAGTGTGAAATATCAGTCCTGGAATCTGGAGGTTCAAGCATGTTTGAGATGGGGGATACTCAAAGAGTCAGTCTTTGGCTTTATCTTTATGACATTATTAATGGCATTTCGACAACGGAAAGGTAGTAATTATTACGGAACAATTATATTTAGATATACATCAGCTTTATTGTGAAAATCGTAATAAACTTTTTCTTTCAGGAAAAAGTGTATTCTAGTGAACAGTTAACCTCAGTAAAGCTATACGATGATCGGCAGATTACTAGACCAACGTTACCAAGTGGTCGAACTATTAGGCAAAGGCGGATTTGGTCATACCTATATAGCTCAGGATACTCGCCGTCCTGGAAATCCTGCTTGTGTGGTTAAACACCTCAAGCCGATTACTAGCGATCCAGAATTTTTGCCATTAGCAAGACGTTTGTTTAATAGAGAAGCCGAAACTCTCGAAAAATTGGGACACAATGACCAGATTCCCAGGCTTTTAGCTTACTTTGAGGAAAACGAAGAATTCTATTTAGTCCAAGAGTTGGTTGAAGGACACCCACTGTCTTGGGAAATGGCTCCCGGAACTCGGTGGAGTGAAGAGCAAGTAATTCAAATGTTGCAAGAAGTCTTACCAATTCTCGAATTTATTCACAGTCATGGGGTAATTCATCGCGATCTCAAGCCGGATAATTTAATCCGCCGTGCTAGCGATAATAAAATAGTCCTGGTTGATTTTGGCGCGGTTAAACAAATTAAAAGCTACTCGCTGATGACGACAGAACAGCTGAAAAATGATACTTTGGCTGTAGGAACTCCCGGCTATATGCCAAGCGAACAGGGACAAGGTAGACCAAGACCTTGTAGTGATATTTACGCTTTGGGGATAACTTGCATCCAAGCAATTACAGGTTTAAATCCCAAACAGTTAGGAGAAGATGCTGTCAGTGGGGAAATATTATGGCAGCATCATGCTCAAGTTAGCAATCAATTGGCAGTTATCTTGAATAAGATGATCCGCCATTATTTCAAATACCGCTATCAAACAGCTACCGAGGTGCTGCAATCCCTCACTTCTATCACTAACGCTAGCACACCTGGGGCTGTAGCAACTGTGGTTACCCAGATGGTAGGTCACTATTTGAAAGATGGCTATGTGACTGCTACCAAAGTCATGCATTATTTGCAAGAATTAGCCAAGCCTTGTTATATTCCCCCAGATAATGGTACCAATTCTGACCCTACATTAGCGCCATTAACTGCTGCTTCTACCTTACGCGCCTCTGAGGTAAAAAGTAATATCTCAAATAAAACAATTACTACTTCTATTCCTACGCGATCGCCTAGCAGTTTTTCTGTTCGTCTACGTTCAATTCCCCAATCTAAGCGCAAATCGCGATTGCTGATTGGTGGTGCTGCGGCGATCGCGATCGCGGCTTTGGGAATTTCATCTGCGAATAACTCACAAAAACTCGCTTCTAGCACTCCGCAAAATGAAGTTAAGCCTGTAGCAACTACCCCAAATCAACCCGAACAGAAAACCGGTTGTCTAACTGTTGTTAGTTCTTCCAATTTACGCGCTGGTTCGGGACAAAGAAGAACCGGAAAAGTCATTAAAGCCGGGACTCAAGTAACAACTACCGGCAGAATTGACGGTGGTTGGGTAGAAATTAGTGCTCCCGAAGTTGGTTGGATTTGGAAAAGTCGCACCAGAAATTCCTGTGCTAAATAATTCCAATTAAAAAAGAATGCCACAGATTGTAGGGGCATGGCACCGACAATCTTTTGGTACATACAATAATTTTACTGGTGCCGTGCCCCTACAGCGTGGTCTATTTACCTGAAAATAGCTGTAGAAAAAAGGCGTCAAAATCGTTTTGATCGTCATCAAAGTCGTTTTGATCGTCATCAAAGTCGTTTTGATCGTCATCAAAGTCGTTTTGATCGTCATCAAAGTCGTTTTGATCGTCGTCAAAGTCGTTTTGATCGTCGTCAAAGTCGTTTTGATCGTCGTCAAAGTCGTTTTGATTGTCACCAAAGTCGTTTTGATCGTCATCAAAGTCGTTTTGTCGTCGTCATACCATTTCACAAAAAATATGATGTGAATGTAGGTTGGGTTGAGGAACGAAACCCAACACCCAAGGTCTTGTCATTGTTGGGTTTCACTTCGTTCAACCCAACCTACGCATCTGTCTCATTTTTTTCTGGAATTGGTATCAAAGTCGTTTTGGTCATCGTCAAAGTTTTAACGTAAGTAAAAATGCTGATGGTGCGTTGCGCTGCGCGACAACACACCCTACATTTAATTACGAATTACAAATTAATTTGGCGGAAGCTCCAAAGGTATTTCGCCTAGTAAACCTTTGCGATAATCTGTTAATAATTGCCTTGCGGCTCTTTCCACATCACCTTTATAACGATGTTCGGCTAAAAGGTGCAAATATACATCGCCTATATGGGGTGAAGAATCAAGGTCATAGCGAGATTCTAAGGGTTTTTTGGGTAATAACTCAGTAGCTACATCTTGCAGATAATTCAACACATTAACTAATTCTGCGGCTACGAGTTGATTATCATAAGACGCTTCGCCAATATCATCACAAATAGCTAATTTTAATGCAGCTTCTTGGTCTTCCAATTTCAGCGGGATAACACCAGGCGCATCTAATAATTCTAATTGATCGGAAATGCGTACCCAGCGCAATTGCCGAGTTACACCCGGACGCGCTGCGCTTTCTACTACCCGTTTTCCCAATAAACGGTTAATTAATGCTGATTTCCCCACATTGGGAAAACCAATGACTACCGCACGTACTGGACGGGGTAACATTCCGCGATCGCGTCTTCTTTGATTTAATTCTACACCAGCTGCTTGTGCGGCTTTTAACACAGCCGGAACACCTTGACCATGTTGAGCATTGGTAGAATAAGCTGTTTCTCCCTGACGTTTAAAGTAGTCTACCCAAAGCGATCGCACTTGGGGAGAAATCATATCTAAGCGATTGAGTATTAACAACCGCGTTTTACTTCCCACCCATTCATCAATTTGCGGATGATGTGTCGCTAAGGGAATCCGCGCATCTCTGACTTCTAGTACCACATCTACCCGCTTTAGCTGTTCTTTGAGATTCTTTTCCGCCTTGGCAATGTGACCGGGATACCATTGGATAACGTTTAATTTATAGTTCTGTGTTAGTGACATTATTTTAATTGTCCTTTGTCAATAGTCAATGATCGTTTGTTCTGAATAACTTTGTTGAGCTGCTTGATGTAGAATCAAACGATTACCATCAGGATCGTAAGCATAGATTTCTCTACCGTGAGAAGCGATTGTAATATTTCTCGGTGGGGGATAACCCAAGGATATCAGGTGAGCGATCGCCGCTTCTAGGTTACTCACCTCTAAACACAAACTTATCTTACTTTTAGTTGTACTTTCAAATTCTGCCTCATCTGTGCTTTTGGGTTTAAAAATACCTAGCCGCAACCCAGATAACTGAAACTCAGCATACACTTTAGGTATCACAGATATAGGATTTTGCCCTAAAAGCTTTGTATAGAAGCTCACTATAGCATCCAAATTAACAGTTGCTATCGTGACAATTGCATCACTATATTGAAAAGTCATATCTTCATTTAATTACACAAATTTGAAAAAAGAATGGGACAGATAGTAGGGGCATGGCAGTGCCATGCCCTCTAGAATATATTGATGTGCCACAAACATTATTTAAATTGGTATTACACTTTATTAGGACTTACGCAAAAGTCACGGAATTACGTCGCTACCCTCGTAATGACGTAATCGCTTGATATTCTGGGATTGCTTCCCTACACTGCGTTCCGGTCGCAATGACAAATTTTGTTTGTGTAAGTCCTGTTTATAAAAATCTTCAATTTATTAATAACAATACGGCAACTAGGAAAAAAACAAATAATAAATAACAAATAAGAAAAAACCGACTGGCTGTATCGCGCCACCAGTCGGCAACTAGTTTACTTTTCTGAATCAGACAATTAAACGCATAATGTTATAAAACCTTGCCTTATAATTGCAACAGTTAGGTAACGGTATTTAAATTACCTATTTACTATACCTAATAGTTGCCTGGTCTCGACTTATACAGGCTATAGTTTATTATCAGCGCTTTTGCCTATAATTGGTAGATGCGATATCCCTATATATTAATACTTGTAAGGGTTATTGCTGAAAACCCAGCTTGATTACAAGTATACCTTGAGCATCAAAATAATCAAGGTATTTGTTCCACTTTTTTAACTGGCTGAAAAATTCTATGACTTCTCACGAAAGTGATGTAAAAGATACTCCGGCGGCGTCAAAAATCTGGCGTAGTTGGCAAGAAAATTTGGTTTTGATTGCGATCGCTTTAGTTCTAGCATTTGCGATTCGCACTTTTATTGCCGAACCGCGCTACATCCCTTCTGATTCTATGTTACCCACATTACATACAGGCGATCGCTTGGTGGTAGAAAAAATCTCTTACCGTTTTCACCCTCCAAAAACTGGAGATATTGTTGTTTTTCAGCCACCAGAACAATTGCAACAGCGTGGATATCCTAAAGACCAAGCTTTTATCAAGCGTATCATTGGCGAACCAGGAGAAACAGTCAGCGTTGCCCGTGGTAAAGTTTACCTCAATGGTAAAGCTTTGTCAGAAGATTACATTGCTGAACCAGCAAATAATCCTTATCCACCAAACACAGTTCCCGAAGGCGAGTTTTTTGTCATGGGAGATAATCGGAATGATAGTAATGACTCTCGCTACTGGGGTTTTTTACCGCAAAAATATATCATTGGTAGAGCCACATTTCGCTTTTGGCCGCTTAACCGGATTGGTTTAATTTAAGTCAAAGCGCGATCGCTATCTCTGCGATCAAACACTACGATTCTGCCAAATAATTTTTGTGGGTATGTAGTCAGTAAGTTATTGCTCTCTTTAGTAATAAAATGCTGACTACATCAAAACTAGATTGTGATTTTTGGCTTGCAACACCCACACCTATTTAAGTCAAAATTAGACCTTAGTCGAAATCGCTGAAAGTCTGACAGGTTGTAAAATTTGGGAATTGAGGAGGAAAGGTGATATGAGTGATGTCAACAAACAAGCCATTAAGCGCAAAAAAGCCAGTACATCCACAGTTTCTCATCCATCACTAGTTTCACCAACAACTCCGACGTTGGCAAACCCAACAAGTGGCTTGACCAAAATTAATCGCGATCGCATTCCCACCGCAACTGAGGTATCAACTGAGTTAGCAAATATACCTGCTACGGGTGATGTCATTCCAGCAAAACCCTTAAGTCACGACATTAGTCGGATGTCTGTGTTGCGTCCACAACGAGACAGCATTCAACAGATAACAGAGAATGTGCCGATTCAGCGAGATGAAGCCAGCAATTTGCCACCGGTTCCCAACTACCAACTTTCTCCACCTTCACTGCTACAACCTCCCGATCCGACTTCACGCTACGGCTTAGGTATGGATACGCAGTTACAACTCGATCCACAGATACAAGCAATGGCAATGCAGTATGCTCAACAGCAGTTGCAGCCTTCGATAATTCGTCCAGCTTTGAATCAGATAAATTTAGGACTACCGGCAAATCTCGGCGCTGGTAGTCCTAACACACCTAATCCCTTTGCTACGCCAACACCACCTGCGGCTGCTCCACTGGTACCGGCGGGTGCGGGGCCAGAAACTCCCCGAACTGCGACAGCCGGGGATTTACTGCAAGCGATTATGGCTGTACCAGCAATTGATAGTGCCTTAACTTCATTACAAACACAAGTAAGCGATCGCATTTCTCAAGATTGGCAGCGCTTAAGCACTGGTGAGCAGGTTGCTGTTGTTAGCACCACTGCATTGATTGGTATAAGTGCGATCGCAGGTGTGCTTTCCGATCCAAATACAAGAGAATTTACATTAAGTCAATTAAATGGGCGAACTTTTGCTGTGCCAAAAGCCAACTGGTTACGCTTGGAGATTAATACAGGCGCTGACAACTTAATGTTAGGAATGCATGTTGATATTGGCAGCTTATTACCACCCCAATTAGGGTTTGGAGCATCTTCTCCCCGTCCGATTGGTGCACCTCCTGAGAGATAATTAACTATTTGCGGAAACTGCGAACACTTTTTCTGCCAAAGCTACGGGAATGCGATCGCTTATTTTCAGCTATTAAACTCAACTTACTCTGGTAACTCCCCAAATCTTTCTTTATATCGAGCCAGCATCGCTTCTATTTCTGCAAGCTGCTGTTGTGCTTGTTCGCGTTCTTGTTCAGCTTGTTGGCGCTGCTGCTGTTCCTGTTGTGCTACTTCTTCCGGTGTTGGTACAAGTTGTCCATCAGCAGTGAAAAAGCGCAATTTCGATTGATGAACGCCTAAATATAGCTCTAATTGCTGACTCCACAGTAAACCAGCCGCATTTGGTTGCAGTGGTTGATAACGACCATCTAATAAATGAAATCCTTTAAATTCTAAACTGTCTGGGTCAAACCAAAAATAGTCAGGAGTCCGCCAAATATCTTGATAAATTTCCTTTTTCAAGCCTCTATCAGTACTTGCGGTTTTATCAGACAGAATCTCCACAATCACATTTGGGTATTTACCATCTTCTTCCCAAACTACCCAGCTTTTGCGCGGTTTGCGATCGCTATTTAAAACTACAAAAAAATCAGGGCCTCTAAACTGCTCAGATTTACGCTGACGGGGACTGTAATACACTGTCATATTGCCGCAAGCGTAAAAATCTTGACGCTCTTTCCAGCACCATTCTAAACACTGTATCAACAGCAATATTTGCCGCAAGTGCAGTTCTGTTTCCAAAGGCGGTTCATCACTGTATAAGTCACCAGGAGGAAATATAACATCTTCTGGTGCATCTTCTGATATCAGTGCCAAATCTTGAGCAGAAGACATAATTATTTTTGATCTGCGACTATTTGAATAAAATATAGCCTTTCCCAACCTACTAGGGACAAGGCAGTACCTTGCCCCTTCTCGATATAATCTTATATTATTTATCTTCTGCCTTATATTTGCATAGCCCCTAGGTCATTCGCTAGGCTATTGATTGATATTATCGCGACTCTCAGGCTTGCTATGTATGGATTTTGAAGGTAAAACTACTGCTACAACTGCTACAGACAACATGGAATTGCCATCTACTAATGCTCCTAAGCCCTTGGAATTGCTGCGAGATACGGAGGCTTTACTACGTCGTCCTACAGTAGCCAAACTCATGCCCATTTTACCACCAAAGTTAAGCAATAAATTACAAACAGCCTCATCTTTAGCCGAAGAATCTTTACAGGAACTAGCAGAAATTAACCTAGAAGAAATAGGTGATTTTGATTTGCGTCCTGCAAGGATTCGTGTAGGTTTAAGCTTTGTCGGTTTTGGCGCATTGATGATAGTTATATTGTTACTGCACTTGAAGACATTAAATTTCCAAGTCAATTCCGTTGAACAAATGCAGAAGTTTTGGTATCAATATGTGTGGTTTGTTTGCTTAGGTGTAGCGGGAATGTTCATCTTAGGTAGAGAAACCATGCGTCCTATTCGGAAACCAAGAAGATTCACCAAACGCCAGAATATCAATCCTCAATGATTTGTGAAATATTAGATGTAGGGTTGTTGACTTTTAACGGTTAACTGTTGACAGTCAATAGCCAAAACCGATATTTTTCACAACTGAAATAGGAACGCTATATTTTCTCGAAGTATTATTACTCATTTTAATAAATGCATAATGCCACATCTGGCTAGATAAATAGCCAAAAAAATTTGCCTACCAACAATAGCTTGGCTAGCGAAGATTAACTTACGAGTCCATAGTCAATAGTCAATAATTAATAGTTAATTGTTAAAAAGAATCATCAACTATCAACTATTGACTTTGGACTATTAATTATATTGCTAAAACTCTGTTTATCTATTTTTTAAGCGGGGATATCTTGGATACCTATCCAGCCGCTACGTCTAAGACGTTTATTCGTAGCCAACTCGGCATTATTATTTTTGCGGTGCGCCAAGACTTTGGGTAAATTCTCTACTACATCTTCCAATAATGGATTGGAATTTATTTCCCCTAATACTGGCATTTCTTGCCAACAGTGGCGACAAAACCAGTAAAGATCAGAACCGCGTACATGTTGCAGCAGTAAGTTAGAACAACAAGGACAGTAACTCATATTCTCAAACCCTTTTTTAAAATCGATTGAAAAATATAGATAGTGGGAATAAAAAAACACTCTTTATGAATTCAAGATAATTTTCAATTGTGAGGAACTTGTGAGGAAAGTTAAGTTTTTTACTTATTATTCATATTTATATACATTTCGCAATACATCACTTAAATGTGGGAACCAGACATAAACTCTAGTCAATAAAACTGTAGAGCTTGCTTGCAGACAAGGTTCTCAGGTATTTGATTAAGGTAAATTTGCTCGCTTATTTCCTCACAAGATCCTCAAATTATCCGCGTATAAACATAAGTGTGGGGTTGAGGAGTAGAACAATTAGTTACATCCCTCTAATACCAATTACGGATTTGAGATTTTGGATGAATGGA
Source organism: Tolypothrix sp. FACHB-123 (assembly GCF_014697075.1). Taxonomy (GTDB): domain Bacteria; phylum Cyanobacteriota; class Cyanobacteriia; order Cyanobacteriales; family Nostocaceae; genus Aulosira. The sequence goes on along the minus strand of NZ_JACJRE010000007.1, from coordinate 191,130 downwards.
TTTGGGATGAAAAAATCTTTAAAAATACAAACTATCCCAAATTGGTACTAAGTATCTCTATTTTAGGAATTTAAATCATGCTAGAAATGCTGCACGATCAAAACGCCGAACGCCAAGTTTCCAGAGAACAAGCTTTAGTCTTATCTTTAGGTGAAGTTGGGATTGCAGATATTCCTTTAGTAGGTGGTAAAAACGCTTCTTTGGGAGAAATGATTCAACAATTGAAGCGCAAAGGGGTGAAAGTTCCTACAGGATTTGCGACTACTGCTTACGCTTATAGATATTTTATTTCGGCGGCGGGAATAGAAGCAAAACTCAGAGAGATTTTTGCAGATTTAAATGTAGAAGATGTAGATAATTTGCGGCGTTGTGGAAAACAAGCAAGATTGTTGATGCTGCAAACTCCATTTCCGTTAGCATTACAAGAAGCGATCGCCCGCGCTTATCAAAGTCTGTGTCAGCAATATGAATCGGATACCGATGTCGCCGTCCGTTCCAGCGCGACTGCGGAAGATTTACCCGACGCCAGTTTTGCAGGACAACAAGAAACATATTTAAACGTCCACGGATTAGAAGCTGTCTTACAAGCTTGTCATAAATGCTTTGCGTCTATCTTTACCGATCGCGCCATTTCCTATCGTCAAATTAAAGGTTTTGACCACTTTAATATTGCCCTATCAGTTGGCGTCCAAAAAATGGTGCGTTCTGACTTGGCTTGTTCTGGTGTCATGTTCTCCATCGACACAGAAACCGGTTTTAAAGACGCAGCTTTAATTACAGCTGCTTACGGTTTGGGTGAAAACGTCGTTCAAGGCGCAGTTAACCCAGATGAATATTTAGTATTTAAACCAACATTAAAGCAGGGATATCATCCAATCCTCAAAAAACGCCTGGGTAGTAAAGAAATTAAAATGGTTTATGACCTGGGCGGCTCAAAATTGACTAAAAACGTTTCCGTCGCCCCTTCAGAACGTAACGTTTATGCACTCAATGATGAGGAAATTTTACAACTAGCTCACTGGGCTTGCATTATTGAAGAACATTATTCCCAAGTTCGTGGTGTTTACACGCCAATGGATATTGAATGGGCAAAAGATGGTAATAGTAATGAACTGTATATTGTCCAAGCCCGCCCAGAAACAGTCCAGTCGCAAAAAATAGAAAATGTTCTGCGTAGTTATCACCTTGTATTGGGAGAAAAACCCCTACCAACTCCCTTAGTTACAGGTCGCAGTGTTGGTGAGATGATCGGTAATGGTAAAGTCCGAGTCATCTTAGATATACATCAAATTAACCAATTCCAAGCCGGAGACATCTTAGTCACCAACCGCACTGACCCCGACTGGGAACCAATCATGAAACGCGCGAGTGCGATCGTCACAAACTCTGGTGGACGCACCTGTCACGCAGCGATTATAGCCAGAGAATTAGGAATTCCCGCGATCGTTGGTTGTGGTAATGCTACTACATTATTAAAAACTGGACAAGAAATTACCGTTAGTTGTGCAGAAGGCGAAACTGGTAAAGTTTACCCCGGTTTATTATCCTATGAAGTTCAAGAATTACCATTAGAAAAATTGCCCCATACCCACACCCAAATTATGATGAATGTGGGCAATCCGGAAGAAGCATTTAGCTTTGCCGCTATTCCGAATGATGGTGTAGGATTAGCCAGGATGGAATTTATCATTGCCAACCAAATTAAAGTTCATCCTTTAGCATTACTGCACTTTGATGAATTAACAGACGAACTAGCTAAATACAAAATTGCCGAATTAACTGCTGAATATGAAAATAAAGCACAGTTCTTTGTGGATAAATTAGCTGAAGGTATTGGTACGATAGCCGCAGCATTTTATCCCAAACCTGTAATCGTCCGTTTATCAGATTTCAAGAGTAACGAATACGCCAATCTTTTAGGTGGAAAACAATTTGAACCCACAGAAGAAAACCCCATGATTGGCTGGCGTGGTGCTTCTCGTTATTATGACGATCGCTATCGTGAAGGCTTCGCTTTAGAATGTCAAGCGATGAAGCAAGTAAGAGATTATAAAGGCTTAACCAATGTCATTTTAATGATACCTTTCTGTCGGACTCCAGAAGAAGGTCAACGTGTCTTGGCAGAAATGGCAAAACACGGTTTAGTCAGAGGAGAAAATGGTTTACAAGTTTATGTCATGTGTGAATTACCGAGTAATGTTCTCCTAGCAGACGAATTTAGTCAAGTATTTGATGGCTTTTCTATTGGTTCCAATGACCTAACACAATTAACTCTCGGACTAGATAGAGATTCCGAATTAGTCGCCCATTTATTTGATGAAAGAAATGAAGCTGTGAAGCGAACAATTGCTAAAGCAATCAGCACAGTTAAACAGCATGGAAAGAAAATTGGTATTTGCGGTCAAGCACCAAGCGATTACCCAGAATTTGCCAGATTTCTCGTAGAACAGGGAATTGATTCCATTAGTCTTAACCCTGATTCTGTACTCAAAACTCTGTTAGAAATTGCTGTTGCTGAAACAGATAAGCAATGAGATTGATGGGTGAAAAGGTAACTGTTGACTGTTGACTGTTGACAGTTACTGTTTTGAATAATGGCTATTAATTAAGGACAAAATAATATGTTTCACAAAATTTTGGTTGCTGTAAATAACTCAGATGTTACACAACAAATTTTTGACCAAGCTTTATCTTTAGCAAAAGCAACTAATGCTGAATTAATCATAATGTATGTGCTTTCGCCATTTGATGAGCGCTATCCAACGCCTCCTGGTATGGGTACAGATGGTATTTATTCACCTTTCACTACTGATGATGTTAATTATTATTTAGGGAAATGGGAATCTTTAAAACATGAGGGAATAGAACTCTTAACATTATTAACCAATCAAGCGATCGCTCAAGGTGTAAACGCTGAATATACTCAAGAATTTGGCGATCCTGGCCGGATGATTTGTGAAGTTGGGCGGAAAGCGCAAGCAGATCTAATTATTATCGGTCGTCGGGGATTGAGTGGAATTAAAGAGTTTTTCTTAGGTAGCGTCAGTAATTATGTGTTACACCATGCCCATTGTTCTGTGTTAACAGTGCAAGGTGCGCTCGACGATTCTACCCCAACTCCTAAGGCAATGCTAGCAGAATCAGCTTGATTTTATGCTATTGCATAGATTCGTAGTTAATGGTCAATGGTCAATGGTCAAAAAATTCTGGACTATTGACCATACCTTTTGTTGAACTCCAATCTCACTCAGTTTAAGTACAAAGCGCTACATGATATTTTAACTATTGATTAATCTAGAATAGAAAAAATTCCCTATATTAATTTGGTTTTATTCATTGAAATCATATAAAAATTAAGTTATTATACCAGCCTATCGTGTAATCACAGTAACCAATAATTAAAACTATATGACTCAGAATTTAGAGATTCAAGAATTTGTCATAGCGATCGCAGTTAAACAACAAAATCCTACAGTATTAACAGCCGATTTTCTCAAATATAGCGGCATCGTCCCTAATGAATGGGAACTGGCGCGTCCACCAATCTTAACTAATGCTGCGGCTCAGGTAGTCTATCAAAATGGTGTAAGTATTGTTGCAGAAGTCAACCGAGTTGTTTTCTCGGAGTTAATCGGGACTAAAGAAGCTCAAGAATTATCTATTCCCGCGATCGCTCGCAAGTATATCGAAACATTGACTCAAGTCAGCTATCAAGCAATTAGCTTGAATTTCCGGGGTTACGTTATGTTTGACCAAAACAATAACACACCGCGTAACTACATTTTTGGCAACTTGCTGAAACAAGGGCCTTGGCAAGAGTTTGGGACAGCGCCTGTACAAGCTGGGCTAAGGTTTATTTACACCTTGCAAGAAACGCAACTATTCTTGGATATTAATGAAGTTGGATTACAATTGCCGGATAAAACTTTACTACCAGCAATTTTATTTTCTGCCAATTTTAGCCATCAAGTAGCGCAAGAAGACTTAAACCAGCGTCTAAATGATTTAATTCAAATAATTGGCAACTGGCAAAGCGATTTAGAAACTTACAAACAAGTAATTAATACCAAGTTTTTAACCGCACCCAGCTATCAAGTGAATATAGCACCCAATGAACCATTGATTTTTCCTCGGTAAATAATTTGATTGCATAGCGCAAAACATCTATTTTTCTCTGCGTCTCAGCGCCCTCTGCGGTGGAAAAATATTTGATTTAACCACAGAGACACAGAGAAAAGTCTGAGCGCCTGCTTCCGGCGATGGCTTCTCCCAAGGGGAGACGCTGCGCGGTAAGCGAAGCTATGCCCGAAGGGCTTTACGCCAACGTCTTCGACGAACAGAACTTTTCAAGACAGAGGACACAGAGAAAATAGGTTCTGAGCATTTGTGGCTATTTCTTCTCAGCACAGCCATCTAAAACTCGATTACCGAGAATAGCTGTTGCTGAATAAGCATATTTTTTATCTGACATCCCGTCGCTACAATTATCAACTTGCTTGATAATTAATAAATTATTGCCTTTACCTGACAATCGATATACCCGCACCAAGTTTTCCGTCCGACCATCAGCTTTTAAAGGTGTGACATAGGGAAAGGTTTGTTTTGGCTTATCTGGTGAAGTATAGACAATACCGCGTTTGCTGACATTAATACTCCAAAATGGCTCTGTACCCCTAGCAATAAATTCCTCGCTAGTAGCAGATTGTGCAACTACAAGATTATTGTTATCTATCGACAACAAAGTTATCCCTAGTCCAAGAATTGCAATAGATGAGATAAAGATTTTCATAGAAGTTGAGGTTTACAATATTAGAAAAAACTCGATCGCAAGGTGACTCAATCAGCCGTGAATCATCATGGGGTAATGGCACAACGCAGTGAACCGACTTATTACACCCTGTTAGGACTGCATCCTTCAGCATCAGTAATCGACATCCGTCGTGCTTACCGAGAATTAAGTAAACGTTATCATCCTGATACTACCCATTTACCTGCTAATCTCGCCACTGCTAAATTTCAACAACTCAACGAAGCCTACGCTACCTTGAGCAACCCAGAACGCAGGTTAAGTTACGACCTGAAAATTGGCTATTCTCGCTTTGGCGTGATTCAAGCACCTGCTGATTTGAACCATCCGGTCACAAATCCTTATGACTGGTCAAAATCAGCTTACCTTGATGCAAGCGATCGCCCTTTGTCTTCCGGCGAAATTTTTGCTTTGTTTATTTTGGTGTTGACTTTTTTGGGCTGTTTGATACTCGCGATCGCAATTGGTTTAACGCGGGGTGAAGCTGCTTTTCAAACACAACTTACACCACAAAATCCCATTACTCAACAGCAAATCCAGCAAAATTCCCCATCAGCTAGCCTTTGGGAAATGCAAAATTATTATTATTAAGTTGGAATTTTTTACTCATTATGGCTTTTCTTCCCCCTGATGCTCCCCTGTATAACCATACTCTGCCGCAAATTGAGCAGTGGCTCAAAGACCAAGGCTGTAAACAAGATGAAACTGAGTTACATTGTTGGCATCTACAACGGCCTAATTGGCAAGCTGACCTCTGTCTTGATGTCGAGCAACTAACAGTGCGCTACATCGAAGCGGGAGAAAATCGCCAAGATATCCAACGCGCTTTTAAATATTCTCTCAGTCGGGAAGATATCGAACAGGCAGTTTTTTCTGGTCCATAAATTGGGCATTGGGCATTGGGCATTGGGCATTGGGCATTGGTTAATAGTTCCTCATCCTCCCTATCTCCCTCATCCTCCCTATCTCCCTCATCCTCCCTATCTCCCTCATCCTCCCTATCTCCCTCATACCCAATCCCTATACACCCCCATACCTCCGTTCCCGTTGCTGGTAAGCAAACAAGGCACGAGAAAACTCAACGCGGTCAAAATCAGGCCATAAAGTATCAGTAATGTACATTTCCCCATAAGCCATTTGCCAGAGGAGAAAATTAGATAGGCGCATTTCGCCGCTAGTGCGGATTAATAAATCGGGGTCAGCAATCCCAGCGGTATATAGATGACGTTCAAATACGGCTTCATCAATTTCATCAGGTTGTAGCAGACCTTGCTGGACTTTTTGAGCGATCGCGCGACAAGCCTGTAAGATTTCTTGTCTGCCGCCATAGTTGGTAGCAACTGTAAACCGGATGCTGCGATTGTCCTTAGTTTCTGCCATTGAACGGGAAATTTCTTCTTGGAGCGATCGCGGTAGCGCATTCAAATTGCCCACAAATTGAATTTGCACATTCTCCTCTACCATTTCTCGCAATTCTTGGCGTAAAACTCTTTGGAATAAAGTCATCAAAAAATCAACTTCTTCCTGGGGTCTTTTCCAGTTTTCTGTTGAAAAAGCATAAGCTGTTAACGCCTGAATTCCCCAATCTTTGCAACAACGAAGTAAATCCTTCAGCGCATCTACTCCCCGTTTATGACCCATAATTCGGGGTAGACCTTGACGTTTAGCCCATCGACCATTGCCATCCATAATCACCGCAACGTGCTTGGGCAAAAGTTCTCGTTTTAAGCCAGGGGGCAAATCTTGTAATTGAGTTTGTTGTGCTGTCATTTTTTATCTCGAGACGCGGTCGATGGTAATCCGAATAACCGTGAAACTAGTGCTAATGCCTTAGTACTAATCTGACGACCCAAGCTTAACAAACCAGGAGCTACAGCTTCCCGATCTACCGTTGGGGATAAAAGAGCTTCTAGAGACTCTTTTAGTTTCCTAATCGTCAGCGGTCTATTGAGAATTCCCCGCTCCGCTAACGATATAGAACCAGTTTCTTCTGATACAACGACACAGATGCAATTTTCGACACGCTCAGTAATTCCCATCGCTGCCCGATGGCGTGTGCCCAACTGGCGCGAGGCTGTGCGTCCCGAAAGTGGTAAAATTATACCCGATGCAACAATCCGTGAGCCACGTATTAAAGTTGCCCCATCATGTAACAAAGTTTTTGGTTGAAATATTGTTTGGATTAATTCTTTAGTCACCTCAGCATTTAGCCTTACTCCTGGGACAGAAAAATCTCGTTCATCAATGGGGCCTTTTGTTTCTAAAATTAATAAAGCGCCAATCCGATTTTTTGACAGTTCCTTGACCGCATCAACAATTTCATCAATTACACTATCGGATTTAGGTATTGCCAAACTTGATGGTTGAAACAACTGGCGAAATTCCCCACGACCTAATTGTTCTAAAAATCGCCGGAATTCTGACTGAAGAGCAACTGCCATTGCCACTGCGCAGCCAATTACTAATTTTTCTAAAACGAAATTTAATAATGGTAGCCCCAACTTATTACTGAGTGCTGAAGCTAACATCAAAATAATAAATCCCCGTACCATCCATAGTGTACGGCGCTCACTAATAATAACCAGGATCATATATGTCAGCGCCAATACGAAGAAAATATCCAGAGTCCCAAGCAGCAAGGACTGCGACCATCCCAGGTTTGTCAGCCATTGCTTCCACCAATCTCTCATGACATCTGGATTACTATTTTGCCTCGAAATACAGTGAGTTAATAGTCCAGAGCCAATAGTCAAAAGTCAAGAGTTAATCAATATCAACTCTGGACTTTAGGTAATAGACCTTAGACTTTGGACTTTGGACTTTAGACTTTGGATTTTAGATTTTAGATTTTAGACTATTTCTTCAGTCTTTCTGGTAGGCAATCTTGTCTGATCAAGTCTTGATATGTTTCGCGCTGCAAAAACAAATTTGCTTCGCCGTTTGCTACCACAACTGCTGCCGGTCTGGACAAGCGATTGTAGTTAGATGCCATACTGTAATTGTAAGCACCTGTTCCCATAACTACGAGAATATCTCCTGGTTCAGTTTTAGGTAGTTGGGCATTTTTAATCAAAATATCCCCGGATTCACAATGCTTACCAGCAATTGTGACAGTTTCTGTTAAGGGAGCAGACATTTTATTAGCTACTACAGCTCGGTATTGTGACTGATAGGTAATTGGTCGGGGATTATCCGACATACCGCCATCAACCGCCACGTAGGTGCGAATATCGGGAACAACTTTTACTGAACCAATAGTGTAAGCCGTGACGCAAGCTGTGGCAACTAGCGATCGCCCTGGTTCACATAATAACTTAGGTAAAGGTAAATTTGCTTCTAGACAAGCTGTTTGCACTACTTCACAAATTGCTTTCACCCATTCATCAATGCTGGGAGGATCGTCCGATTCTACGTACCGGATTCCTAAACCACCACCGATATTTAACTCTGTCACATTTAAACCATACTTAGCTGCATCTTGCAACCACTGCACCATCACAGCAGCTAAGTCCTGATGGGGTTGACGCTCAAAAATTTGCGAACCAATATGAGCGTGCAAACCTACACAGTTCAAAGCTGAAGTGTGCTGACTGACAAAGGTAAAAACTGCATCTAAATCGTTGGGATCGAAACCAAATTTACTGTCTAAGTGTCCTGTACGAATATATTCGTGAGTATGACACTCGATACCTGGTGTCAATCGCAACATAATGCGGATTGGCCCAGAGTCGGCTAATTCCACTAAAGTCTTTAACTCATACCAGTTATCCACCACAATAGTGGCACCAGATTCAATAGCTAAAGTTAACTCCGAGCGAGATTTATTATTACCGTGGAGGTAGATTTTTTCCGGGTTCATCCCTGCTGTCAGGGCGGTGTATAATTCTCCCCCAGATACGACATCAATGCCTAACCCTTCAGCCGCGACAATCGCGCAAATTGCTAGACAATTCCAAGCTTTAGAAGCATAAAGTACTTGAGATTCTCCTTGATAATATTGCTTGAAACCATCCCGGTATTGCTGACAAGCCAAACGTAGGGTTTCTTCATCTAAAATATATAAAGGCGAACCAAACTGCTGCACCAGGGTTGTGATATCACACCCACCAATTTCCAAGCAGCCGTGATTATTTACTCTAGCCGTCAAGGGAAGGAGTTCTTGATTGGGCGAAGTGTTACGCCTTAAAGGTAAATACTGACTACCAGCATGTTGAACCCCAATAGGGTGAGTCGATACCATAACTATAAGAGTTGTCCTTGTTCAAATTATGGGCGTGAGTGAGTCTCCCGATTCCCAGTTTACAAAGGGTTTGTAATCTTATTCAAATAAATGTGATCTTATTAGACTTAAAACTTCAACCACTGACATCAGAGGATCTGAGTGCAGTGCTAGAACTAGATAAAGCCTGTTTTGGCGGACTTTGGACATTAGAGGGCTATCAACGAGAGATGGATAGCCCTAACAGCGATTTGCTTGGGTTATTTTCCCCAGTCTCTAGCTTGAAGTTGCTAGGCATGGGTTGTTTTTGGTCAATTTTAGAAGAAGCCCACATTACAATTTTGGCAGTACATCCCCAATATCACTATCAAGGTTTGGGACAAGCTTTACTCTATTCCCTCCTCAAGACAGCTAGCGATCGCGGTTTGGAGCGAGCCACTCTCGAAGTTAGGGCTTCCAATTTAGCGGCTATATCTTTATATCAAAAATTTGGCTTCAAAACAGCTGGCAGACGGCGGCGGTACTATCAAGATAATGGCGAAGACGCTTTAATTCTGTGGCGTGGCGATCTCCAACAACCCGAATTTCAAACCGCTTTACAGGAATTGGAGATGATGGTGAGCGATCGCCTTTCTAAATCCGCTTGGCAATTGGGATTTTCTTAATTGGGCATTGGGCATTGGAAACAATTTTGGATTTTAGATTTTAGATTTTAGATTAGAATCCAAAATCTAAAATCCAAAATCTAAAATTTCTTGTCCCATACTCCCCTTCAAGCCATCTTTATCAAAAAAACACATTTTCTTTAAAGAATTTTCATGAGTATTATTTATTTTTTTAAGATTTTAAATTTAAAAAACAAATAAAATATTCATAATTCTTGACTTTGCTATCTATATGTGATAAGAATAAATGTTTGGAAGTGGTTGAAAAACAGACTTCCAGTGTTTTTTTGTGGGTAATTATCGCTAAAAACGCTGGTCATCTTGTTCTCCTCAGTACAACAGCCACACAAAAGTAGTAAATATTCGGGAATTACACCATCAAATTGGGTGATATCTCTAGGATGTCTTGATTTTTTGATACAGATATCCTAAGCCTTAGCCTGTGCTAAAATCAGCGTACCGGCACGACGCAGGTGATGGGAAAAATGCCATGTTTGAACGCTTCACAGAAAAAGCTATTAAAGTAATCATGCTGGCCCAAGAAGAGGCCCGCCGTTTAGGCCACAATTTCGTCGGCACTGAGCAGATCCTCCTGGGTCTGATTGGTGAAGGGACGGGAGTGGCGGCCAAGGTGCTGAAATCAATGGGCGTCAATCTCAAAGATGCCCGAATTGAGGTAGAAAAAATCATAGGCCGGGGTTCAGGCTTTGTCGCGGTGGAAATTCCTTTTACACCAAGGGCAAAGCGAGTTCTGGAACTATCCTTAGAAGAAGCGCGCCAATTAGGCCATAACTACATTGGCACCGAGCATCTCCTGTTGGGCCTGATCCGGGAAGGGGAAGGTGTAGCAGCTAGGGTGCTAGAAAACCTCGGCGTGGATCTATCTAAGGTGAGAACCCAAGTCATTCGGATGTTGGGAGAAACAGCGGAAGTTTCGCCGGGTGGCTCATCCAGCCGTACCAAAACCCCAACTTTGGATGAATTTGGCTCAAACCTGACCCAAATGGCAACGGACAACAAACTCGATCCTGTGGTGGGACGCGCCAAAGAAATCGAGCGAGTTATTCAGATTTTGGGACGCCGGACAAAAAATAACCCAGTGCTGATCGGCGAACCAGGGGTTGGTAAAACTGCGATCGCTGAAGGTCTAGCGAGCCGCATAGCCAACAAAGATGTCCCCGACATCCTGGAAGATAAGCGCGTAGTCACTCTGGATATCGGCTTGCTGGTAGCAGGTACCAAGTACCGGGGTGAATTTGAAGAACGCCTGAAGAAAATCATGGACGAAATTCGTCAGGCGGGTAACGTCATTCTCGTGATTGACGAAGTACACACCCTGATTGGTGCAGGTGCAGCAGAAGGCGCAATCGACGCCGCAAATATCCTCAAACCAGCCTTGGCTAGAGGTGAATTGCAGTGCATTGGCGCAACAACCCTCGATGAATACCGCAAACACATCGAGCGCGATGCAGCCTTAGAACGACGCTTCCAACCAGTCATGGTGGGCGAACCCTCAGTTGACGAAACAATTGAGATTCTGTACGGTCTGCGCGATCGCTACGAACAACACCACAAGCTGAAAATCTCCGATGAAGCTTTAGTAGCGGCGGCGAAATTATCAGATCGTTATATTAGCGATCGCTACCTCCCAGACAAAGCCATCGACTTAATCGATGAAGCAGGTTCCAGAGTCCGGTTGATTAACTCCCAGCTACCACCCGCAGCTAAAGAGTTAGACAAAGAACTGCGCCAAATCTTAAAAGAAAAAGATGATGCAGTTCGCTCCCAAGACTTTGACCGAGCTGGAGAATTGCGCGATCGCGAAATGGAAATCAAAGCCGAAATCCGGGCGATCGCTCAAAGCAAAACCAATGCTTCTGGTAACGAAGGTTTAGAACCCGTCGTTACAGAAGAAGACATCGCCCACATCGTCGCCTCCTGGACTGGCGTTCCGGTGAACAAGCTCACCGAATCCGAATCCGAGAAGCTGTTGCACATGGAAGACACCTTACATCAGCGTCTCATTGGTCAAGAAGATGCTGTCAAGGCCGTTTCCCGCGCAATTCGCCGCGCTCGTGTCGGTTTGAAGAATCCCAATCGACCAATCGCCAGCTTTGTCTTCTCAGGCCCCACTGGTGTTGGTAAAACCGAATTGGCAAAATCCTTGGCTTCTTACTTCTTCGGTTCCGAAGAAGCCATGATCCGCTTGGATATGTCCGAATACATGGAGCGTCACACCGTCAGCAAACTGATCGGTTCGCCTCCAGGTTACGTTGGCTACAACGAAGGTGGTCAGCTAACTGAAGCTGTAAGGCGTCGTCCTTACACTGTGGTGCTATTCGATGAAATCGAAAAAGCCCACCCCGATGTCTTTAACATGCTGCTGCAAATTTTAGAAGACGGTCGCTTAACCGATGCAAAAGGTCGCACCGTTGACTTTAAGAATACCTTGCTGATTTTGACATCTAACATCGGTTCTAAGGTAATTGAAAAAGGCGGCGGCGGTATCGGCTTCGAGTTTGCTGATGATGTCAGTGAATCTCAGTACAACCGCATTCGCTCCTTGGTGAACGAAGAACTGAAGCAATACTTCCGTCCTGAGTTCCTCAACCGTCTAGATGAAATTATCGTCTTCCGTCAGTTGAGCAAAGCCGAGGTTACCCAAATTGCCGAAATCATGCTCAAAGAAGTATTTGGTCGCCTGACCGAAAAAGGTATCACCTTAGAAGTCACCGATCGCTTCAAAGACCGCCTGATTCAAGAAGGCTACAGCCCCAGCTACGGCGCAAGACCATTACGCCGTGCAATTATGCGCCTGTTAGAAGATAGCTTGGCTGAAGAGATTCTCTCTGGTCGCATTAAAGATGGCGATACAGCGCTGGTTGACGTTGATGAAAACGGTAACGTTCAAGTCAGTTCACAACAGCGCCGCGAATTGTTATCTCAAGGCGTTGAGTAAGATTTAAAATTTCCGATTTGGGATAAAACTCAAATTTAAAAATTCAAGCGGTAGAGTATTAATTACTCTATCGTTTTTTGTTGTTATTACAAATTCTGAAGTGGGAATAGATAAAATAAATAACAGCCTGGAAATTAAATAAGGTAAATATGACCAAAACAAAGCCTGTTCGCCATCGTCACCAAGGTAGGATTTTTCCAGAATTTCAAATTCCACCAGAAGAATTAGCTAGGCGAGAAGCAGAAAAAAATGCTCGTGGGGAAAAAGCTCGGATTATTTTTGAGCGAGTTTGTCCGCAATTAATAGATGAACATTACAATTGGTTTATTTTAATTGAACCCAACAGTGGTGATTATTTTATTGATCGTGATGAGGATGTTGCTGACAAAAAAGCGCGGGAAAAATATCCTACTGCCTGGCTTGTTACATTCCGTCTCAACGAAACAGGTACTTGTGGACGGATATGATTTCAGGTAGGTTTGGTGAAATCGGAGAGCTAATTTTTGAAATAGAGATTATTTCAGTTGATGGAGATAGCTATCCAATCGAAGTTTTATTAGACACAGGATTTACATCTGGTTGGTTGGCGCTGGATATACAAGATGCTGAAAGTATAGGGTGGCGTTTAATTGAACGTAATAGCACTATGCAAATGGTGCGGGGTGAGGCTTTTTTTGATATCTATGAAGGAAAGGTTCAATTGGATGAGCAGGAGTATATAATTCCTGTTTTAGCTGCCGATGGAATTCCTGAGCCTCTATTGGGTTTACAATGGCTGAGAATCTTGCCATTATCTGTGAATTTTTCAACAGGAATTTTGACACTAGGGTAAAAGTAACTAGTCTCGCTTCACATTTAAGCTTCATCTTTATATGATGCCTACCTCGCTGTTAGATCATGCTCAGTTCGCGGGAAAACTGAGAATAGGCGTGTAAGTCGCTGCTAGCAGTTGAGTAAGAGTTAGACAAGATATGGGTAACGGTTCACACATTGACACTGTTCAAGGTTTTGTAGAACTAATTGGTGATAATGATAAACTCTGGAAACTTTTACATAAAAGAAAACTTAGCCGCCTTAAGGAACAAGTTAAATATAATGATCCAAAACAAAATATAGCAGGGGTAAAGTATTATACTCAAGGCATAGTTTATGCTGTACATGAACTAGAAACATCGGAAGTTACAATTGAGATTAAATACATAGATGGATTCATTTTTAGATATAAAAAAGAGCAATTTATTAGAAAATTTAACAAGATATCACCACCCCTTTCGTGTAAAGAAATTTCTGAATTAGTTCGACGAGACAAAGAAGCAAGAGACATACAAATATGGCAAACAGAAAAACAGACTTTACTTGAGAAATTAAAAGTACAGTTTGATAAAAAATTTCTTAATGTTGATAATTTTTATGAAGCCCAATGTACTGAGTACATATCATTTAAAGAGTACCAATCTGAAAAGCTGAATTATGTACAATCGTGGGTACAACGCCATCTAAATTCCTCACCTGACTTTGAGCAAGCAGCAGCGATTGGCGCTGTTGAATGTCATATTCAAGTAGTGGCTAGGGCTGGAAGTGGTAAAACTTCCACTTTGGTAAATCGAGCGTTATTTTTACAAAAACATTGCGAGGTTGCATCTGATGAAATGTTGCTTTTAGCCTTTAATCGCAAAGCAGCAGATGAGATAAGAGAACGCTTTACTCTACAATTAAAGGGTTATATTCCCCATGTAATGACTTTTCATGCATTAGCTTATGCTTTAGTTCACCCTGAAGAAAGTATTCTTTTTAATGAACCAGATGCTGGACAAAACAAAAGTCGCGTTTTACAAAATGTAATTGATAACCACTTACGCGACCCAATTTTTTATGAAAAAATTCGTGCTTTGATGATGGCACATTTCCGAGAAGATTGGGAACGTATACTTTCTGGCGGTTATGATAAAAGTCCAGAAGAAATGCTGCGTTACCGTCGCTCTTTGCCTAAAGAGGGAATTGATGGAACCTACTTTAAATCTTTTGGGGAGAAACTCATTGGTGACTTTTTATTTGAACACGATATTAAATATAAATACGAACAAAATTTTTGGTGGGATGGCATAAATTATCGCCCTGATTTTACGATTATTACTGGAGATAACCAAGGCGTAGTTATTGAATATTTTGGGCTAGAAGGCGATCCAGATTACGATAAAATGTCTGATGCAAAGCGAGAGTATTGGCGCAATAATCCTACCTGTAATTTTGTAGAATTATCCCCAAGAACTCTAAAGTTTGAAGGAGCAGAAGATTTTTGTTTATTGCTTAAGCGATGTTTAGAAAGTTATGATATTAAATGCGATCGCTTGAGTGAAGAAGCGATTTGGAAGAAAATTAAAGTTAGAGCTATAGACCGCTTTACTAAGGTAGTAGAGGGATTTATCCAGCGTTGTCGCAAACTCTGCCTCACCTCAGAAATATTAGCTAAAATTATTGATAATCATGACTGTGCTAGTAATATTGAACAAAAGTTTTTAGAAATAGCACAAATTTTTTATCAGTCTTATCTGAATCGTCTTCAAGAAACAGGGGAGGAAGATTTTGATGGACTAATGCAACAAGCTGCGGCTCTTGTTAAATCAGGACAAACTATATTTAAACGCAAATCTTGTAGTGGCGATCTCAAGTCTCTTCGATACGTACTCATTGATGAATATCAAGACTTTTCATTACTCTTCCACCATTTAATAGAAGCAATCCGAGAACAAAATCCTCAAGCAAAATTTTTCTGTGTTGGTGATGATTGGCAAGCAATTAATGGCTTTGCAGGTTCAGATTTGCGCTTTTATCAAAATTTTGCACAATTTTTTCAGCCTTCGCAAAAACTCCACATCTCAACTAATTATCGTTCAGCCGCCTCAATTGTGGATATTGGTAATAGATTGATGCAGGGGTTGGGTAATCCTGCTCGCGCACATACATCTATATTTGGAATAGTTGAAATTGCTGATATTAGGCAATTTAATCCAACACTAAAAGAGCAACAAAAGCATTCAGGAGATATCATTATACCTGCCATATTACGCTTAGTAGATCATACTATCAAAGATGGAAAACAGGTCGTTTTACTTAGTCGCAAGAATAGTTTGCCTTGGTATGTGAATTACGGAAAGCATCAGGATAATTTAAAAAATGGCTCTCTTGAGAGTTTTCTAAATTTGGTGCGTTCCTATCTGCCCAAAAACTTAAGGGAGGCTGTAACTATATCTACGGCACATAAGTATAAAGGTCTTCAAAAAGATGTTGTAATCATACTTGATGCTGTTCCTCGTTCTTATCCATTAATACATCCTGATCTAATGTTCACTCGTGTTTTCGGTGATAGCATTGAACTAGTAATTGATGAAGAACGCCGTCTTTTTTACGTTGCTTTAACTCGTGCGGTAGAGCGTTTGTTCATTGTCACTGAGAGTAACAACTTGTCACCTTTCCTTGATGAATTAAAGGCTAATAAAAAAATTAACTTACTAGACTGGTTAGATTACCCACCTTGTAATCTAACCATACCGCAAATTACCATTAAAGTGGGTAACCAGAGTGGACGAGGTACAAAACCAACTATTGCAATAAAAAGAATGCTCAAGGCTGAAGGCTATAACTGGAAACGCACAGATAAAGCTTGGTGTCGCACATATCCAGCACAAGAATTCTCAATACAACAATATTTTGATAAAGCTGAATGGATTTCTCACGCTACTGGAATTGAGGTGCAATTTTATGATGATTTAGAGAATATTATAGCTAAGTATTATCTTGAGCAAGGGCAATGTACTGCAATCATCAACCATATTCCTGATGTTGCTGCTTTTTATCCTAAAATTTAAACCATGTCAATTTACAAAACTATTCTTTGGTTCAATAGCTTAGGTTTATTTGCAATTATTATTCTCATACTTGCTACTAAAGCATTTGATATATCAGCAGGAGGATTATTTTTACCCCCTCCGGCTCCAGAGTATCCTAGCGCTGGTTTATTAACCCATACTTTTCAATTATTATGTTGTGTACCTCCGTTAGTGTGCGCTTTTAGTTTTGCTTTACTAAACAAAATTAAACCTAACGGTAAAAATAATAAATTTATTCTTGGCTCGGCATTATTAACAGCAGGCTTTTTAATCAATGAAATTTATCGAATTCATGTTATTGGTACACAGATTGGTATTCCTAAGTTAGTAACCATCATCATTTATGCTACTATAGGCATTGCCTATGGATTAACTTTTAGAAGGCAACTAAAATTAACACCCTACTTTATACTTATAGCTGGCTTAGGTTTATTATTCATTGCTATTACAGTAGACTCACTACGCTTGACTGGTAATGGAATACCTAGTCTTTTAGAGGGTATACCTAAGTTATTGAGTGGATTGAATGTGGCGCTTTATTTTTGGTTTATTTGTTATCAGGAAGTTTTAAATTCACTACATTTTCAAAAAAATAACAATTTTTAAGAATTTTTTATCCGTTCCCAACCTGTATATATATTGAAACGTTCTCCCCGCAAAAAGCCAATTAAAGTAATCCCAAATTCTTGAGCGACAGAAACAGCTAAACTGCTAGGAGCAGAAACAGAACAAACAATTGGTACTCCTGCGTATCAAATAAAGCTTTTGGTGCGTTGCGCTACGCGACAACACACCCTACATAACAGATATTTAGTGGCTTTTTGTAAGAGTCTATTTGTGATTAGCGATCTCTATTGCGCTTCCTATTCCTAGTTCCTTTGTCTGCAATATTGGGGATATGCTCGATCAGATGAAGTGGCGATCGCTGACGATTACCAAGAACGTTGGGATGGTGCTAGCGTTCACAACTTTTGCGGGATTTATGGCGATGATGTCTTAAGTAAGGTTTCTCAAGTTTTTTCAGAGTTAAGACTGACTGTACTTTAAGAATTTGGTCAATAGTTTTGACGGAAAAAATAGGTTAAGCAGGTAGGTGTAAACGCAAATATCTATGTCTATCAAGGTTTGTAGCTAAAGCTAACATAATATGGTAGCCATACCCGACTTTTTTTATCGGGTATGTTTGACTCGTATTTCTACTCGTGTTACTATCAGGCGACAGTTGACAGACAAACAGGGAAAGCTAGGTTTATGACTCAGACAAAATCCGCACTCACCGAAGCCGCCACTATCTCTTTTCAAGCCTTGAAGTGTAAGGAATGTGGTGAGGAGTATGAACTGAAAGCCAACCATGTTTGTGAATTATGTTTTGGGCCTTTGGAAGTCAAGTATGACTACAACCTGCTGCGTAAGACTGTCACCCGAGAAAAAATTCAAGCTGGCCCTAATTCCATTTGGCGCTACCGTCCCTTTTTACCTGTTGCAACTGATAATGTAATTGATGTGGGAACTGGGATGACTCCCTTAGTGCGTTCTCACCGTCTGGCGCGTCGTCTGGGTCTAAACAAGCTTTATATTAAAAACGATGCTGTGAATATGCCCACCCTCAGCTTCAAAGACCGGGTGGTTTCTGTGGCTTTAACAAGAGCTAGAGAGTTAGGTTTTACTACTGTTTCTTGTGCTAGCACTGGTAACTTGGCTAATTCTACAGCCGCGATCGCAGCTCACGCCGGTTTAGATTGCTGTGTATTCATCCCCGCAGATTTGGAAGCTGGGAAAGTTATGGGTAGCTTGATTTACAGCCCCACATTAATGGCTGTTAAAGGTAACTACGATCAGGTCAATCGTCTCTGCTCGGAAGTTGCAAATACACATGGCTGGGGTTTTGTCAATATCAACCTCCGCCCCTACTATTCAGAAGGTTCTAAGACTTTAGGTTTTGAAGTAGCTGAACAATTAGGTTGGGAATTACCAGACCACATCGTTGCGCCTCTAGCATCTGGTTCCTTATTTACAAAAATTTATAAGGGATTCAAAGAATTTGTCGAAGTTGGTTTAGTAGAAGATAAGAAAGTCCGGTTTAGTGGCGCGCAAGCTGAAGGTTGTTCGCCCATCGCCCAAGCTTATAAAGAAGGACGGGACTTTATTAAACCAGTTAAACCCAATACTATTGCGAAATCGATTGCGATCGGTAACCCAGCAGATGGTGTTTATGCTGTGGAAATAGCTAACAAAACCAACGGTAATATCGAATCTGTCAATGATGCAGAAATCATTGAAGGTATCAAACTCTTAGCAGAAACTGAAGGCATATTTACGGAAACTGCTGGTGGTACAACCGTTGCCGTGCTGAAAAAATTAGTAGAAGCTGGCAAAATTGATCCAGATGAAACTACTGTGGTATATATCACTGGCAATGGTTTGAAAACCCAAGAAGCTCTTCACGGCTATATTGGCGAACCTTTGACAATTGATGCCAAACTCGATAGCTTTGAAAACGCACTAGAGCGTTCACGGACTCTCGATCGTTTGGAATGGCAGCAAGTACTCGTTTAAAGGATAAAGGTTGAACAGTTAAACTTCACCTTCCATCCTTTATATTTCATATCTCACACTTCATACTTCAACTATGTCTGTAACAGTTTTAGTTCCCACAGCTCTTCAAAAATTTACCGATAACCAAGCTGTCCTGGAATGCAATGCTAGTAATATCGCAGAATTATTCGATTCTCTAGAAACTGCTTGTCCGGGGATTAAATCCCGCTTGTGCGATGAAGCAGGCGCACCACGGCGATTTTTGAATTTATATGTCAATAGCGAAGATATTCGCTTTTTGGAAGGGATAGCTACAACTCTCAAAGATGGCGATGAAGTCAGTATTGTCCCTGCTGTTGCAGGTGGTTGACATAGAGAAGTTATCAATTTGTTAAATATTATCTTTAAGCGTGCTATAATAGTGCGCTTATATTTTGGTATAGGGCATTGGTAAATAGTCAATAGTTAAGAGAAAAACCACCAATACCCCATACCCCATACCCCAAGTCGGCGGGCGGTGCTTCATCCCACAAAGAAGCAGTGAACTTCCCCGGCGACTTTACGCAAATTTTGTCTTCTCTGCACCAATAACTTGAGCATAGATATATAAAAATTTGTATGCTGAGGTTAATAGGTCTTAATAGTTCTTTTTTTTAAACTGGTGCAAGAAGATTTTAGGTTAATTGTTGATTTAGTTTTAGTTCTCGCCGTTGCTGCTGGTGGCGGACTGTTGGCGGCGCTGTTACGACAGCCTGTGTTGTTAGGGTATCTCATCGGTGGTATGGTGGTGGGGCCTGCTGGGCTGGGATTGATTAAAGAAGTAATTCAAGTAGAGACTCTGGCTCAGTTTGGGGTCGCTTTCTTGTTATTTGCTTTGGGCGTAGAATTTTCTTTTGCCGAACTGAAGAAAGTAAAAGCGATCGCTCTGGGTGGTGGTGGGCTACAAATTGCGCTGACAATTTTGATCACAGTCGCGATTTGTGGCGTCACTGGTGCTTGGGGCGCTTTACCTGCTAAGGGCGTCTTTTTGGGGTCAATTCTGTCTTTATCTTCCACCGCCGTTGTCCTTAAGTGCTTGATGGAAAGCAACGAAACGGAAACCCCTCACGGACAGGTAATGCTGGGTATTTTGGTAGTCCAAGACTTAGCCTTAGGACTCATGCTAGCAGTCTTACCCGCCCTGCATGAGCCGGGTGAAGCCATTGGAATTGCAGTGGTGACAGCACTAGTCAGAATTGGCTTATTTGCCGCTGGTGCAGTTGTAGCGGGAATTTGGTTAATTCCGCCGTTATTGCGACTTCTTGCCCGGACGGAAAGCAAAGAGCTATTTTTATTAGGTGTGGTTGCACTGTGCTTAGGAATTGCACTGCTAACAGAATATTTAGGCTTATCCATTGAAATGGGGGCGTTTGTCGCCGGCTTAATGATTTCTGAGGTGGAATACGCCGACCAAACTTTAACTTATGTAGAACCACTCCGAGATATCTTCGCCAGTTTATTTTTCGCCGCTATTGGCATGTTAATTGACCCAGTGTTTTTGTGGAAAAACCTGGAATTAATTTTAGGTTTAGTGGCAATAGTTTTCATTGGTAAATTTTTAATCATCACACCGTTGGTGAAATTATTCCGCTATCCCTTAAAAACAGCTTTAATTGCGGGGCTGGGACTAGCGCAAATTGGGGAATTCTCCTTTGTATTGGCGAGTGAAGGGCAAGCACTGGGCTTAGTTTCGCGTTCAGTATATTTACTAATTTTAGGAACTACAGCGGTAACACTTGTCTTAACACCATTTGTGTTACGATTAGTGCCATTTTTATTTACTTTGGCAGAATCGATGCCTTGGCTGAAACCTTATTTAGAAGAAGTACAGCCGCGAGATGTGGCTGAAGATTTGCCATTAAAAGACCATGTGGTAGTTTGTGGTTATGGGCGAGTAGGTAAAAATTTAGTCAAGTTATTGCAGCAGCATCAGTTACCTGTAGTCGTTATCGATCAATCGGAAAGTCGGATTCAGCAATTACGGGATGCTGGCGTGGCTTATGTATATGGTAATTGCGTGAGTTTACACGTTCTAGAAACGGCTGGAGTGAACCACGCTAAAGGAATGGCGATCGCACTTCCCGATCCAATTAGTACCCGGCTTTGTCTCAAACGCGCCTTGGAATTGTGTCCAGAACTCGATTTAGTTGTCCGCGCTACCCAAGATAAAAATATTGAAGTGCTTTATCAACTGGGAGCTAGAGAAGTTGTACAACCAGAGTTTGAAGCCAGTATAGAAATGGCAACCTATTTATTAACAGGTTTAGGTTTGCCAGCAAACGTAGTGCAACGGGAAATGCAGCAAATTCGCAAGGATCATTATTTAGACTTGCGCCCAGAACAAACTGCATTGGAAGTTGCTCGCGATTTACAGCAAGCTACCCGCGATTTAAATCGGCGCTGGTATCCCCTACCTTCTGGTTCCCCCCTCATTGGCATGAGCTTAGAAGAAGCGGATATGCGTTACTTAATTGGGGTAAGCTTAATGGCAATTCGTCGCGCTAATGGCGAAGAGATAGATTATCCCAGTAACGAAACTAAATTAGAAGAAGGCGATCGCTTGTTGGTAGTGGGAGCCGATGAAGAACTCGCAGCTTTAGCAGAATTTGCTATTGGCAGAACGGCTGTACCGGGAGAAGATAGCGCTTGTCAGTGGCTGACAATTAATGCCGAAACTCCGGTTTTAGGCAAAACTCTCAAAGATTTAGATATTAGCGATAAATATGGCGTTAAAGTCGAAGCGATTCGGCGCGATGGTAAGTTTATCCGCACTCCCGATAGCCATATGGACTTGAAAGATGGCGATCAAGTATTGTTGTGTGGGGGTTTGGCGAATTTGAATCAACTACAACCGTTGTTTACTGCACCCGACACCGTACCCTTAACTTTGCCCATAGTCCAAAGCGATCGCATAGAAGCCTGAAAACAGTTTCTACCTGTAAATTAGCTGGTGGGCACTGCCCACCCTACAGGTATAGAGATTTCTTATCAAAACATGGGATTTTTATATGCACAAATTTAGTTCATTTTGTGCTTAATCGATAATTTAATTTGGCGATTTTATCAAATGTTAAACCAAGTAAATTTAATTAAAAAAATGATATTAACAGATAAATTTTGACACCATATATGCAGATGGTAATTCTTAATACAAAATCTTAAATACCCAATAGGATAATTTTATCGATTATCAAATCTAAAAAATTTGGGACTCTACCAAGTTTCCATAACATTTTTATTACAATTTGTTACATTAATAGAGGCAAATCAATCCTACTTCTCTCAGGAAAAGTATGAAGTGAATTTTACCTGCAAAAATGAGGCTAAAAAATCCTCATACTACTAACTCAGAGGAGGATTTTTTATTTGTGAAGCAGGGTGCGCAAGAGCAAAAAATTAACAAATGATTTTTGCGAATCGGCAGTTGCGACAACGGGGGTAACCACCACAACGCACTGCCTCAACTTTGCGCTGTTTGATTGTGAGAATACAACTTATTTCAACTATGGTTCTGTAAGCAACATTACCGTGGGAAAATCAGAGAATATTCAGAAGTAGAGATTAGAGAGGAAAACCCTATAATATGCATCTGAGCGAAATCACCCATCCCAATCAGTTGCACGGTTTATCGATTCGGCAGCTGCAACAAATTGCCCGTCAAATCCGCGATAAGCACCTACAAACGGTAGCAGCAACTGGGGGACACCTGGGGCCAGGTTTGGGTGTTGTAGAGTTAACCTTAGGGCTTTACCAAACACTGGACTTAGATCGGGATAAAGTTATTTGGGACGTAGGACACCAAGCTTATCCCCATAAACTAATTACAGGACGCTACAGCAACTTCCATACCCTTAGACAGAAAGATGGTGTTGCTGGTTATCTCAAGCGCTGTGAAAGCAAGTTCGATCACTTTGGTGCGGGACATGCTTCCACCAGTATTTCCGCAGCTTTGGGTATGGCTTTAGCCCGCGATTTAAAGGGGGAAAAATTTAAAGCCGTAGCTGTGATTGGTGATGGTGCTTTAACTGGCGGGATGGCGTTAGAAGCAATCAACCATGCAGGACACTTACCCAAAACTAACCTACTAGTTGTCCTCAACGACAACGAAATGTCCATTTCGCCCAACGTAGGCGCAATTCCTCGCTATCTCAACAAAATGCGCCTCAGCCCACCCGTACAGTTTATTAAAGATAATTTTGAGGAACAATTCAAACACATTCCTTTTGTGGGCGAATCTTTGTCTCCCGAACTGGGACGGATTAAAGAAGGGATGAAGCGTTTGGCTGTTCCTAAAGTGGGTGCAGTATTTGAAGAACTAGGCTTTACCTATATCGGGCCAGTAGATGGGCATAATTTAGAAGAATTAATTGCTACCTTCCAACAAGCACATCAAATACCAGGGCCAGTTTTGGTACATGTGGCTACTACCAAAGGTAAAGGCTATGAACTAGCAGAACAAGACCAAGTAGGCTACCATGCCCAAAATCCATTTAATCTAACAACAGGTAAAGCGATTCCTTCGAGTAAACCCAAACCCCCAGCTTACGCCAAAGTTTTTGCCCACACCTTAGTTAAACTCGCCGAACAAAACCCGAAAATTATCGGGATTACAGCAGCGATGGCGACAGGTACAGGTTTAGATAAGCTCCAAGCTAAATTACCCAATCAATATATTGATGTGGGAATAGCCGAACAACACGCCGTTACCTTAGCGGCTGGTTTAGCTAGTGAAGGAATGCGCCCTGTAGCGGCAATTTACTCGACCTTCCTACAACGAGCTTACGATCAGATTATCCATGATGTCTGCATTCAAAACTTGCCAGTGTTCTTCTGCTTAGACAGAGCGGGCATTGTTGGCGCTGATGGCCCCACCCATCAAGGGATGTATGACATCGCTTATCTGCGTTGCATTCCCAATATGGTGTTAATGGCTCCCAAAGACGAAGCCGAACTGCAACGGATGATCGTCACTGGAGTTAACTATACCAAAGGCGCGATCGCTATGCGTTTTCCCCGTGGTAACGGTCATGGCGTACCCTTGATGGAAGAAGGCTGGGAACCTTTGGAAATCGGTAAAGGGGAAATTCTCCGTACTGGTGATGATGTATTACTGGTTAGCTATGGCACAATGGTTTACCCCAGTATGCAAGCCGCAGAAATTCTCAGCGAACATGGTATTGAAGCAACCGTAGTTAATGCCCGGTTCGCTAAACCCTTAGATACGGAGTTAATTTTACCTCTAGCTCAGAAAATCGGCCGCGTTGTCACCTTAGAAGAAGGCTGCATCATGGGCGGCTTTGGTTCGGCGGTAGCGGAAGCTCTACTTGATGCTGATGTTGTCGTTCCCGTGAAGCGCATCGGTATCCCAGATATCTTAGTAGATCATGCGACACCAGACGAATCTAAGGCGGAATTAGGTTTAACTAGTCGTCAAATCGCCGAAAGAGTTTTGCAAGCTTATTTTCAGCGTCAACCATCGGCTGTTGGCTAGTTAATTATTCAGCAATAATCTATGAAAATACACTTAACAGCGCGGCTGTTGGGTGTATTTTTTATCATGGTGAAATTAAAAGTGTGCTCATAGAAATGTGTAACAAGACTCGCGCAAAAATTTCCCAAATCATTAATTTATGGAACCGCCAAGACGCCAAGAACGCCAAGAATTCTTAGAGTGTGCGTAAGTCCTATATAGTTTTATGGAAATCAGGGATTGTCACCTATCAGAGAGATTTAATCAACGAGCCACATTCGACGAAGTCGTCCCCGCAGGGTAGACACAAAGGTAAGAGGGTTTAAAAGGGTTCTTGCATCAGTCTTATCTATGATTTTGCAAAATTCGGATGCTCCGATTAAAAGTGCGATCGCCATCTCGCCCCCTCTGCTAATTCGTTCGCTGTTCGATTTGCACTGTGGCGTCGGCAAATGCACCCCACCAAGGTTCCTGAGTTATCGGCAAATTCAGCGATTCTGCACGATCCAAGACTACACGAAAATAGCGACTCATCAAACGGTCAAACGCACCATCGCTCAAGGTAATTGTATCCAGGGGGTCGAACATTTGCACACCGTCAAAAGGTTCGTCACCAGGCTCCAAATCTTCCGGGAACAAAAAGCCGCTTTCGTCTGATATTCGCCCTGAGCGTTCCAGTACACCGGAGAAGATAAACCGGATGCGGTTTCCCCAGAAAGGCGTGTTGAGAAAATCACGGATTACCCGCGCTTCTGGAGGCACATTGGCAATATAGGGTTTTGGTGGCGAATTTTGATCGTCCCATTCCACCGTCAATGCGTCGATTACCGCATCATCAATTTGCCCATTCATCTCAGCACCTCTTTATTCCCGTTCTCTGTCAACTTGCACTTTTCTCTTGGCGTACTTGGCGTACTTGGCGGTTCATTAAAAATATTAAAAGTTCACAAACACAGTTTGGATCTTTTTACCACGGAACCAGCCTGTCCATCCTAAGCCGTTACTGGCTACACCTGTAAAGCTGCCATCTCCTGTTGGGAAAGTCAACGAGTTAATCGCCTGATCTGCGGCTTGGTTAGCTGAAGCTTGCCAAGGTGCTGGGTTTGAGGCTAGCCCGTTGATCGTTGTTTTTTCCAGTTGGGTGGCTTTTGGTGTAAGTGGATTGACTAGACTACCTTTACCATCTTGCGCCCACATTTGGTAAGGGTACTTCTTGACACCAGGATCGGATGGGTGGACGCTGGGAGTACCCACAGGCCCTAAACCAGAACCGGGGGGCGCTTTGACACCGGAAGGCTGTTTTGCCATTTCCGCTAGGAACATAGCTTCATCGTGACAGCCTGTGATTCCTTTGGTTTGGGAAACGCTGACAGTGAGTAAATGGTTCATCGCATCAGTGTCCACACCTTTATAATCGCGGAAGAAGTCGGGGCCGTAATGCTTTAACGCCTGTCCGACATATTTCTTGGCAATCAGCTTAAATTTATTAGCATCATTCAAATCGGTGATAAATTTTTCGATTTCTGCTGCTGACATATCCTTGAGTAACTTCTCTAAGTCGGCTACATCTTCTACCGCATTTAACAAACGTTCCAGTTGAGCAGCATCAGTTACTTGTTCGAGAAGTTTCTCTAGTTTTTGGGTATCCTTGACTTTTTTCGCTAGCTTCAACAGTAAATCGGCATCTTTGACTTTACCGTAAAGTTCTAGAAGTTTCTTGGCATCCTTAATTTCATCTAGGAGTGCGAGTATCTTCTCGACATCTTTAATTTCGTCTACCAGCTTGAGCAGGTTTTGGATATCAGTTGATTTCTCCAGCAGCGATAGCACTTTATTGGCGTCTTTAACTGCATCAAGCAACTTGAGAAGATTTTCAATATCAGTTGTCTTGCCAAGAATAGAAAGCAAAGTTTCAATATTCTTGACTTTTTCTAACAATTGAACTGCTTTACTCGCATCGTTGACTTTTTCTAGCAGTTGCAAGACTTTCTCGCTACTCTTGGCGAGTTCTAGCAACTTCAGCAAGCTTACAATATCGGTAGACTTGTCGAGTAATTTCAGCGCTTCTTCCGCATCTTTTACCTTATCCAGCAATTCCAACAGTTTTTCGGCATCTTTTGCTTTTTCCAGCAACTTGATTACCGTTTCCACATCGCTAACACGCCGCAGCAACCGCGATGCTTTTACCAAATCACCAACCAGATCCAAAACTTTAGCAATCTGCGCCACACGCGCCATCCAACCTGTTAAACGTGCCCAAACACCAGTACCCAGGAAGGCGAGGAACACTTCAACTACAGCTTTACCGACATATTTACCACGTTCATAGGGGCTGAGGTCGGGTTTGGTAATAGCTACATATATATAGTAGATTGCAAGACCAACGCCGATGATGATGCCAATTACCAACAAAGCTTTACCAATCGCCGCCAATGCACCTGCAACTGCTGCCCAGCCAAAATAGATAATGGCAACAACAATCACGATCGCCACAATCACCACCACAATCCAAAACAGTGGTTTCTTGATTAAATCCCATAAAGCGACAAAGAAATCAATCACGTGCCAGAAAGCACCTACCACTACCCCAGCCAGGAAACTACCTACATTCTTGATGGCGTCAACGACACTGGATAGCCACGAACCCGCTTTACTGACAATTCCCGCCAGCGCACTATCGAAAGACGCGATCGCATCATCTTGTTGGCGCAAGCCATCGTCAACGCCGTGGCTGATATCATTCCGCGCCTCAGTTAAATTGCGTTCCCAACCTTCGCCCGCCCTTTGTACAGCTAGTTGCAGCTGTTTATCCAGGTCTGTACCTGGTTTTTTCATCTCTTCATCGCCTTCGGTGCGCTGTTCTTCCATTGCACTGACGACTTTACTGCTAGCCGCCGAGGCTTTGGTTTCAAATTCACTACCGACTTTAGTCACCTCAGCAATTTGCTTGGTAATAGCATCACCCAGATTAGCGATCGCATCTTTAATACCTTTACCAATGGCAGTGATGACGCTGTTTGTCAGGGTGTCTATCTCCCCGTTGTGCTGATCGACGGCTACCTGTAAATCCAACGCCGCCGTTGCAATTTGCTTACCAGCCCATTTCACCTCTGTGATTTTGTCTTGGAACCGTACCACCTCGTTATCAATCTCAGTCGTTTTGGCGTCAACTTTGGCACCAGCGTCTATGGTGGCACTGTCTACACCCGCCGCTATCGAATCAGCATTAGCACGCACCTGGGTCAATTTCTCGGTCTTTTCTGTTTGCAGGTTTTTCACCACGGCTTTAGCGTCTGCTTGCAGTTCCGTGAGCGAATCTGCGGCAGCCTTCTCAATGGCTTTAATTGCTTCGTCACGGGCACCAATGACAGCTTTGCTGGCTTTTTCAGTTGGCTCAGTGAATTTACTGGCTGCTTCCTCCCCTTCTTGTCTAAATTTTTTCGCTGCATCTGTGGCACGACTACGCGCCATCACTGCCAAATCCCCAGCCGATTTATTAAAGTTAGCAATGACTTTCGCCGCTTCTTGTTGAATTTCGGCTGCTAGTTGTGCACCATTATCTTTACCTTGGACTTCCGCAATTTTACTATCCTTGAGCTTGTTAGCTTTGTCCACACGTATCTTGCTACCGTCTTGGGCGCGTTTGGCTTCACTTTCCCCAAAAGCTTCAATATTTAAAGCCTTTTGTTCCGCCACTCGCTTAACTTCTGCTTGTTTATCTTGATTGATTTTCGTCAGGTTATCGAGTTCGCTTTGGGCGGTAGTCTTGACTTTAGCGATTTTCGCTGCTCTATTCGTGGTAATTTCTGTTTTGGAATTAGCGATCGCAGTATTTACTTGAGCGATCGCATTATCATAGGCAGTACTCAGGCGAGTTGCTTCTACCTCTACTTGCTTGCTGATACCTTGCTTTTCTTGCTCTGCACCTTTAGCGATCGCTTCTTTTTTAGTCTGTGCATGATTCGCAAGAGTTTTCCGGTGCAACTGTGCTTGAGTTAAAAATTGCCCGTACTCCGGACTACCAACACCGCCATCATTGGTATTATTACTGGGCGTCGGTGCAGCTGAATCTGGGGAAGGTGAAGGAGTAGCACCGCCATCCGTTATCGGGGTATTAGTTGTTACAGGTACTCCAGGATTACCACTACTATCAGGCGTATTGGCTAAATCCGCACTCTTAGCGTCAGTAGGAGATACTTGCTCGTCTGGTGTCTTTTGAGTTGATGACTGGTTATTCCCTGACATCAATCCCGGAGAATTATCCTGTGAATTTGAAGTATTTGAAGTTACATTATTATTTGGTGTAAATCCTGAAACATCCCCATTTTTTGGGGAAGGAATAGGTGCTGGCTGTGGTTGCTGAGAAGAATTTTCTGTCCCTGAAGTCGACTTTGTTTTTTCTTCCTGGTCTGATGTAGGATTAGTTACAGGTTGACGCTGGACGACATCAGTTAATTCATGGAAAGGCAAATCATTATCCTCTGTTGTTCCCAAAGTTGATTTAGCTTGGGGACGCAGCAAAGATATACGACTAATATCGTGACTGGGCGGCTTTTCGGGAATACTTTCTAATGATGATAATTCGCGATCGCTTGAGGGAGCTTGTTGACTATCAGTTGATTCCTCAGTCACTTTTGGCGAGACAAAACCTGCTGTGGGATTCGCCAAAGTGGGAGTATTGGGTGAAACTAGCGACGGACGAGAAAAACCCGATGTATCCGCTTTTTGACTTCCTAATTTGCTCCGCAGACGCCGACTGTCTTGGCGGTGGACATCGCTCATCTCGCCCTTCCTACCTCAAAGAGGTTTAGCCCTAATTCTAAGTGTTTAGTATTATTCCCTAAAGAATTTTAGGCTTTGTTCTCAGGCGATCGCTATGGACTTAAGTCTAATCTTAGCCCGATGCTAATATCTGCAATCCTTCGTCTTTGAATAGGGGCTAGGGGAAAGATTTATTTCTCCCTTGTCCTCCTTGTCCTCCTTACTATCCCATTTGAGATTAACTACACTGTTTAGCGTCAGCAGGATTCACAAAATCATGTAAATCCGCATCCCAAATACTGATATAAATAAAATCACAGTTTTGGCGGACAATCTGACCTTTGACACCACCTTTAGAAAATTTGAAATTATCAGATTGACGCTGCTGTATTTGTCTTAATCCCTGTCTAATCTCTTCATTAGCTTGACCGCCTAACAAGCCATCTAAAGTATTTTCCATCACTTGCGGGTCTACTGATTGGGCAAAAGCTGCTTCAGTTTGTCGTAATGCGCCAGTATTGCGATCAAATAAATAACCAACATCAATTTGATTAGGTACTATTTTATAGGTAACAGCCCGCGTATTTCGCCACAGTCCTCTTAAATCTCTAGCTGGCTTACCAAGAGTAGCTTCCACTGTGCTTCTGGATGTCCCTGTAGGAAATGCGGGAACTCTTTGTCTGACGTTATTAGTAACTGATTTCGGTTGCTGAGTATTATTTTCTGGTGTAGAACGGACTTCTGGTGTCAGTACTACAGGCGGCTGATTTTGGGTATTTGGCTGTGGTGCTAATGTCGCCACTGGCGCAGGAGTATCAGTTGTAACAGGTGCTTGCTGCTGTGGCAATGTAGATGTAACTGGAGGATTAGTTTCTACATTGGGGTTAGCTTGAGGTGCAAAAGTAGAAGTTGGTGCGGGAATTTCTGCTACAGGTGATTGTGATGCAGTTGGTGAAACTTGGTCATCAATAGGACTATCAGTTGGTTCAGTATTAATAGCTGAAGGTTCTGGGGAAGGAGTAGTATTAGTGACAACTGGCGTGTCTGCTGCTGGTTGGCGGCTAAGGTTGGAAAATAATACCCCAATTAACAATCCACCAACGGCTAAACCACTAAAAATCACCGCAGGCTTTTGCCAAACTGGTGTCGGAATTACTTGGCGTTGTTGCGGAGGATATTGGGGGGAATATAAAGGCTGAGTTTGGTTAGTTGATAAACTCTGTGTCCGCGCTGAGGTAGCTTGAGGCGGGACGATATAACTAGCAGACTCCAAATCATAGAGCATTTTACTAGCTGTGGTGTAGCGATCGCTAGCATGGGGTTTAATTGCCTGATTAAGTACTTTTACTAAACCAGGAGAAACATTTGGGGCGTAATTATGCCAGAGAATTTCCCCATTTTGCTGGTCAGTTTCTATTTCTTGGGGTGATTTACCCGTCAGCAAATAAATTGCCGTTAAGCCTAAGCTATAAATATCAGTACCATAGACTGGACGACCTAAGGCTTGTTCGCTGGGCATATACTCCGGCGTCCCAATTACCAGCGATTGCGCAGGTAATCCCGGAGAACTCACTACTGAACGAATAGTTTCTTTGACAGCGCCAAAATCAATCAACACTGGCTTGCCATCAGCCGAGCGAATAATAATATTATCGGGCTTGATATCCCGGTGGATAATACCTTTGCTATGAATATACTCTAAGACAGACAAAAGACTTAAGAGGATTTCTCGAACAGATGTTTCGTTTAACTTTCCCTGAGTCTGGATCACATCTCTTAAAGTCTGTCCTTGAATCCATTCTTGAACCAAATAAAATTGCCCATGTTCCGAAAAATAGGCATAGAGTTCCGGTACTTGGTCGCTACTTTTACCCAAATATTCTAGAGTTGCAGCTTCTCTTTCAAAGCGCTGTTGAATCAATTGGTAAGTTTGCGGGTCATTACTGATGGGTTTGAGTTGTTTAATCACACAGCGACGGCGAGAAGGCATGTGAGTGTCCTCTGCCAGGAAGGTTTCGCCAAAACCACCAGCACCGAGTACCTGAATAACTTGATACCGATTGTTGAGAAGGGTTATTGTCATGCTCTATTAAAGCGTGGACGCCTAGTAGCCTGTTATAAGACACAGCCCTTTCCAATGTATACCAAATGTATGGGGCATGGGGCATTGGGCATGGGGCATTGGGCATTGATAAATCATCCCCCTTCCCTTGTCCTCCTTGTCTGCCTTCTGCCTTCTGCCTTCTGCCTTAAGACAAAGAATACCCCGTCGCCTTCTGAACGTATTGCAAAACTTTTTGATAAGATTCTGGATTACTCACGGGGTTGATGATGATGGGAATAGTACCATCAGGCAGCCAAAAAGTGATCCGTCCATTAGTCTCTTGGCAAAAAGAACTGATGCAGTTGAGATTAATTACATATTCACTATTTTCATAAATTATTTTTACCCAATGGGTATCTTCGACTTCTAAGCCTGTCACATGTTCTATATACTTCAAAATCTTCTCATAGTCTCGGGGATTACTTTGTGGGTTAATCACTATCGGAATAGCAGAGTCTGGTAGCCAAAAGGTAACTCTGCCATTTTGTTCATAACAAAAGGCGTTAATACGGTCAAAATTGACCACATATTTTTTCCTTTCGTAAAGGATTTTCACCCAGTACGCCACAACATCTCCTCAAGTACCCGTGATGTCACTCTTTAAAAAAATTCACAATTCAAATCGCAAATCAGCTGCTGTTAATTGTGAATTTTAGTTTACTGTTGTCAGCTTACACTAGTACAGCACGGTGGGAATAAAGATGCCATACTCTGTAGGTTCAGATTCAGACAATTTCAGACATTTAGAGTAACGTTCATGGGTTTATAACACGGATAACAATCCTCAGCTATCGGCTTTGACCATAATTTCGCATTCAGCCGGGCTAGATTAGTGCTGTTGTACCAAAGGGGGAATAGAATGAGCGATCGCAGCTTGAATGAATCCTTGGAATAATGGGTGAGGATTGCTAGGACGCGATTGAAATTCTGGGTGGAATTGACAAGCTAAAAAGAATGGGTGCTTGGGTAATTCGACTATTTCTACTAAGCGCCCATCGGGGGAAGTACCGCTAATCACGTAACCTGACTCTAACAACAGGCTGCGGTAATAATTGTTAAATTCATAGCGATGGCGATGACGTTCATAAATCACATCTTCTTGATAGAGTTTGAACGCCAAGGTATTGGGAAGTACGTGACAAGGATATACTCCCAAGCGCATTGTGCCGCCTAAATCGACAACATCATGCTGATCTGGTAATAAGTTAATGACTGGGGCACTGGTATAGGGGTTAAATTCGGCACTATTGGCATCTTTTAAGCCTTCAACGTTTCTCGCCCATTCAATGACAGAACATTGCATTCCCAAGCATAAACCTAAGAAGGGAATTTGGCGATCGCGGGCATATTTAATTGCCGCAATCTTCCCATCGACACCCCGAACACCAAAACCGCCGGGTACAAGAACACCATCAACGCCTTCTAGTTGGCTTTCTGCTGGTGCATTTTCTAAATCTTCAGAATTTACCCACCGCAGACGCAAGCGCCCATGAGTAGAAATAGCGGCGTGTTGTAAGGCTTCAACTACAGAAATATAAGCATCGCCCAAGCGCACGTATTTACCGACAATAGCAATTTCGATGTCGTGTTTGGGGCTGTGTAAATGCTGGACAAGATTTTGCCACTGTACTAAGTCTGGGTGGCGTTGTTCCATTTGCAGCAAATCTAAGACTTGCTCGGCCATACCTTCCCGTTCTAGCATCAAGGGGACTTCATAGATACTCTTGGCATCTTGGGAAGTGATGACACATTCTTCAGCAACATCGCAAAATTCGGATAATTTGCGTTTTAAGCCTACCGGTAGCGGGCGATCGCAACGGCAAACTAAAATATCTGGTTGAATGCCAATGGATCTGAGTTCCTTGACAGAATGCTGTGTTGGCTTGGTTTTCATTTCCCCGGCTGATGCAATCCAAGGTAACAAAGTCACATGCATATACAGCACATTCTGTCGCCCTACTTCCTTCCGAAACTGGCGAATTGCTTCTAAAAACGGCAGGGATTCAATATCACCTACCGTACCGCCAATCTCTGTAATTACCACATCTGGATTTGTATTTTGGGCTACTTTTAGTATGCGGCCTTTAATTTCATTAGTAATGTGGGGAATGACCTGTACAGTCCCACCATTATAATCACCGCGTCGTTCTCTATTAATTACAGCTTGGTAAATTGAGCCAGTGGTAACGCTGTTCAGGCGTGACATTGAAGTATCGGTGAAGCGTTCATAATGCCCCAAATCCAAATCTGTTTCTGCGCCGTCTTGGGTAACAAAAACTTCCCCATGTTGAAAGGGACTCATGGTACCAGGATCGACATTCAGATAAGGGTCTAGTTTAAGAATCGACACAGAATAATTGCGCGATTTGAGCAATCGCCCCAGACTTGCTGCTACAATTCCTTTGCCGATACTGGAAACTACGCCCCCAGTTACAAAAATAAACTTAGTCATACTAATTTGAATTTCCGGCCACTTCTAAAAATACATCCGTCATCTGAAGTATGAAGTATGAAGTATGAACTGTGAAGTGTAAAGTATGAAATTTCCACCAACATGCTTTAACCTTCATTTTTAAGCCTCAAGCTTCATCCTTTTGTGGTCATTGTGCCACAGTAACTATTGTGAAATCTTCTGTGATCTTGCTGTGAAAAAACTCGTAGGACTAGTATTATTAAGCCTTGTCGTCACCTCCCCCATAGCGTTGGCAGATTCATCTTTTGTAGTTGTCTTTCCCCAAACAAACCACCAAACAACTGCGGAAAAAATCTTCTTTCTAGGTACTGCACCAGCAAATGGCCAAGTGTTATTTAATGGTAAGCCAGTGAACCGGAGCAAGGCTGGTCATTTTGCACCAAGCTTTCCCTTGCAGCTGGGAGATAATTTGTTTACTGTTCGTCACCAAAATCGCGAACTTCAGATTAAGGTGACTAGACTTAGCACTCAGCCTCAGCTACCACAGGGTTTAGCCTTCGCCAAAGATTCGTTAACGCCAGTAGCCGACATCGCCAGACTACCGGGGGAATTAATTTGTTTTAGCGCGATCGCACCGCCTAACGCCAGCGTATCTGTCACTCTAGCCAATCAAACTGTTGTTCTTGCACCCCAACCCATCAAGGCACAACTACCAAGTAATTTGGCAGCCTTAACGGGGAAAAATCAACCTGCTAACCAGTCTATCGCAGGAAGGTATGAGGGTTGCACTATAGCCCAACAACCTGATTCCCCAATTTCCAGTCGCACGACAGTTGACGGTAACAATATTATTTCCGGTGCTGTAATTCCAGATTCCGGTAAAAATATCGATTTGGGTACACCAGAATTTAGGCTGACAATGAATGGTGAGACTGTAACGCAGTCGGGTACTGGAAAAATTCAAATTCTCTCACCCTCACAATTACCTGTTGTGGAAATTACAGCCGACTCAGGCGTAGCGCGGACTGGCCCTAGTACTGACTATTCAAGACTGACACCACTCCCCAAAGGAACAACAACCACAGTCACTGGTAAAGAAGGTGAATGGTTACGCCTGGATTATGGCGCTTGGATTAATAGTAAAGAAACCCAAGTTTTACCAAGTGCAAATTCACCAAACACAATCATTCGCAGTGTTGGTTATCGAAAACTTCCTAGTGCGACAGAGGTTGTCTTTCCCCTAGAAGTTGCCGTACCTGTGAGTGTAAAACAGGGCGATCGCAATTTCACCCTCACTCTTTACAATACAACCGCCCAAACAGATATTGTTCGCACGGATGATAGTTCCCTAATTTCTCGCCTAGATTGGCAACAGGTAGCGCCCGGACAAGTACAATACACCTTTAATCTCAAAAACTCTCAACAGTGGGGATACAAGTTGAGATATGAAGGTACGAGCTTAGTTTTAACTTTGCGTCATCCACCTGCATTTAGAGAAAAAACACGCAAACCTTTATCCGGTGTCAAGATTTTACTCGATCCCGGACATGGGGGCAAAGAATCAGGTGCCAGTGGCCCAACTGGCTATTTAGAAAAAGATGTCAACTTGGTAGTCTCCAAGTTGTTGCGCGATGAGTTGGTGAAGCTAGGCGCAACGGTGGTGTTAACCAGGGAGGACGATCGCGATGTGTCTTTAGTCGAACGGCAACAAATTATTAGTAAAGAAGAACCTGCGATCGCTCTTTCGATTCACTACAACTCCCTACCCGATAACGGTGATGCGGAGAAAACCAAGGGATTTGGGACGTTTTGGTATAACACCCAATCACACAGTTTAGCACTATTTTTGCACAATTACATAGTCAAAAATTTGAAAAAACCTTCCTATGGTGTTTTTTGGAATAACCTCGCCCTAACACGCCCCACGGCTGCGCCTGCGGTATTGTTGGAATTGGGTTTTATGAGTAACCCCGAAGAATTTGAGGAAATAGTCAACCCCCAAGAACAGAAAAAGATGGCGAAAGCTTTAGCTAATGGGATTGTTGAGTGGTTTAAGTCTAGGTGATGGGCATGGGGCATGGGGCAAATAGAATTCTTAATTTTGAATTTTGAATTGGTACAACTCTCATGCAATCATTCATCAAATTAATCGCCTTCACTTCTCTCATCACTGCCAGGGTAGCTTGGGGACAAGAAAATACAATCAAGCTGGTGTATCCGCCAACCAATCACCAAACGAAGACAGATAAAATTTTCTTACTGGGTAGCGCACCACCTAATGGACAAGTTTTAATTAACGGTCAACCCATTAAGCGCAGTCAAGCTGGTCATTTTGCGCCTAGTTTTCCCTTAAAGTTGGGAGAGAATTTGTTTACTGTGCGTTACCAAAACCAAGAATTGCTGCTGCGGGTGACAAGGTTGGCGAATCAAGCAGAAATACCACAGGGATTAGCTTTTGCCCCAAATTCTCTGACTCCTGCTGTTGATATCTCCCGCCTACCCACAGAAGAAATTTGTTTTAGTGCGTTAGCGAAGCTTCCCGAAGGGTTCGCTCCTGTAAATGCTAAGGTAGCGGTGAATATTGGCAAGCAAACTGTTGATTTATTACCGCAACCACAACAGATTTCTCTACCCAGCAATTCGGCTATCTTCATCAACAAAAATCAGCCTGTCCCAGAATTGACTCCCGGTAAGTATCGGGGATGTAGAAAATTGCAGACAGGTGGTGATTGGCAACAACCAGAATTTCAACTCACATTCAATGGTAAAACCCTAACTCAGCCTAGTTCTGGCAAGGTGCAAACCTTAACACCACATAAATTACCTATGGTGGAAGTTACAGCCGAAACTGCTGTAGCCCGCACTGGGCCTAGTACAGATTATTCGCGGCTGACACCGCTACCAAAAGGCGTTGTGGCAGCAGTGACGGCGAAAGAAGGTGATTGGTTTCGTCTTGACTACGGCGGCTGGATTAATAGCCAAGAAACGCGGCTGCTGGCGGGTACAGTTGCCACTAGTTCAGTTATTCGCAGCGTCACATCACGGCAATTATCCACAGCAACGGAGATAATTTTTCCCCTGCAAATACCCGTACCTGTCAGCGTTACCCAAGGTGATGGAACTTTTACCCTCACTCTGCATAACACTAATGCCCAAACAGACATTATTCGCCTAGATGATAACCCTGTAATTTCTCGCCTAGATTGGCAGCAAATTGCCCCAAAAACAGTGCAATATACCTTTCACCTCAAAAATAAGCAGCAATGGGGATATAAGCTTATATACAAAAATACCAGCTTAGTTTTAAGTTTGCGTCATCCACCAAAAATTGCCAAAAAGCAACAACAGCCATTATCGGGAATCAAGATTTTACTCAATCCAGGACAAGGGGGACAAGAATCGGGTGCTGCGGGGCCTAATGGTGTGTTAGCTAAAGACTTAAATTTGCAGGTGACAAAATTATTGCGGGATGAGTTGATCAAGCGGGGCGCAACGGTAGTCATGACAAGACAAGAGGATCAGGAGTTATCACTGGGAGAACGTCAGAAAATGATTGAACAAGAAGAACCTGCGATCGCTCTTACTTTTCATTATCGCTTTTTACCTGATGATGGCGATGCCGAAAATACCAAAGGTGTAAGTAGCTCTTGGTATCATCCTCAAGCACAAAGTTTGGCTGTATTGTTGCAAAATCGGCTAGTAAAAAATTTAGGTAGACCTTCTTTTGGCGTATTTTGGAATAACTTGGCGCTGACACGTCCCTATAGTGCGCCATCGGTGTTGCTGGAGTTAGGTTTTATGAGTAACCCCGATGAATTTGAGCAGATAGTCAACCAAGAAGCACAGAAAAAGAAAGCGAAAGCATTAGCAGATGGGATTGTTGAGTGGTTTAGGAAAGTAAAGTAGAACGGCGGAAATAATTAAAGATTTGAAATAATTAAATATTTGTAGTGAGGACTTTAGCCCTCAAATAAGGACTGAAGCTACACATATATTATAGAGGGCAAGGCAATGCCTTGCCCCTACTATCTATCGCATTCTTTTGTCAAATTTGTATTAACCAATATTACTGAAATTGATAAACAATGGTATTACAACATTTATTAATAAATAATGCTTCAATTTTCTGGGCAGATAGAGCAGGGGAGAATAAGTAACCTTGACCAAATTCACAGCCGAGTTCCTGCAACCATTGCAATTGTTGTTGGGTTTCAATTCCTTCTGCTACAACTGCTAATCCGAGTTGATTACTGAGAGTGATAATAGTTTTGACAAGTTGATAATTCCGGCTACCCTCTTGCATTTGATTGATAAACGAACGATCGATTTTCAAAGCATCAGCAGGTAAGCGATGCAGATAATTTAACGATGAGTATCCAGTACCAAAATCATCAATACTAATTTGAATGCCTAGTGCCTTTAATTGTTCTAAAACTGTGAGTGTTTCATTGATATTTTCAATCAGCATACTCTCAGTAATTTCTAAATTTAAACAACTACCGTCTAAACCAGTTTCTGCAAGAATCAGTTCTACATCTTTAACTAAAGAAGCTTTACGCAAATCGGTAACAGATAAATTCACATTCATCTTCAGAGGAAATAGATTTGTGCAATGATTTTGCCAGGTTGCTAGTTGTTGACAAGCGGTGTAAAGTACCCAGTTATCTAAAGGAACAATCAAACCTGTTTCTTCAGCTATAGGAATAAATTCTGCGGGAGGAACAAATCCCCAAATAGGATGTTGCCAGCGGACTAAGGCTTCAAAACCGATTAAGCGATCGCTATTGATATCAAAAATCGGTTGGTAGTAAACTATAAAGTCTTTGCGTTCTAAAGCCTTACAAAATTCATTTTCTAAATTTAGTCTGATTAGTGCTTTGGTGTGCATTTGCGCATCAAAGATTTT
This sequence comes from Tolypothrix sp. FACHB-123, assembly GCF_014697075.1. Lineage (GTDB taxonomy): Bacteria > Cyanobacteriota > Cyanobacteriia > Cyanobacteriales > Nostocaceae > Aulosira. Next base: position 152,365 of record NZ_JACJRE010000007.1, on the reverse strand, counting down.
ATAGCAGCTTTTACCTTGGGCTTTAGCTTGATACATAGCAATATCTGAATCGCGCAGCAAATCGGAAGCTTGATGGTAATTATTTGTGCCTAAAACAATACCAATGCTGGTAGTAATTAAAAATTCATAGCCATTGAGAATTAATGGGGACTGAAACTCGGTTAATATCCGCTCAGCAACAATAATTGCTTCTTCAATTCCTTCGAGATTTTCTAGTAAGATGACAAATTCATCACCACCTAAGCGCGTAGCTAAATCCATTGCCCGAATTTTAGATTTAAGTTTCTGGGCAATGATTGTGAGTAAGCGATCGCCTGCTAAATGCCCCAAACTATCATTGATGATTTTGAACCGATCCATATCGAGAAACAAAACCGCAAAATGATAATTTTCTACTCGCTGGGCGCGGTTAATGGCTAATTCTAACCGTTCCATGAGCATATTACGGTTGGGTAAGTCTGTGAGGGCATCATGGAGGGCATTATAGATTAGTTGTTCTTCTGCATGTTTGCGATCGCTAATATCGGTGATTGTGCCAACATATCCTGTGATTTTTTCGGCTGTTTCTAATTCAGCAACAGCTTGTCCAAATACCCAAGTGACTTTACCATCAGGCTTTTGAAATCGATACTCTAGCTGGAAGGGACGATGTTCTTGGATAGCAGCATACCACTCACTAGCGACTTTTTGGCGATCGTGGGGATGCAGTCTTTTTACCCACCCAGTCGCGATTGCTTCTTCGGCAGTTAATCCAGTAATTTGACACCAGCGTTCGTTAACATAAAGACAATTACCTTGAGCATCGGTGCGAAAAATACCGACGGGTGCAGCAGCAGCTAAAGAAATATAGCGTTGTTCGCTTTGCCTGAGATGGGCTTCTGTTCGTTTTCGTTCGCCTAATTCTGTTTGCAATTGCTGGTAAGCAGTAGCTTGCTGAATCGCGATCGCAACTTGAGTCGAAAGTTGTTGAATGAGTGTGATTTCTTCAGCTTCCCACTGGCGATGGGCTTCACTCTCAACGACATTCAGCAATCCCCATAAATTTTCACCTTCGATAATAGGTACCAAAATTTTTGCCCGCGTTTGCAATGATTTGAGTAACTGGCGGTGACAATCACTCATCGGTGTGGTGTAGATATCTTCGACAACGCGCGCCCGTTCTTTGCGATCACTAGTTAACCAAGTTGGCGTGTAACAAGCATCATAAATTTCTCTACCAATCAGAGAATTACAACCATTGGCGACGGATTCGGCTACTACTAAGAGTTTCCAATCGGGTTGGAATTGCCAAATAGCGGCGCGATCGCATTTTAAGAGCGATCGCACTTTATTAACTGTGGTTTGCAGAATATCCTGTAGGTTGAGGGAAGAACGAATTTGCGTTGCAATAGTAGCAATTAACTGTTCGCGTTCGGCTTTGGCTTTGAGTACGGCTGTACGCTCTTGAACTTGCTTTTCTAATTCGGCGTTACGATTTTGTAGGAGTTCTAATTTCTCGGCTTCTAATCGCAATACCCGATTTTCTAAGACTTCAACTAAATAATTTAGCTCTAAAGGATTAAGGACTTTGAGAATACTCGTCTGAGTGACAATTCCTAATAATTCTCCTTGCTTACCAACTACGACTACCCTTTTAACTAAATATTGCTGCATGATCTGCTGTACAGCTAACAGAGATTCCTCCGGAATAACTGAAAACACTGGGGTACTCATGACATCTTGAGCTTGCAGCAGTTCAAAATCTAGTTCTAAGGCTTGAAATTGCACAATATCGCGCTCTGTGACAATCCCTATTGGTAAACGGAGAGATTCTTCTGCGACAATCACCACTGAACTTACCTGATTTTCTGCCATCAAGCGGGTAATCGCCAGCATGGAAACATCGGGAGCCGCACAAATTACTTGGGATGACATGACATCATTCACCTGGCGTAGTTGTAGCAAGTCTATGGGGCGTGATAATTGTCGCAAACTTTCATGAGTTAATAGCCCAACAATTTGCTTTTGCTCGTTCAGCAACGGTAAGTGGCGGATTTGATACTGCTGGAGCAAATTAACTGTGACAAACAGATTGCTAAAAGCAGATTCTTGCCAAGTAATTACTGGATGTGTCATTACCTCCCGAATTGGTAGCTGCTCTAGCGATCGCTTTTGACAACTCAGGCGCACCACATCTCTTTCTGTAAAAATCCCTAATAACTGATGATTTTCCACTATCAGTACACAGCTCGAGCGTGCTTCCTGGTGTACGACAGCAATTTCTGTATCGGCTTCTCTAGAAGAAGAACACATCGCTCGAATCCCACTCATCTGAGCGATCGCTGCGCTCACAGATGTATCTGGCGAAACTATCAGTGGGTTACGCACAATTGCTGACTCCAGATCGGCTGCTGTCAAAGCAGTGGTAGATATCAACATTCTGGCAAGATTGTTAAGAATTTATTAAACCGTTACTGTCATCATGCCCTTCTCAGTACCGTAATTCCAACAGTAGATTTGCCAAATTTTTGATGCAGAGAATATGAAGGTATGGGGTATGGGGCATTGGGCATTGGGCATTGGGCACTTGTACTGAGCGAAGTCGTACCCTACGGGAAGCAAGCTACGCGTAGCGTCTCGCAGAGAAGTATTGGGCATTGGGCATGGAAAGAAGAATTCTTCTCATCTTGCTGTGTGATTTATATGTCAACTGTCAACAGCCCTCACGATAAATTGTGTAACGTAAAAGCAGCATAGCTTATTGACTACTGACTCTCTTCTGGAAACAAAATCTTGGGGCGGAATTTATTCTAGATCTGCCATGAATCCAGTTGACAAACTGGCAAAATTTGGGTGTGAATAGGAGAAATTTTAATTTTTCTATGATAGAAATAAAATACTTTAGCCAACTTTCACCGCTGCTGCTAAAGTAAACCGAATTTACAGTTAGTATATTTGCATTTACTCGATTTTAGCGGCTCCAGTATAAGTTTATTGGATTTTGCTGGCTCGATTGGCACAACTTTCGCCTCTTTCCCCAGACGCGACAAGGGAAGAAAATTCTCAGTTAGCAACCTATTTGTTTAACAGATGAAGAAGTTAACTATCAAAAATCTCAACCTTCCCGACTAGCAATTTTTCTTTGAGTTTGACAAAAATCATTGACCTTAGAAAAAAAATTGGTTAATTGCATTGTTAATTTTTGTAAAATGGAAGTCTTCAAGACTAGAATACTGATAAGTAGATAGCTAAACTAACAAGAAGTACATCTTTACTGTTAATCATTAAAAGTTAATGTGGCCCAATAGCCTCAATGATCCCAATACAACTAATTCTTAAAAATTTCCTCAGTTACCGTGAGGCAACTTTAGATTTTCGTGGCTTGCATACAGCTTGTATTTGTGGTTCCAATGGTGCGGGTAAATCTTCCCTTTTGGAAGCTATCACTTGGGCAATTTGGGGTGAAAGCCGCGCCGCTGCTGAAGATGATGTGATTCATACAGGCTCTAAAGAAGTTCGGGTTGATTTTACTTTTTTAAGTAATCAGCAAAAATACCGAGTCATTCGCACTCGTATACGCAATGGTAGCAGCGTTTTAGAATTTCAAATCGAAACACCTTCTGGTTTTCGTCCCTTGACTGGTAAAGGTGTAAGGGCAACCCAAGATGTGATTTTAGAACATATTAAGCTCGATTACGATACTTTTATTAATTCTGCTTACCTGCGTCAAGGTCGGGCGGATGAATTCATGCTTAAGCGTCCGACGGAACGCAAGGAAATTTTAGCAGAGTTATTAAAACTCAATCAATATGATGATTTGGAAGAAAGAGCCAAAGAATCATCTCGCCAGTTGAAAGCTAGAGCGGAGGAATTGGAACGTTCTTTAGAATCGATGAAGATTCAACTCCAACAGCGAGAAAGTACTGAAGCGCAAAGAACACAGTTAGAAGCAGAACTCAACCAACTGCAACAGGTACAAGCCTTTGAAACAATTCAATTACAAAGTTTGCAAGTGGTACAGCACCAACGACAAACGAAAGTTGAACAGCTGAGTTTTGTAAGACAACAATATCAAAATCTCACTCAAGATTGCGATCGCCTACAACAAGAGCAGTTAGCCGTTAAAAGTCAAATTGCCGATTTAGAAAAGATTTTAAGCCAAGAAGGCGAGATTCAAGCCGGATATCTTCACTATCAACATCTGCAATCCCAAGAAGAAGCTTTTGCGACGAAATTTGAAGCATATACCCGCGCTCAACAAACCCGCCAACAAAAGCAGCAGCAGCTAAGTAAACAAATTCAAGACATTGAACGCCAACTGCAACAAGCCGAAGCTCAATTGGAAGCTTTACAGCAACAAGAACGGGAAATTCAGCAAACCCTGACAAAATCGGGCGATGTGGAAGCAGGTTTAGCCCAACTCACCGCCGCGCGTCAACGGGTAGCCCATCTTGATCAATTGCAGATGCAAGTGGCTCCTTTAATCCAACAACGCGCCACTTTACAAAGCCAAATTGATAGATTTCATGCAGGTTTGGTAGCGCGCCTAGAACAGCTAACAACTACAGAAAATCAACTCCAGCGCCAGCAACACCGCCAACCCCAACTGCAACAAGCTGTAATGGATGTGGCAATTCAAATTGAAGAATTGGAGAAAAAGCGGGTTTATTTGCAACGAGTCCAAGAAAAAGGGCAAGAAAGACGACATTTTATTGAGAGATTGCAAGCACATCAACGAGATTATGAAAAACTCCTGGGAGAATTAGAGCAGAAGCTGCAAATGCTGCAAAATCCCAATGCACTTTGTCCTTTGTGCGAACGTCCTTTAGATGAGCATCACTGGAACCGGGTAATTGAGAAGACGGAGGAAGAATTAAAAGATACACAGGGTCAATTTTGGGTAGTCCGGGAACAGATGGCTGTGTCGGACAGAGAGATTCAAGTGCTGCGGCAAGAATACCGTGATATATCGCAACAGTTAGCAACTTATGATACATTACGGGAACAGAGGGGACAGTTAGCCGCCCAACTCGAAGCAACTAGCGATGTGCAACAACAATTGCAACAAATTGCCGCAGAAAGACAACATTTAGAGCGATCGCTACAATTAGGCGATTACGCCCCCGATAAACAAGCAGAACTCAGGCAATTAGACCAATATCTGCAACAACTTAATTACAATGAGCAAGATCATGCCCTAGCGCGGAGTGAAGTTGAGCGCTGGCGCTGGGCAGAAATTAAACTTCAGCAGATTAAAGATGCAATCAAGCGCCAAACTCAGTTAGCAGCGAGAAAGCCAGAGTTAGAAGCCAATATTGCCCAATTAAAACAGAGAATTCAGCAAGAACACACTGATTCTGACTGCGCCAGAGAAATCGCCGCCCTCGATCGCCATATTACAGAACTCGGTTACAGTTCCGAGCAGCACAATCAATTGCGTCTGGCTGTGCGGCAAAATCAACCTTGGCAATTGCGCCATCAACAAATGTTGTCAGCCCAGCAGCAGTACCCCCAACTGCAAATGCGATCGCAAGAATTAGCCGCTGCCAAAACTGCCAGATTGGCGGAAAGGCAAACCTTAGCCAGCCAAATCGATAGTATTCAACAACAGTTGGCAGAAACTGCTAACCCCACGGCGCAAATTCAAGCTTTAGAGCAGCAGTTGCAAGCACGCAGACGCCAACTCGACGAGCAAATCGCCAAATTAGGGCGATTAGAACAGTTAGCTGCGCAACTGGAAACCATGCAAAACCAGTACCAACAACAGCAGCAGCAATTACAAGCCACCAAGCAGCAACAGCGGGTGTATCAGGAATTAGCCCAGGCATTTGGTAAAAATGGTATCCAAGCACTGATGATAGAAAACGTGTTGCCGCAGTTAGAAGCGGAGACAAATCAACTACTTTCTCGTCTTAGCGCCAATCAGTTACACGTACAATTTATTACCCAAAAAGCCGGGAAAAGTAGTAAATCTACTAAGAAGAATGCCAAGTTAATCGATACTCTAGACATTTTAATTGCCGATGCCAGAGGTACGAGGGCTTACGAAACCTATTCTGGCGGGGAAGCCTTTAGAATTAACTTTGCCATTCGCCTCGCCTTAGCCAAATTGTTGGCGCAGAGGGCGGGTGCGGCGTTGCAATTGTTGATTGTTGATGAAGGTTTTGGTACTCAAGACGCCGAAGGATGCGATCGCTTGATTGCAGCGATTAATGCGATCGCCGCTGATTTTGCTTGCATTCTGACTGTAACCCATATGCCTCACCTCAAAGAAGCTTTTCAAGCCAGGATTGAAGTTAATAAAAATCAACAAGGTTCACAAGTACGGTTGTTAATTTAAGCCGAAAGTTCTGGGGAAAAATCAGGATACGACTTTGCGGCGAAGCATCTGCTTTTTCATGAGGGCTAGGGCGTGTTTTTAAAGTCACAGTCACCTCCTGGTGCTGCTACACATACAATAAATTGGCGTTTTAGCCCACGTAAGTGGGCTTTGTTTTTATAAGCTCAAGCTTCAACCTGAAGGCTTTTGGGGTTTGAAAATATTAGGGCTTGTGATAGCGAGTATGGGAGAGAATTTTTGGGATTGTCATTGAGATGTTATGTAGCCCTAGCCAGATAACATAAAACCCTGACAATAAAAGCCTTTCAAGTCTGTCAACAGGAGCCAGTGCGTTGGGCGGGTTTCCCGACTTGTTCGCCGGAGGCGTTCCCGCAGGGTAGCAACTAGCGTTCAACAGTCAACAGCTATACCTCTACGAAGATTACAGATTTGTATAGTACTTCAAGCTTAATTACCAGTCATTACAAGCCTATTTCGATGAACGTGAAATTTTATATTGATTTGTTTATCTTCTGAAGATCAAAGAGGCAACGGGAATTACACTCATATTTGATATGGAGAAAAAAATCTGTATACCTTGTTTTATTTTCTTTGCTTTTTTGAAGAATTACCTGTTTTTAACCATTATCAGTATGATTGTAAATCCTCAATATTCTTGTTCAAGCTTCTAGAAACTGCCTATTCCTAAAAGGCTGTAATTTTAAAAAATAAAATTAATGTTATAGCTAGGGTAGAAGTGGAAAAAATATGTTTTACAATCTATCTAAAAGAAATATTAAGTTTTGTAAAAAATATCTAAAATTAAGTGAATTATATTAAGTATTCAGCGATTGCGGATCAAAGCTTTATTTAATGTTAGAGAGATTTGGCTATAAGTTAATTTCTTTTACAATTAAGAAATTTGGAGGGAATAATATAATATTTTATTGTGCGCTAACTAACAATTAGTAAAAACACTTTTATTGGATAAATAGTCATGAGTCAGATTCTTAAAAATCATCCACTTAACAAAGGAAAGTGGTAAATCAATATTTATAGCTGTGACTGCCTATTTTCTGAATTAGACCTCTAGATAATTATTTTTAGTAGAAAGCCATAACGACATTCTGTATAGAGCTTCTAGTCAAGTAACAAAATATCTGTGACATGTGTCACACAGGCACTAATACTAAAAAACTTGGTAAGCGGGTAATTTCAATGAATCTGTAAAATATAAGGAAATGAAATATAAGTATAAAAAATACTTAAAATAATTACATACTGAGAAAGCCATATTGGCTATATATTAAGTCAGGTGATTGATTATGCAAATCACAAGAGTATTAGTAAAAATAAAAAATAACCTGTGTACCATAGCAGAGACTACCATGATTATCGTGATGGTTGGTTTATTTACCTGCTTAGGAGCAAAATTATTTGCTGTATATTTAGCAAATTACTTACTACCTAAAATCAAAAATCCATCAAATTCTGAGCCAAAAAAATTCTGCTGGGAAAGTGAATCAGCAGATAATGAGCTACAGACAGTGATGCTAAAAATTCAAAATTGTGCTTCTCAGTTAGAAAATGTATTTCAAGAACGTACTGCGGAATTACATAAAGAAATTGCTGAACGCAAGCGCATCCAAACAGAACTGGAAAAATCTCTTTCGTTACAATGTGCGACTTTAGAATCCACCGCCGATGGGATTTTAGTAGTAGATAGCCAAGGTACAGTTGCAGGTTTTAATCAAAAGTTCCTCCAGATGTGGTGCATACCGGAGTCGCTTATCGCTTCTGGGAATTATACCAAAGCGCTCAGATTAGCTATTCAACAGCTAGAAGCGCCAAGACAGTATATTGCTACTATTAGAGAATTACATTTAAACCCAGATAGACAAATTTATGATGCGATCGCATTTAAAGATGGTAGGGTATTCGAGCGCTATTCTCAACCACAATGCATAGGTGGCGAAATCGTTGGTAGAGTCTGGAGTTTTCGCGATATCACCGCTCACAAATTAGCAGAAGCCAAAATCCGCCATCAAGCATTGCATGACTTATTAACCAATCTACCTAATCGAGTATTATTCAACGAACGCCTTTCTCAAGCCTTAGCACAGGCGCAACAAAGTAATAGTAACCTAGCTGTATGTTTTTTAGACTTAGACCGATTTAAAACTATCAACGATACACTTAGTCATGGTGTCGGCGATAGATTATTGCAAAGTGTTGCTCAACGCCTCACAACATGTCTGCGAGATACTGACACCCTTGCTCGCTGGGGTGGAGATGAATTCACATTAATTTTACCAGATATCAAAGATACTACAGAAGTTGCCCAAATCCAAGACCGTATCCTGGCAGCTTTTAAACCAGTATTTGATATAGAAAACTACCAATTGCATATCAGCCCTAGTATTGGTATAGCTATCTATCCTATGCATGGAAAAGATGCAGAAACTCTGATTAAAAATGCTGATGCAGCACTATATATTGTCAAGTCTCAAGGACGCAATAACTATCAGTTTTATCACTCAGAGATTAATTCTGGTTCTTCTGAATTATTCATCTTAGAAAATAGCTTACACTCTGCCTTAGATCGGCAAGAATTTGAAATTTACTACCAACCACAAGTCAATATTTCTACAGGTAAAATTATAAAAGTTGAAGCGTTACTGCGTTGGCATCACTTAGAATTAGGTATAATTTCGCCGGAAAAATTTATTCCCATCGCTGAAGAAACTGGATTAATTTTACCTATTGGCGAGTGGGTTTTAAAAACTGCCTGTGCCCAAACTAAACTTTGGCAAGAACAGCTAAATTTACCATCACTTTCAGTAGCAGTTAACTTATCTGCTAGACAATTTCAGCAACATAATTTAGTGAATATAGTGTCGCAAATCTTAGCAGAGACCAAATTAAAACACCAGTGCTTAGAGTTAGAAATAACGGAAAGTGTTGCTATGCAAAATATGGAATTTACAAGAAAAATTTTGAGTGAATTATATAATTTAGGGGTTTCCATATCTATTGATGATTTTGGTACGGGCTATTGTTCTTTAAGTTACCTCAAAAATTTCCCCATTCATTGTTTAAAAATTGACAAGTCTTTTGTTCGCGATTTATCCCATGATAATCATGATGCAGCGATTACAACTGCCATAATTCGCTTAGCGCATGGATTGAAACTTGCAGTTGTGGCTGAAGGAGTAGAAACTGAAGCACAACGCAATTTGTTACAACTTCTCGATTGTCAGTTAATGCAAGGTTACCTGTTTAGTCGCCCCTTATCAGCAGAAGATACGACAAAATTTTTGCGCAAGTCTAAATCCCGCCGCATGAGTACATCGTTTTTAGTTGCATAGTTTTAAATCCCACACTTCCTAGCCCTATTTTTCAAGTTAGTCCCGCATGGGAAAAACCCACAACCAAACATGAAAATCTCTCTTACCTAGCCCCTAGCCCCTATTTTCAAGTTAGGTTTTGCCAAAACTGGTGATGAAATTTTAAGATTGAAGCGATCGCACCAGAATTTTGGCAGCAATCTGAAGTATCTTAATCCCAGATAATATCCTCAGGTTTTAAAAATGTGTCAACTGCTGGGAATGAATTGTAATACCCCAACAGATATTTGCTTTTCCTTTGAAGGTTTTTCTGCTAGGGGAGGAAAAACTGACGATCACTGTGATGGTTGGGGTATAGCGTTTTTTGAGGAAAAAGGATGTCGGATTTTTATTGATGATAAACCTTCTATAACTTCTCCAGTAGCCGATTTAGTGCGGCGTTATCCCATTCACTCCACCCATGTAATAGCCCATATCCGTAAAGCTACTCAAGGTGATGTAGCCCTACAAAACTGTCATCCTTTCCAAAGAGAACTTTGGGGGAGATACTGGGTATTTGCCCATAACGGTAATTTACCGGATTTTAACCCGGAGAACATGGGCTTTTATCAAGCTGTGGGTGAGACAGACAGCGAAAAAGCATTTTGTGTGATTTTAGAAACTCTGCGACAAAGTTTTCCCAAAGGTAAGCCACCGTTAGAAAAACTCTATCCTGTTTTGCGTAAAATTACTGTAAATCTAGGATTATTCGGTGTTTTTAATTATTTGCTTTCTGACGGCGAGCACTTTTTTGCTTACTGTTCAACTAAACTCAGCTACATTGTGCGTCAAGCACCATTTGCGGCGGCGCACTTAATCGATCAAGATATGACTGTGGATTTTCGTGAGTTAACTTCCCTAAGCGATCGCGTTGCGGTGATTGCTACTACTCCTCTAACGGACAATGAGGTGTGGAAAACCATCCAACCAGGAGAACTTTTAGTCTTTCAGGATGGTTTACCGCTGCAATCTTAGTGGATTCATTAAACTCGCTCACAACCTATTACCGCTTTGCGGAAGTCAAAAGTCAAAAGAATTGAATTTTGGGCTTTTTAGCCATTTTAAATGGTTTGTTTATTTACGCCGCACTGTACTATTGTAGTTAGGGCTTTAGTCCTTACTACAAACAACTTATGTTTAACAAACTGCTAACTTAGATTTTTGATGAAATGTTGATGCTGTTTTTGTACCAGTCAACTTATCTACTATCTCCAGTACCTTAGTGGGTAATACTGGTTTAGTCATAAATTCCGTAGCCCCAAATCCTTTAGAGTGAACTGGCTCAAGTAGGCGATCGCTACCTGTTAAAATTACCACGGGTATTTTGCTCAAAAAGGAACTACGACGAAGCTGAGCATAGATTTCATACCCACTTACCACTGGCATGATTAAGTCTAAAAAAATCAAGTCTGGTTTTTTCTGAATCAGAATTGGTAGAGCTTGTACTGGCTCTGAGATACCGATAAATTTCAGCCCATTATCTGTAAGAATCTTCTCCATCATTTTACAGATTTGGAGGCTATCATCTATACAAGCTATCAATGGACTGTGTGATGTTGTGGGTTGAGGAAAAGTAGATTTGTTGTTCAGGGTCAGTAAATTTGCGGAGTAATTGTTTCCTTGTTTTGATGACTCCGGGAATGTAGAAATACCACGAGAAAAAAGTTTGTCAAATTTTGCTACCGAAATTTCCTCTTTTGTTTCAACAACAGCGGCTTGAGCTTTAGCCTCTGGGAAGGGTAAGTCAGGTACTTCTACAAGTTCCGTAATTCCTTTGTTAATATAGGGAAGCAAAGAACGGGTAAGTGGTAACACACTTTGCTTCATTCTTACGGCTAATTCCCAAATGGTATATTTGCCATTAATTAACTTGACAAAGTTATTGTAAATAGCTGGGCTTACCCGCTGTTGAAGTTCTTTTGGTCTGCTCAATACAGGTGCTAAATTCGGAGAAACTGTCCCTAAGCCAGCTTGTACCCAATTGCACCAAGACTCTTGCATTTGCTTTAATGACATCTGCGCACTTGTAGAAATCATGGGTGCGTCTAGTATGACTTGGTGATTGCGATCGCAATTCCAAGAGTCATTATTTACTTGTTGAGCCAGATCAAATAAAATCTCTGCTATTGTAGTTTCCACAATAGCGTTGAGTTGTTCTTGTTTGATTTGCTGGGATTTATATAAATTTTCTAGCAATAGATAATCCCAGTACTCTATCGATGAATTAATTGTTTCTAAATGAAGATTGCCAATATCGATTTGCGGACAATTTTGAGCTAAACATCTACGCAAACGTCTATAAGGATGAGTCCCTTCTGTAGCCCACACCAACTGTCCTAGACGATAATACAAAGACCACTGTCTTCCTTGAGAATTTTTAAAATTTACTTGACCGTTGTATTGTAGTTGGGTACATTTATTCAACCCATTCAGCAATTTCTTTAGCTCTAGGGTGTTAGGGTCATTCATGATTTATTGCCTTCAAAAGTCCAGCCAATTCTACAGAAAGTCGTAATTTTAAAGAAATTAATCCTTCATACAGAAATATTAAATTTTGTCCGGATGAGCTACAACCGTAGAAATTCTGATGTTGTCGCTGTTGGTAGATACGGAACTGGATTGCTGGTATTGTGATAAATTCCGCAATCTCAAAATATTGATTATCTATATTCAGAACTAGATTTTGTTGTAGAGGTTTTATCGGGTATGGCTGAACCCTGGTTAAAACCTGGAGGTGGCTGACATTTAGAAAAGATGAACAAATCATGAACATTAGGTAAAGCACCACTTTCAAAAATCTATAGTTATGGCAGTTTAGATAACATCAAAAGAAAAGAAGCAAAAGAGAAAAATAAATCTTTCTTTAGACTGATATTTTTGCAACTTTTACTTGCTTGCTAAACAGAGCCAATCCTATATATATTTCCCTGAGAATTAAGACTGATAATAAGTAGAGAAAGTGAGGAAATTCTGAGGTTCAAAGCAAATTTTTATCAATCTAGTGTTGGATCGTAGACTAGCTTTCACCCTGTTTGCTGATGAAAGCCTGATTTGCAAAGAAAATTCGATCGGCGGCTATGGGGCTGAAGTTGTATCTCGCTGTCTTAGAGTATCCTTCTAGTTACCGTCGGTAAACAAAATCAAAAAACGGTGATGCGATCGCTCTATGATGCGGATATATACGATATAGCTCAGAACCAATCATGACATCAACAGTCTCAATCAACGATAGTCAAAGGTTGCAAATTGCACCTCTACAAGTCCCATCTCGCTTACTTTTGGGGCCAGGGCCATCCAATGCTCATCCGGCGGTATTACAAGCCATGAATACTTCACCTGTAGGGCATTTAGATCCCGCTTTTCTCGCCCTCATGGATGAAATTCAATCCTTACTGCGCTATGTGTGGCAGACAGAAAACCCCTTAACAATAGCAGTTAGTGGTACCGGTACAGCCGCAATGGAAGCGACTATTGCCAACGTTACCGAACCTGGTGATGTGGTATTAATAGGTGTAGCTGGCTACTTTGGTAATCGCCTCGTTGATATGGCGGGAAGATACGGCGCTGATGTCCGCACTATTACTAAACCTTGGGGACAAGTTTTTCACCTAGAAGAACTGCGTAATGCCTTAGAAACTCATCGTCCCGCCATCCTGGCTTTAGTTCATGCAGAAACTTCCACTGGTGCGCGTCAACCCTTAGAAGGAGTTGGCGATTTATGTCGTGAATTTGGCACTCTGTTATTAGTAGATACAGTCACTAGTTTAGGCGGCGTGCCCATATTTTTAGATAATTGGGGAGTTGACCTAGCCTATAGCTGTAGCCAAAAAGGCTTGGGTTGTCCTCCTGGTGCTTCCCCTTTTACCATGAGTCCTCGCGCCATAGAAAAATTGCAACAGCGCCGCACCAAAGTGGCTAACTGGTATTTAGATATGAACTTGTTAGGCAAATATTGGGGTAACGAACGTGTATATCATCACACAGCCCCAATTAATTTGTACTATGCACTGCGGGAAGCACTGCGTTTAGTTGCAGAAGAAGGATTAGCAAACTGTTGGCAACGTCATCAAAAAAACGTAGAGTATCTGTGGGATGGCTTGGAAGATTTAGGACTAAGTTTGCATGTTGAGCGAGAGTTCCGCTTACCAACTCTCACAACTGTCTGCATTCCCGAAGGGTTGGATGGTAAAGTAATTGCCCGACAATTACTTAACGAACATAACATTGAAGTTGGCGGTGGTTTGGGTGAACTTGCTGGTAAAGTTTGGCGCGTTGGACTAATGGGTTTTAATAGTCGCAAAGAAAGTGTCGATCAACTTTTAGAAGCATTACGCCAAGTTTTAGCTAAATAGTGTTTCTGAAAATCTTCCCTCCGCTAACCTCAAAGGGATAGCGGGGGATGATTTAACATCACTATACAAGTCTTTAAAAGAAAGTGGGTAATCAAGTGGCGTAAGTACGCTCGTACCACAAAATATTCTCTCTTCAAAATGCGATACTCTGGTAAAGTCACTGCGCGAGCGTAGTTTACCTATAAACCACAATTGCAATGCGGCTGTTAAACTTATAATTGTTAGGTCATAATTATTGACAAGACCTCAAAGTATGAGCGAAACAGCAGAAAAACTTAAACTCGAACTTTCTCAGCTATCTGCAAAAGAACGTGCTGAAATTGCCTACTTTTTAATTCATTCTCTGGATGAGGGTATAGATGATAATATAGATGCAATTTGGGACGAGGAATTAAGTCAACGTTTGGATGCAATTAATCGTAATCCTGCTATTGGTGAATCTGCGTCGCAAGTTTTTTCTGATTTAAGAAAAAAGTATTCGTGAAGTTTATTGTTATCCATACTGACGCTAGAAAAGAGCTTGATGCAGCAATAGGGTACTATGAATCTCAACAAGTGGGTTTGGGTTTAGATTTACTGTCTGAAGTGGAAAATATTCTTCTCAAAATTCAGCAAAATCCTAATTTAGGAAACCCACACAAGATTGAAGGAATACGTCGCTACGTTAATCAGCGTTTCCCCTATCAGATTTTTTATACGGAACTTGAAGAAGTAATTTGGATTATTGGCATTGCTCACAGCAGGCGCAAACCTAATTACTGGAAACAAAGAAATATTGAAAGTTAATCAATAAGCTACATAACTAATGAATGACTGCAGGAATCACTATTAATTAGTAATTAAAACCTTTTCCATTGCATAATTAATAAAAGTTTCTCCTCTACGTTCTACCTGTTGCTCAGTAATGATAGAGAAACCTTTGTTTAAAAAAAATCTCTTGGCAGTAATACTTGCTTCAACGTACAAGCGGTTAATTCCTAACTCATAAGCTTTTGCTTCAATTGCGGCATAAATTTTACTACCAACACCCATCCGTTGATAGTTTTTATGGCAATAAAAGCAGTCTATATGTCCGTTGGATTCTAACTCACCAAAACCTGCAACTATACCTTCATCTTCAGCAACATAAGTAAATCTTTGTGAACAAATTTTTGCCCAATCCCGAAAGTTAATATCATCTGGTGCCCATGCTGCAACTTGACTGCTTGAGTAGTCACGAATATTAACTTCACGTACTGTTGCGTGAAATAATTGCGCTATTTGCTCTGCATCTTGCGGCTTAAATAATCTTATTTGCATAAAATTAATATAGCAATCCCATCTGATTTGTGAAAATATTTTTCTAATGAACCGCCAAGTCGCCAAGTACGCCAAGGAAAAGAGAAAAAATGAGAATTAATAAATTTCACAAATGATTTAGGATTGCTATATTTACGCATCGTATTATTATACAATTTTACAAAAAAAGTAGTTTTATAATTTTTATACAAATTTGAAAAAGAATGCGGCAGATGGTATGGGCATGGCATTGCCATGCCCTCTAGAATATATTAATGTACCGCAAACAATATTTAAATTGGTATTATTAATCATTAATTTGATAGCGAACATATCTATAATATGGAGGGTTTAGCATTGCTAAACCCCTACAATATTGATTAATTATTTGTTGAGAATATCACCCCTGTTTGGTTAAATCAAAACAAGGGTGTATGAGTTCAACGTTACTTATCCCCAGTAAAATCAACAACTATTGGCGGAATTGTACTTTGTCCGTTTGGTTGGGTTTTAACTATTGGTTGGGGATGCAATGGTGTGGGTAATGTCTCACCGGGTTTAGCAGTTTGATTCCACAAAATTAGTGAGAGTAAACCATCAACTAAACCGTGGGTGTTGCCGTTACTACCACCAACTAGGATATCGGGAATCAGGCGGACATTGCGATCGCCGATAATTTGCATCAACTGCATCGCTGTATAACCTTGTGGCCCCAAGGCTTCCACACCAGTGCGGTAGGTTTCAGCTTTAGCGTTACCTGTGGCGCGGATACCTTCAGCTTCTGCGATCGCGCGCAGTTTTGTACCTTCGGCTTCACCATTAGCTTGCTTAATTTGCGCTTGTGCTTTCAAGTCAGCAATATGCACGCTTTGCTCTGATTTCACCATTTCTTGCTGAATATCGGCTAATGCTGTTTCCCTGACTAGTTGTTGGCGTTGGGTTTGCGCCGCTTGTTGCACTTCGTAAGTTTTGCGCTGTTCTTCAGCAATTTTCCGGTCGGTTTGGGTTTGCATCAGGGTTGCTGGCGGCTGAATATCACCTATTAAGGTGTCTATTGCTTGCACATCGTAAGCCCGGATTGCTACTTTAATATACTCAGCAGCTTCCGCTTGACGCTCGCTTCTAGCGGTGAGAAAGTCGAGTACAGTACAGTTTTGGGCTGAGTTACGGAAATAGTTACCGATAGTTGGTTCTAATACATGGTCTACAAGGTTTTGCATGGAACCAACGCGAGAAATTACTTTTGGCGCATCCAAAGCACCAACGTGGATGATTTGCGCTACTTCTAAATCAAAAGCAAACCCATCACGCGATCGCACTGTTAAAGAAGCGAGTTTTGCATCATAACTGTGGCGTTCAGTACGACCTGACCAGTTTAAAACAATATTGGTCGTGGGTACCAATTCAATTTTCATGATGCGAGAATTAAGCGGGTGCTTACCTGGATACAGTGGTTCAACCCATACACCCTTATGTCCCTGGTTCACCAAATTACCGTGGGTGAAGGCTGCACCGCTGACATCTACTTGAGCTTGACCAACGAAAGAAATTACCACACCTACATAACCAATCGGAATTTCTGTCATTGGTACTTGCTCAACCTGAACAAACCAAGGATTCAAGTTCCAAGAACCAGAAAGGAGAATCTGCTCTTGTAAACCTCGGCGTCCACCTGCATTAATGAATTTCTGTCCGTTTTGGAAGTTGTTGTGTCCCTCAATTGTCGGCCCGGCGATTTCTCCACCGGGAATTGGTAATCCATCTAAGGTAGTTACAATGCCAACTTTATCAGAGGCTACAGTGTGCACCCGCAACTGTTCGGGATTCATGCCATGAGCAGAAGCGTTCGATGCCATGATGACTTTAAATAAGGCGGTATTGATACGGTAAGTACCAGCCGTCAAAAAGCCCATTTGCCGACCTTTTTCGCCACCGTGAGTCAGGAATTTCCGCGCATCTTGGAAGTTATCACAATCGACAATTTTACCCAGGATGCGTTCTGGCGGGTTGGATGCACCATCTGCGGCGACAATCAAGGCGATTTCACCTTGAGGTACAACTACCACCGATTCTTTGCGAACGGAGTATTGCCAAGGCCATTTGCGCCAATGCCAACCTGGTGCTAGGGTATCTGCTTGCAAACCCGCCTCACCATTGAGTGCAATCAATCTTCCAGCAGGAAGTTGACGACCGGAGATGTCAAATTTTTTGACGACAATGCCAACTTCCCGTTCGCCAATTACCACCAAGCCGCCAAAGAACAAGGGGACAAATACAACCACACTTCCCAAAAGAATAATTGGGATGAGTCCCCCAGGCAGCATTTGCATTGCCTGGTATTGAGTATTACTGGTTTGTAACTGGGCAATTACAGGTTGTGGCTGTGTCGGTTTGACTGAAACTGAGGCGATATTGTTTGCTTTAAGTGTTTCTACTGTTGATGCATTAGCTAAATTGGTATAATTAACACTGCCAGCTACTGCTAATGATGCAACTAAAGATCCGGCAATCTTACCAAAAGAAGATTTAAACTTATTCATAATATGTGCCCTTCTGGGCAACTAATTATCTAACTTATCACTTCACTTGGGCGATGCCAGATTTCTTAAACTTGGTGTAATTTTTTTATAAGAAGTAAATGGGCATTGGGCATTTGTCCTCCTTGTCTCCCTAGTCCCTAGTCCCTAGCCCCTAACCCCTACTGCCCAAAAAATTAAGGGTGGACATATTGCCCACCCCCAAAAGTTGAAATATCGAGTAAGATTTTAGAGCAAACCGCCAGCAGCTTGAAACCGAGCGCGGGCGCGTTTGAAGGCTTGATTTGCCTGAATCTGAGCTTGGCGATCGCCTGCTGGAACCTGATTTAGCTTGGTTTGTGCTTCACTATATGCAGCACGGGCTTCATCGAGGTTAATAGCGCTACCACGTTCAGCACCATTTACAAGAATGGTGACTTCATCTTCTTCAACTTCAGCAAAGCCGCCCAAAAGAGCGATCGCTTGCCATTCTTGATTTTTGTCGGCACGTACCCGCATTACACCTGTATCCAGGGCGGTTAACAGGGGTGCG
Source organism: Tolypothrix sp. FACHB-123 (assembly GCF_014697075.1). Classification (GTDB taxonomy): domain Bacteria; phylum Cyanobacteriota; class Cyanobacteriia; order Cyanobacteriales; family Nostocaceae; genus Aulosira. The sequence goes on along the minus strand of NZ_JACJRE010000007.1, from coordinate 133,982 downwards.
TGTCCGCTCAGGATACCTAGCTGACCAGTGGTGCTGGGGAGAATTACTTCTTCAGCCGCAGCATCCCACACAGTTTTATCTGGGGAAATTACACGAACGGTTAATGTCATAACTTGTGAATTGTCAGTTGTCAGTTGTCAGTTGTTAGTTGTGAGTCAGCGCGGTCTTGGGGGTTTCCCCCATGAGCGACTGGCGAACCCCGAAGGGGTCAGTTGTCAGTTGTTTTTTGCTACTGACTACTGACTACTAACCACGAACAAATTAGCCTTTGAGCTTTTGGCCTTTGGCGATCGCTTCGTTAATATCGCCCACCAAGTAGAAAGCCTGTTCTGGCAGATCGTCCAATTCACCAGACAGAATTTTTTGGAACCCTTTGATGGTGTCTTCCAACTTCACATATTTACCAGGAGAACCGGTAAATACTTCTGCCACGAAGAATGGCTGAGATAAGAAGCGCTCAACCTTCCGGGCGCGGGCTACAGTCAGACGGTCTTCTTCAGACAATTCATCTAAACCTAGAATAGCGATGATGTCTTGCAGTTCTTTATAGCGCTGCAATGTTGCTTGTACCGCACGGGCAGTGCTGTAATGTTCATCACCAACGATTTCTGGCTGAAGCATGGTAGAAGTAGAGCCTAAGGGGTCTACTGCTGGATAAATGCCCTTAGAAGCCAAACCACGAGACAGTACTGTGGTTCCGTCCAAGTGAGCGAAGGTGGTTGCAGGTGCGGGGTCAGTTAAGTCGTCCGCAGGTACATATACTGCTTGAATTGAGGTAATAGAACCTTCTGTAGTTGAGGTAATCCGCTCTTGTAATGCACCTACGTCAGTACCCAGAGTAGGCTGATATCCTACCGCAGAAGGCATCCGTCCCAACAGCGCAGATACTTCAGAACCTGCTTGTACGAACCGGAAGATGTTGTCAACAAACAGCAGTACGTCTTGTTTGTTAACATCGCGGAAATATTCGGCCATTGTCAAGCCAGACAGACCTACCCGCATTCTTGCTCCAGGTGGTTCGTTCATCTGACCGTAAACTAGAGCAATTTTTGATTCATTGAGGTTATCTTTGTTGATTACCCCAGATTCAATCATTTCATTGTAGAGGTCATTACCTTCGCGGGTGCGCTCGCCCACGCCAGCGAATACAGATACTCCACCGTGCTGAGTCGCGATGTTGTTGATCAACTCCATCATGATCACGGTCTTACCAACACCTGCACCGCCGAACAGACCAATCTTACCGCCACGGCGATAAGGAGTCAGCAAATCTACAACTTTAATTCCGGTTTCAAACACTGAAGGTTTGGTTTCCAGATCGGTGAATTTGGGAGCCTCACGGTGGATAGGCAATGTAGCCTCAGGATTTACAGGCCCTTGATTGTCTACAGGTTCGCCCAGGACGTTGAAAATCCGACCCAAAGTAGCTTTACCTACTGGCACGTTAATTGGCGCACCAGTATCTACTACTTCCAGACCACGCACTAAGCCATCGGTGGAGCTCATTGCAACAGCCCGCACCTGGTTGTCGCCCAGCAATTGCTGTACTTCGACGGTCAGGCTAATTTTCTGTCCAGCTTCGTTGGAGCCGTTGATGGTCAAAGCGTTGTAGATTTGCGGCAATTTCCCGCCGGGAAATTTAACGTCTACAACAGGACCGATGATTTGGGTAATGTAACCGATGTTTGTTTTTTCTGCGGTGGTGACCATGCTGAGCCTAATGATTGAAGCTATATTTCAGATAGGGTCGTAGACGACATAATATGAAGTAATGTCACTTTTCAGATTAACACTGAACGAACCCATTCTCTGCCATAATATTCATTCTTAAGACTGGGTTGTTGATAATTTCTTGTCTTGAGTCAGTGGAGCTAAGGCATGACGGGGATCGCAGGATGGAAGATTCAAGCTGCCAAGTTTTCCTCTGGCCAAAACCTTAAAAGATGCCAATAAAATCAGGGTTTATCTTCTGGTGACTGTAACGATCAGCTAAGTCAGACCAAAACTATCCTAGATGAATGCAGCGTTGAAGATAGGGTAATAGCCCTTTTGGGTTATCAGAACAGGAGATTAATTGTGACGAAGTTGAAAGTTGGTATCAATGGATTCGGCCGGATTGGGCGGCTTGTGCTTCGCGCTGGCATTAATAACCCCAATGTTGAATTTGTGGGGATTAATGACCTAGTACCGCCAGATAATCTCGCTTATCTATTTAAATACGATTCAACCCACGGTAAATTTAAAGGTAAGGTGGAAGCAAGGGAAGATGGCATCGTCATTGATGGACATTTTATTCCTTGCGTGTCGATTCGTAATCCAGCCGAGTTACCTTGGGGACAATTGGGTGTAGATTATGTTGTGGAATCTACAGGGCTGTTTACTGGTCAAGAGGGAGCCACAAATCACCTCAAGGCTGGTGCTAAACGGGTAGTAATTTCTGCTCCCACTAAAGACCCAGACTTGGTTCCTACGTTGCTAATGGGTGTGAATCATCACCTATTCGACCCCAGTAAACATACCATTGTTTCCAATGCCAGCTGTACCACTAACTGTCTGGCTCCAGTGGCTAAGGTAATCAATGATAATTTCGGCTTGAGCGAAGGTTTAATGACCACAGTTCACGCCATGACTGCGACTCAGCCCACTGTAGACGGCCCCAGTAAAAAAGATTGGCGTGGCGGTCGGGGTGCAGCCCAAAATATTATCCCTTCTTCCACAGGCGCAGCTAAGGCTGTGGCATTGGTGTTACCAGAATTGAAGGGTAAATTGACGGGTATGGCTTTCCGAGTTCCTACTCCCGATGTTTCTGTAGTGGATTTAACCTTTAAAACTGATAAAGCCACTAGTTATAAAGAAATTTGCGCCGCCATGAAAGCTGCGGCGGAAGGTGAGTTAAAAGGAATACTCGGCTACAGTGACGAAGAAGTAGTATCGACAGATTTTCAGGGTGACACTCACTCCAGCATCTTTGATGCGGGTGCTGGCATTGAACTCAACTCCAACTTTTTTAAAGTAGTTGCTTGGTACGACAACGAATGGGGCTACTCCAATCGTGTAGTTGACTTAATGTTGTCTATGGCACAGAAAGAGCAACTGGCTACTGTGAGTTAAGTTTGACATTGGGCATTGGGCATTGGGCATTGGGCATTGATATTGACCCCTTGTTTCTCTTCCCAGTACCCAATCTCTTGGTAAAACGACGCATAATTTTTGATAGCAAAACTAGATAGAAGAGTAATTTTACTGGGCAGCTAAGTGATATGAAGCACTTGTGAATTTGGATGCTTTAGATATCCAGGTCGCAGGTTTTGGGGAAAACCCCAGGCTATTCCTAAACCCTCAATTCCTATGCGTCGAACCAAAATTATTTGTACTGTTGGCCCTGCTACATGCGCACCTGAGCGGCTAGAAGCATTGGTAGAAGCTGGGATGAATGTGGCACGGCTCAATTTTTCTCACGGGGCCTATGAATTCCACGCGCAAACGGCTGGCTATCTGCGGCAGATTAGTTCGCGACAGCGCAAGCCGATCGCAATTATGCAAGACTTATGTGGGCCGAAAATTCGCTTGGGCAAATTACCACCGGAAGGACTGATGGTGGAAACTGGTAGCGAGGTAACTTTTGTCTTACAAGAAAAGGGCGAAAGTGTTGACGAACTACCTTTACCATTGCCGACTTTGTTTGCAATGGTGCGCCCAGGGGAACCGATTTCGATTAATGATGGTCGGGTGAAATTAGTTGTGAGCGATCGCGATGCCGATCGCATTCGCGCCCATGTGAAAATTGGTGGTTTAATTTCCACTCACAAAGGGGTAAACTTACCCGAAACTCGTTTACCCGTCAGTTCCATCACCGAAAAAGACTTGCAGGATTTGCGATTTGGCATTCAGTTGGGTGTGGATTGGGTCGCAGTCTCCTTTGTACAATCACCGCGAGACTTAGAACCAGCCCAAAGAATGATTGAAGCTGCGGGAGCAAAAATTCGGGTAATCGCTAAAATCGAACGCCCAGAAGCGGTCAAAAACTTCGATCGCATTTTGGCAGCCGCCGATGGCATTATGATTGCCCGTGGTGATTTAGGCGTGGAAATGCCAATTCACGAAGTTCCCCACATTCAAAAAGATATTATTCACCGTTGTAATCGGGCAGGAAAACCTGTGATTACTGCCACTCAAATGCTGGAATCGATGATTAGCGCCCCCGATCCCACCCGTGCCGAAGCTACAGATGTGGCTAACTCTATTTGGGATGGTACGGATGCGGTGATGCTTTCGGGAGAAACGGCTGTAGGCGAATATCCCGTTGGTGCTGTTCAGATCATGCATAATATCGCCGTGCGCACAGAACAATCGTTACAGGAAGGTAGCAGCCACGCCTGGTGTCATGAAGCGGGTAGTTTGAGCGTTACCGAGTCCGTAGCAGAAGCAGTATGTCGGATTGCCTATGAAATCGGCGCTAAAGCAATTCTTTGTAATACTTCTTCGGGAGGTACAGCCCAACTCGTATCTAAATACCGCCCATCTACACCAATTATTGCCCTCACCCCAGATGAAATAGCTTACCGTCAGCTAGCACTTTCTTGGGGCGTCATTCCCTTATTAATTCCGCCAGTTCACAACGCCGAAGAAATGTTTATGAATGTGGTGAACACAGTTGTAGACATAGGTTTAGCCAAAGAAGGCGACCAAGTAGTTATTACCTCTGGCGTGCCAATTGGTCAATCAGGAACAACTAGTTTAATTAAAGTGCATTCTATTGGACAGCCGATTTTGGCATAAGCCTTCTAGAATAGGGGCGAGGCTCAAGACAGTAAAATTACTTGCTTGGGCAAGAATTAAGAAAAGTTGCCAAAATCAGAATTGTAGGTACAGCAAAGAGTGGAAATAAAACGGTAATCGGTAAAGGAGGCAGGAGGGAATAGGGGCTAGGGGCTAGTATTTTTGAATCAGCAATCGTAGTTTTCAAGGCATTTTTTCAGGTAGCTTCACGAGAAATCCTACAACCAACACCTAGCCTTTAGCCTCTACTTACAAGTCATCCCAGTATCAACCACAATTTATGTTTCATTCTTTCTCATTCCTTCTGCCCTTCGGGTTCGTCAGTCGCTCATGGGGGAAACCCCCAAGACCGCGCTGACTCACCATCTGCCCTCTGCCTTTCCTAATGTAAATCCTAAACAAGCACACAACACGGAGCAATTTATGTCTAAGAACCTACTAGAGCAATTGCGGACAATGACTGTAGTAGTTGCGGATACAGGGGATATTCAAGCTATTGAAAAGTTTAAACCCCAAGACGCGACCACAAACCCCTCGCTGATTACGGCGGCGGCACAAATGCCTGAATATCAGGAAATTGTCGATCAGACTTTACTGCAAGCAAAAAAAGATGCAGGTACAGGTGCTAGCCAAGCACAAATTGTTACCATCGCTTTTGACCGTTTGGCGGTAGCATTTGGATTGAAAATTTTACAAATCATTCCTGGTCGGGTATCTACAGAAGTTGATGCGCGGTTATCTTTCGATACTGAAGCTACTGTCACCAAAGCTAGAGAATTAATTGCCCAATACGCCGCCGCCGGAGTTGGTCGCGATCGCGTTTTAATTAAAATTGCCACCACTTGGGAAGGTATCCGGGCTGCGGAAATTCTGGAAAAAGAAGGTATTCATTGTAACTTAACACTACTGTTTGGCTTGCACCAAGCGATCGCCTGTGCGGAAGCTGGCGTTACCCTCATTTCTCCCTTCGTCGGTCGGATTCTCGACTGGTACAAGAAAGATACCGGACGGGACAGCTACCCCTCAGCAGAAGACCCAGGCGTATTATCTGTTACCACGATTTACAACTACTACAAGAAATTCGGCTACAAAACCGAAGTTATGGGAGCTAGCTTCCGTAACATTGGCGAAATTACTGAGTTAGCTGGTAGCGATTTGCTGACAATTTCTCCTTCACTATTGGCGGAATTGCAAGCAACCGTTGGCGAATTACCCCGCAAACTCGATCCCGCTAAAGCCGCTAGCGTGGAAATTGAAAAAATCTCCATCGACAAAGCCACCTTTGACAAAATGCACGCCAGCGATCGCATGGCGACTGACAAACTAGCAGAAGGTATTCAAGGTTTCACCAAAGCCTTAGAAGAATTAGAAAAACTGTTAGCTAACAGATTGGCTACCCTAGAAGCTAAATCTGCAACTCCTGTAGCTTAGAATTTTTCTCCATTTAGTTAGCACTTTAAAACTTAATAGTTAACTCTCAAACCCGATTACTAAAAATCGGGTTTTTTATTGCGTTAAAAGATCCCCGAATTTTTCAAAAAGTCGGGGATTTTAGACTATCGATTTTTACAATCAAATAGGACTGCTATATATTTTTTTGCCTTATGTACAGACACAAACAATAAAGAAAATCAGACAAGTCAGCACAATAAAACGTTTTATGATTTCTACAGGAATAATCCACTTATTGCCTGAATGAAGCGCGATAGTGTGGGATTGGAATTGAAGAAGTTGGGGATTTGATTTTGATTATAGGAATCGGTTATTAGGGTAGACTTTGGTTTCATTGCTGTGACGCAATTTCCAGGTTGAGAGGATGTTGTAGAAACTTCTCCTGTTTGCGTTCTCTCCACAGAATAAACGATTCCTCGATACATTAATTGATAAGCTACGGTTGATGCTTGAACTGGCGTAGGCTCAATATTAGGGTCAACACGGTAAGTTGTTCCACGATAAGTCAAGTTATACGCAGAACCTTGATGGCAAACTGGCTCAAAAGGTTTTGTGCTTTTTTTAGCTACTTCAGAGGATTTATATTCGTAGGTAAGTCCGCGATAGTAGAGTTTCATTTTTTGGTAGGTGCTTACTGATTGGTACAGGTAATTTAATACCTTAGGGAACTTCCAGTAAGACATCTGGCAGCATTAGAGTTACCAGAGTAATACTGGCGTCATTGGTATATTTTTTACTTTCAACTTGCTTCTGTTGATAGCTTATATTTTTATACTTAGTCTTTTATTAGACATCGGTGATAGTTGCAATATTTATTTAAAGCTAATATAAAGCGCTTAGACGCTAAAAATCTAAATTAGACATAATAAATTCTTTAGTATATGCACTTTAACCTCTACCTCTAGCTTTAAAGCAACAGTAATTTTTCAGTCAATTTACTGATTTTTGCCGATAAAAGGTATTATTCGCCGTTTAAAGATAATCATTTTATTCCCGACAACTGGATTGCGCGCTACCAGCCTATCTTGAAAATCAACCACTTCTAAATGCGTAAAGTCCAATTCTTGCGATCGCTGTAAAATATCGGCTGCGAGTTTATCTTGTTGGGATGCAGTGAGAGTATACCAATCGTCGCTAATTTTCACCGTTAGGTTACTAGTGCGAAAATTAGCCTGAATTGATTTTATAAGTCCAGAAGCAACGCGATCGCTAATTTCTGCTACTTGATTTTCGATAGCCGCAATTAACACTTGTTCTGGAGTCAATTGCACTGCTGGCTTAGGTTCAGGCGTAGGTGTCGGTTCCGGTGTTGGCGTTGGTTCTGGTGTTGGTTCCGGTGTCGGTTCTATTTCCGGTTCCACTGGTGGAACTTCTGATGCTGGTGAAGGCGTAACTTCTTCTGGTACTGTGGGTTCTGGCGTTGCTAATTCTGGCTGAGGCGGAGTGGTTATCGTTGGCGCAGGTGTTGGCGTTGCTGCGGGAACTTCTTCAACTGGAGGTGCGATCGCTATCTCAGGCGGTTTATTGGTGAAAAATGTCGTAGTTGTCCACACTAAAACCACGGTAGTACCCGCAATAATCCCTGTCAAAGCTGTATCGGACAACTTTGCAGACAAATTCGCTGGTAAAACATTGCGGATTTTAGCCAGCAATCCACCCCAAAAACCAGGAGTATCCTCAGTTCCTGGTGGCGGTACTGTTTCCAGTTTCACCACAGCTGATTCTAACAGCCTAATAGTCCCCCTAAGAACCTGGATAATCGTAGACTTCCAAATTGGCTGGTTTCTCTGGGGGTGTTTGCGGCGACGTTGTGGATTCTGATTGTCTTGCGACATGGAACTTTTACCAAGAGCAACAAATCAAAGAAAAATCAAATACATTGTTAGCAATGTAGCTGCTTTTGTAATGTATCACTTCATTGCTCAATGCTCAGGCTAAACTGACTAGTTGTTGAATTTAATCATTTATGAACCTAAAACGCCGCCAATTTTTATTTTTAACTAGCCTTGGTTTCCTTGGTACAGGATTAACCTGGATATTCACTAAGCAAAACAGTCAAAGCATAGATTTAGCTCAATCACAAACCGCGATCGCCGCCAATCCCGCTAACAAAAACTTGCTACTCCGGTTTGTATCCGTTGCCGATACAGGCACAGGTGCGAAAGGACAGTATGCTGTAGCTAGGGCAATGACTCGTTATCACCAAAAAAATCCTTACAATTTAGTAGTTTTAGCTGGTGATAACATCTATAACAATGGAGAAATTGAAAAAATTAGCGCTGTATTTGAGCGTCCCTATAAAGATTTGCTCAAGCAAGGTGTGAAATTTCAGGCTTGTTTAGGTAATCATGATATTCGCACTGATAACGGCGATCCACAAGTTAAATATCCCGGCTTTAATATGCAGGGACGCTATTACACATTTAGCCGAGGTGATGTACAATTTTTCGCCTTAGATACTAACGGTAATGCTGACTGGAAAAACCAGCTAACTTGGTTAGAAAAACAATTAAGTCTCAGCAAAGCATCTTGGAAAATTGTCTTTGGACATCATCCAATTTATGCATCAGGAGCTTATGGTAGTAGTCCCGAATTTATTAAAACTTTCACGCCTTTATTTAAAAAATACGGCGTCCAACTTTATATCAACGGACACGAACACCATTATGAACGTACCCGTGCGATTAATGGTACAACTTACGTAGTATGTGGAGCAGGTGCAGGTAATCGTCCTGTAGGTAAAAATGAATGGACAGAATACTCTACTAGCGATTTAAGTTTTGCCGCCTATAATGTCTATTCAGACAGAATAGAATTAAGCGGTATCGACACTAATAACCGCATTTTCGATCGAGGAATTATTCCCTTAAAATCTGTTTAATTTATCCACCTTCTGATTAAATGTTGGGTAGGAATTAACCCACCACATTTTCTGGTTACACAATTATCAAAAATGTCACAGGTAAAGGTGATAAAGGCAAAATAATTGATAATTTAGAAACGCCAGCATTGCAAACGAATATGTATTAAGCGTTTGTACAGAATAACAATAATCAGAAGTAGTAACAAATCAGAAGTAGTAACAGCGATTACACCTATTTTGAAAAAAATTGGAGGTGTATGTATTGTTTCTGATGCCAAGTGGATAGCGCATTAAATAAACTGAACTAGAGACACTTGTGTAAAAATTCAAGCATCAGGGGTTAATGTAGAAAAATCATCACAGTATGATTAGTGTCTCTAGATTTTATCTTTGTTGCGGAAAGTTAGTGGCTGATTGTGAAGCTATAGAAGACTGAACATATTTTGGTGAGAGGAATTAAATTGTGCCAATAAAACGCATAATAGCAGGTTTAAATGAGTTTCATGACAACTACTTCATAACCCATAGAGAATTATTTAAACAGTTATCTCAGGGTCAAAACCCCGAAGTTTTATTCATCACTTGTTCAGATTCGCGGATTGACCCTTGTTTAATTACTCAAAGTTTACCTGGAGAATTATTTGTTATTCGTAATGTGGGTAATATTATTCCCGCCTATGGTACACCCAAGAGTGGGGAAGCAGCCGGTATAGAATATGCTGTTGAAGCTTTAGGTATTAGAGATATTGTCATTTGTGGTCATTCTCACTGCGGAGCCATGAGAGGATTATTACAAATAGGTAATTTATCTCAACAAATGCCTTTAGTTTATGATTGGCTAAAGCAATATGCTGAACCAACTCGTCGTATAGTTCTCGATAATTACAAAGATTACCCAGCCGATAAATTATTAAAAATCGCTATTGAACAAAACGTTTTAACTCAGATAGAAAATTTAGAAACTTATCCAGCAGTGCGCTCTAAATTGCATAGTGGTAAATTAACTCTTCATGCTTGGATTTATGAAATAGAAACTGGTGAGGTTTTTGCTTACGATGCCAATATTGGTCAATTTAAAATTTTAGATAACCGACCATTTCCTGTACCAAATCCTCTACTTGGCGCATATTCAGAAAATAAAGTTTAATTAATTGATTTACAGGGTTGGGTTGCGAAAACATCTAACCCTATATCTTTACAGCAGTAGTAAAGTTTGCGCGATCGCACTATACTAAACAGCATATCTTCAGTTTTCAGGACATAGCTTATGATTCTTGAGGCAGTGATGCTTCATGTCAAACCTGAAATGGAATCGGAATTTGAATCCGCTTTCAAAAAAGCTTCTAAGCTCGACTTTATCCATTTTTAGGAAAACCAAAACCCGACGCTGAAACCATTACAGGACAGTATTTTTAGTTTTTGGACTTAAGCGCAAATCAGTAACATGGAAAAAGTATTTGCCAAAAAACCAGGATTTTTGCCGGATAAGGAAAGCCAAGTTATTAATTTTGGATAAAGTCGAGCTTAGTAGCGAACGCACCTGTAAAATACTACTTCTTGTAAGATTGCTTAATATGATCGGCAAGCCTAACTGTTAACGCCACAACTGTGAGAGTAGGATTCGCATAACTAGAAGTTGTAAACACAGAACTACTAGCAATATACAAATTACTCACATCATGAACTTTGCAATTTGCATCCACAACACCTGTTTCCGGAGTGCTTGACATTCTCGTTGTCCCTAAATGATGTCCTCCTTGTGGCGCTGCTGATGTTCTAATTCCAGGAACAACCTTTCCTAAACCAGTATTTTCTACTGCTTGCTTGAGTATCTCTACAGATTTCTCCACACTAAAAATATCTAATTCACTCAGCCGCCAATCAACTTTGAGTTGATTAATGCCAAAATTATCTTTGCTCTCGCTTAAACTTACCAAACTATTGGGGTTGGGTATCTGCTCACTATCGATGCGGAATGTATACAGATTAGATTTGTTTTCTATAATTACAGAAGGTAATTTCTTATAGCTCAAAATTCTTTGGGTAATCCATTTATAAGCAAAACCCACCGTCCCTTGCGGATCAAAAATTATATTTTTGAGATGAGCCGGTAAATCTTGAGAAATGTTTTGTTTTTTCAACAAAGATTTTGCTAAATAAGTAGCCGAAAGCACGCTACTTTGATGACTAGGATCTATAAAATTGGGACGCTCGACAAAAAAACGTTGATTTAATAGTCCATCTTCCTGGCGTTTCTCTTCCCGAATGGCAATTGAGTGTTGATAGTAAAGCCCATCAGGAAAGCGTTGATAATCCCAAATTACTGGTACTTTTTCTGCAAATTTAATTTTGATATAACTATTGAGATGTCCCATGTAATATCGCCCTAGCAAACCAAAGCGATTGCCAATACCTTGTTTATGAACATCATTAGATACTAGTAATAATCTAGTAACTTCTAACCCGCCAGTTGCTAGCACATATTGTTTAGCTCGTACCTGAAAATTATTCCTTCTTAAAGAAGCAACATCTAAATAATCAACGTTATTACCTGTTTCGTCAGTGGCAATTTTCAGACAATTGGCATTTAACAGCAAAGTGATATTGGGCGCATTTTTTAAAACATTTAAGTAGCGCTTCCCAAAATCTGTAGGTGGACTAAATAAATATATTTGCTCAGTTGAGATATTGGCTGAGTTTAAACCAGGAACTATTGATTTTGTGCCATCAACAGCATAATTATAATCGCCTAGTTCACAATATTTATGTGCCAATTCATAATAAGGATCTAAATCCTTTTTTGTAATCGGCCAACCACTGTAAGGGACATGAGATTGGTATTCAAAATCAGATGCATCAAATGGTACGCATCTCCCGCCCCAGACAGTTGTTACCCCCCCTAATTGTCTGCGCCGATTTTCTTCTAAAGAACTATGAGTGGCGAGATTTACTTCTCCTTGATTTAAGACATCAAGATTTGCATCGTATTTAATTCCCCCACTTTCCAGTAACAGAACTTTTACATCCTGGTTCAAGAATTCCAAAGCTAAGGTGATACCTGCTGCACCAGCACCAACAATGCAGATATCACAATCTAAAGTTTCATTCTCGGCAATACTACGTGCATCAATAATCATTATTTGATTAACCTCACTGGAGATGAACTAGCTACAATCTCGATACCAAAGCAGCCATTTCTTCTTGAGTCAGAATTGGTGAAGAAAAAGCAGCTAAATTGTTTGCTAAATGTTGACGATTACGAGTACCAACAACGACTACAGACACTGGTGCAAATTGTAAAACGAATTGAATCGCAATTTGCGCGATCGCCTCCTTTCCTCTTTGCTTAACCAGTTCTTGCAATTGTTGGACAGTATGTTGCACCTTGATATCTTCAGTGACTTCCGGGAAGGCTTCAGGATTTTGGAGTAACTTAAACAGTTTCCCGGAAGCAAAAGCTTGTCTAGCAATTATTCCTACAGTATCTTTTTCGAGCAGAGGGAATACTTTATCGACAGCAGTTTGATTGAGTAAATTAATTTCTATTTGTAGCGAAGAACACCCAGGATAATTTAAACAAACTAAAGCATCTTCTACATTGCGACAAGCAATACCATAGTATCTAATTTTGCCTTGAGACTTGAGTTTTTCCATTGTCTCGAATACCTCACCGTTTTTAATTACCGATACGGGAGGTTCATGCAATTGAAAAATATCTAAATAATCAGTCTGCAATCTTTTCAAGCTTGCTTCTACAGCACTCACCAGATAAGCAGCCGAAAAATCCTGTTTTAATTGCGAAGATCTAGCTTGTAAAAGTGGCTGTTTTATCGGTTTAATTAAGCGAATAATTGGTTTGAGAAAAGGTTTAACCTTGGCAATAATACTACCAGTATTTGACAAACAAAATCCGGATTTACTGGCATAAATTACTTGGTCGCGTTTATTTTTAAAAGTTTTGCCTACCAGCTTTTCACTTTCTCCCTGACCATAAATATCAGCAATATCGTAAAAATTAATACCGCTATCTAGAGATTGTGACAAAGTTCTGATAATTTCCTGAGGACTTTGTTGATTAATCATCGAGCCAAAGTGTGACCCTCCAATTCCCATTTCCGAAACTACAAGGTCGGTAGAGCCAAAGTTTCTATATTTCATAATAATTCGTCATTCTCAGTGCAGATTTTCCATCCGATGTTTCACATATAGCTTATATCATTAGGCTGGGATATTGCCCATCCTACAAAAGTTAGATGATATTTTTGATAATAAACACTAGATAATTTACTTAGTATTAGTCAGCATATTTTAAACTCAGTTCACAACTAAAAATAAGCCATAAGCAATCACATATATAATTTTGTCTATGGGCAATCAAAAAAATAATATTTTTCAGGTAGATGGGTTTTAGCTCAACAATTATGGCTATTAATTAGCCGTTAATGATTCCGACTTGTTATTGACTAACTTGTTCCACCGGGCACAAAAATATTTCTGGATAATCTGAATATTTTTCTCGCCTTGAAAGCCAGAATATTAATAATACTCAGGATAATTTGGCATTTTTAATTGCTAATTATCTACAATTAATTAATTTTTTACGTATCTACTTAAGTGATAACTGATACATTATAACACAAAGCTTTTTTGCCAACAATTTACGCTGTTGCCAGTGCTTGAAGTTTAAAAAAATACAAAAAACTCTCGTCTGTGATGACAAAGAGTTTTTCAGGTAGCGGGTGAAGTTAGCCTAATATGGTTGAGTGAAGAAGCTTTATCTATTGAGGTAGGGAGAGGAGAAATCAGCAATTTCCAATGCCCAATGCCCAATGCCCAATACACGATTAATCGCGTTTCTACTGAACTAATAACGCTAAATATTCATCTCGGAAATAACGTAAGGTGCTAAATACTGGATTGGGTGCAGACTGACCAAGCCCACACAAGCTGGTATATTTCACCATGTCGCACAGTTCCTCTAGCAGTTCTAAGTCAGATGTTGTGGCTTTCCCGGCGCGAATTTTGGTTAATAATTCGTGCATTTGCACCGTTCCCACTCGACAGGGGATGCACTTACCACAAGATTCTTCCATGCAAAATTCCATAAAGAAGCGGGCGACATCTACCATATTTGTAGAGTCATCCATGACAATCATCCCCCCAGAACCCATGATGGAACCAAGTTGAGTCAGGGATTCGTAATCTACGAGACTATTAAAGGCTGATGCTGGAATACATCCGCCAGAAGGGCCGCCAGTTTGCACAGCTTTGACTACACGCCCGTTAGGTACGCCACCGCCCATTTCTGTAACAATTTGCTGTAAGGGCGTTCCCATTGGTACTTCGATTAAACCTGTGTTGCAGATGTTACCTGCAAGGGCAAAAACTTTTGTGCCTTTACTCTTGTCTGTACCAATGCTGGCGAACCAATCAGCACCTTTGCGAATAATGGGGGAAATGTTGGCGTAGGTTTCGACGTTGTTAATTAAGGTAGGTGAACCCCACAAACCAGACTGAGCAGGATAAGGGGGGCGGGGTTGAGGCGTACCGCGCTTACCTTCAATTGAAGCCATTAAGGCAGTTTCTTCACCGCAAACATAAGCACCGGCACCAATGCGGATATCAATTTTAAAATCAAACTGAGATTCAAAGATTTGGCTACCCACAAGGCCAAGACGTTGTGCTTGGCGAATCGCAGTTTGCAGGCGGCTAATGGCTACAGGATATTCAGCGCGGATGTAGATGTAACCTTGGTGCGCGCCCACAGCGTAGGCGGCGATCGCCATTCCTTCTAAAACTCGATGCGGATCGCTTTCTAAAACGCTGCGATCCATAAATGCACCCGGATCGCCTTCATCGGCGTTACAGATAACAAATTTGCGATCGCCTTTTGCCTTAGCAACTTGCGCCCATTTTAAACCTGTGGGATAACCAGCGCCACCTCTTCCCCGTAAACCACTGCGCGTCACCGTCTCGATTACTTCTGTGGGTGTCATTTCCCGCAGTACGTGATATAGAGCTTGATAACCTTCTGCTGCAATATAAGATTGAATACTTTCGGGATCGATTTTGCCGCTATTTTCTAAAACAATTGGCATTTGGTAGGTAAAAAACGGCTGGGTTAAATCGCCTTTTTGAACTGTAGTTTCTCTCCCAGTCACAGCTGCAATAATTGATGGTGCATCTTCTGGAGTCACCTTTTCATACAGCGTACCCAAATTTTCTGCTTGGTTGGTAGAGTCTGTATTTGTGGTTCCCTGAACTTCTACTAATGGCCCGTTACAACACAAGCGCATACAGCCAACGCCAGTTACTTGCACTTGTGATTCTAAACCTGCGGCGGTGACGGCTGCTTCTAAGCGCTGTTTAATGGTTTGAGAATTAGCTGAGAGACAACCAGCTGCCTGACAACAGCGAATTTGCACAGGCTTAGTAGATAATCTTTCCTTTTGGGCAATTTCCTGTAATTCAGCTAGATCCATCTTTGAGGCTGCCTCCTCTTAGATCGTTACTTTGGCTCTACCCTGAAGTTAGGGGAAAATTTTGAGGAACTTGTGAGGAAATTACTTGGTATGGACAAAAGAGTATTTGTGTAAGCCTTGTGTTAATGTTTTTGTTAATCTTTAATGTTTTTAATTACTTCTCCTATTTTTTGAATTAAAGCATTTATCGGCTGATTTTGTTCATATAAACATATTGAGATAATTTTTATATCTTTTAATATTACTTTTAACCATCCTTTTTTTACGCAATTTAGAGGATTATTAATACATAATTCAATAGCAGATACAGATGCAGCATTTTTTTCAATTCCAGCAATTACATATTTATATATCGCAACGCAAAGCTGATTATTTTGATTATTAGAAGCAATTTTCAAGGCTTTTTTCCAAGCATTGCATACTTCATCCAGCTTAAGATTAACTTTACATATTTTAATCTGAGCAAGGGTAATTAAACCAAGATTCCAGTAAATATAAGCTTCTTTATCTAAAGCAATATCAGCAGCTTTATCTATCTCTTGTCTTGCTTGTTCTAATTTTTCTCGAATCTCTCGAATCTTTTGTAAGTATTTATTTTGACTATAACTAACTTCACAAATTTCTTCATATATTTTTTGTAGGTAGTTAATATAACTGACATCAAAAATTTTTTCTGACTTTAACTCTGATAATTCTTTGTTTAATTGTACATAAGGCATATGATATACAATATGAATAGCTTGAAAAAGGTAGGTTAAAGCCAGCCCGCTGTGGACTGGATGTAATTCCTGGGACTCTTTTAGGTTTTTGTTAATCTCTTTGGCTTCTATAAATTTTTCTTCAGCCTTTTTATAGTCGGTTAAATTTTCTTCATCCCTGTATAAGTATATAAGTCCAAGGTTATGGTAAGGTTTCCAGAAATGAGAATGCCAGTAATTGTCATTTTTTTTACAAGCATCTTCATAGCTTTTACGAGCTTGTTCAAACTCTCCTAACTGAAAATATACATTACCAAGACCATTGTAAGCATAGAGAAAATCTTTATTTACCCTCTTAGCAAGCTCATATTGATTGATAGCATTATCAAATTTGTGTTGTGCGTAATATACATTCCCAATTCCAGTATAAGAATATTCGCTTTTAGGATTAATTTTTAGGGATAAATCAAAAGCTGTTTTTGCATCCTCATATAATTCTTTCTCAAAATAAGCTATGCCAATCTTATAGAATAAGCCATCAAGCTTCTCATATTTTCTTTCTGCTTGATACGCTTTATTACAATGTTCTTTAGCATTATCAAGATGTTTTTTCTCTCCAGTTTGCTGATATTGGTAGTAGCTAGAAATTGCTTCAGTGAAAAACTTGAAACCATCCCATGTTTGAGCAATAATGTCTGGTGCTAAATACATAGCAACCTTATAAGCTAAATCCCTAATTTTCTCAGTCATTGGTGCTGGATCATCTTTTTTCCACGTCACTTCCCAAGCTTTTACTTCATTGTCATAGTCTAATCTGACAAACAAACGAGTTTTTGAGTCGTAGTCTTGTAGACTTCCAGAGATTACCCTGTTTACACCTCCAAAAGGCCATAGATGTTTGAGAGTTAGAATTATGCTTCCAATAGAGAAACGAGTTTTACCAGCTTCAAAAGTCACAACATCAGTAAGATGACTCTCTATATTTTCTTGAGGATGAGTTAACCGAGGAAAGTTAAATTTTCCCAATCTCTGTAAATCAATGTTTTCTTCTCCTATACTGAGAGTCTGGGATAACTTTGTGTGAATATGACTAATTCTATGAAGTTCCTCAACTAATGAATCAGCGATCGCTTTACCCATATTAGATTTTTCTTTAAGTTTTTCTCCGGAATTGTTATTTTTTTCTTCAGATTGTGTTGCAGTTGTATCCTCGAAGAGAAGAACTACTGTACCTCCTCTACTGCTGGAGAGCCAGTGGAGTAAAACGGAAACAACTCCCAACAAGAAGATTAGACCAATAATACTTAACAGAGTAGATACATACTTTCTCAGTTCTTCTAGCTCTTCCGATTTTAAATCAAAATTATTATAGATAATTACAAATATTAGCCTAACAATTAAGAGAGCAATAAGAATAAATACTATTATTTCACTTCCTATACCTAAAGCTAAAAAAGTAATTTTTTTTATATTTTTTGCAAATTTAAATATTTGCAATGAAGATTGTTGTAGATAATCTATCCATTGTTCTCGCTGGCGTTTTCTCCATTCATTTCTAAGAGAATTCAGGCTTTTATTAAAATTAACTATCCATTGTCTATCTTTAATACGATAAAAAAATATCCAACTTATTATTATATAAATAAATGAAATGCCAATAATGTAAATTGATATTTTAATGAAATCTTGATGTTCAATATAATTACTCCAAAATATGGCAACATGATCTTTTATAGAAGGAACATATGGGTTTTTTCTATGCTTTCCAATAGAAACTTTAATTTTTATTAACCATCTCTCTGCCAAGGATTTTCTATTTATTCCTGCTGCTTTACCATCGGTATCTGTTACGGTAACAAGAATTGCCTCTCCTACCAGAATATTGTTAGTGTTATATCCTTCCTCAACTTTAATAGAATTAATTGAAATTGAATAATTGTCAGCAATATTTTGTATTTTCTGAGTAATGATTTTTGAGCGTTTTTCAGGACTATATGAACCAGAATTTGCTCTAATAGTAAATATTTCTTGCTTATCTAAGCATACGATACCACTCTGTTGGCATGAATTATTTGCTTGAGAATTAACAGATAGGGGTTTTATAAGAGTAAGAGATGCTACTAATAAGAAAGTGATAAATACAGAAAAATATCTACGCAATTTCATAGCTGACCATCCTTACTAGCCATATGTTAATTACAGGAGAAAATGTAAAAATGGTGATTTACATTTCCTAGCGGAGATTTTTTAAATTAAATTTTGATGTTCGCTAAAAAGAAAACTGAATTTTAGGAAGACGATCGCTCTTTACCCTCCAGCCATGCTTTAATGCGATCGCATACCGATTCAGCAGTTTGATTACCTAAGACTGCGCCATCAAAAACTACTGCTGGCGCAATTCCACATGCACCTAAACACCTAGCAGTTAACAATGAAACTTGATGATCTGCTGTCGTTTCACCAGCATGAATATTTTCCGCATTTTCTAGTTCTGTCAAAATTGCTTGCGCACCTTTAACGTAACAAGCTGTACCCGTACAAACCACACAGGTATGGACGCCGCTAGGAGCAAGGGAAAATAAATGGTAGAAAGTCGCTACGCCATAAACTCGGCTGGGCGGTAATTTTAAACTATGGGCAACGTAAAATAATACATCGGTTTCTAAAAATCCAAAAAGTTCCTGCGCTTTATGCAGTACCTCAATCAATGCATCTTGCTGATACTGGTAGCGTTTGATAGTTGCATCCAGCATCTTAAAGCGTTTATCGCCGCTATTGTGTATTGCTGAAGGTGCTTTTGTTGGGTTGTGCGTTTGAGCAGCAGATGCTGAATTCATAATATGAGCCTTTATATAAGGATTTCGATATAGCTTCCGCGCACTTTAGTTTATAGGGCATTAATTTGAGGAAGTTGTGAGGATTTGGGTATAGGGCATCCCTTCTCTGCGAGACGCTACGCGTAGCTTGCTTCCCGTAGGGTACGACTTCGCTCAGGGCGAGTGGGCATTGTTTTTGTCCCCCTTCCATTCCCTAACTCTTTTTTTCCCTCACAACTTCCTCAACTTTTTCCCTTAACTTGAAATTACAAACAACATGAGGTGACTACCAAAATCCGTAAGGGATCATACATTGTTGTATTGCTGATGAGGTTGGTGAGCCTGTGCTAGCAGCAAAAATTTCCATTTCGCAGTTAGTAAAAGGTTTGCTGATTGCACAAGATTTAGTTACAGAATGTGCAGGAGCTAGTTATGAAAACCCAACATTATTCTGATTTTCAACCAAATGAAGTCCTCATCAGTTTGGTGCTACTCCTGCTCATGTTGCTGGGAGGAACTATTTGGTGGACTTGGAACAGCACAAAACCTGACTATTTTACACCGCGTACCGTTCCTTTTGAAATAGAGATATATCAGATGTTTGCTTAGGTTTTTAGTAAGTTCATTTTCTGGGAAAATTTTTAACGATTGGGGAGAGAAGTCTATGTCTACCAACAAATTCGGGCAAATTATCCAATCAATTGGTGAATTATTTCAAAAGATAATTCAATTTGTTTATAGCGCGGCTACAAGGGCTTTTAGCCCTAATGATGATGATTATCCAGCATCAGGAGTACAACCTTATGAAGGCGATCCTCCTGCCAAAGGCAAACATTATTAATTTCTTGGTGAATTGAATTAAGAATAGTGTTATGTCTTTAATATTAAGCATCATCAAATTACTCCAAAAATTAGCATAGGTAGCTAGAAACAGGGTGATGCATAGTGTGATTTTACAAGAATAAATTTCTTGATTAATTACAGTTAATAGATTGGGCATAATTTAACTTCTTTAATTCATTATTCACCACAGGGAGGAGGGAGGGATGGATACAATCAAAAAAATTAACGATGAATTGGCGATCGCAGGACAAATTGCCCCTGAAGAGTTAAAAAGCTTAGCCCAACAGGGTTATAAGTCTGTATTGAATCTGCGATCGCCTGACGAACAAGGTTTTCAAGATGGCGAGCAACTTTATACTCAGTTGCTAGGATTACATTACGCAAATCTACCCACAAGAAGCACAGAAATCAATCCGCAAATTGCCATCAAAGTCCTGCAAAAAATTGCCGAAATGCCTAAACCAGCATTAATTCATTGTGATAGTGCCGCCAGAGCGATCGCAATGGTTTTAATGTATATTTCTACTAAGCAAGGTATTGCTTTAGAAGCAGCATTTAAGCAAGCAGAAAATTTTGGGTTAATAGAAGATGTAATGAGTGTGAAATCGTGAAAAATGAAGGCAGAAAGCAGGAGGCAGAGGGCAGAAGTTTAGGAAGTTAACGTCACAATTTTTATGAAAATAAGGCGGAGGCAGAAAGCCAAATACGCTGTTTAAAAAACGATGAGCGTAAAAATTATTGATCGCGATCGCCTTTTTAAATTTAATTAAAAATATAGCCTCAATCCAACTTTTAAGAATCTATTTTTAACCAAAAATCTGCGAAAAATATTTACCCTTCTGCCTTCTGACTTGAAAATGCTTCTTAGATGAGTATCTATATAGGTAGTTCCAGATTGCATTTTCATTCATGGTGATGAAATTTTTTCATTGGGACTGCCCTCTGCCTTCTCTTAAACCCAACACCGAATTAAAATCATGACATCGTTGCATCAACCTATCTGGGCATTACCTGTTGAAGAGGTTTATGAATCACTAGATAGCGCTAGTGATGGTTTATCGGCGGATGAAGCTGAACAAAGATTTGCTCAATTCGGCGCAAATGAGTTACCAGAACCGGCGCATCGTCCCCTATGGCTGCGTTTTGCCGATCAATTAACTCATTTCATGGCTTTGTTGCTTTGGGTTGCGGGGATTTTAGCGTTTATTTCCCGCACGCCGGAACTTGGCTGGGCAATTTGGGCAGTCATCTGGATCAATGCTATCTTTAGCTTTTGGCAAGAGTTTCAAGCTGAACAGGCGCTAGCAGCTTTAAAAAAAGTCTTACCGATGCAGGTGAAAGTCTATCGGGATGGCGAACTCAAGCAAATCCCGGCGCGGGAGTTGGTGCGCGGCGATGTGATGCAATTAGAAGAAGGCGATCGCGTTTCTGCTGATGCTCGGTTGGTATCAGCAGAAAATTTATATTTGGATGTATCAGTAATGACGGGGGAGTCTCTACCCGTGGCGCGCAATCCTCACCCGGTTAGGTTGCGGGAAGCAGTACCCATTCGCGGCGGGAAAACTTTGCTACGTCCGGGGGAACAACCAATGCAAGAAAAGGTGAATCCTTCGGAAATCGCCAATTTAGTTTTAGCTGGTTCCACAGTAGCCACAGGGCGGGCTGTAGCCGTAGTTTATGCCACAGGTGCGCAAACAGAATTTGGACAGGTAGCCCATTTAACCACGGTGGTAAAGCGGGAACCCAGCACCTTGGAAGTCCAGGTAAGCCGGATTGTGCGGATTATTACCGCGATCGCTCTGACTATGGGTGTAACGGTTTTTCTCCTCAGTTATTTGCTGATTGGCATGGATGTAACTGAAAGCTTCATTTTTGCCATCGGTATCATCGTCGCTAACGTACCCGAAGGATTGTTACCTACAGTTACCCTCGCCTTAGCGTTGGGTGTAAAGCGGATGGCGCGGCGGAATGCTTTAGTGCGGCGACTTTCGGCGGTGGAAACTCTCAGCGCCACCACCGTGATTTGCACCGATAAAACGGGGACATTAACTAAAAATGAAATGACGGTGCGCTATCTGTGGCTACCTCAGGATGGTGTAACTGATACCGATCAATCCAATCCCTTAATTGAAGTCACGGGTGCAGGTTACAATCCGACAGTTGGTAAAGTTAATTTACCAGCAGATCGTGCGATCGCCTGGAAAGCAAAAATTTTACTCATCGGTTCTGCGCTGTGTTCTAACGCCCGCCTAGTGCATCTCACAGCCCCTAGTCGTTGGCAAGAAATTGGCGATCCGACGGAAGCAGCTTTGTTAGTAGCAGCCGCCAAAGCTGGACTTAATTTAGAAAATTTACAACAGCAGTTACCGCGCTTGCGAGAGATTCCCTTCGATTCTCGCCGCTTGATGATGACAGTGGTGTTAAATTGGCAAGCTGCGGAATTATGGCAAGATGAATTACCTTATCTCGCTTTTACCAAAGGTGCGCCTTTAGAAGTGTTGAAGCACTGCCATACAATTCTTCACGATGGTACAGTGCAAGAATTAACCCATGACGCTTGGGATGATGTGGTACAGGCGAATGATGATTTGGCTAGACAAGGATTTCGGGTTTTAGGCTTGGCGGCGCGTCGGGGTAGTCAAGATTTGCTGGATTTGAAGGCACAGGATTTAGAGCAAAACTTGATTTTTATTGGTTTAGTCGCCATGTTCGATCCACCCCGTCCGGAGGTAGCAGATGCGATCGCCTGCTGTCATCGTGCAGGGATTAGAGTCACAATGGTGACTGGCGATTACGGATTAACTGCGGAAGCGATCGCCCGTAATATTGGTTTAGTAAGCGATAAAGTGCGCGTTGTTACTGGGGAAGGTATGGGACATCTCTCCGACGCTCAACTGCGGCAAATTGTTAAATACCGCGCTGGCTTAGTATTTGCCCGGATGTCACCAGAACACAAACTGCGACTAGTCCAAGCTTACAAAGATGTTGGCGAAGTAGTAGCCGTCACAGGCGATGGTGTAAACGATGCCCCAGCTCTCCGTGCTGCTAATATTGGGATTGCGATGGGGCTAAATGGTACAGATGTCGCCAGAGAAGCCGCAGACATTGTACTTACCGACGACAACTTTGCTACTATTGTCGCCGCCATTGAGCAAGGGCGGACAATTTACCAAAATATCCGCAAATTCATGACTTATATCTTCGCCTCCAATGTCCCGGAAATAGTACCTTTTCTCGGCATGGTAGCCATCAAAATTCCCCCAGCATTAACGATTTTGCAGATTCTCGCCGTCGATTTAGGTACAGACATGGTACCAGCCTTAGCACTAGGCGCAGAATCTCCCGAACCTGGAGTTATGGAACGCCCACCCCGCCCCAAGCAGGAGTTCTTACTCAATATTCCCCTCTTACTCCGCGCTTACGGCTTTCTCGGTGTCATTGAAGCCATTCTTTCTATGCTGGGATTTTTCCTAGTGTGGCGAGGATATGGTTATTCCCTAGCAGATATTCAGCAAGTCACCCCAGCTATTCTGGCACATACCGCCAATCCAGAAGTAACAAACATTTATCGCCAAGCCACAACCATGACTCTAGCAACAATTGTTGCTTGTCAGGTCGGTAACTTATTTGCCTGTCGCTCCAGTTGGGGGTCAGCATTTCGCCAGTCATGGTCAAATAATCGGCTGCTGTGGTTTGGGATTACCTTTGAATGCATCGCCTTATTCGCCTTCATCGACTTTCCCCCATTCCGTTACATATTTTCTACCGCTTCCTTAGCACCTTGGCATTGGTTAATTGTCCTCGCTTGTCCGCCAATTCTTTTGGGAGCAGAAGAACTCCGCAAAGTCTGGGTGCGTCACGGCGCGAAGCGGCGAATTTAAATTTTTGATTTTTTGAATCGCAATTATACCAATTCTCCAAAATTCAGCAACAGATGTAAATTCGGGAATCCTTGTGATACCAATTTAAATAATGTTTGCGGTATATCAATATATTTTAGAGGGCATGGCATTGCCATGCCCCTACCATCTGGCTTTCTTAATTTTGAATTTTGAATTTTGAATTGTTATTACGCCCCTGTCGGTTCTGTGTAACCTTGAATATTTTCCGGTTCAAACTGACGCAACACGCGAGTAGCTTGGCGCGTTAATTCTGCCGTACCCTTAACTATAATCAAATATTTACCTGCATTCAAACGATTACGATAAGGTAAAGCATCGCCGCTACCTTCAGTTAAACCGACAGTACCACCGACAAAATAAGCTCCTAAAACACCAGCAATAGCGCCTAAAACCCCACCCAGAATGTGATTACCAAAAGCATTAAACGCCGGAAATATTTCAATTTCTGTTAAAAAATTAAACGTATACCCGGCGATAAATCCTAAAGGTATCAGCCAATAAATTAGGCGTTTTGCTCCTTTCTGCGCTTGTTTTTCTGGGTTAATTAATCCATATTCATCAGCACTTTTATAGCCACTACCCAGAATATCAATTTGGTTATTTGGTAAGCCTTCTTTTTCTAAAGCCGAATAAGCTGCTTCTGCTTGCATTCTATCTGGTAAAACTGCCACAACATAATTCATAAATCACCTCAATTTATTGCTGTATGAAAATCGATTGAGGGTTGTAGAAGTAGCATAATCAATCCTACTAATACAAATGATAGGCTTACCCAAAAGAAAACTAGATTCGATCGCATGTTAATTTCCGATTTAATTTACCCTTGGCAATCAAAAATTGCCAAGTCGCTGTTTAGGCAACTTAAAATCACCTTATTTATTGCAGAGTAAACAATATCAGCTATGGAAACCTCTGCCCAAAGGCTCAATATTTGTTACCAAGGTTTATGTTTAACAATAAATCATGGAAAATTAAACCGTAGAGGACACCGAGTACCAGAGAGAAGTCTGAATGACAGCTATCCTTAGCTTAGTTATGAAAATTTTTTTTATTTTTTAATAACCGCCTTCTCTACGAGAGGCTTCCGCCAACGCGCAGCGTCTCGCAGAGAAGACGCCAAGTACGCCAAGGATAAGAGAAAAAAATGAGAGTTTGTAAATTTTATAAATGATTTAGGACTGCTATATAATTAATAAAATTAATTAATTTGGAGTTTAATTAATTGTGTGGTTTTGGGAAGCAGATTCAATTGAATACGAAATATTTAAACAATACGAAAGAGCATTAGTAGCCATTGGCGTTAATTTTGCCTTAGAAGAAGTTCAAGATGCTCTGGAAAATTGTTCTGCTAACTTAGAAAATGCCTTCAGACGCACAATCGAATATGTCCTGTGGTTGCAGGAAAACCAAAGAGAAATCTTTCCCAATGCAATTTTAATTCGCGCCTTACAAGAACAATGGCAACCTATAGCTTGGCGTGATGAATATTTAGAAATCCCTATGCTGCAATCTCCAGGACAAAGGTGGTGGAATGCATCTGCAAAAATGTGGGGGAAAGAGTTACGAAATCGCCTAGTCGCTGATGTCTTTTATGATAACGGACAAGAATTTATTAAATTCACCAACGGCAAAGAATTAGTAGTTGAAACTGCATGGCGTTGGGAATGGGAACGAGTTCTTAAATATGCCAATAGTTCTACCAATTCTCTGTAAACGGGCACTTAATAATGGCTTCTTTCTCTTGGCGTACTTGGCGTACTTGGCGGTTCATCAAATAAATATTAACTGCATCATAGCGAATTAGTATTAATAACTAATTTATATGACTGACGCACAAAACCTCTTAAACTCTGTGTACTCTGCGTCCTCTGCGGTTTATTTTCCCATTATCCTTACATAAGCCCTAATTTATTGCGGTAAATTCCCCACATAAATCCCAAGCGATCGCGCTGTTTCTACGAGATAATTCTTAGGATCTACCAATGACGGACTTTTCGCTAAAACTGCTTCCAAAGGTAAAGCCACAACTTCGCCATTTTGCCAAGCTACCATCTCACCGGATTTCCCGCTAGCAATTAAATCTACCGCCGCTTTGCCAAAAGCACTAGCTACCAACCTATCCAAAGCCGAAGGAATCCCACCTCGTTGAATATGTCCTAACACCGCAGCGCGAATATCAATTGTTTCGTGGCTACAACTGCGCAGTTCGTCAGCAATTAACTGTCCAATTCCGCAGGAAGGTTTACTACAAGCTGCATAATTAACTGAATCATCCGGAATATGGGCACCTTCCGCGACCACTACAATAGCAAATCTACGTCCCCAGCGATCGCGTAATTCTTGTAAATGAGCACAAATATCCTTAATCGTATAGGGAATTTCCGGGATTAAAATCACATCCGCACCGCCAGCAATCCCCGAATGTAGCGCCAAATGTCCCGCAGTACGTCCCATGACTTCCACAATCATCACGCGATCGTGACTAGCCGCCGTAAATGTGAGACGATTCAGAGCATCCACTACCGTATTTACAGCCGTATCAAAACCTACAACTCGTTCCGTCAGCGCCACATCATTATCAATCGTTTTCGGAATCGCAATAAACTGCCAATTTCCGTGATGTTGCAATTGACTGAGAATCGCTAAACTGCCATCACCGCCAATCCCAATCAAAGCATCCAGCTTTAAAGCTTGATACCCCGCCATAATCTCATCCACATGAGCCAGAGTATCACCCTTATTAATACTACCGAGAATAGTTCCGCCCATACTCAACAAAGGATCGATTCCTCGCAAATCTAACCCATGCAAAGTCAAAGGAACCGTAGTTTTTTCCAGCAAACCCTTTGTAGCATAAGAAATTCCCACCACTTCCCAGCCATAAGTCAGCGTTGCATGGCTGACAACAGCACGAATCACCGCATTCAGTCCCGGACAATCACCACCACTGGTAAGAATCCCCACTCGTTTTTGTGTAGTCATAGCAAATTAGCTAAAACACTGCATTTAACCAATCAAAAATTTCATCCAACTGGCTCAAATTTACCAGCCCATATTGCCAAAGAATCATCGGTAACAAACTAGGATTATATTCAGCATGGCGTAACGCCAATTGCACACCATCAGCCGGAATTGCCAAATCTTCGTGCAAAAAACGGAGGAATTTTGCCAGTCTTTTGGTATCCATAGTAGTCACCCTGCCTTGGCTATAAAAAAGATTACGTGAAAAATCTG
Source organism: Tolypothrix sp. FACHB-123 (assembly GCF_014697075.1). Classification (GTDB taxonomy): domain Bacteria; phylum Cyanobacteriota; class Cyanobacteriia; order Cyanobacteriales; family Nostocaceae; genus Aulosira. The sequence goes on along the minus strand of NZ_JACJRE010000007.1, from coordinate 106,913 downwards.
AGGAACTTGTGAAGACGCGATCGCGAGAATTACAGGCGATCATACCTTAAAGTTACGGAAATGCTCATTTAAAATTTTTTGGTGCTGCTAAATATAGCGTTTCTCCTTTCAATGCGATACACAATAGGTGTACAGCATTGCTCATTGCTTTATCCCGCAATGATCTGAAGTTCCTTGCTAATAGCCAAAGTCATCTAAAAATGACTAAATTTCTTGGCAATATTCTGCGTGATTAAAATCACCTATTAACAACTTTTCAGACATCCTCTTAGTAGCGAACGCACCTTATTTTTGGCATAAAATCCTCACAAGTTCCTCAAATTTAGTGCTTATGATGAAATTGGCTTTATATTGGCGGCAATATGACAATTAACTATGTTTTTCATTTAATTACAATTAATTTGCTGGCGATACTCAGCATTGGTATATTAGCTGCGATCGCTATCCGAATTAAAGCCGATCGCGAAGTTGAGCAAATTTGGCGATCGCTCCCAGATGTTTCTAGAAAAAATCGGTTTACTGCGGATCTAGTTGCAGATTTACCCGCACCTGTACAGCGTTACTTTCTTCATGCGATCGCACCGGGAACTCCATTAGCTTCTGCTGTCAGCTTAAAAATGAGCGGTAGTTTTAGAATGGCACAGGATAAACCTTGGATACCGATGCACGCCCAAGAAATCATTGCTGCGCTGAAAGGATTTGTCTGGAAACCAATTATCGGGAGGGGCTTATTCACATTTGCGGGTGCTGATTACTATGCAAACAAATCCGGGCGAATGCGCTTCTTTCTTTGGGGGTTAATTCCCATCGTCAACGCCCACAATTCAAATATTAATCGTTCTAGTATTGGGCGATTTGTTGCGGAATTAATTTGGTTACCTTCGGCTTTACTACCGCAAAATGGTGTAACCTGGCAAGCAATTGATGACAACACTATCCAAGCTAGTCTGAAAATCGATGGCGAACCTGTAACGCTGACAATGATGATAGATGCTGCGGGTAAACTATTGAAACTATCTTTGCTACGCTGGGGAGAACATACAAAAGATGGTAGCTTCGCTTACATTCCCTTTGGTGGAGAAGTCGAAGGAGAAAAAACATTTGGCGGATGGACAATTCCCTATCAAATGAGCGTCGGCTGGTGGTTTGGCACAAATCGTTACTCAGAGTTTTTCTGTGCCACAATCGAGCAGGCTGAATTTTGCTAAATTAAGTTTTTGACTTGTGAATCAAGTTTACAGTCAAATATCCGATATACCGCCCGCAGGCTGGAAGCCTGGGGCTATCCTTACAAAGCCCACCTGCGTGGGCTGAATTTTTGGAGCCTGCTTTTGCAGGCTTCCCGCAGGGAAGCCGCTCCGCGTCTATGTTCGATTAGCCGCACCCTTTTAGGGGGACGGCGAGATTGCGGAATACACCAGTTTATCCTTGGAAAACCAAGAATTTGGGCAAGCAATTTTTGCTTAATCAGTTTTTACAAGTTGTAAATTAAGTTTCTGACTCGCAAATCAAGTTTCTGACTCGCAAATCAAGTTTCTGATTCGCAAATTAAGTTTCTGACTCGCAAATTAAGTTTCTGACTCGCAAATTAAGTTTCTGACTCGCAAATTAAGTTTCTGACTCGCAAATTAAGTTTCTGAATCGTAAATTAAGTTTCTGAATCGTAAATTAAGTTTTTGAATCGCGTACTAACTTCACAACTCGTAAATCAATTTCATAACTAGCAAATCAATAGTTATAGTTCATAAATCAAGTTTTTAGGCTTTAAATATCTTATTTTGTCAAAATATCAGTAACTTTATCTTTTGTAATCTTCACAAGTTCCTCAAAGTTTTTGTTTATAACTTAAGAGGGTATTCAGAAGCTAAAGACGAGTTCAGATTAAGGTTGCAAGCCATGTCTGTCAAAACTCTCATAATTAATGACCAACTCATTAGCGCTAGGGAAGAGGAAACTATTCTGGAAGCCGCAACAGAGGCGGGTATTAACATACCTACCTTGTGTCATTTAAACGGAGTATCAGATGTTGGTGCTTGTCGTCTTTGCTTAGTAGAAATTGCTGGCACTAATAAACTTCTACCTGCTTGTGTGACTAAAGTAGCGGAAGGGATGGAAATAAGAACCGATAGCGATCGCTTGCAAAAATATCGGCGGACAATTGTGGAAATGCTATTTGCTGAGGGCAATCACGTTTGTTCTGTTTGCGTAGCTAATGACAATTGTGAATTGCAAGACTTAGCAATCGAAATGGGTATGGATCATGTACGTCTAAGTTACCATTTCCCCCACCGCAAAGTCGATGTTTCTCACGAGCGCTTTGGTGTAGATCATAACCGTTGTGTTCTCTGTACCCGTTGCATCCGTGTGTGTGACGAGATTGAAGGCGCGCATACTTGGGATATGGCGGGGAGAGGAACAAAATCCTATGTGATTACTGACTTAAATCAACCTTGGGGAACCTCAAATACTTGCACATCTTGCGGTAAATGCGTTAATGCATGTCCCACAGGTGCGCTTTTCTACCAAGGTTCAACCGTCGGTGAAATGAAACACGATCGCGAAAAACTCGATTTTCTCGTCACAGCACGAGAGAAAAAGCAATGGAATTTTTAGATAGTTGACTGTTGACTGTTGACTGTTGACTGTTGATTGTTGACTGTTGATTGTTGTACGGGCGGGTTCACAGATATCCTCACTGATTTATGAAGATCTCCCATAAACCCGCCCCTACTGACTGTTGACTGTTGACTGACAAATGAGGAATTATTATGTCTCGGTTGAAATTAGCAACGGTGTGGCTGGGCGGATGTTCTGGCTGTCACATGTCTTTTCTCGATTTAGATGAATGGTTGATTGATTTAGCACAAGAAGTAGATATAGTTTACAGTCCCTTAGCGGATATTAAAGAATATCCCCAAGGGGTAGATGTGGTATTAGTGGAAGGTGCGATCGCTAATGAAGAACATTTAGCAATGGTGCGCATGGTAAGAGAGCGATCGCGAATTTTGGTTTCCTTTGGTGACTGTGCTGTCACGGGTAATGTGACTGCTTTACGCAATCCTTTAGGTAATGCAGAATCTGTACTTCAGCGTTGTTATATTGAAGCCGCCGATATCTACGGACAAATTCCCCAAGCACCGGGAATTGTACCGCCATTATTAGATAAAGTCCAGCCAGTGCATCAAGTCGTACCTGTTGATATTTATTTACTTGGTTGTCCACCTTCAGCAATACGAATTCGCGCTGTATTAGAACCCATATTACAAGGAAAAAAACCCCAATTAGAAGGACGTGAATTTATTAAGTTTGGGTAATGGGGCATTGGGCATTGGGCATTGGGCATTGGGCATTGGTATTTCTCCTATGCTTTCCTGGCTTTTTATCCCAACTGTCCGCTTAGTTTTTAAATACAATATTCACTAAATAAATATGGCAGAAAAAATTATTATTGACCCGGTGACGCGGATTGAAGGACATGCCAAAATCTCTATTTATTTAGATGATAATGGGCAAGTTAGTGATGCGCGGTTTCATGTGACTGAATTTCGCGGATTTGAAAAGTTTTGTGAAGGTCGTCCTTTTTGGGAAATGCCAGGAATTACAGCGCGAGTATGTGGTATTTGTCCAGTTAGTCACCTTTTAGCTTCAGCCAAAGCAGGCGATCGCCTTTTATCTGTTAACATCCCTCAAGCCGCAGAAAAACTGCGTCGTCTGATGAATTTAGGGCAAATTGTTCAATCTCACGCCCTCAGTTTCTTCCACCTCAGCGCCCCAGATTTCCTCTTAGGAATGGATAGCGATCCACAAAAACGTAATATCTTTGGATTAATTGCCGCTGAACCAGAATTAGCCCGTGGTGGAATCCGCTTGCGTCAATTTGGACAAGAAATTATTGAAATATTAGGTGGTAAAAAAATTCATCCAGCTTGGGCGGTTCCTGGTGGTGTGCGGGAACCTTTATCTGAAGCAGGACGCACCCACATTCAACAGCGAATTCCGGAAGCGCGAAATACAACCATTAATGCAATAGGTTTGTTTAAAAAAATACTACAAGACTATCAAAAAGAAGCACAAACTTTCGGCAACTTTCCCAGTTTATTTATGGGGTTAGTCACACCAGAAGGTTTATGGGAAAATTACGACGGACATCTGCGATTTGTAGACAGTGCAGGTAATATTATTGCCGATAAACTTGACGCCAATGACTATCATAAATTTATTGGCGAAGCAGTGCAAGCAGATTCCTATTTAAAATCTCCTTACTATCGTCCTTTTGGTTATCCCGATCAAGATGGTCATTGTAGTTTAGATAGTGGTATATATCGTGTAGGCCCCCTAGCCCGTCTCAATGTTTGTAGCCATATTGGTACACCCCTAGCCGATGCCGAATTGCGAGAATTTAGAGATAGAGGAAAAGGCACAGTTACCTCATCGTTTTTCTATCATTACGCTAGATTAATTGAAATTTTGGCATCAATTGAACGCATTGAAATTTTGCTAGACGATCCCGATATCCTGTCAACTAGATTGCGTGCTAATGCAGGAATTAACCAACTAGAATCTGTTGGCGTCAGCGAAGCACCAAGAGGCACATTATTTCATTTTTATCAAATTGATGAAGATGGATTAATTAAGAAAGTTAATTTAATTATTGCTACAGGTCAAAATAATTTAGCGATGAATCGCACCGTCGCGCAAATTGCTAGACATTTTATTCACGGTTCAGAAATTCCTGAAGGCATGTTAAACCGTGTTGAAGCTGGAATTCGGGCTTTCGATCCTTGTTTAAGTTGTTCGACTCATGCAGTGGGACAAATGCCATTACATATTGAATTAGTAGCAGCTAATGGTACAGTTGTGGATGAAGTTTGGCGTCAGGAAAATTAAGCAAGTATATAGTGGGATAATGTAAAAGTATTGGGGTGAAAATTTCGCTGAAGCAACAGTGTAAGATGAGAGAAAGGAGAGTAGTATGAGTATCCCTATTATTGATGAAGTGGTTGAGCAATTAAAGGTAATGCCCCAGCATTTGCAATGGCAAGTGCTTGAATTTGTCAGAACATTAGCAAAAACTGAAATCAGAGGTACACCAGGAGAGCAATTACTAGGTTTTGCAGGTGCAATTCCTCCTGAAGATTTGCAGTTGATGCAAGAAGCGATTGAGCAAGATTGTGAACGGATAGATATCAATGAGTGGTAGGTATTTACTCGATACTAATATCATCATTGCTCTATTCGCAGATGAAGCCGTAGTCAAAAATTATCTTGCTCAAGCCAACGAAGTTTTTATTCCCAGTATTGTCATTGGTGAGTTGTGCTATGGTGCAAGGAAATCAGGGCGAGTAGAAGCAAATTTAGCTAAAGTTGATGAATTAGTTTCTAGCAGCACTGTACTTGGGTGCGATACCGAAACTGCTCGACAATATGGTGAAGTCAAAAATAAGTTGAGACTCAAAGGTCGTCCGTTACCAGAAAATGATATCTGGATTGCAGCAATTGCATTACAAAATGACCTAATTTTGGTGACGCGCGATGCCCATTTTCAAGAAATAGAAAGCTTGCAAGTAGTAGCATGGTAATTATCATCGCCAAGGTTTTGGTATAGCGGATTAACCGAAGTCGCTGGTAAAAATAATGAGCAATATTGTAGCTATTGGTTATGGTAACGACTTACGCAGCGATGATGGTATCGGCCAGTGTATAGCTAATCAATTAGCTCATCAATTACAGTTATCAAATGTCAAATCTTTAGCTGTACATCAACTTACCCCCGAACTAGCAGAAATATTAGCCAGTGCAGATTTAGCGATTTTTATCGATGCTTGTTTAGCTAGTGAAAGTTCCCAAGTGGAAGTGCGATCGCTTTCTCCTGACTCTTGCGGTAATATTAGCGGACATGTAGCCGATCCGCGATCGCTTTTAGCCTTAACTCAAGTTCTTTACGGTAATTGTCCCACCGCTTGGTGGGTGATTGTCCCTGGCGAAAATTTTAACCTAGGCGATCGCTTATCACCAACTGCAAAACAAGGAATTGCGATCGCCCTAGAAAAAATCGCTCAAATTATCAGCTTTCAGGCATAGTAACTTTTAAGACATTAAAATTAAAAACAATAAAAATCTTGGACAATTAAATAATCCATTGCATATACTGAGGTTATTTGAGTTAGTAAGTATCCTATCTTACTTGTGTGGTGTCCTCTAGTAATTAATTAAGTACCAAGCCAATGACATCTTCAGATATTGCAAATATCAACAATAGAGTAGCCTATTCTAATCCAGAAACTACTGCGTCCTCAACAAGTCCCAAGAACTTGTATCCCTTCAAAGTCATTGAATATTTCTTGTTAACTTGCTGTATTGGCGCGAGTGTAGTATTTCTCACTTTTCCTGGTGGTAGTCAACAAGCTGTAATTCTGGGCGTAGTAGCTTTGACTATTGCCATTTTTCTCTACCTGATCAATAAGGAAGTCATAGTAACTTCTAAACAAGCTGCCAAACAGTCTGATATCAGTAAAAAAGCTGAAATTTATACCTATCTATTGGCAAACAACAGTTCATGGTATAAAAATAACATCGCGCCAGCGAGAGAAAAAGCTTTGCAATATTGCCAAGATTTAATTGATGATTACAAACGGACGCGCAATCTCGCCAGAAATCTGTATTACTTTTTGCAAATCTCTACCGTAATTTTATCGGGCGTCACACCAATCTTAGTTTTGGTAGACAAATTAGAAACCGGACAAGCATGGTTAAAATGGCTACCAGTAATTTGTCCTGCGATCGCTTCTATCGTTGCCAGTATTGTGACATCTTTTCCTTTCCAAAAAAATTGGGTAGCAGCGAACGCAGCTGTTGAATTATTAGAAGCTGAACAGGAAAAATTTATTTTAGGAATTACTCCGCTTTATCGGACTAGTAATTCCACTGATGAAACAGAACAGTTGCAAACAGCTAACCAAGTCATCGAAAATTTTGTTGTGCAAGTGAATAACATTCACCTCCAGCAGGTACAGCAAGCCAGCGAACAATCTTCAGAGAAAAAAGAAGCTTCACCATCGAGTGAACAAAAGAAAGAAGTTGCTGAAGAGGAAAAGTAAACTAAAACCTATACCAAATTTATGAACAAAAATAGCCCCAGTTCATCGTAGAAACTGGGGTTAGTTTTTTGTAGTCCTTTCCACCTTACATACAATCAATATTTCTGAAACCCTTACTGAAGGCTAATTACTAGCTAAAAATTCCATCTAGCAGTTTGAGGCATTATTAAAGCTAATTTAGCTTTGGTCTTCACAAAATCCTCAAATTTTTCCTGTAAATTCTCAAATATGCCTGTTGAGTGGGTTCCAATCGGACTTGACTCAGAGAAATCTGTCTTTAATTAGGCAAATCAATAAAAATCATTTTTTGAATTGGTATATGTGCTGTAAGCGGGAAAATAGTCACTGCTTGGGAGTTTTTTATGGACAGCATAAATATAATTTCACCAAACCAAAAGATAGAAGGATATTCTCAAGCCCAATTGGGAGATATCTGGTGGCAAACTGTTTATGAACTGCCTGCTGATCAACATTTTGGGCGATTTGATGATAATAAAGATCTACGTGGAAAACGGGGGTCAGTTGAAAAGTCTCAAATTGCTCAACCCGATCAATCGCCTGCTTTCTTCATTGGCGGAGCCTTTGGTGATTTAATTACAGGCGTAGGAGGCATTTCTCAGATCAACCGAACAATCATACTGCCCAACAAAGGAAACACAACAGTTTTCTTCCCCATTCTTAATGCCACCGCTAACAATCTAACTAATGATATATCTACGATCAATCCAGAAGATCCTTTTTCCAATGGCAACCGTACAGTTGAACAATTAAAAGAGCAGGCTGCATTTTTTTCCAATCCCATAGCTCAGGGAGGGCTAGTATCCGATCTCTTTGCTATGGTTGACAGAAAGAAGATTAATAATCCCTTTGCGTACCGACAAGCTTCAGAAAATCCTTTTAGCTACACTCCTCCAAAAAATAATATTCTTGAGGAGGACTTGGGCTATACCGAAAATACTTATTTAGCTAACCCTGAATATGATCCTAATTTTCCTACCCTTAAAGAGCTAGGTGGCTTCGGGAAAGTCGAAATCAGTCCGGAGGTTGCTAATGGTTATTGGTTGGCGGTTAAAGTTGCTGGCGGAGATCATACTTTGAATTTTGGAGGAACTTTCACTGTAGGTGGAGAGCCATTTTTTTCATTGGATATCACCTACAATATCCTCAATCAGGTATTAGGAACTCGTAAAAATGACCACCTCCAAGGAACTCAAGGCAATGACTATATTGATGGTGGTAAGGGCAAAGATTACTTATTTGGCTTGAATGGTGAAGACCTCTTAGTTGCTGGTGATGGTAATGATGTAATTAATGGAGGTCGCGGAAATGATGAACTATGGGGTGATGCAGGCAAAGATTTATTCATCTTCAAACCTGGTTACGGAGCAGATAACATCTTTGATTTTGAGCATGGTGAGAAAATCGATATTTCTGCATTTAAAATTCAAGATTTATCGAAAATAGGAAAGACTGATATCACGCTGGAAAGTAAATTGGATACTACTCAGATCGATTTGGGGGGAGGTAATCAACTGATTTTAGTTGGAATTGCTGCTCAAGAAGTCGCCATTTCCCGAAATACCATTACTCTCATTTAGATAAGTTCTTCAATATAGCGGATTTCAATTCGCTGAGATCAAAATAAGGGTAGGGGCGCACTGTCCCTACCTATATATTTTATTTACGGAAAGTACTCTGTATAATTGGGTTTGAAGTTTGACAAAAATTACAATAAATTTCTTAACTATCCTCACAACTTCCTCAAGAATCTTTTCTAACCTCATATTGTCTCCAGAGAGTCCAAAGAGACGCTATCCAAATTAACGAGGTTTAGCGAAATGCAAAGCCCCAATATATTCAAAACAGATCCCACCTTCGACATTCTCCGTACCGAGCGCCAGCCCCTCAGTTCCATTTTTGCGCCGGCAACGGTGGCTGTAATTGGTGCTAGTGACTCGCCTGGAAGTGTAGGACGTACCTTGCTGTGGAATTTAATTAGTAATCCTTTTGGCGGTACGGTATTTCCTGTAAACCCAAAACATCACAGTGTGATGGGTATTAAGAGCTACGCCAATATTGCAGAAGTACCGGACGCAGTAGATTTGGCAATCATTGCCACACCCGCCCCGACAGTACCGAAAATTGTCCGCGAATGCGTCGCGGCGGGGGTGAAAAGTGCTGTAATCGTGTCTGCTGGATTTAAAGAAATCGGTGCCCCTGGTATTGAATTAGAGCAGCAAATCTTACATGAAGCCCGCTTAGGTAAACTCAGGATTATCGGCCCCAATTGCTTGGGCGTGATGAATCCCCATACAGGACTAAACGCCACCTTCGCCAGTACAATGGCGCGTCCTGGGAATGTCGGCTTTATTAGCCAAAGTGGTGCCCTTTGCACCTCAATTCTCGACTGGAGTTTGCGGGAAAATGTCGGCTTTAGCGCCTTTATGTCCATCGGCTCAATGTTAGATGTTGGTTGGGGCGATTTAATTTACTATCTTGGTGACGATCCCCATACCAAAAGTATTGTTATTTACATGGAATCCATCGGGGATGCGCGGTCATTTCTCTCAGCTGCCCGTGAGGTAGTCTTAACCAAGCCGATTATTGTCATCAAAGCCGGTCGCACTGAAGCCGCCGCTAAAGCTTCAGCTTCCCATACTGGCGCATTAACTGGTAGCGATGAAGTTCTCGATGCTGCCTTTAGGCGTAGTGGGGTACTGAGAGTCAGCAGAATTTCCGAACTATTTCACATGGCGGAAGTATTGGCAAAACAGCCCCGCCCCAAAGGCCCGCGTCTGACGATGATTACCAACGCTGGCGGCCCTGGCGTCCTCGCTACAGATTTTCTGATTACTACCGGAGGAGAACTGGCAGAACTAGCACCAGAGACAATTACCTCCCTCAATCAAACCTTGCCATCTTTTTGGAGCCATAACAACCCTATTGATATTTTGGGAGACGCCGATCCAGAACGCTACAGCAAAACCTTAGAGATTGTCGCCAAAGATCCAAATAGTGATGGTATCTTGCTGATTCTCACTCCTCAGGCAATGACCGATCCTACCCAAACTGCCGAACAGTTGAAATCTGCAATTGAAAAAGCACAGGTTCCTGCAAGCAAACCAATTCTAGCAACTTGGATGGGCGGTGCTGAGGTGATGGCAGGGGAAGCAATTCTCAATCGTGCGGGTATTCCTACCTTTTCCTACCCCGATTCTGCGACCCGTATATTCACTTATATGTGGCAGTCTAGCTATAACCTGCGCGGCATTTACGAAACTCCCGTATTACCAGCAGAAGAAGACGGTATCCCTAACCGGAATCTTGTAGATAAGATTATTATCACAGCCCATCAAGCCGGGCGAACTATTCTTACAGAGACCGAATCCAAGCAAATCCTGGCAGCTTACGGTATTCCCACTCTACAAGCTTGCATCGCCGCTACAGAAGACGAAGCTGTCGGTTGTGCAGATTCCCTGGGTTATCCCGTAGTCCTCAAATTATTATCGAAGACGATCACCCACAAAACCGATGTGGGTGGTGTGCAGTTAAATCTTATGGATGCGGATGCTGTACGCTGGGCGTATCGCAATATTAAAACTGCTGTTGCCGAAAAAGTAGGTTTAGAACACTTTTTAGGCGTAACAGTGCAGCCAATGATTAACCTTAATAGTGGCTACGAATTAATTATTGGTAGTAGCTTAGATCCGCAATTTGGGCCAGTATTGCTGTTTGGCGCAGGGGGACAATTAGTAGAAGTATTTAGAGATCGAGCGATCGCACTTCCTCCCCTCAATAGTACTCTGGCACGCCGGATGATGGAACAAACGCAAATTTACAAAGCCCTCAAAGGCGTAAGAGGACGCGCACCTGTAGATTTAGCAGCTTTAGAGCAGTTATTAGTGCGATTTTCCCAATTAATCGTAGAACAGCCCTGGATTAAAGAAGTTGACATCAATCCCTTATGGGCGCGATTTGAAGGTAGGGATCAAGCAGAAGACAAATCTTCCTCATTACTAGCCCTAGATGCGCGGATCGTTCTTCATCCACCGGAACTGACAGAAGAACAATTACCCAAACTAGCGATTCGCCCCTATCCCACACAATACATCACACCTTGGATAATCAAAGATGCTACACCAATTACCATCCGCCCCATCCGTCCCGAAGATGAGCCGTTAATTGTACAGTTCCATAAAACACTCTCAGAGCAAAGCGTCTATTTTCGCTACTTCCATCTGATGAAACTGAGTCAACGAATCGCCCACGAACGTATGTTGCGGCTGTGCTTCATTGACTACGATCGCGAAATGGCGTTAGTAGCCGATCGCAAAAACCCCGTAACAGGCGATCGGGAAATTCTCGCTGTGGGACGCTTGAGTCAGTTACATGGTGTCAAAGAAGCGGAATTTGCTCTTTTAGTCAGCGATCCATATCAACGTATGGGGTTAGGTACAAAAATCTTAAGTCAACTGTTGTACGTTGCTCGGAATGAACATATCAAGCGCATCACTGCTGACATTCACCCAGAAAATGTTGCCATGCAACGAGTTTGTGAAAAAGTTGGCTTTCGTCTCTATCGCAGTGCTGATTTAGTGCAAGCCGTAATTGATTTGTAATATCAAATCACGCAATTTTCCGACAATATTTTTTTGTAGGGTATAGCAATGCTATGCCCTTATTCATAATCTTTGTATTTATTATTAAATAGAAATTTTATGCGATAAAATTCTGATACCAATTTGAAAAAAGAATGCGACAGATTGTAGGGGTATGGCAATGCCATGCCCTCTAGAATATAATCACCACCAAGACGAGAGAAAGCTAAAATAAACCCATTAACCTATGATGCTGTCTAAACTTTATGGGGATTACGCAAGAATTAGATTCTACTGAAAGCATCTCCCAAGAGGTGATATTTCCCCCTGGCGATTTATATAGTGACGAGCCTCCCTTGGAAACAGAACTACATCTACGACAAATAATCCTACTTCTCAGCTGTCTAGAATGGCTGTGGCGAGACAGAAATGATTTTTACGCTGCTGGTAACTTGACTATTTACTACAGCCCCCATCAAAGCAAGTCAGAAAAATTTCGCGGCCCTGATTTTTTTGTAGTCTTGGGAACGGAACGCAAAACTCGTAAAAGTTGGGTGCTTTGGGAAGAAGATGGTAAATATCCCAATGTAATTGTGGAAATTCTTTCAGACTCAACTGCTAATACTGATAAAGGATTGAAAAAAGAACTTTATCAAAATACTTTCCGCACGCTGGATTATTTTTGGTTTGATCCATATACATTAGAATTTGCTGGATTTCATTTAGTAGATGGTGTATATCAACCTCTACAAGCAAATGAACTAGGACATTTGTGGAGTCATCAGTTAGGTTTATATCTGGGAATTGAACAGGGATTCTTGCGATTTTTTACAGCAGAAGGTCAATTAGTGCCGTCACCAGAAGAAGCAGCAGAACAGGCCAATCAAAAAGCTGCACGTTTGGCTGCAAAATTGCGGGAGTTAAATATTGACCCTGATTCAATTTAATGAATTACTAATTCAAGGAATTCAATATTTAAGATAAAGATAAAATACTGCTTTTTTTACCACCTGAATTGGCAATGGTTCAAACTCCTAGTAAACCCTTAACTCTGGAAGAATTTCTCCAGTTACCAGAAACGAAACCCGCCAGTGAATTCATCAATGGTGAGATTATCCAAAAGCCTATGCCTCAAGGAAAACATAGCACAGTTCAGGGAGATTTAGTTTCATCTGTGAACATGGTGCTAAAACCAAATCGGATCGCGCGTGCGTATCCCGAATTACGCTGCACTTTTGGCGATCGCTCTCTTGTCCCGGATGTTGCAGTTTTTACTTGGGAACGCATACCGCGTGACGAGAACGGTAAAGTAGCGAATGCGTTCTTGATAGCGCCTGATTGGACAATTGAAATCCTTTCCCCTGAGCAAAGCCAAACTAAAGTCGTCCGTAATATCCTCCATTGTCTGGCACATGGTACACAGATGGGTTGGTTGATTGATCCAGAAGAGGAACTCGTGTTTGTCTATTTTGCCGATCGCACTCTCGCTATCTTTGAACAACAAAGCGATCGCATTCCTGTTCCATCCTTTGCTGAGTCTTTTCACCTTACCATTGCTCAACTCTTCAGTTGCCTAAGTGAATAGCCTAATATTCATAACTACTCATAACTTTAAAATCACTCGCGCCAAATTAAAGTAAATCAACACCCCAAGGACATCAACGGCTGTAGTAATAAATGGCGCTGACATCAAGGCTGGATCTAAGCGCAGTAGGCGGAATAAAAACGGTAGCGCTGAACCGGAAATTGAAGCTAAGACAGAAATTGCTACTAAACTAGTGCCAACAGCGATCGCAACTTCTAATTTCCCTTGCAGAAAGTAAGCCCAGACTGTAGCAATGCTACCTAACATGATTCCTAATAATGTACCAGCGATCGCTTCTCTGCCAATTACCTGCAATGGCCCTAACAATCTAATCTCTTCGGTGTTCATCCCACGGATCACTACTGTGGAAGATTGCGCCCCAACATTACCACCAGTACCAGTCAATAAGGGAATAAAAGCTGTCAGTGTAACGACTTTGGCTAATATATCTTCCTGAGATTTAATAATTGTTCCCGTTACTGTATTGGTAATTAATAACACAAGTAACCACACAACCCGTTTACGCGCAACATCCATTAAATTCATCTGAAAATAATTATCGCCGCCTGATTGCACCCCACCACCTACGGCGTAGATATCTTCTGTAGTTTCCTGTTGTAGAATATCGATCACATCATCAACCGTAATAATACCGACGAGACGCTGTTCTCGATCTACCACAGGTACGGCTAAAAAATCATATCTTTGGATTAATCTGGCAACTTCTTCTTGATCCGTGTCGGTGTAGACAAACACCACATCACGGGTCATAATCTCACCAATTAATTCTTCGGGTTGAGATGTTACCAATTCCCGCAAAGACACAATCCCTGTTAATCTTCTGGCTGTGTCAGTGACGTAAAGATAATAAATGATTTCACTAGCCTTAGCTAGGCGGCGTATGCGCTCTAGGGCCTGATATACCGTAAAATTTTCTTTCAGGGAAATTAATTCTGGGGTCATAATTCGCCCAGCCATATCAGCCTCATAACCCAAAAGTTGGGCTGTAGCAGTGCGTTCTGCTGGACTGAGTTGTTCGAGAAGGCGATTGACGATTTTGGCGGGGAGTTCGTCAAATAGTCTGGCGCGATCGTCTGGAGACATTTTATCGACAATATCCCGGACTTCTTGGCTTCTGAGTTCTTCAATTAGCCGTTCTTGAATAGAATAATCGAGATATTCATAAACTGCGATCGCCTCATCCTTAGACAGCAAGCGAAACGCTAAAGCGTGCATTGCTTCCGGTAAGCCTTCAATCGCCTCCGCAATGTCTGGCGGTTGTACAGGTACTAAAATCGCTTTTGCGCCGGGTAAATCTCCCTGTTCTAACAGCATTTGTAGCTGAATTCGTACTAAATCTCGCAGTTCTCTGCGCGACATATCTGGGAGATTAGAGGATAAATTATTTATTTCTGTCACAAATTACACTTTCCTCAAGCAGTTTCAACAAGGTTGCTACACAATATAATTGCATTAACTTTATCTGGATAAAATTTTTACTAAAAAAATATCCAATCTTTTATATTTCCCCAATAACTCAGATAATTGCGATAAAAGCTCTCTGGAATAAGAAGATGCATTTTTTTAATAAAATTATTTAATTTTTTGCTAAAAATTTATTTGTAATCTTGATAAATAGTTTATGCATACAAATGCAATTATTTGCATTGCTCGTTGTTATGTGTAGTGGATAAAGTTTTGTACAATACGCTTCTAGTAATATTTAGTAGCTTATAAATGCTAAAAATCATTTCCGAAATTGACATTTTTAATAACTTGTGATTGCTCTATCATAAATATTGCCAGCAGGCGGAAAAGCTCTTCCTGTTAGGATTTGGGTTGTCTTCCCGTAATTAATTACACAGTAAGCAATGACAAATTATTCATTATTTTTTGGTTTTTATAGTAAGTATAATCATAAAAATTAACAAAAAAAGTACATGGAGTTTAGTTATTTTATCGGAACATTTTTTCTATGAGCATGTCGATTTAGATATGACATTCACACAATGTCCGGTTTCTCAAAATTAATTCAGAGAAGCCAAAACAGGCAGACAATTTTAGTAAGTTTAAGAATATGACTAACAGAAAGCATTGTGAAGATTACAAGCAAATCGGCAGTTACATTCCACTTGAGTTAGCTCTAGAGTTCAAAAGCATGTGTGCCAGTTTGAATATATTTCAAAGCGATGCTTTAGAGCAAATGACTCAAGATTGGATAAATAAAAAAGCTAGTTCTTGTCACTCTAACACCTCTGTAACAGCTAAACCAGAAACAATTTCCGATTTAATTCGCGCCAACCGAGCAAAACTCAGATATTGTGGGTTGAAAAATCTGCAAGCTCTTGCTAGAGGGGAGGCTTTACCGACAGCAGGCGACTTTGCTATCATCACATCAGCCTTAAACCTGCCAGAAGAAGAACGAAAAGAAATCTGGCAGAAAAATATGCAAAATTTCCAGAGATTCCGAAATTAAATTTAACTTTCAAGTTTAGTTTTCAGTTTTAAGAGAATTTAGTTAAAAACCTCAAAACTCTTTTAGTGTTATCTGTAAGAAGTTTACGCGGATAAGCATCAGCTGCTTTTTTATTAGCTTCAGCCTGAGTTGAATAAGAATGAATCATACCGTTGAACTTAGGGAACTCAAAAAAATAAATTATTCCGTTCAAGTCGTTGACGGTTGACAGTTGACTGTTAACCGTCAACTGTCAACCGTCAACAGTGAACAATAGTAATGGAATATTTTTTTACTTGGAAGTCCCTTATTCAAACATAGCTTACCGACAATAGCCGTAGTTACTTCTGAAATCATCTCCCCAGCATCACAAGCAACAATAATTGCACCGAGAATTTCATCAACGCCTTGTTTTTGGAGGATTTTCAGCAATCCTGATGCTTCACCATCAGCGATCGCTCAATTTACAATCCTCAAAATAATATTAACCTGCGATCGCCTGATCCTTAGACAAATCAGGGAAAGGCTAAAACCTGCATTGCTTCTGGTAACCCTTCAATCGCCTCAGCAATATCCGCAGGTTGTACCAGTACCTCTTGATGAATTTGTCGCCTTTACATTTATTCATAAGTAAACCTGATAGCATATCTTAGTTTTTCTTTGTCAAGTCTTCTTGCCAAATCGTAACAATTCCGTTACATTATTTTACATAAGTTAACGAGAGCAAAAAACTATGTACACCACCATTAACGAAGACGGCGTATTGAACAACTATGCAACTGAACCCCAAATCTACTATGCAGAATATCCTTCCACTGAAGAGCAACGCCGCTATAGCTTTCAGGCTGGAGTCGCCACTTTATTACTCAGCGCCTTAGTTTTACTTGCTTTCGGTGTTAGCTAATAGCTATTGCAGATATATCCACAGAATTTACCAACAACTTTGATAATTAGGAGACAAAAGAAATGTTTGCACCATTAGTAGTATTGGTACGTGAATTGATGGGTAAGGCTAAATTTAATCAGCTACGTGGTAAAGCTATTGGTATCCACGCACAAACTATCACTAATTTTTGCAATCGGTTTGGAATTGAATCTAAGCAAAGACAGAACCTAATTCGTTTAGCCAAAGATAACGGTAAAAAATTAGGGTTACTTGCTTAAATTTTCAGAATTTTCTTTTGTTTAGTTTACGCCTAGAGTAGGCAACAACCTAGTCACGATTAAGATAATTTAGTTAAAAATCCCAACAATCGTTTGGTATTCTCTGTGAGAAGTGTGCGCCGATAAGCATCAGCTGCTTTTTTAATAGCTTCAGCCTGAGTTGGATAGGGATGAATTACGCCGCTTAATTTATTCAAACCTAACTTACCGACAATAGCTGTAGTCACTTCCGAAATCATTTCCCCAGCATGACGAGCGACAATAGTTGCACCGATAATTTCATCGGAGCCTTTTCTGTGAAGGATTTTCAGGAATCCAGATTCTTCACCATCCGCGATCGCTCGATCTACACTACTAAAAGGTATTTTTATCGTCTCAAAATCAATACCTTTGGACTTAGCTTCCTCCTGTGATATTCCCACATGAGCAATTTCTGGATCAGTATAAGTTACCCAAGGCATAATTAAATTGCTGAGTTTAGAACGTCCTAAACCGAACGGAGAAAACAGCGTATTTTTAATCACAATCCTGGCTGCTGCGTCAGCTGCGTGAGTAAATTTCCAATTCATGCAGATATCACCAGCCGCATAAATTTTCGGATTTGTGGTTTGCAGATAATCGTTAACTTTTACGCCTTGGCGTTGATCGTATTCTACATTAACAGCTTCTAAATTTAAACCTTCCACATTCGGAGCGCGTCCCGCACCGACTAAAATTTCATCTACCGTTACAGAATCTCGATGTCCATTAGCAGAAAAGTAAAGTCGCTTACCTTCGGTGACAGTTACTACTTCCTCTAATTTGGCATTTAATACTAAACGAATTCCTTCTTTGATTAAAACCTTTTGCAAAATTTCCGCAGCTTCTGCATCTTCTTTATTTAAGATATGAGAACTGCGATGAAAAAGCACAACTTCACAACCCAAGCGGCGGAAAGCCTGAGCTAATTCGCAACCAATCGGCCCACCACCAATCACAGCTAACCGTTCCGGTTTTTGGATGAGGGAAAAAACCGATTCATTTGTGAGATAACCAGCCTTTTCTATTCCAGGAATTTCTGGTTTTGCAGCTCTTGCACCAGTAGCAATTACAGCTTTTTTAAACCTCAGAATTTGTCCGTCAACTTCTACAGTATTCTTACTTGTAAATCGCCCACTACCTAAAAAAACATCAACGCCTAATTTTTGAAATCGCGCCGCCGAATCATGGGGACTAATACCTGCTCTAATGCGGCGCATTCTCGCCATTACCGCAGAAAAATCAACATCAATATTTTTGGGAATATTAATTCCTAATTCCTTACCATCCCACAGTTCACCGATTACACGAGCCGAACGGATAATAGTTTTAGAAGGAACGCAACCCACATTTAAGCAATCTCCACCCATGAGATGCTTTTCAATTAACGCCACCTTTAAACCTAAACCCAATCCAGCAGCACCCGCAGCTACAACTAAACCCGCAGTTCCCGCACCAATTACTACCAAATCATAAATTTTCGCTGGTTCTGGATTCACCCAATCTTGTGGATGAACATGAGATACCAAAGTTTGGTTATACTCATCCATTGGGCGAACAGTTACTCTCTCAACTTCTAAATTAGACATTAATTTTTCCCCTCTGCGTCTCTGTTATCTGTGCATGATATTTTTTATATTTACTAAATCCTAATTTTAATTATTACTAACCTCCTCATCCAAAGCCTTCCTAGCTATGCGAGTAATATAAATAGTTACAGCTACAGTTGCAATAAAACCAATAATCCGAATCGCCCATTGTATAGTAGGATTAGTAGGTTGAGATTCAGTCCCAATTCTTGCCAAACTACCAGCTAAAGAACCGATATAAACATACATAATAGTTCCCGGAATCATTCCCACAGAACCAATAAAATAATCCCTTAAAGAAACCCCTGTAATCCCAAAAGCATAGTTTAATAAATTAAAGGGAAATATGGGCGAAAGTCTGGTTAACAGCACAATTTTCAGCCCAGCTTTACCAACAGCATGATCAATAGCCGCAAATTTTTTATTATCTGAGATTTTCCGCGAAACCCAACCTCTAGCTAAATAACGTCCTACGAGAAAAGCCGCAGTTGCGCCTAAAGTAGCACCAATAAATACATAAATCGAACCCCAAACTACACCAAAAACCACACCAGCACCTAGGGTTAAAATTGAGCCTGGTAAGAAAGCAATGGTAGCAATAATGTAAAGTGTAATAAAAGCGATCGCTCCTAGTGAACCCAGGCTATCAATCCATTGCAAAGCATCTCGTAAAATTGTTTGGGGATTAAAGGTAGTGGTTGTAGATTGTTGTGCTAAAGCTTGGTCTGTAGAGCATAAGAAGAGTATAGTTATAGCTAGCAATGTTAATAAATTAATTTTTTTTAATGAACCGCCAAGTACGCCAAGTACGCCAAGGATAAGAGAATTTTTTTGATTAGAGGTAGATGGTTTGCAAGCCTGATTAATTTTATTCATTTGCATCATGGTTATTTGTTGCTGTGGCTACACTTTCTTTGAGGGCTTTTTGCGCAATTTTGGTAATATATATAGTTACGGCTACTGTAGCAATAGCACCCATGGCTTGGATTATCCATTCTCCGATTTGCGCTTGGGGATTACTAGGCTGATGAGGTGTTCTCAACATGGCAAGATTAGTAGCTAAAGAGCCAAGATAAACATACATTACTGTACCGGGAATAATACCGATAGAACCTAAAATATAATCTTTAAGGGAAACTTGCGTCACCCCAAAAGCATAATTTAATAAGTTGAAGGGGAAGATAGGTGAAAGCCTAGTTAGGAGGACAATTTTCCATCCTTCTTTGGCGACAGCTAAATCGATGGCTTTAAATTTAGGATGCTTTTCTAGTTGTTTTGCTACCCAATCTCGTGAGAGATAACGCCCAATTAAAAATGCTACAGTTGCGCCAATAATTGCAGCAATTATTACGTAGACAGAACCCCAAAACACGCCAAATAGACAACCGCCTTTCAAGGTTAAAACAGAACCAGGGATAAATAACAAAGTTGCTAAATTATAAATAGCGATAAATGCTATCGGGCCAAAGTAACCAAGGCTATTAACCCAAATAATACTGGTGTGTAAAATATCTTGAATGTTGAGATATTTACTAGCAATTATTACCGTAGCAATTAAACAACTTAACAATAAAAGTTTGATTGTGGTATAGAATTTGCGGTTAGTCATTGGTTATTTGTCATTAGTCATTGGTCAGTAGGGGCGGGTTTATTTGGATCTTTGTTAATAAATGAGGATATCGGTGAACCCGCCCCTACAGTTTTCATTAGTCATTAGTCATACTCTAATATCTAATTTTTAGCTTCTTGAACCTCTTTTTATCTTCAACTAAAATATTCTCATTCCCTGAGAATCAGCTTAATTTTTCCTAAATTTTTCTTGGCGATACCAGCTACGAATTCGTTCTGGTGATATTCCCAATAAATAAGCGATGATGACTATTTGATTAATTAAGGTAGTTTTAAAAATTCCCTTGCGCAACCAGCGACGTGCAGATGTTATAACTGATGCTTTAATAAACGTAATTTTACCAATACATCGTAAGCGACGTATGAGTTCAAAGTCTTCCATAATTGGCAATTCTGGAAAGCAGCCAATTTTGTTAAATATATCTTTAGTTATAAATATTGCTTGGTCGCCATAAGGCATTTGCCAAAACTGCGATCGCACTTTTACCCCCAATTCCACCAACCTCAAACCCCAACCCGATGCATCAATCCGCAAGTTAAACGCACCCGCTACGGTTCCCGGTTGTTGTAGTGCAGTGCGAATCAAAGCATCAAAGCCAGCAGGTAAGCGGGTATCTGCATGGAGAAACAGCAAAATATCACCGCTAGCAGCTACAGCGCCGGCATTCATTTGCACGGCTCGCCCAGGAGATGACAAGATAACTTTGACGCCTAATGACTGAGCTATGGCTACAGTGTCATCTTGAGAGCCACCATCAACTACAATAATTTCTATATTGGTACTGGGTTGGGTAGAAGCGATCGCATCTTGAATATTTCCCGCTTCATTGAAAGTCGGAATAACTATCGAAATTTTTGCAGAATTAAGATTCTGATTCATGATTGCTTCATTCCGCTTCGCTACATTTACAATGACTTTTTATCATTAAGCGATCGCACCACACAAAAACGAACCTTGAAGCGGCTATTCTCAACTCAATAGTGGCTTTCCTTAACTCAATAGCGGCTTTCCTTAACTCAATAGCGGCTTTCCTCAACTCAATAGCGGCTTTCCTCAACTCAATAGTGGCTTTCCTCAACTCAATAGTGGCTTTCCTTAACTCAATAGTGGCTTTCCTCAACTCAATAGCGGCTTTCCTCAACTCAATAGTGGCTTTCCTCAACTCAATAGTGGCTATTCTCAACTCAATAGTGGCTTTCCTTAACTCAATAGCGGCTTTCCTTAACTCAATAGCGGCTTTCCTCAACTCAATAGTGGCTTTCCTCAACTCAATAGCGGTTATTCTCAACTTTGCATCTAATCTGAAAAAGTAAGTTTGTTGCACAAGAGAGAGTAGTGATGAAGAGCGATCGCAAAATCAAAGATTTGACTGCTACTTGCTAATATTTGTGCAAAGCTAGGCAAATGTCTTGATATAGTCAATTATTTTGGTATCAAGAGGGCTTTTCTTTTGCTAGAATAGATTAAAGCTTAATTAGTGCGGGATGCAAAAGCTTACATAAAAACCTTCAAATACTTAGCAAAAAATTTGTTTATAATAACTAGAAAAAATAAATTATGCAAAGTATCAAATTACGCTCCCGTGTCGATGCCGATGGGATATTGAGGTTGGAAGTCCCTATAGAACTGGCGAATCTTGAACTTGACCTAGTTGTAGTCTACCAGCCTGTAGAGTCAGTCACAAACGACACCGAAAAACAAGAGGATATTCAAGAGATTAAACTCAGCCTCAAAGATAGTATGGCTTTTGTTGAATCCCTGCTCAATCCCCCAGAACCTAGCTCTAAGATGCGGATGGCTGCTCAAGAATACAAACGGAGTATGGGGTTGTAGCTAGTGGCTGCTCCGACCTTTGGCTACGCTATTGAAACGTTGAATACCCAACATGATCGCTCAGGATTTAACTGTGGCATAGAATCCCTTGACCGCTATCTACTTCAACAAGCTGGGCAAGATCTGCGTCGTCGCGTTGCGGCTCCTTTTATCCTACAAGATTTGGATAATCAACGTATTGCTGGCTACTACACTCTCTGCGCCACCGCCATCAATTTACAGGATTTACCGCCTCAACAGGTTAAGAAACTGCCTAGATATCCTGTTATCCCAGCTACGTTGCTAGGAAGGCTGGCCATTGATGAACGCTACCAAGGTCAAGGATTGGGAAGTTTCTTGCTGTTCGATGCCTTTGGGCGTAGTCTCAGAAGTGAGGTTGCCTCTTATGCAGTGTTGGTTGATGCGATTGATGAGAAGGCGAGTGCTTTTTACCAACACCATCAGTTTCTTCCTTTCCCCGACCAACAGCGACGACTTTACCTACCAATGGCAACCATTGCTTCTATGTTTGAAGAGTAAGGCAAAGATACTCTGAGGAGAACATGCTTTAATCGTAAATGAGATGTTCCGCAATAATTTCACCTTAAAAAATAAAAAGACTTGAAGTTGATTTAACTCCAAGCCTGGAAATAACATTGTTTTATTAAGAAATCATTCTTACATGGTCAAAGATTGCGGATTGGTTTCAATTAACTTAGCTAAATCTTGCAAGAATGCAGCCGCATGAGCGCCGTAAATAATTCGGTGATCGGCGGTAATATTTACCTGCATTTGTTGACGCACGCCAAATAATCCATCGGGGGTGGCGACGATTTGCGGACGAGATGCGCCGACTGCTAAAATTGCACCTTGTCCAGGTGGTAAAATCGCGTCAAATGTATCTACACCAAACATTCCCAAGTTTGACACGGTAAAGGTGCCGCTGTTGTATTCATCTGGTTGTAGTTGTTTTGCTCTCGCACGCTCTACTAAGGACTTCCAAGTGCGCGATAGGGAATAAATATCTACTAAATCTGCATTCTTTAACACAGGTGTAATCAATCCGCCATCATCCATTGCTACAGCAACAGAAATGTTGATGTCAGAATGATAAACAATTCCTTGTTCTGAATAGCTAGCATTGATTAATGGATGTTTTTGCAGCGTTACGGCTACGGCTTTTGCCAATAGCGCTGTCATTGTCACGCCTTTGGATTTAATCTGCTTATAAAGCTTGTCTAGCCCATCGGTGGTAATTGTATAACCTACACGGAATACAGGTACAGATAAGGTAGCTACCATGTTCCGAACAACTGCATTTTGGAAGGTAGTTAAAGGTACTACCTGTCCCGGAACAGCACTGGCGACAGCGGGGACGGGTGCAGGTGCGGGTGCAGGTGCGGGTGCAGCTGTTGGCGTTGGTGGTGCTACTGGGGCGGTTGGGGATACAGATGGTGTTGGTGCTACGGGTGCGCTAGCGACGGGCTTACCTGGATTTGCAGCAATTTCCACATCCTCAGCAATAATCCGACCGTAGGGGCCACTACCTTTGAGCGTCTTCAAATCTACTTTTAGCTCTTTTGCCAATTTACGGGCGCGGGGTGAAACCACTAACCGCCCTTCCTTATGGTTGGAGCCATTTTGAGACGTTGGGATTGCAGCAGCCCCAACAGTTGCAGCTACAGGTTCGGGAGCAGCAGTAGGCGCAGCAGCTGCGCTACCAGAATTCGCCGCAGCCTTGGCGGCTTCGATTTCGGCTTCTGTTTCCACGACGTAAGCGATCGCATTTCCCACAGCCGCAGATTCACCAGCTTGCACTAAGATATGAGCCAGATATCCTTCATAAAAGGATTCCACATCCATATCTGCCTTATCTGACTCGACAACCACCACTGTTTCGCCTTTTTCCACTTTATCGCCTGGCGACTTCACCCAAGATACAATCTTGCCTTCGGTCATGGTGGAACTCAGCGCCGGCATAAATACTTCGTAAATGCTCATAGGGTGGTTTGGTGAATCAATGAATTTATGGACTTTAACAGCTTTTACCAGATCGAATTGTATCTTGGTGTGAGAGTTTTGGGATAGGGGATAGAGCTAGGGACTAGGGGTTAGGGGCTAGGGGCTAGGGGTGAGGGAAGGAAGCAACTGACTAATGACCATGTGGAACCAAAACCCCAGATGAATGTCTAATATAGATAGCAATTAAATTGCGATCGCTGAGTATTTACAATCAACAGCCACAGCAAGTATTTTATCAATCAAATGAGCTTGTTATCTCAGTTTACTTTTCCCATAATTACTCAATTGAAAATCAAGGCTGCTTATAACCAGAAGGTAGAAGCTCAGCGATTCACCTTCCATCTAAAATCTAAGGTTGATAATTTACTTGTTTGAAATTGAAATTCTTGTTTAATTTTTATGTCACTAAAATGGAAATTGTTTTTGATTGTGATAATAAGTATGTTCGCTACTGCTGGCGCGGGAGTTTATTTCTCTCAACATCAGCCTGTGGCGCACAGCTTAGAAACTAACGATGGGAAAGCGCAGGAAATAGCTGCAACTCAAATTTCCCACGATCCGGTCAATTATCCAGAGCGTACCCAATATAAAACCATACCCCTTACCAGTCTCAATACCAATCTTCAAGGTAGCGATCCGGCTACGTTAGCATTAAATATTTTTGAAGAAACTGTCACAGAAGTTGGGACACGGAAAGTTGAGGTAGCTTATCCCCAACACAATCAAGCTTTAGTCACGATCACCCAAGTTCAACCGAGCAATAATCCAGTTAGTGAAGTGAAATATCGCGTGGAAATGAATACCTTTGGGCGATCGCTTTTAGTGAGTTCGCCACCTGTATGGGAAATCGTTTGGGCTGGCTCGAAAGTGCAGTGTCAACCAGGAAACCGCCCTCAAAAAAATTTAATCCTCAGCTGTCAACCCGCAACAGGGGAGTAAAAAGCTGGGGATTCTTTTTAACGATAGCAATCTTATTTTATTGGCAAATACAAGGGACTGTTGACTGTTGACTGTTGACTGTTGACTGCCAAAATAGCGTTACTAAAGTTTGCTAATTAGAAAAATCCACGCCACATGCATTTTTATGAATTATTGCAAGTGGCATGGAATTTGACGCATGAATGCTAAAAAAAGTCAGTAGATGCTGGGAAATAAGTCATTAGTTAGTTGTGATGATTAATAGCTAGGAAAACATACACCACAAATGACCAATGACTATAGCAATCCTATTTCAGTTGTGAAAAATATCGGTTTTGGCTGTTGACTGTTAACTATCAACGGTTAACAGTCAACAACCCTACATGTAATATTTCACAAATCATTGAGGATTGCTATATTGACAAATAACTATTGTTAGATATCGCCACGAATTTCTTCGACAATCCCATCCCGAAGCACAATTTCGACTTGGGTTTTGCTGATCAGGTTATCGCCTGGTTCTATGCGGAAAAAACCTTCCATTTGAAATTGGTTAACTTCTTGATCTAACTCCAAGTACTGTACTTGCTGGAGGTTTTGCAGGAATTGATTTTTTTGCTCTAGGAGTTCGCTTTTCTTTTGATTGACTTGGAGTTGGATATTATCAATCTGTTGGAGAGTTTGCGGCCCAGGAGGTTGCAAACTCTGCTTTTGAATAGCGGTGATTGCTCTTTGTCCTTCAATGTCTAGTTGTTGCAATTGCTGATCGGTTTGATTGATTTGCGCTTGCAATTGCTGTTGTACTTCCTCTTTCCATAGAGGAGTCACAATCACTTTGACATTAACGATGCGTTTCAAAAGCATTTGTTGAGGTTTGGAGACATCCATACAGTTTCACGTTCACTCTATATTAATTGTTTCAGTGGAATTATTAGGCAAACAGGGCGTTAATAAGATCGCGATAGCGTTCTGCGACAACATGACGCCGGATTTTGAGTGTTTGAGTCATTAAGCCATTTTCAATGGAAAACGGCTCAGGAATGAGCTTAAAGGGGCCAATGCGGTCATCGACTCGATAGCCGGGACGATTTTGCACTTCCCGATTCAATTCCTTGCGATATAATTCCTGGATTATTTTACTCTCCAGGTCTATTTTTTGACTGGGTGAGGCGGTAATATTATCACTTTTGCTGCTCAAGTCGAGGTTTTGGCTTTCCGCCCATTTTTCTAAAGCTTCTATATTCGGTACAATTAACGCACCTAGACTGCGTTGGTCTTGACCGACAAGCATAATTTGATCGATATAGGGCGATCGCAAACAAGCATCTTCTATCGGCTGTGGCTCGATATTTTCCCCGTTAGTTAAAACAATCGTATCTTTTGCTCTGCCTGTCAGCACTAAGTCATTTTCCGGCGTTAACCAACCCAAATCGCCGCTATCAAACCAACCTTCAGCATCGATGGCTTTTGCTGTCGCTTCGGGATTTTGGTAATAGCCTTGCATAATTTGCGGCCCCCGCAACAGTACCAGTCCGCGTTCTCCAATTGGTAAAGGTTTGCGAGTTTCTAGATCGACAATTTTAACTTCCGTAGCAGGTAGTGCAGGGCCAGATGAACCACGTACATTATGCCAAGGACGACGCACATTAGTTACTGGAGATGTTTCTGTTAAGCCGTAGCCTTGCAAAATTTGGATACCAATGATTTCAAAAAAATTATCTATGTGTTTGGGAAGTGCGCCACCACCGCTAATTACACACTTAATTCTGCTTCCGGTTGCTTCCCGGACTTTAGCATACACTAGTTTTTCGCCTAGGGCGTGGATGGGGTATAAACCAACAGCGATAATCTTTGCTACTAATCGCTCAATTGCAGAAGCTTTGAGATGCTCTAAACTTAACCCGTCAGCAATCCGCTTGGCTCTAATATAGCGATCGCTATTAGTTAATAAAAAGTTAATTAAACGTTGCTTTTTGGCTGGTTGTTCGCGGAACTGCTTTTGCACGCCTTCATAAATTGATTCCCACAGGCGAGGTACAGCCACCATATACTGGGGTTTAAAATCTTTTAAATCCTTTTTTACCGAACGCAGGTTAGTGTAAACCTGGGTACAACCTTGAGAAAGTAAGTAATATTCGGCTGTTCTTTCGTAGCTATGCCAAGTTGGGAGGATACTTAAGGCCATTTCACCCGCTTTTGGTTGTAGCACTGTCCCAAAAGTATTGATTTGGTGTAATAAATTCCCATGACTGAGCATCACACCTTTGGGTTTGCCTGTAGTACCTGAAGTATAAATCAGCGTTGCTAGAGTATCGTAGTTTTGTTCAACTGGTTCTAGAGAACGGTTGCTAGCAGTTTCTAGTAGTTGGGAGAAATTGAGTACTTTAAAGCTTTCTTGGGTTGGTGGGGTTTCGTCGGTGAGCAAGATTACCAGTTGAATTGGTAAATCGTTGAGTCTATCTTGCAATCTCTTCAGCGTCTTTAAGTCCTCAACTACTACCACTGTGCTGCCACTATTGGCGATAATAAACAGCAATTCTTCTTTTTCGGCTTGGGCGCTACGTACCGCATCCACTCCCCCAGCCGTCATGATTCCTTGATCGGCGATAAACCATCTGGGACTATTATCAGCAATTAAAGAAATGCGATCGCCTGCTTTTACTCCTAAAGCTTGTAAACCAGCCGCAAATTGTTGAATCTTCTCTGCCAATTGCGTGTAATTCATTACTACTTCTGGTTTGCTATGGGGATCGTGTAGAGCCACCGTATTCCCAAAAACCTTAGCTGCTACTGGCCAAATTTCGGGAATTGAATTCAAATTTGTATAATCGACCAACCGCTTCAATGATAAGCGTTCTCGCTCACTAATATTGGCTAAATAAATCGATGCAGATTTGGTTTTGGACATAACACATCACCTAAATACTAAATGAACTGTTTTTGAGAGAATTTTACTATTCTTCAACAATAAATCTCTTTAATATACACAATGCTTTCGGGGATAGCATTTTCGGAAACCACACGATGGATTTACAAAAATTTATGATAAAATTAATTTATATAGTCTTAAAGCAATGGATGTGATTGTATTTAAATGCGATTGCAGATATTGTCCTGACAGCTAAACAATAGCGACCACCTATTTTACAGGGGGTGATTACCTGTGGTTTTAAAACACGCTGCATTACTGACACTCATCAATACTGTTGCTTGTTTGGGGTTTCCCAAGATGCTCTCAATTGTACTTTCATCTAAAGGTAAACCGACTGAACCTTCAACCCATGAATCCAGTTCGCAAACAACTAGAGTAGCAATAACCACCTTTCCTTATTGTACAGCTCACACCATAACAGGCAGTCCATTCTGTAAATTCCGTCCTCATTTTTGCGATCGCTGTACTCCCAATTAATAAGTATTTAGCAGTATTAATACTGCTGGGATAGGTTGATAGGTGTTCTGGGATATTGTTCAGAATACGCAGGTGCATTAATACCACTTTGAGCCAAAATGAAAAATGTTATTTAAATTAAATTAGTCTTAAAAATCTTAGCACTGGTTTATTTATTCAGAAATAATTGAAATTTTCCAGCATTCATTTTTATTTGTATTCATCCAGATGTAAGCATTTATATTGAGTTTTATAGATGATTATTATTGGAAACTTCAATATTAATTTAGGTAGACAAAAATCAGAAAAAATGTTTTAAGCTATCCGCAGCAGACAACCTTACTGCTGTCGCTTTCTTCTTGGTTATGTGAGAAGTTTATAATTTATAAAACTAGGAGATAGCCTTAAATCAAGTGATTTTAATATATTTACAAAAGTTAATATTAAATGTATTGGTATAGCTTATATATATGAGAAGAAAATCAAATTTTCCAATGTAGTCAAAAGTACCGAATTTGATTAACAATAAGAAATAGACTCACAAATTGTTAATTTACGAGGGGGGTAATCTATGAGTTTCATAGATTGTATTTTATTAACACTCATCAACGCTGTTGCCTGCCTTGCATTTCCCAAGCTGCTATCGATGATTTTGGCAGCCAATACTAAAAAAAGTGCGCCAGCCCCAGTTACCGTTACATCAACCGAGTCTAGCACTGAGGTTCGCAGTTTTTCTGAGTTAAGTGAATTGCGCCTGTAAAAATATCAGCATTCAGGCTGAGCATTATTCCTCATCTAGCGATCTAGGTTATAAATTGCGATTTGTGCGATCGCTAGGAGGAAAAATAAGCTTATTCAAAATTCAGATGTTTGTAGTCAGCACTGAAGTGCTTGAACATCCAGAAATAAATTCCCGACTTAATAAAGTATTCTATCAAATTTGAAAAAATTCCCCAAAGTTGTGTTGATAGGGGCTATATTTAGTAGTTTTTTGATTGTAATTGAAACTGCTAATAGCTGTATTACTAAATCTTCTGTAACTTCCAATTTGCCAACATCAACTGCAAATTTAATAACATCAAAAATAGAAACTTTTCGCGGAAAATTAATTTATAAAGAAATTCCTCCTGTAATGTCGGTGCAAGCTTATTTAGGAGAAGAGTTTTTTCTGATAACAAATTCGCAACCTGTAAGTCGCTTAGTTCTTCGTCCGACGGAAAAAGTTTCTCGTGAGAAATTACAATCTTTGCATGAGCAAGCAGTGGAAATCACCGCAGTTTATCATGCGGGAACTCGTCCAGTATCGAATGAAGTTACTTGTCCTTTAGATGCTGATAGACAATGTATGCTTCAAGGTGCTGGTTATCAAGTTTTATCGATTAAAGTTTTATCTCAGTTGTAATTTAGTAAGTTGGCGTTTTGGTAGGGGTGGGGTTTCCCCGCCCTTGTATGGGTTTGAATGTTACTTTAGATTGCAGTTTAATATTAGTAATTAATTTTGAACCGCAGAGGCGCAGAGGGCACAGAGAAATTAGAGTTTGGAAACTATATTGAAAGGGGTGGTTATAGTAAATTGTAAAAAATCAGGGTAACTCTGGTATTTCCAGCATTACCCCGATTTTAAATATTAAATTTTCGCCAAAACTGCTTATGCAAAAGCAGCAGTTTTCACATCGTTATTTGCAAGAATTTCTTGCAATTCATCAGCATCTACTGTTTCTTTATCAACCAGCATTTGCGCGATTTGATCGAGGATGTGGTGGTTGTTAACTAACACTTCTTTGGCGCGAGTGTAAGCTACATCTACCAGTTTGCGAACTTCTTCGTCAATTGCGGCAGCAGTTTCTTCGGAGAAATCACGCTCTGACATGATGTCGCGACCGAGGAACATGTTACCTTGTTGGCGACCAAGGGCGACGGGGCCGAGTTTGTCGCTCATCCCGAAGCGTGTCACCATTTGACGCGCTACTCTGGCTACTTGTTGCAGGTCATTGGAAGCACCGGTGGTAACTTCTTCTTCGCCAAAGATTAATTCTTCTGCAATCCGACCGCCTAAAGCTACGGCCATTTGATTTTCTAGATAAGCGCGGCTGTATAAGCCAGTATCCATCCGGTCTTCGCTTGGGGTAAACCAAGTTAAACCACCAGCACGACCGCGAGGAATAATGCTAATCTTTTGTACTGGGTCATAGTCTGGCATTAAAGCACCAACTAAGGCGTGACCGGCTTCGTGATATGCAACCAAGGTTTTGCGCTTTTCGCTCATTACTCGGTCTTTCTTCTCTGGGCCAGCTAATACGCGGTCGATGGCGTCGTTGATTTCATCCATCGAGATTTCGGTTAAATTACGCCGTGCGGCTAAGATTGCGGCTTCGTTTAACAGGTTAGATAAATCTGCACCGGTGAAACCAGGGGTACGACGAGCAATTCTATCTAAGTCTACGTCTTTGGCTAAGGTCTTACCACGAGCGTGAACTTTGAGGATTTCGCTACGTCCAGCATAATCGGGACGGTCTACAACTACTTGACGGTCAAAGCGACCGGGACGCAATAAAGCTGCGTCTAGTACGTCGGGACGGTTGGTAGCAGCAATAATGATGATACCGGTGTTACCTTCAAAACCATCCATTTCGGTGAGTAGCTGGTTGAGGGTTTGTTCGCGTTCGTCGTTACCACCGCCTAAACCTGCACCCCGTTGACGACCAACTGCGTCAATTTCATCGATGAAGACGATACAGGGAGCGTTAGATTTAGCTTGCTCGAACAAGTCACGGACGCGGGACGCACCGACACCTACGAACATTTCCACGAACTCAGAGCCGGAGATGGAGAAGAAGGGTACACCAGCTTCACCAGCCACAGCACGAGCTAGGAGGGTTTTACCTGTTCCGGGAGGGCCTACTAGCAATACACCTTTAGGAATTTTGGCACCAACTGCGGTAAAGCGATCGGCGTTTTTAAGAAAGTCTACAACTTCATTTAATTCCAGTTTGGCTTGGTCAATCCCAGCGACATCACCAAATGTGACTTGGGTTTGGGGTTCCATTTGCACTCTGGCTTTGGATTTACCAAAGTTCATTGCTTGGCTACCGGGGCCGCTTTGGGCACGGCGTAGCAGGAAGAATAAGCCAACTAGAAGCAATACTGGGAAAAATAAGCTACTGAGTGCCTTAAACCAAAATCCTTCGTCGGTTTGCGGCAATACAGAAATATCAACGCCTTTTGCAGTAAGAGTATTAATTAAGTCAGGGTCATTAACTAGGGTGACGACTTTTTTGTTACCGTCTCTGGATGTAACCAATGCAGTAGAACGGTCTGCGCTTAAACTGACTTTATCTATTCTGCCTTTTTCAACTTCTTGAATAAACTGGCTGTAGCGTAATGGCTCTCTGCTTTGTGGTTGTTTGTCAAAGAATGCTGTGCCTAAGGCAATTACAACTATAAACAGCAGCGCATACAGCCCTGCATTTCTCCATCTTTTATTCACTGAGGTAAATCCTCCTAATATTTTTGGTGCGATCGCGTAACGTCTCTAACAGAGAGGGCATTTTTAAGAATTATGTTAACTTATCTTAACGTATACCAAAATGGTGACGTTGTCATGCTAAAAAAACTCCGGAGAATTTGCAAACTTTGATGGTGTGGATCATATTCTAACGATCCTTGAGGCTGTTGAACGGTATGGATCGGGATGATTTCCATGACGCTGTTGCTATAGGCGATCGCTTCAAATCCGGAAACTAAATCCATTGTCCAAGGTTCCTCTTTCACATCTTGTTGCTGGTATTGCAGCCATTTAATTAGCTGCGCTCTCATAATTCCTGGTAAAATTCCCACTGCTAAAGGCGGTGTCCACCAACAACCGTCTCGCCATCCCCACAGGTTACCTGTGCTGGTTTCTAGCCAATTTCCCGCCTCATCGACTAAAATCGCTTCTTGAGCGGCTAATTGCTGGCTGTTAGTTTTGGCTAACCATGCACTCAAGTAGTTACCTGTTTTATGAGCAGGAAGACTACGAGCTAGTTCTATACTAGCAACAGCGCATACTACCCCATCGGTTTGCTTTGCTGTTAAATCTGCTGGTAACAATCTCCCTATAATCCACTCCCTACCATCGGGGAACAGGGTAATTCTGAGACTGGGAAAATCTTTAAGTAATATTTCTGCACCTTGACGTATCCTGTGCCAATCTGGTTCTGGCCAATTAAAAGTTTTAATGGAGAACAACAAGCGATCGCAGTGTAACCGCCAGTGAGTCAAGTTGCTATCGAGGGAGTTCTCATAAACCCGCATGGTTGTAAAAATTGTTGCCCCATACAGTAATCCCGGATCGTTAATGTTTAATTCTAGGGATTGGGACTCGATTAATTTACCGTTGTACCAATAAATTACGCTCACCTCCATCACGGAGTATGGGAAGTTATGGAGGATGTTGACCGTTGACTGTTGACTGTTGACTGTTGACTGTTAATTTTTAACAACTGACAACTGACCATTGACCAATTCTAATCTTTTGACGGCATAATAATTTTGTTACCTTGTGGAGTAGCAATTACCTTACCGCCTAAAGCTTCAATTTCTTTAATTGCTCTTTTACGAGTTTTTTCGTCTACATCGTTATTTAATACCATTATCCATGTATTTATTCTAGCAAGTTTACTATCAGGATTACGGCTTAAGAATTTAGCGGTTCTTCGCGAAATATTAGCTATAAATTTACTTTCTTCATCTGTCAACTGACTCGCCCAATCAGCACTTTTCCTAAAAGAATTGGCAGCATTTTGCGAATCACCTAAAAATAATAATTCATCTATGCCTTTATAACGCCATACATAATAAGACTTTTCGGGAACTTTAGGAGCTAAATATTTTAAACCCTTCTCCATCAATTCTATAGAGCGTTCTGGCAATCCTGCATACATAGAAGTACTTGTAGATAAACCTAAATAAGCAGCTAAAAATTTAGGATCTTGTGCAAGAATTACCTCAAAATATTCTGGGCTAAAACTGTAGCCAGTTTTCTCACGAGCTTCGTCGTCACCAAAGTATTCTAAAAAATTGATATATACCCAGTTGGCAATTAAGTTACCATAGCCAAAATTAGGAGTTTGTTTCAGAAAATTAAGTTGGATGCTTTCTGATTTCAGTTCTGCTTCTATAGTTTCTACAGAAGCAGTTTCTTGAGTAGTTAATAGTTTTTGTAGTTGAGGATATTGCATTAAGCCAACTCCTAACATACACAAACAAACTGTTAAAGATTTAGTAATGGTATGACGGTATGATGCTAACATGATGCTTTATTGACCTTTGTTGCTGCAACTTATTGTTGTGTATTGATAATTACAGCACAGCAAAAATAAACAGCCAAGGGAGGATTTGCTGATCACAGAAGGCAAAAGGCAGTCTTGATGAAAAAATTTTCATTACCATGCATGAAAGAAGGACAAGGAGGACAAGGAATTTTAGATTTTAGATTTTAGATTTTGGATTCTAATCTAAATCTAAAATCCAAAATCCAAAATCCAAAATTGAATTGCCCAATGTCCTATGCCCCATGCCCATTTTAAAGCTAGTCTTGAATTACGAATTATGCAAAATTTGCCAACATTGTTGCGCGATCGCCCAATCTTCTTGAGTATGGATGACTAATACTCGTACTTTTGATTCTGGGGTAGCAATATCAATATCTACAGGGTCGTTTTGATTTTTTTCTGGGTCGATTTTTACACCTAAAAATCCCAAAGCGTCGGATACAGCTTGACGAATTCCGGGGGACTTTTCACCGACACCGGCGGTGAAGACTAAAACATCTAATCCCCCTAAACCAGGTAACATGGAACCAATGCCAGAACACAAGCGATGTACGTAAATATCCCAAGCGAGTTGGGCGCGGTAGTTACCTTGAGCGATCGCAGTTATAACTTCCCGTAAATCGCTGGATACCCCAGAAATACCACGTAAACCAGAAGCTTTATTTAAAACATAATCTAAGCTTTCGGCAGAGCAATTAGATTGTCGTAGCAGGTGAATGAGTATCCCCGGATCGATGGAACCGGAACGACTACCCATCATCAGCCCATCTAAGGGTGTGAAGCCCATTGTGGTGTCAATACTACGACCATCTTTAATTGCAGCTAAAGAACAGCCGTTACCTAAATGACAATTGATTAATCGCAGGGATGCTAAATCTTTACCCAAGATGTCAGCCGCCCTTTGAGCGCAGTATTGGTGGCTAATACCATGAAACCCATAGCGACGAATACCTTGTTCTACCCACTCATAGGGGCCGGGATAGATAGCTGCGGCATCAGGTATTGTGGCATGAAATCCGGTATCAAATACTGCCACTTGTTTAACTGCGCCTAAGTTTTTTTCTATGGCTTCTATGCCTTCCACGGCGGCGGGATTGTGGGCTGGGGCTAGGGTAGCTAATTGAGCGATCGCATTTTTCACATCTTCCGTAATTAATGTACTATTACGGTAATCTTGCCCCCCATGTACTACACGATGACCAACAACATCAATTTCTGAAAGTTGACCAATTACCTTAGTTGCACCACGAGTCAGAGAATAAAGCATGTAGGCAACATGGGCCTGGCGAGAATCTGCATAAATTGATTCTTGCAACGTTTCGCCCGTAGCAGTTTTTACCTGAATTTCTGCGACTCCTCGGTCTTGTGTCCAGTTAACTTTGCCTTCCCAGAGTGGTTGAGGTGCTTCCTTGGGTAAAGTTTCATCAGTAATGTCATATAGACAACTTTTTTGACTACTAGATCCGGCATTTAGTACAAGTATTTTCATAATTCTTCCAAATTCAGCGCTGATTGATAGGCTCTGACTTGAATATCAATCCCAGTAATAGCAGTGCCAACAACAACAGCATCAGCCCCTAAATCTAAGGCTTGACGAGCCATTTGGGGTGAAGCGATACCACCTTCACAAATCACGGGAATATTTAGCTGTTCTACCATCTGGCTCAGGAGTTCCCAACCAGGAGGCGTCAAATGTTTGGTTGTAGCTGTGTAACCAAAAAGAGTAGTTCCCACAATATCTGCTCCAGCATCTGCTGCTGCTTTTGCCGCCTCAATTGTATCGACATCTGCCATAACTGGCTTATTTAATTCCTGATGAATTCGGGAAATTATTGCCGCTAGTTGTTCGCCACCAGGGCGGCTTCTGATTGTGGCATCAATAGCAATAATATCAGCGCCAGCTTCTGCCACAGCTACAGCATGGTGAAACTGTGGCGTAATATACACATCATAGCCAGCGATAACTTGCTTCCATAGCCCAATAATCGGTGCTTGCACAGCTGCACGCACAACGCTAATGTGACTTGGTGTATCTATGCGTACACCGACAGCGCCATTATTTACAGCAGCTTGTGCCATTGCCGCAATAACTAACGGTTGATGCAATGGGGAATCAACAGGGGCTTGACAGGAAACGATTAATCCTTTTGGGCATTGGGCATTGGGCATTGGGCAATTCAATTTTGGATTTTGGATTTTGGATTTTAAATTTAGATTAGAATCCAAAATCTAAAATCTAAAATCTAAAATTCCTTGTCCTCCTTGTCCCCCTGCTCCCTGTCCCCTGCCTCCTTCCGTCATCCTCAAGGCTTCAAAACCTTAATCGGCTGTGCGGGTATCCACACGGTAAAAATTGAACCGATGCCTACGGTGGATTCTACTTCGATTCGCCCGCGATGCAGTTCTACAAGTTGTTTGGTTAAAGCTAAACCTAATCCTGTGCCTTCATAGCGGCGACGATAGGGGGTATCGAGTTGCTGAAATTTTTCAAATAGTAGTGGCAATTGT
Source organism: Tolypothrix sp. FACHB-123 (assembly GCF_014697075.1). Taxonomy (GTDB): domain Bacteria; phylum Cyanobacteriota; class Cyanobacteriia; order Cyanobacteriales; family Nostocaceae; genus Aulosira. The sequence goes on along the minus strand of NZ_JACJRE010000007.1, from coordinate 70,817 downwards.
TCTTCAGGAATGCCTATACCTGTATCTTCTACTTGAAAAATAGCGGTATCTTCTTCTACCCAAAGCCGCAGGGTGACGTTGCCACCTTTAGGGGTAAATTTAATGGCATTCGTCAATAAATTGCAGATAATTTGCTCGATTCTGGTAGGATCGGCGGTGAAGCGATCGCGTCTGGGATCGATTTGTAAATCTAGCGTTAAATGCAGCTGTTCAATTGCAGCTTTCTCTTCCAACCCCTTGAGGGTAGTTTCTGCAATATCTTTTAAGGAAAATTCTGTAATATTTAAAACTGTTTTCCCTGCCTCAATTTGTGATAAATCGAGGATGTCATTGATCATTTCTAATAAATGTTCGCCACTGTCATGGATGGTTTGTAAATAATCCCGTTGACGTTGGCTCAATTCGCCTATCGGCCAGCGTAACAGCGTTGAGGACATACCAATTACATAAGTTAAAGGCGTGAGTAATTCATGGCTAATAGTGGCGAGAAATTCATTTCTGAGACGACTAGCGGCTTCGGCGGCGAGTAAAGCATCTCTTAGGGCGACGGTACGCTCAACTACGCGCTGTTCTAAAGTATGTTTTTCTTGAGTCAGCGATCGCATTAATTCTGATTGATGAATAGCGATCGCTAATTGTTCAGCAATGGAAGTTAATAACTTTGTTTCACTTTCCGTCCATTCCCTGGGACTATAACATTGATGAGCAATCAGCAACCCCCAAAGTTTTTCTTCAAACATAATTGGGGCAGCTAACTTAGCTCTTACCTTAACTTCCCTTAAAAAAGTTAATAAACACTCTTCTAAAGCATAAGTTTTTTCTACATCATCCACCGCCAAAGTAAAGCCTTGACGATACTTCTCCCAACAACGGGAATTGCGCAAAAAGCACATTTCTTCCCTATAATTCAACACTGAGGGAATTGCATCTGTGGCTCTGACTTCATAAACAATACAACCCCCATGCGCTTGGTAATATTGTGATGAGGGTTGGGGGCTGACTGAGTTTGGGGGTGAGTATTGCCCATTTAGTGAATTTGGTGGATCTGCGCATTCAGTAACAAACTTTGTGCCCACATTCGCGCCATTTAAGGCAGTATTATCAAATGGATTTTGTAAACTTGTACTTCGCGAATCGTCAAATTTATAAATTACTAATCTGTCTAATTCCAGAAATTCCCGCACTTGGGTAACAGCTGTTGCCATGATCACTGATAAATCCAAGCTGCGGCGAATTTGGTTAGTCACCTGATTTAACAGCCGTTCTTGGGAAATCTGTTTTTTTAGAGCATCTTCTACAGGCTGACAGATTAAAAGACTTGAATAATCGGGAGTCGTTGCTACCTCTACCACCTGATTTATTTGTGGCACGAGAGATTCTAACAGCAACAGGCTAAATTGACTCTGGAGCGTACTATTATTAATAGGCGGAATTTGACTGTAGCGTTCCAGATTTTGGTAAGTATGGGAATCTGCTGCAAATAAATCTCGCAATTTCGTCAAAAAAGCTGCGATCGCCTCGGAATTAAATGTCAAGCTAGTAGTTAATTCTGCTGCGTCCTGATGATTGTAGCCGCTTCTAGAGTTCCATGTAGAAGCCATCTGCTCAGATTTTTCAGAGTTGGGTAAACCCTCAGTAGGATTTTCCCCCATTGTCGAAATTAATCTTGAGGAGTTAATCGCTTTGTCTGTCTGAACGTCATACCCCACCAAAAGCGCACTAAACTGCTCAGAAACGAGTAATGTAAACCGTTGTTCCTGCCAATCAGCAGGTACGCGCACCCTAGCTAACACAGCTTCTGTCACCAACAAAGCTGCGCTTTCCATTGCTTGAGCCATCTGCTGTAACAATTCCCCAAGCTGGTTAAATGTATCTGAGGGTAAGGTTTGGGAGAAGCTCAAATCAGGAGAACTAGGCATGTTGAAGGGTTTAGTGAGGGGCTGGCGGCTGGGCTAAAAGGTTTTCTTGTATTGTAATCAACAGTTAAAGACGGTAATAGAGAATTATGCATCGTATAAGTGCCACACCCGGAGGTTGGAATCAGTCAGAAGACTTGATTTTTATAGAACAAACTCCAGCTCCCTTTGTATTTATTACGGCTGCTGATACCGACATTCAAACTCTGGCAGCTGCGGTTCCTAAACTACCTGCAACATTCCCTGCTTTAAGAGTCGCCAACTTATTGCAGTTACAGCAACAAATTAGTATAGACACTTACGGTGAGCAAGTTTTGGAACTTACCCAGGTGATAATTTTACGCCTATTAGGAGGACGTGCCTATTGGGCTTACGGCTTAGAAGTAGTACAAGAAATTGTTCAACGTAATAATATCACCCTCATTGTAATGCCAGGAGACGATGCTTTTGATCCCCTGTTAATTTCTCAGTCTAACGTGCCTTTAGATATTGTTAACCAAGTATGGCAATACTTTAACCAAGGTGGTGTAGATAATTTTGTCAATGCTCTCAAGTTTATTGCTGATAATTGTTTATCAACTTCATTTCATCCTTCCGCACCACAGTTAGTCCCCCGTATTGGGTTGTATGAATGGACGAGGGGACAAAGGGAAGGGGGACAAGGGAGACAAGGAGAGAATAGCAATACCCAATGCTCAATGCCCAATGCCCCATGCCCAATACCCAATGCCCAATGCCCCATGCCCAAAGTCGGCATTCTCTTCTATCGCGCGCATTATTTGGCAGGAAATACCAAAGTAATTGATGCTTTATGTGAAGCATTAGTACAGAAAAATTTACAACCTGTACCAGTTTTTGTATCTTCATTGCGCGAACGGGATATTCAAGTTGAGTTAAGCGAGTTTTTCCAGCCCAAAGACTCACAACAAATTGCCCTACTACTAAATACCACTAGTTTCTCTCTAGCGCGCTTGGAGACAGAAACTCCCCAGATTGAATTATGGGAGAAATTAGATGTACCAGTGTTACAAGTTATTCTCAGTGGCGGATCGATTGAGCAGTGGAAATCACAGTTATCAGGACTTTCTCCCCGCGATATTGCCATGAATGTGGCGCTACCGGAAGTAGATGGGCGGATAATTAGCCGTGCTGTCTCTTTTAAAACTATACAAACGCGAAATCAAGATTTAGAAACAGATGTGGTAGTTTATGAACCAGTAAGCGATCGCATTGAATTTGTCTGTCAACTCGCCGCTAATTGGGTACGTCTCCGTTGCAAACCACCCCAAGAACGCCGCATTGCTCTAATTATCGCCAATTACCCCAACCGTGACGGACGCCTTGCTAATGGTGTCGGCTTAGATACTCCGGCTAGTTGTATCGAAATTCTCCAAGCCTTGCAGTTAGCTGGCTATCATGTTGAAAATTTACCTGCTGATAGCGATGAATTAATTCAAAGTCTCACCTCTGGCGTCACCAACGATCCAGAAGGTAAAGATTGGCGTCCAATTGCTCAAAGTCTTGGTACAGAAGAGTATCAAAATTATTTTGCTACATTACCAGAGCCAATACAACAAGGCATTTCTCAACGCTGGGGGGAAGGGGGACAACTTGTACAGACAAGGGTTATCGCGTCTCTGCCCCATGCCCAATTCCCAATTCCCGGCATCCAACTTGGTAACATCTTTGTAGGCATTCAGCCAGCACGAGGTTACGATCTCGATCCGAGTTTGAGTTATCATGCACCAGATTTGGAACCTACCCACGCTTATCTAGCTTTTTATTATTGGGTACGGGAATCTTTTGCGGCGGATGCTGTGGTGCATGTGGGAAAACATGGCAATCTTGAATGGCTTCCCGGTAAAAGTCTCGCTTTATCCAGTAATTGCTATCCAGAAGTTGCTTTAGGCGCAATGCCTCATTTATACCCGTTTATTGTTAACGATCCGGGGGAAGGTTCCCAAGCAAAACGGCGATCGCAAGCGGTGATTATTGACCATTTAACACCACCAATGACCCGTGCAGAACTTTATGGTTCGCTGCAAAAATTAGAGAATTTAATTGATGAATATTACGAAGCGGAAAGTTTAGATCCGGTGCGATTACCCATGATTCGCGATCGCATCCGCGAACTGATGCTTGAAGAAAATTTACATCAAGATTTAGGAATTAACAATGAGCAAGATATCTTAAATTTAGAAAATTTAATTTTAAACACCATCAATGGTTATCTGTGCGAACTCAAAGAAGCGCAAATTCGCGACGGATTGCACATTTTTGGGCAATGTCCCCAAGGGCGACAGTTACGCGATTTAATAGTAGCGATCGCGCGCATTCCTAATCGTTATTCCATTGGTATCACTCGCGCCTTAGCTCAAGATTGGGGTTTAGATTTCGATCCTCTGACAGCAGATTTGTCAATGGTCAATAGTCAATGGTCAATAGTCAATGGCAAAAAATGTTACACTCTTGGCGATGTTGTAGAAGTTTTAGAAGAACAAGCTGCTTTTTTAGTCGAACAACTCATAAATAATCCCTCAATACCCACCACTAATAACTCAGAACTCAACAACGTTCTCAACTGGATATCCGTCAAACTCTTCCCAGCTTTGCAACAAACACAGCAAGAAATTAGCAACTTGCTACGGGGACTCGATGGTAAATATGTGCAAAGCGCTGCATCTGGCGCACCTACACGCGGACGCCCGGAAGTCTTACCCACAGGTAAAAACTTTTACTCAGTCGATATTCGTGCCTTACCCACCGAAATAGCCTGGGATATAGGCAGGAGAGCCGCCGAAACTCTAATTGAGCGTTACACCCAAGATAATGGGGAGTATCCCAAAACACTAGCTTTATCTGTATGGGGTACTTCTACCATGCGCACAGGAGGCGATGATATTGCCGAAGCTTTAGCATTATTAGGCGTACAACCTGTCTGGGATGGCGCAGCTAGGCGCGTAGTCGATTTTGAAATTTTACCACTGTCAGTTTTAGGCAGACCGCGTGTAGATGTCACCTTAAGAATTTCGGGATTTTTCCGAGATGCTTTTCCGAATTTGATTGATTTATTTGACTCAGCCGTACAAGCAGTAGTCGCATTAAATGAAGCACCAGAGGAAAACCCCCTCGCTCATCAAGTTCGCCAAGATACTGATTTTTGGACAGAGCAAGGTTTAACTTCAGAGGAAGCATTTTTGCGATCGCGTTATCGAATTTTTGGTTCTAAACCAGGTGCTTACGGTGCAGGATTACAAGGCTTAATTGAATCGCAAAATTGGACAGATGACAACGATTTAGCACGCGCTTATATTAACTGGAGTTCTTACGCTTATTCGGTCGGTGAACGTAGTCAAACCGCAGATCCCATTGCTGCGCCGGAAGCCTTCAAGCAACGCTTAATGCAAACACAAGTTGTCTTACACAACCAAGATAACCGCGAACATGACTTGCTCGATTCTGATGATTATTACCAATTTCAGGGGGGTTTAACAGCCGCAGTGCGATCGCTTCAAGGAAAGAATCCCCAAACTTATTTTGGCGATAATTCGATTACGGCTCAACCACGAGTCCGCCTGCTCAAAGAAGAAATTGCTAGAGTATATCGCTCTCGTGTAATTAATCCCAAATGGATTGACGGTATGATGCGTCATGGCTATAAAGGAGCCTTTGAAATGGCGGCGACAATGGATTTTTTGTTTGCCTATGATGCCACAACTCAATGTGTGGAAGACTATATGTATCAGGGCATATTACAAGCGTATTTACTCGATCCGATTGTGTCAGAGTTTATTTACAAAAAAAATCCTTGGGCATTGCGTGATATTGCTGAGAGATTATTAGAATCATATCAGCGCGGTTTATGGCAGGATGTAAATATACAAACATTAGAAACTTTGCGCAACCTTGTACATCAAGCTGAAGCAGCGATAGAAGAAAAATAAGTGGTGTAGGAACTTATAATATGGACAACCTAGCGTATTTCCATTCAGCTTTTGCTTACGAAGACAGCGAACCCAGCGAATTGGTTTCCCTGAGCGCCCTGTTGAACACAGCAGCAACACTAGACTGGAAACGACTGTCTGGTAAGGCTTGGAGGTATATGTTACCTCTAGCCTTAAGTTTATCTATTCTCAGTGCTGTTAGTAGCGTTATGGCACTTGAACGAGGCGATCAAGGCCCTTCTGTCAGGAATCTCCAACAACAGTTGAAAACAGTAGGCTTTTATCAAGCTCCCATAACTCAAATTTACGACTTCCCAACAGAAGATGCTGTGCGGCGGTTTCAAAAAGCAGCAGGTTTACCAGTAAATGGTGTTGTGGGAACCAGCACGCTGCAAAAATTACAAACCTGGCGTCCTCGTGCTGTAAATGCAACAACTACACAGCCAAGAAGAAATACTAACCAAGCGCCTAAGCCGACTGTGGTTAGAACACAAACTACCAAGCCCGCTACTAGAAGTACAACAGCAAAGAGAACTGCTATAGCTACAGCATCAACTAGTAAGCGTAGCAATGCAAATTACCTGTCTCGAGGTGATGAAGGTGAAAGTGTAAGAGTTCTGCAAGAACGGTTGCGTGTTGCGGGATTTTACTACGGTAACGCCACAGGGTTATTTGGCCCCATTACCGAAGAAGCAGTCAAGCGATTCCAACAAGCTTATAACTTAGATGCTGATGGGATTGTCGGCCCCGCAACCCTGAGAAGACTACCACCAGTAGGTGTGGGTGGTGTTAATGATACTCCCAAAGCTGTGGTCGAGCGCGATAATCTGCGTATGGGCGATCGCGGCGAAGCAGTTCGAGTTCTGCAAGCACATTTGATTAAAGCAGGATACTTACAGGGAGAACCCAATGGCTATTACGGCCCTAATACCGCAGATGCTGTGCGCCGATTTCAAGCGGCTAATTATTTAGCCGCCAGTGGCGTGGCCGGCCCGACTACCAGAGCTAAGTTACATAACTCAGTGACTAATACTTCTAAGAGTGAGTTTAGTGTTTTAGAAATTCAACGGCGACTACAAGAAAAAGGTTTTTACAAAGGTGAACTCAACGGTGTAATGGCTGAAGATACCAAAAAAGCCATTAAGCAAGCTCAAGAATTTTACGGGATCAGTCTCAAGGATGTTAGGAGCGGACGCTTTTAGCATCCGCACAAACATTGATGCAAATATCCCCAACTATTTGCTACCTCCGATAACAGTGAACAATCAACTGCTCAAAAGCCATCTTGTGTTAGTTTGAGACGAATCGTTTGTTATCTCACCTCAGTTTTACAAAGGCATTAGTGCTCTTTGGCACTTGGGACAGACAGCATGGATAGTTAGCTGACAATCAAGAAGATGGAAACCTTCTTTTTGAGCAGTTTTCGCACCAATTTTGAGAATAGAGTCATTTTTAAACTCAATGGTACTGTTACATCTGACACAGATGAGGTGATGGTGGTGATGGGGGTAAGGTTGATTAAGTTCGTAATGCTTATGACCTTCTCCCAGTTCTAATTCCCGCAAAATCCCCATTCTGGCCATCAACTTTAAAGTCCGGTAAATAGTTGACAGACTTATTCCTTCACCGTCAGTCTCTAGCCGATGGTAAAGATCTTCGGCACTGAGGTGTTCGCCTTGCGGAAGCTCTTGAAAAATGTGTAGAATTGTTTCTCGTTGGGGAGTTAAACGCCAACCGCGATCGTTTAACTCTGCTTTGAGTGAAGTAGATGTGTAAACAGTCATACTAATTTTTCTCAACAAAGCCTATTAGTTGAGAATATAGCAAATATTTTGAGGAATTTGCAACAACTGTTGCTTATTGCGAATAATTATTAAAGCCTGAAGAATAATCATAAAATTCGGAAAAATCTGGAATATATAGATGATCCCCGCTAGCAAAGCATCTTGACGGTAGAGCCTGCACAATTCTCGTCTACCTAAGTGAAAATAATTTGCCATAAACTAACTAAAGTGAGATTTTGGCAACGGGGATCTAGCAACTCGATGACTGATGAGTTCGTAGTGAGTTAGCAAATTCTTGGGGTTTCCACGCCACTGGCTTTGGGCTAGAAAACCTGTCCAACACAGCGGCTCTTTGTTAGTCACAAAGCCGCATTGACCAGAAAATCAGCATAAAGCGTGGTTAACAATCCAGGAACAGGACTAAAGTCCTGACTACGAACCTAATTGTTCATCAGCATTAATGACATAGACTACTAGCTAAGAGACTCCAAGTAGTCGCGGATCAAATTACGTCGTTTGGGTTGGCGCAGTTTTTGTAAAGCCTTAGATTCAATTTGCCGTACTCGTTCGCGAGATAAATCTAAAGCGCGACCAATTTCCGCTAAAGAGTAAGGATGACCATCTGCCAAACCAAACCGCATGAGAATGACATCACGTTCGCGGCTAGTCAAATCGGACAACAGATGTTGCAAGTCTCTTTGTAAAGATTCTCGCATTAACAATTCTTCAGGAGTAACACTATCAGTTTCGAGTAATTCGCCTAATTCTGTGTCTTTATCTTTACCAACTTTAGTTTCCAAAGAAACGGAGCGAGGAACCCGTAACAAAACTTCTCTGACTTGAGTTGGGGTCATTTCTAACTCCACTGCCAAGTCTTCTAATGTGGGAGTACGACCTTTTTCTTGGGCAATTTTGCGTTGGGCTTTTTTGATTTTGTTCAGTTTTTCAGTAATATGAACAGGAAGGCGAATTGTTCGGCTAGAAGTAGCGATCGCTCTGGTAATACCTTGACGAATCCACCAGTAAGCATAGGTACTAAAGCGATAACCCTTAGTTGGGTCAAATTTCTCGACAGCTCGCTCTAAGCCTAATGTGCCTTCTTGGACTAGATCCAACAATTCCAAGCCGCGATTTTGATACTTCTTAGCAACAGACACAACCAAGCGCAGATTGGCTTTGATCATGTGTTCTTTAGACTGGAGTCCTTGGGATTGAATTTGCTCCAGTTCTTCCACAGTCATTTTGGCAATTTCTGCCCAACGACGCTTACCTTCTGACAAAATTGGCTTCAAATCAGAAACATTCACACCTGCTGTATTAGCCCATCTTTCCAAAGAAGGGCGATGTCCTAATTCTGATGCTAAACGTTCCTGAACTTCAATTAAGCGCAAATAAGGCTCAATTACTGCATCTCCTTGCTTAGCAGCATTAGCAAGCACTATCCGCATCCGCAAGTAGCGCTGGACTTTTTGCGCTTCTGAAACTTCTTCGTCTCGGCCTAACAACCGAACCCGACCAATTTCCTGAAGATATAAGCGTACTAAATCTGTACTTCTACGGTTGGTGTTAGCAGCGAAATGAGCGGTATCGACAGAAGCCAATTCTAAATCCTGCAAATCATCTACAGCTAACTCATTGTCGTCAACCGTGAGTTCTCGATCCAAGATTTGCTGGGATTTTGGGGTGTTGTAGGGGGCATCTGCGTAAAAAGATGTTGCTGGCATAGATCGTCTCAATGGCTCCAGGTAACAATAGATTACGGTCAGCTAAAAATTACGGTCAGCTAATTAACTGTTGCTATTGTTCCCGTGATTCAGGGTGAACTAACACGGTTGAGGGTGACATTACGGTTTTTTTTAAAAAAATCTTAAAAAAAACTGGAATGGTAATTTTTTAAACATGACTACGGAAATAGTCGGCTGCTGTAGCTCTTTCATTGAACCAATAGCTATTCACTTCTACAGCTAACCTTTAAGCTTTGAAACAGCTGTTCAACATTTCAATTTTGATGGGACTTGACTGTTACAAATGTAACGTGGTATAAACATATTTCAGTAAAAATCATGTTCATGATCGGTATAGTCATATCTACACGGGGATAGAAGTGCTATCCTGACAATTTGCTAATTTTTCTCTAGGGAATATTTGGTAAGTGGGGAAAGTAATTGTCTTGGTCAGTGCGCTAGTAGTAACGCTGAAGTGCTAATACCAAGGTATGACGTTGCATATTCTCGCTATTGGTCTTAGATGCTGAATTTTCCAAGAGATTAAGGATTTGCAACTAGGGATAAAGTACTGGGAAATAGCGCTAAATTGGCACTAGCACCCAAATGTACACATCCTCGAAAATACAAATATTGGTTGTCAGTTGTTAGTTGTTAGTTGTCAGTTGTCAGTTGTGAAGACGACAATAGCTTGACCGAGTAGGAGTTATATCTCGACTTCGCAGTTAATTGCAGTCAACACTTCGACAAACTCAGTGATCGCAGTCAACAGTCAGTAGGGGCGGGTTTATGGGAGATCTTCATGAATCAGTGAGGATATTTGTGAACCCGCCCGTACAACCGTCAACAGTTTTTAGTGATACTCGGGCTTCATGTCTCGCAGCATCAATTCATCAAGAGCTTGTTGGGGTGTGAGTTCACCTTGAAGTAAACGGTAAACTTGCTCGGTAATGGGAACAGGAATATTTTGCTGTCTAGCTCTTTGGATCAATACGAGACAAGTATTGACACCTTCAGCAGTTCCTTGTAGGTGAGTAAGAATTTCTGTTAATGTTTTGCCAACTGCTAACTGATAACCAACTTGATAATTGCGGCTTAAAGAACTATTACAGGTGGCTAGTAAATCTCCTAAACCGGATAAACCATAGAATGTTTCTGGCTTTGCACCCCAGAATGTACCGATGCGTACCATTTCTGTAAGTCCACGGGTAACTAAGCCTGCTTTAGCATTGGTTCCTAGTTGTAAACCGTCGCAGACACCAGCTGCGATCGCAATTACATTTTTCAGTGTTCCCCCTAATTCCACTCCCACAGGATCGGGATTGGTATATACGCGAAAACGATTAGAAGAAAACACCAGCTGCACAGTTTCCGCCGCCGTAGCAATAGTACTAGCTACAACTGTTGCAGCAGGTAATTCCATTTCAATTTCTTTCGATAAATTCGGCCCCGAAAGGACAACTACTGGATGATGAGGGAAAGCTGTTTGCCAAATTTGCGACGGCGTACAGGTTGTTTCTGGCTCTAAACCTTTCGTCGCCGTCACAAAAATTGCATCGGGAGAAATGGGGAAAGACTGGACTTGCATCACCACTTCTCTGACACCTTTCATGGAGATCGCAGATAAGATGATATCAGCATCTTGTAGCACTGCTGCTAAACTTAGGGTTCCCCACCGCGACCATAGACGCACCTGATGACCATTCGCCGCAGCCAAATTTGCTAGTGCTTGACCCCAAGCACCTGCGCCTAAAATTGCTACGGTTTTGTCAATAGTCATTGGTTAGTCAGTTGTCAGTTGTCAGTTGTCAAGGCTCAATGGTTAATCTGTCTCCCTTGCTCATTTTCTTTATCCGCGACTCCGGGGGTAAAGTTCCATGAGTTGGCGCACTTGTTCTGCGTGATAGGAACTTCTGGTTAAGGGGGAAGAAACTACTTGCAGAAATCCCAGTTCTTCGCCGTAGGCTTGCCAAGCAGCAAATTGTTCTGGGGTGATAAAGTTATCAACTTTCAAGTGTTTTTGGCTAGGTTGGAGGTATTGCCCAATGGTCAAGATATCACAATCTACAGCACGTAAGTCTTGCATAACTTGACGAACTTCGGCATCAGTTTCACCGAGTCCCACCATGATCCCAGATTTAGTGTAGATCCAAGGCGCTATTTGCCGCGATCGCTTGAGTAATTCCATTGTGCGATCGTAGTTACCTTGGGGACGCACGCGGCGATATAAACGGGGGATGGTTTCTGTGTTGTGGTTTAATACCTCCGGTGCAGCTTGGACAATGATCTCCAACGCATTCCAATTGCCGCACAAATCAGGAATTAACACCTCAATTGTCGTATGCGGTGAGACAGCACGAACTGCGGCGATACAATCCACAAACTGAGACGCACCACCATCTGGTAAATCATCGCGGTTTACAGAGGTAATCACCACATGATTTAGTTTCAGACGACGAACAGCTTCTGCCAATCGTTCCGGTTCTGTGGGGTCTAAAGGCTTGGGCTTTTTCTCAAAATCTATATCGCAGTAGGGACAGGCACGGGTACAAGCTGGCCCCATAATCAAAAACGTAGCGGTTCCAGCTTGAAAACATTCACCAATATTCGGACAGGACGCTTCCTCACAAACCGTATTGAGCGCTAAATCCCGCAAAATTTCTTTAACGTTACCGACGCGCTCCCACTGAGGCGCTTTCACCCGCAACCAGTCTGGTTTTACAGCCACAATCCGTTTTCACTACTATATATATACAGAGTTATGTTAGCAAGGTTGGGCGAGTTTGGATTTTGATTTTTGAACAAATCCAGTATGAGTATATGGCGGTGACGAATTGCCTAGGTCTCAGGAGCTAGGAATTAAGGTGAATTGGCAATCCTGATGGCAGGCGATCGCATTTTCTCAACTCAAGTTAGCTTGACTATACATTTATAACTATTAATGATATTATAACTTAAATGATGGGCTTATTATGCCGGGATGTAGCGCAGCTTGGTAGCGCACTTCGTTCGGGACGAAGGGGCCGCTGGTTCGAATCCAGTCATCCCGATTTGTACTGTCGATTAACTAATTATCTGTCGTCGTTAACAAATTATTGTCGTTATTAACGATTTAATTGTCGCTTTAACGAATTCTTGTCGTCGATTTACTCTAGACATCCGTTAACAAATTAATGTCGGCGAGAGGTTGAGTTGACTCAACCACATCTCTAATATACTCACAAGTGTTGGGATATTCCCGAACAAAGTGCGCCTTTCAAGCCTCTCAAAAAAATTGAATGCTTCAAATATTCTTCTTAATCCACTCCTAGCGAGAATGGTTGTTGAAACATCAAGCAAAACGTCAGTTAATGTCTTGCTATCTTTCAACCCACCCCTAGCGGGAATGATTGTTGAAACCCATTCAAACAGACAACAACAACTTTGAATTCAACTTTCAACCCACCCTTAGCGGGAATCGTTGTTGAAACCTTCCTCAAAGGGGAATCTGGTTCGCGATGGCATATCTTTCAACCCACCCCTAGTGTCAGTTAACTAATTATTTTTCGTCATTTTTCTAGCCAGGTTTCAAACTCTGGGTGCTTTCCTACCTGTACCAATAATTGGACAACTTACAGAAATTAGCCGCGTAATTGATGCCGACTTCAACTGTTGGAGTTGAAATATCATACCGTTCGTGATGCTGTGGCAGAACTAGGAAGCGTTGCAACTATCAGTCAAGTATTTATCGGGTTTCAGCGGTATTTGTATTCACAGGACAAAACAGCTTAATTGGGCAGATCATTATAATTAAGCACCTCAGTTAGGTAATTAACTCAAAGCTACATAAATATAGCTAAAAACAGCGATCGCTTCTTACCATCTCTATGGTGAGGTAAATGAATGCTGTGAATGCGATCGCTCTAAAACCCCCAATATCCTGAAATTACGCCACTTCTACAAAATTTATGACGAATGATATCTTCTACCGCCTTGCACCTTTTATCCAAGAATATATTTATCATCATAACTGGACTGAATTACGCCCAGCACAAATAGCCGCTTGTCAAGTTATCTTTGATACTGATGCTCATTTACTAGTGGCTGCGGCGACAGCTGCGGGAAAAACGGAAGCTGCATTTTTACCTGTGGTGACTCGATTGTATGAAAATCCTACTAATACTATAGGTGCGCTATATATCGGCCCCATCAAAGCTTTAATTAACGATCAATTTGAACGCCTTAATGGGTTACTCAAAGCCGCAGATATTCCAGTATGGCATTGGCACGGTGATGTATCTCAAAATCAGAAAAATAAGTTATTAAAAAACCCCAAAGGCGTTTTGCAAATTACGCCAGAATCTTTAGAAAGTTTATTAGTAAATAAACATCATGACTTAATCCGCTTATTTGGTGAATTACGCTTTGTTGTCATTGATGAAATTCACGCTTTCATGGGGTCAGAACGCGGATGTCAAATCATTTGTCAATTGCAGCGGTTAGCAAACATCACCCAAACCCAACCCCGGCGCATTGGTTTATCAGCTACCCTTGGTGATTATTCAATGGCGGAAGATTGGTTACGTTCGGGAACGGATAAGTCAGTAATTACGCCAAAAATTGAGTCGGGAAAACGCCAAGTTAAATTAGCTGTGGAACATTTTTATCTCAACGATGAAGTTGATGAAATTGAGGTCACACAATATGATAGATATTTATTTAATCTCAGCAAATCGCGCAAATGTTTGATATTTGGTAATAACCGCACGCAAACGGAATCTGTAATTGCGTCTTTAAGAAGAATTGCTGCTGAACAATCATTACCAGATATTTATCATGTACATCATGGTAGTATTTCAGCAAGTCTGCGCCAAGTAGCGGAAAACGCAATGCGCGAACCGAATAATCCAGCAGTGACAGCAGCTACTTTAACTCTAGAATTAGGTATAGATATTGGTCATTTAGAAAGGGTAATTCAGTTAGAATCACCGCTTTCTGTAGCGAGTTTTTTACAAAGATTAGGACGGACGGGGAGAAGAGGGGAAGCGGCTGATATGCGCTTTGTCTGTGCGGAAACTCAACCTGGATTAGACGCACCTTTAGCAGAACAAATTCCTTGGCAATTATTGCAATCTATTGCGATTATTCAACTTTATGTAGAAGAACGTTGGATTGAACCGATTAAGCCTGTGAAATATCCTTTTAGTTTGCTATATCAGCAGACAATGAGTATTTTAGCAGCAACGGGAGAACTTTCACCTGCGGCTTTAGCAAAACAAGTTTTTAGTCTTCCACCATTTGCAGCAATTTCTCAGGAAGATTTTAGATTATTGCTGAGATATTTAATTGATATTGACCATATTCAAAAAACCGAAACTGGTAAATTAATTATTGGCTTGACTGGGGAACGTATCGTAGGAAAGTTTCAATTTTATGCTGTCTTTGCTGATAGCCAAGAATATGTAGTTAAGCAAGGTGCAACAGAAATTGGAAGTATTGTCAAACCGCCAATTGTGGGGAATTTATTCGCCTTAGCTGGAAGAACATGGGAAGTGACAGAAATTGACTTTAAGAAAAGGGCGATTTCTGTGAAGCAAGTAGAGGGTAAGGCGAGTATTTATTGGCGTGGTGGTGGGGGAATCATTCACACGAAAGTTTTGCAAAAGATGCGGCAAGTTTTACTAGAAGATTTAGAATATAGCTATTTACAGCCTAAAGCTTTGCAATGTTTGCGCAAAGTGCGTCAGTTAACTAGAGATGCTGGGTTAGATAAACAAAATATAGTTGTTTTAGGTAAAGGTAAATGTTGTATTTTCCCTTGGATGGGAACTTTAGCTTTCCGGACTTTGGAAAGATGGCTCAATTCTTGCTGTCGAGAGTCTTTAGAAATTAAAAGTATTGGTGGTAGCAGTCCTTATTATTTAACAGTTAAATTGGGTAAGGATAAAGTTGATTACTTGGGTAAGGAAATTGCGGCTTTGGCTGAAGAAAGAATTATTCCTGAGTATTTGGTAAGTGAATCTGAAGCGCCAGAATTACACAAATATGATGAATATATTCCTCACCCACTATTACGCAAAGCTTTTGTCAGTGATTATTTAGATATAGAGGAATTAAAACAGCAAGTGGTGCAATGGTGAAATAATTATTGTAGTCAGGACTTTACCCACATTTTTCACAACCTGTAGGGGCGGGTTTATAGATAGATTCAATCATTCACAACTATCTCGCTTAACCCGCCCCTACGACCTCTGGATGACAATTAAAAGGGTAATTGACCTTGAAGTAAATGAAATTTAGATTTAACGCAAGTAGCGCAACTACAACCCAGTTGATCCATGATGGGATTTGATTCAGATGTTAATTTTGGGGCGATTAATTCATGATTTGGTTGTGCGGATGCTACCATAACAATTTCTGTATCTGGTGCAGAGTTTATACTGACTGCATATGCGGGATTGGTGATGAATAGCACAGATGCGACAAAAGCAGGACAAGCAAGTAAAATCAATTTGAGTATTTTCATAGTTCACAAATAAAGACTGCTAGCGATACAGCATAGCCAATAAATTGACTACGTTCAACCGCGATTACTGAGATTAATGACTGGTAAATTTCTCAATAAGTGCCCAGTATCACTGATTATTGTACAGTAAAGGGCGGGGAGACCCCGCCCCTACGAATGCATCTGTTTATCTCTGCGTTCTCTGTGCTTCTGTGGTTAAATCAAAGCGGCTTTGTTGGGTTTCGCTATCGTTCTACCCAACCTACACCTAAATTGGTAAAACTTTTGAAAAATAAGGGTTTGAGATTTTTATTTGGCGAGAGTGATTAAAAAGGGTTAATCTGGTGATACTTTTGACCAAATTAGTAATTCTCCTTGTTCGCCACCTGCGGCAATATACTGACCTCGTGGGTGCCAAGCGAGACAGGAAAATCCTGCTGATGCACCTGTAAGAATTTGGCTGACTTCTTGGGCGTTGTGCCACAAACACAGCCAGCCGTCAGCAGCAGCAGAAGCTAGTAAAAAGCTTTGGGGTGCAAAAGCGATCGCATTTATTACTTCTACATGATTAGTTAAAACTCTAGCTTCCCAGCCTAAGGAATCATCTTCTAGCTTTTCCCAAACTACAATACCTTCAACGCTGGATGATGCTAAAATCGGTGCGCCTAAGGGAGTGGTAGCTTCTGACCATGCTAATTGACGAATTTTACCAGGGAACCCGCGCATCACCCAAGGGTCGGGGTTTCCCCATTCCAAAACGGTGACGCTACGATCCATGTTCCCAGAACCGAGAAATCTGCCATCGGGAGACCATGCCATAGCTACACTGACTGTCGGCATGGATAATATATATGGTTCATCATCCCAGTCTTGGGTGTGCCAAATCTTCACTCCTTGATAACCGCTAATGGCTAAGTATTGCCCATCCCTACGCCAGTCAATACCCAAAACTGAGGAGTTATCAAAGTTTAAGGTGACAACAATATCATTAGTATCTGCATCCCACACTTGGACATAACGCCCCAAACTAAAAGCTAGTTGATTACTAGTATGATTCCAAGCTAGTTTATCAACCCATGCTGGGGCATTATCTAAAGTGGCAATTAATTCGTCGCCTTGCCAAATTTTTACCTGTCCATCTTGTCCTGCGATCGCTAAAAATTTACCATCAGGTGAAAAAGCTAAGCAATCTACAGATTTCCCATAACCAGCCTGTAAGTTTACTAAATTATCTTCATTCCAGAGTATGACTTCCCCGGCTGCTGAAGTTGCAGCTAGGGTATTACCATCAGTTGACCAAGCGATCGCAGTTACATAATCTGAAAGTAACCCGGAAGAAAATTCTGTAAATTCTTGGGCTTTGGTGGTGGAGTTCATGGAACAGGGGGACGGTTGACTGTTGACTGTTGACTGTTGTACGGGCGGGTTCACAAATATCCTCACTGATTCATGAAGATCTCCCATAAACCCGCCCCTACTGACTGTTGACGATCAAACTAAACAAGCTTGAAAGTCTTGTTTTAGTTTAGCTTCATCGAGATTGCGCCCGATGAATACTAGTTCGTTTTTGCGAGTTTCGGTAGGTTTCCAAGGGCGATCGGGTCTACCATCAAATATCATATGCACTCCTTGGAAGACAAAGCGATGATCTTCGCCGGCAATATTTAAAATGCCTTTCATGCGGAAGATATCAGTACCTTGAGTCCGGAGTAATTCTGTCATCCAAGCGTTTAATTTTTGCCCGTCAAGTTCGCCTGGTTCTACTAAAGCTACAGAATAAACGGTTTCATCATGTTCATGAGCGTCTTCACCTAGGAAATTGGGATCGATTTCTAAGGCGCGATCCAAATTAAAGGCTTGTACCCCTAATAAGGCATCCATATCTAACTCTGAATTGCGGGTACGGTAGACTTTTGCTAACGCATTCATTCCGCGAATCCGCTTTTCTAGTTCTTCTAGAACTTCTGGGGTAACTAAATCAGTTTTATTTAATAAAATAACATCGGCAAAGGCTATCTGTTCTTGGGCTTCATCAGCTTCCCAATGTTGCCAAATATGCTTGGCATCAACTACGGTGACAACTGCATCTAAAGATAGCTGGCTTTGCATATCTTCATCCACAAAGAATGTCTGAATTACTGGGGCGGGGTCGGCTAGACCAGTAGTTTCAATGACTAAATGGTCAAATTTATCACGCCGCTTCATCAAATTGCCGATGATGCGAATCAAGTCACCTCTGACTGTACAACAGATACAGCCATTATTCATTTCAAAAATTTCTTCATCTGCATCGATAACCAATTGATTGTCAATGCCTACTTCCCCAAACTCATTGACGATGACGGCTACTTTCTTACCGTGTTCGTAAGTTAGGATGTGATTGAGTAAGGTGGTTTTACCTGCACCAAGATAGCCGGTGAGAACGGTTACAGGGACAGAATTGGATGTTTCAGCAGAGATCATAATCTCAAAGCATCTGTAGTGATAATCATTATCTGCTTATAATAGCGCTTGTTGTGAAAAATCGTGGATTTGGGCATTGGGCATGGGGCATTGGGCAAATGAGTTTGCATTTATCACAAATGGACTTGCGTTTGTTACAAATGGACTTGCGTTTGTTACAAATGCGATCGCCTTTATAGTAGGGTGGGCATTGCCCACCATACGTATCCTTACAGCAGATTGCAAGTTGGTGAGGTACACATTACCGTTCATTGTAGGGGCACTGGCACTGCCATGCCCCGAAGCGCGTACCTCATTTGCTGTAACTTCAAAAGCTTACCTCACAAGCGTTTTACCCTTCCCCTAACCTTGCCCCTTACCAAGGGGCAGCTTATATCTTGCATCACTACCTTATTGCAAAAACCACAGCCTGAAAAGCTGATTAATTCGTAAGGTGGGCAATGCGCACCCTACTGAGAAAGAATTTTGAATTATTAATATTTCTGGACAAAACTTCTGTAATTATGTCTTCAGCAGATTTAGCTTGCCAAATCATACATTAATTATCATCAAGACAGACATTTAATTATTGAATATTTTTACCTCATTTATCAAGAGACAAAACTCCTTTAATTATGTCTTATCTCCTTTTTGAATCTATTGATTTTACTTTAGATATCGCCGAAGATAGATTCAAGAGTTAAGCAAACACAGCTTAATTTCTCAAAAACACTTATACCGGGTAAAAATCATGTCTAGAATCACAATTTCCGACTTAGCTATTGACTCTAATTCTTTCATCAATGAAGTAGATGAAACTGAAGCTGCATTTGTTAATGGTGGTTATAATCCTCTTTTAGTAGGTGCTTTTATTGAAGGTTATGGTCTGTTAGTAGAAAAAATCGTTAAAGTATTAGCAAAAACATATCTAAAAGCTCTGAAGCTCCTATTAAAAGCAAAATAATTACTATTGAATGAATTACCAATTATTGCTTATTTATAACAAGATAACATCTCAAGTAATTGAGCAATAAACTTGGTGATTTTTCAAAAAAATACCAACAATTTCTCTAAACGCAAACAGCATTTTGTGTTTAGAGAAATTATTTTTTATCAATTATGTATGTCTTAAGACTAGATCCCCGACTTCTTAAAGAAGTCGGGGATCTAAACTAAACATGTATTTAATTTTGGATTTTGAATTTTGAATTGTTAAGATGCTATCCTCAGCAATTCTTGAACTGGTTGAGAATAGGAATCTGATTCAAAGTGGGGAATAATTTCTAGTTGTGAAATTTGTTGTTTCAACCAATCTGCAAATAACTCACTGATAATCTTTATTCGCAACTGTTGATCTAATTTTGGCTGGATGATTTCTTCTACCCAAATTAAATGTACTTTTTGCGCAATTACAACCGGTTTAAGTAACTCAGGTGGATTAGCGACAAATACAGCAGCTGCAATATCTGGTTTAAATTCGTGACGATTTTTCATTCCCCGATAACCACCAGTGCGACGGAGTTCTGGATTTTGAATATGTTGACGAGTTACATCCTGAAAAGTAATTTCGCCTTCTGTGACTGCATAAAATAATTCCCAAGCTAAATCTTCATCTTCTAAAACAACTTCATAGGTAACTGCTGCAAGATAATTTAGTTGATTTTCATAAAAGTATGGTTCAACTTTTTCAGCAAATAAATGTGCTGCTAATTTGAGAGATAGCAAATTCATTTCTGCGATTTGTTCAAAATCTTCTAAATCTAAATGATGTTTTTGTAGCCATTTCCAAGTGTCTTCGGCTTTGATCAATCTGTTAGCTGCTCTTAAAGCATCAGCCGCTTGTTGGAGTTCTTCGTTTTCTACTTTGATACCTGCTTCTTTGGCTGTATTTAAGATAATTCTGCGGGTGGCGATCGCTTCTAATAAACTCGGCACTTGACAAGAAAATTTTACTTGTTCAATTATTTCTTTTTGCGACACATTTAAGGTTTTAAACATTTGCTTACTCCGGCTTAATTTAAATTAATTTTGTGAACTATAGAATTCATACTTGATTTTTGAAATACAAGTAGAGTTTCGGTGGGCAATGCCCACCCTACATATACTCTGCCATCTGCCTTATTTAAAGTTCTAACCCGCCTTTTTGCAGCTTTTTAAACGGATCTAAAATGAAATCAATTAAGCGGCGTTGACGGACAATTACCTCTGCTGTTGCTGTCTGTCCAGGTGTTAGAGGAATAGATTTATTTGCAGATTTAATCTCAGTTTGATTGAGAGATATTTCCATTTCAAAAACTTCTACTTTACCTTGAGGAGTTTCGATAACTTTTGAATCTGGCGATATCCGCATCACTTTACCTGCAACTACTCCATAATCTTGGAATGGGTAAGCATCAAATTTGATTTTTACTGGCATTCCTACCTTTAAGAAACCACTTTGTTGACTAGGCATATTAGCCTTGAGAATAAAGGGTATCTCTTTAGGAGCAATTTGGGCGATTGTTTGACCGGTTTGGACAACTACTCCCGGCTTTTTGATGGGTAAATTAAAAATTACACCATCAATAGGCGATTTGATTAAGCGTTGTGCTAATTGTATTCTAATAGCAGTAATTTGGCTTCTAGTTTGAGCCATTTCTGATTTTAAACTGGTAATTTGGGTTTGCAAATCTTTCAGTTGTTCCTGATTTTTTAGCAAAGCTAGTTTACCTGCTTGAATTATACTTTTATAACTATTTTGTTGTTCTTGTAATCTCAACTGTGCTTGTTTAATATCGGCTTGGGCTTGACGCATTATTCCCTGATAACGGTTTCTTTCTTCTTGCAGGCGTAATTGTGCTTGTTTAACATCTGATTCACTTTGCTCATATATTCTTTCGCTTTCATCGGCAATTTTTTCTAATTCCACAACTTTAATTTGAGGAACAGCCCCCTCTTCTCCTAAGGGGCGATAACGTTGAATTTCGGTTAAATCTGTACGCCAACGGTTGATAGCTAATTTATAGGAAGTCTCAGTAGAAACCTGGTTTTGTTCAGCCTGAGATACTAATGCGAGTTTCTCTAACTTTTGTAAATTATAAGTACTCTGTTTCGCATCTAAAAATTCTTGTGCTTGATTAACTTGAGCAAGTTTTTCTAATTCTTGGGATTTATTTTGTTGTTCTTGTACGCCAATTGCTAGTTGTAATTGGTTTTTCAAGAGTTCTAATTGTGCTACTCGATTAATTAGTCCGTCTAGTTTTGCTGTTCCCTGCTGTAAGTCAGTTTTGAGGACATTAGAATCTAGTTCTACTAATAACTGTCCGGCTTTGACTTGTTCGCCTTCTTTGACTTTTACAGCAATAATATTTCCACTAGCTTGACTATCTAATCTTTGAGTTTCACCTAATGGTTCAATTCTCCCTCTAGCGCTTCCTGTTTCATCAATTTTTGACAGCATTGCCCAAGGTAAAACAATAGCGCTAAAAACTACTAGAAAATATAGTAAACTTCTTGTCCAGCGTTTTGGTAAAGCATCTAGTAATTCTTCTGTACCATAATGCCAATCTGGAGAATTAGTACTTACAGCATGATTTTCGGCGATGGTATTCGTTGTTGATTGCTCTAGTGTTTTTTCGGTGATTACTGATGATGAATTATTAGCAGTATTAGGCATATATAAACTCTAGCCTTGTCAATATTTTCAGTTTAAATTCATTGTCATTTTGATGTTTTTTTAGCAGGAAATACCCACTATCTGGACTTACGCAAAAATTATCAAAAACTTTAATTTATTGAACCGCCAAGACGCCAAGAGTTCGTAGAGTGTGCGTAAGTCCGAAAAAATAAACCGCAGAGTACACAGAGTAACAGAGTACACAGAGTAATAAGAGTTTGAGAGGTTTTTGTGTAAGCCATATCTTATAATTGTTGGGTTTCACTTCGTACCCTTCGGGAAGCAAGCTACAACCCAACCTACAAATGACAAATGACAACCCTAACCAATTATATTTAATTACGCCAATCTACTTAATATTTCAACTTGCTTGGGCGAGTTGTTGTTGATTTAGGTAGTAGTAATGACCTTTTTTCGCAATCAATTCTTCATGAGTACCGCTTTCTATTAATAAGCCGCGATCTAATACTAAAATTAAGTCGGCATTGCGAATTGTTGAGAGGCGATGGGCAATAATTAAGCTGGTACGTCCTTGGAGAATTGTATTTAAATTATTCTGAATAATCCTTTCTGATTCTGCGTCTAGATGACTGGTAGCTTCATCAAAAATCAGTATGGAAGGATTACCTAATAAAGCCCGCGCAATTGCTAGACGTTGGCGTTGTCCACCAGATAGCATTCCACCCCCTTCACCTATTTGGGTTTCGTAACCCATTGGTAATTGTTGAATAAATTCATCAGCACCGGCTAAACGCGCTGCTTCTCTAATTTCTTCTAAGGAAGATTCGGGGAAAGCGATGCTGATATTTTCGCGAATTGTACCACCAAATAAGAAGGTTTCTTGATCGACAACGCCAATTTGAGAACGCAGCGATCGCAATGCTAAACTGGTGACATCATAACCATCAATCAAAATCTTCCCGTCTGTGGGTGTATATAAACCTAAAATTAATTTTGCTAGGGTGGTTTTCCCCGAACCACTACGCCCAACTAAGGCTACAGTTTGTCCAGAGAAAATTTCTAAGCTGAGGTTTTCGAGGACATTAATATCGCTATCTGGATGATAACGGAAGGTAACATTTTCAAAGCGAATATGACCGCGAATTTGCTCTAAATATTGTCGGGGTTGATTTTGTAAATCTTCTTCTGGTGCTGCTGATAATACATCATTAATCCGTTCTGTGGAAATAATTACTTCCTGTAATTGATTCCAAAGTATAGTCAGGCGTTGAAAAGGACTAATGATATTACCCAACAACATATTAAAAGCAACTAATTGTCCAATTGTCAGTTGATTTTGAATTACTAACCAGGCTCCAAACCATAGTAAACCTGTAGTTGCTACAGTTTCAATTGTTGAACTAAAAAATTCCATTTTGTTGCCGATAACTTGACCCCGAAATAATTTTTTAGTTAAGTTATTGAGTAATTCTTCCCAATGCCAACGCACGCTTTGTTCAATCGCCATTGACCGGATAGAACGAATACCTGTAAGGGATTGAATTAAATAACTATTCTCCTTGGCTAAAGCATTAAAAACTTCCCGGCTAATGCGGCGAAAGAATGGTGTAGCCACGACTGCTAAAATTAAAAATGGCGGCACAATTGCTAATGCTAGGATAGTCATTTGCCAGCTATACCAAAACATTAAGCCGACATAAATAAATACTGTCAATAAATCGAGGATAATTGACAATGCTTCACCAGTGAGAAAGCGCTGAATTTTCTGATTTTCTTGAACGCGAGAAATAATATCCCCGACATAACGCGATTCAAAAAAAGCTAGGGGGAGGCGGAAGGTATGTTTTATAAAACCTACCATTAGTGCTACGCCAATCCGGTTGGCTGTGTGGTCTAATAAGTATTGTCGTAATGTGTTGAGGGCGACGCGAAATAAACCAAAAATTAATAAACCACAGCCGACAGCATTTAAGGTGAGAGTACTACCTTGAACAATGACTCTATCTAAAAGTAACTGGGTAAATAGCGGTGTAATTAATCCAAATATTTGAATTAATAAGGAAGCGATAAAGACTTCTAATAATACTTGCCAATGTGGTTTAACTAACTCGAATAATTGCCAAAATGGGGTATTAGCTTCTTCGCTTTCTTTTAATAGGGGGGTAGGTTGTAATATTAAAGCGTAACCAGTCCACCCAGCTTGAAATTGATGATGGGTGAGGGTACGTTGTCCGATCGCCGGATCGCCAACAATTACCTGTTTTTTGCTAATCTCATAGACGACGATATAATGATTGCCTTCCCAATGAGCGATCGCAGGTAGGGGTTGTTGTGCTAATTTATCTAAGCTGGCTTTGACTGGACGGCTAGCAAAACCAATACTTTCACTAGCAGTAGCTAAACCCCGCAGGGAAACGCCGATGCGATTGACGTTAGCTAAATCTCGCAGTCGATTGATACTAAAGCTTTTACCCCAATAACGCCCAATCATGACTAAACAAGCTACACCACAATCAGTGGCGCTTTGTTGTTCAAAAAAAGGATAGCGCTTAGTTAGCTGTAACCATAAATGCTTAGCTTTGACTTGCGGTGAGGGAAAATAAACCCGTGATTGTGGCTTTTTTGGCGTTGCGATCGCCGGAAAAGGTATTACATTAGGAATTGGCGATTGGCGATCGTCTTTATCTGGCACAGAATTGCTAAATTCTGCCAATTGCGGCCAAAATTGGCTTGCTGTTTGCCAATCAGCAGTCCGCAATTGATAGATAATTGTCGGTTGGATTGCTTGCCAATTACCCTGTTTTGGCGCAGGATAAATTTTACCGGGTATTAAACAATTACCATCACCATGTCGTAATTTACCTTGATGTAGCAAAACTAACTTAGTCTCAGAATTGAGATATATCTGAGAAAAGTCTTGGATAGCTACTCTTTCAAACAAAGCCAAGGCTTGATGAATCCCTTCTACGGTTGCCTGTGGTTGTTGCTGACGATACAACATCAGCAAATCCCAACGTTCTGCACGTACTAAAAGGCGATCGCAGATTTTGGGGTATCGAGCCATCAAAGTCTGCAATACATCTTGGTTAAGGTAACACAGTTGTAAATTAGTCGAAGCTCTCGCTGCATAATAGCTAAATTCTGCATCGGGAAACAAGGTCATTTCACCAAATGATGACCCGGCTGTTAGGGTAGAGATTAAATTACCAGAACTATCGAGCAATCTGATTTTACCTGTAATTACTAAATAAATTCCCGCAGGCGCAGCTGTTGATTGCCAAAATAGTTTTGCTACTGCTGGTTCAATAATTTCAATATTTCTCCAGCAATTCTCCAATTCCCTAGCAGTCAGCTTCTCATTCAAGATAGCAGTCAAAAATTGACTTAGTTGTTCTTGGGAAAAATTTGATAACATTACCTCTTTTTGCTCCCAATTTTAATAATTAATGGAAATTAGCTGAAATTGCTCATAAATATGAGGCTCATCGGTAGATTGCAAGTCAGATATGCGCACAATATTGGCTTTTTTATCGGGGAGATTTGCTTTTTTATCTAAGCGGCGTTTTTGTGTAGATAAACCCATTTCCTTGAGTAATCTATTAATATGTCGATTACTAATTTCAACCCCAAATTCTGTCGCTAAATGTTTGCTTAACCATTGAGATGTCCAATTACTAAAAGCATAGCCATACTTCCGAGGACTATGACTAATTAATTCTTTTAATCGTTCTCTATATTGTTGACTGACAATTTTTGGTCTACCTATGGGGCGTTGTTCCCATTCTTCAATTAAACCAGCTTTGGCAATTGCAATCCAATAACGTGCCATTTCCTGAGAACAACCTAAAATTTGACAAATTTCAGTTTGTGATTTTCCCATATCTGCTAGCAACATAATTTCTAGTCGTCGGCGATATTCGGGTTGTAAATTCTCTGGGAGTTTTTTCAATAAATTTTGGTATTGCTCGGTTGTGAATAACTGATTTTCAAAATTGTGTAGAGAATTTCGGATCATAAAATTTAAGCACCAAAGCAGATATATATGCTGTAAGCTGGCAATAGCAATTTGCCATGAAGATATAGCTGTTGACTGCTAACTGCACTGCACTGAGCCTGTCGAAGTGTTAACTGTTAACTGTAAAAAATAGCAATGGAATATTTTTTACTTGGAAGTTCCTTATTGGTGTAAAAATAGCAACATCAACAGCTAATATTCACTGTTATATTTGCTAGTTGTAGATGCTAGCGATCGCAAATATTTGAATAGCAAAGTTTGATAAATAGCTGTCAACTAGATCCTGGCAGCGACTAGCTATAAATCTGTGTATTCACGCACTGTTTTGTTTTAGTCGCTAACGCTTAAGAATGTCAAGGCTGAATAAATTAAAAAATTAATTTTTCCAGACAATTTATATAAACTTAATGATTTATTGTGAATTTTTCCCGAAAAACGAATAATTATTGTTACATCTATCTCTAGGCATAAATTGCTAAAAAGAAGATGTTATGTATGAATTTTTACATAAGATTAAAAAAATCTCAAAGTAAGGTAATATATGATATTTAGCTACCTGATGACAGCGATCGCAGTTTCTGCGGCGGGCAATAAGAAGTTAAATAGATTTAAACTGCCTGTCCTAGCTCTGCGGGACACAACACCCTGAAATCTTTTTGCAATTTCGGCGTCTGATTGGTTGGTGCAGTTTGTGCCCTCATAGTTGTGAGAAACTATTATTCAGCACTGAGGATCTAAAATTAAATTTTGGTACAAAAGTTGTGGGTGTTAAGTTAGGAATACTGGGATTAGGTACTGTAGGGGCGGGTACTGTACAGTTGTTACAAGATACAACTGGAAGACATCCGTTGTTGAAAGAATTAGAAATATATCGGGTAGGAGTGCGATCGCTTGATAAACCAAGGGCGGTTGAATTACCAGCAGGTATAATTACTACGGATTTAGAATCAATTGTTAACGATCCGGCTGTAGATATAGTAGTTGAGGTCATGGGTGGATTGGAACCAGCGCGATCGCTGATTCTTCAAGCCCTGAAAAATGGTAAGCATGTAGTCACTGCGAATAAAGCTGCGATCGCGCGTTTTGGTAATGAAATCTTCACAACTGCTAATGAAGCTGGCGTTTATGTCATGCTAGAAGCCGCAGTTGGGGGTGGTATTCCGGTAATTCAACCCCTAAAGCAGTCTTTAAGTGTCAACCGCATCCACACAGTTACGGGTATTGTTAACGGTACAACTAACTATATTCTCACCCGGATGCAACAAGAAGGTAGCAATTTTGAGGATGTGTTAGCTGATGCTCAAAGATTGGGCTATGCTGAAGCCGATCCCACTGCTGATGTCGATGGTTTCGACGCTGGCGATAAAATTGCGATTTTGGCTTCCTTAGCCTTTGGGGGACGGATTCACCTCCAAGATGTTTATTGTGAAGGAATTCGCCAAGTTAGTAAAACAGATATAGCCTATGCTGAGAAATTGGGCTTTGTGATTAAATTATTAGCGATCGCGAAAGTTCACGGACAGGATACCTCCAAGCTCTCAGTAAGAGTTCATCCTACTCTCTTACCCAAAGCCCACCCCTTAGCTAGCATCAACGGCGTGTATAACGCCATACTTGTAGAAGGCGAACCCATTGGCCAAGTCATGTTTTTTGGCCCTGGTGCGGGTGCGGGTGCAACGGCGAGTGCGGTATCATCTGATATTTTAAATTTAACCGCCACACTCAAAACTCAAACAGCCAGCGAAACAAAACCCAATCCCTTGTTAGCTTGCAGACATCAAGACTATTGTCAAATAGCACCCATATCCGAACTAGTTACTCGTTTTTATACCCGCTTCCTCACCAAGGATCAATCAGGAGTAATTGGTAAACTAGGTACTTGCTTTGGTAATTATGGCGTCAGCTTAGAATCAGTAGTCCAAACTGGTTTTCAAGGCGACTTAGCAGAGATTGTTGTCGTTACCCATGATGTTAAAGAAGGTGATTTTCGCCAAGCTTTAACAGAAATTCGTAACTTGGAAGCAATTAATAGCATACCTAGCTTGCTGCGCGTACTTTAAATACTTCCCACCCTTCAAGGGTGGGGATTCTGGGGTTAAACAGCGATTGCAGGCTTTGTCCGACTTACATCACCTAACCCAATAGGTAAATAATTATTGATCAAGTATGTTAGAAAAAAGAACAAGGCGTAATTTTTTACTTACCAGTGTGGCTGTAGCTAGCACTGTTGTAGGAGCGCATACCGTGCAAAAGCAAATTTCTAATGCTGCTCAATCACCAACAACAATGCCAGAAAGAATATTAGGACGTACAGGCGTCAAAGTTCCTATCTTTGGCTTGGGAGGTGCGGGTACACAAACACCACTCGATAAAAAAGACAGAGAAGCTGAAGCTTTAGCAATTATTGAAAAAGCAGTTGAACTCGGTATTCGTTATTTTGACACCGCTGCTAGGTACGGGCCGAATGAAACTTATTTGGGAAAAGTGCTGCCATCCTACCGCCAAAACATATTTTTAGCTAGTAAAACCTATGAAAAAGATAGAGATGGCGTATGGCGACAATTAGAACGTTCTCTTAAACGCCTCAAGACAGATTATTTAGACTTATGGCAGTTGCATAGCGTTGCTTTACCCGAACATCTTGAAAAAATGTTTGCCACAAATGGTGCGATTAAAGCTTTAGAAGAAGCTCAAGAACAAAAACTTGTCCGGTTTGTTGGTCTTACAGGACACCACGAACCAGATGTAATAGTTGAGGCTATGAATCGCTACTCTTTTCATACTGCACTGATTCCGGTAAATGCAGTAGACAAACATCATCCGCGACCTTACTTTCCTATGGTGCTACCATTAGCACAGCAAAAAAATGTAGGTGTCATCGCCATGAAAGTACCAGCTTACGGTAAGTTATTCCAAGCAAATGCTTTGAGCGGAATGCCCCAAGCAATGGGTTATGCTCTATCCCAGCCTGGTGTATCTTGTTGCGTGATTTCCGTAGATAATGTGCAGCAATTGGAAGAAAATATTAAGGTAGCTCGTGCTTTTGAGCAACTGAGCAATCAACAACTAGCAGCTATTGAACAACGCACAGCCCATATTTGGCAAGACAGCACCTTCTACCGTGCTTGGACTTAATACAGGTGCAGCAATTAGTTATGCAAATCCATAGATAATTTAACTTAGCCGAATATAAAATATAAAAATTCCACCCACTCTTGGGTTGGGGTGTTAAACCATATCCTTTCAAAAACTGACAAGCGAAGCGAAATACATTTCCGGCGAGGATATTTATTGTGCAGAAATATTCCTTACCAATAGTTGCTTGGGGTTTCTTAGTTGGTATTTTGACTTTACAACAGAGCAACGCCAACAGCCCAAGCGGTCTACAAACTATCATGAGCAATAACGCCCAATTGGAAAGGTTATCCAGTGGCTTTAGGTTTACAGAAGGGCCAGTTTGGGATCGACGCGGGTTTTTACTTTTTAGTGATATCCCGGCAAATACAATATATAAATGGACTCCTGAGGGTAAAATTTATATATTCCGTCATCCAGCTGGTAATGCTAACGGTAATACAATAGATCGCCAGGGAAACTTAATTACTGCTGAACATGACCGTCGTTTAATACGTACTCAAGATGACGGTACGATCATTTCTTTAGCCGAACGTTACCAAGGCAAGCGATTAAATAGTCCTAACGACGTTGTAGTTAAGTCAGATGGTAGCATTTACTTCACTGACCCTCCCTATGGCATCAACAAGGAAAAGGAAGAACTGGGATTTTATGGAATTTATCGGCTGTCATCAGATGGAAATCTCACGTTGCTTACCAAGGAGATGATACGCCCTAACGGATTAGCTTTCTCTCCAGATGAGAAAAAACTCTATGTCAGCGATTCTGAAAAAAAGCATATCCAGGTATTCCAGGTTAACTCAGATGGGACATTGAGTAATGGACAAATTTTTGCAGAGTTAGTTAGTCCAAAAGCGAAAAGCGTACCAGACGGTATAAAAGTAGACGTAAAAGGCAATGTTTATATTGCTGCTTCCGAAGGGGTGATAATTTTTTCACCATCAGGAAAGCTGTTAGGTAAAATTTTCGTACCAGAGGCGGTAACTAATTTGGCTTGGGGAGATCAAGACTATAAAACGCTGTACATCACAGCAAGTAAAAGTCTATACCGTATTCAACTCAATATAGCAGGTATACAACCAGGTGAATCAGCTTTGCCTTAATTCACAAAAATAAAAGTTTTGCAGAATTCACCTCAGGGGTTTTTCGCCTAGCCTTTATAATTGATGCCTAATTGCAATCATTCCCAATTTCTATGACCCCTGCTTCCAACCAAGTTTATCCGATTATTTGGCACAACGATTCAGTATCGCTGATCGACCAAACTCGCTTACCTAATGAGTATACTGTTGTGGAAATTCACCGCAGTGAAGATATGGCTTTGGCAATCACAACGATGATTGTCAGAGGTGCGCCAGCAATTGGTGTCGCCGCAGCCTACGGTGTTTATCTTGGTGCGCGAGAGATTGAAACTGACAACCGCAATGAGTTTTTACAACGTTTAGAACAAGTCGCTCAATTGTTGCGTTCTACTCGTCCTACGGCGGTAAACTTATTTTGGGCAATTAATCGAATGATGAGAACAGCCTATGAAAGCGTGGGAACAGTCGCAGAACTCAAACAAACGCTGTTAGAAACTGCCCAAACTATCCACGCTGAAGATTTACAAACTTGTCAGGCGATTGGCGACAATGGTTTAGCAGTTCTACCCAAAACTCCCGAAAAGTTAACAATTCTAACTCATTGTAACGCTGGTGCATTAGCTACAGCTGGTTATGGTACTGCTTTAGGGGTGGTGCGTTCTGCTTGGCGAGAAGGAAGATTAGCGCGGGTGTTTGCTGATGAAACTCGTCCCCGGTTACAAGGTGCAAAACTCACGGCTTGGGAATGTGTGCAAGAAGGTATTCCCGTGACAGTTATCACTGATAATATGGCAGCCCATTGCATGAAACAAGGTTTAATTCATGCTGTAGTTGTGGGTGCAGATAGAATTGCGGCTAATGGCGATACTGCTAATAAAATAGGTACTTATAGTGTGGCGATCGCAGCTAAAGCACATAATATTCCTTTTTTTGTCGCTGCGCCTCTATCTACCGTTGATTTTGCCTTAAGCGATGGTAGCCAAATCCCCATTGAAGAACGTAATCCGCAAGAAATTTATCAAGTAGGCGATACCAGACTCACACCTTCCGGCGTGGAATTTTATAATCCCGCTTTTGATGTGACTCCAGCAGAATTAATTACAGCCATCATTACAGAACATGGCGCATTTGCTCCTGGTGAATTAGCAAAATCTCAGCCTAAGCAAGTAGTGTAAAATACTAGCTCAAATATCTGTACAATTTTGGTCATCTCATGTGAATAATTTCAAGCCATTTCATGAGAATTTGTCTAAGATGGACTGATCGATTGCTGATTGATGTGAAAACATCAGTCGCATCTTTTTTGACCAAAATTGGAGAATAAATGAACAAAAGATTTGTCTTATCCTTGCTTTCTTCCCCCGCACTGTTTGCATCTATGCTATCTATGGTCATGATGACCAAGCCAGCACATGCTAATCAAACAGTTATTCCAGCGGGTACTCATCTATCTTGTGTACGTTCCCCGCACTCAGCAGAGACTAAACAGGTATGCATACAGGTTGATAATACTGTTTCTCCAGCTAAACCAGAGATGATAGTAGCGCAAGTACCGCAAGTCCAATCGCCAGATCAACCTGCGGAATTAGAATTTACTGAAGCAGAAAGTGATGAAGCAATCAAGTTATTTGGTTGTGATTGTCCGGTGTGTATCAACGCTATACGTCAGTTACACGGTTTGGCTCCTCTACCTGTTTAGTGAATGTTGACTGTTGACTGCGCCGCACTGAGCCTGTCGAAGTGTTGACTGTTGACTGAAAGAAAGATTTTTGGTGAGAGTTTAGTTAGTAAGTCAAACTACATTTTGGTGTTTTTGGTAATACAATTTCTGGTTAAAAAAAGTTAATTAAGACAATTGTTGGTAACTTGGTATCGAACGCAAAAAAGCCAGAGAAATGAATCTCTAGCTTAATTTAATGGTTATAGACAAAAGAGTAGTGAAATCAGCTAACAACCTAGATTCTGCCGAGGTTATGCAGCCCTAAAATAATACCCGCGCCTAAAATATGACCAAAAGCAGTGGTAGCAAGTAATGCAGGTGCGCCGAAGCCACCAAATAAGTTAGGTGAGGGCAAAGCAGGGCCGACGCTGGGATACTTGATGGTAGATTTGCCAAAGGCGATCGCAATAATATTCGCGATAATCATGATAATTCCAACGGTTGGACTCCATTGTAGAGTTGTGGGCACAGTGGAAGCAGCTAATAAGGTTGAAGTAAGCAACTGTTTCGCTCCTAAAACTTGTTGATCGTTAGGAATATGATCTGAATATTTGCCAACCAATTTCAAGAAATCACACTACTTTTGCAGCAATATTTAACGATTATTCTAAATACTTAACTTTTACAGTTGTACTGCTGCGGTGCTTTTGTGTATATCCCCCCGTTCCAGCAGCCTTGAGAAATTCTTAGCCAGAGTACCTGCTATACTCTAGGACATCAAAGTTTTTTCAATCCGGCGATCGGGGATGAGCCACATAATCGCCATGAGAACGTAGAATGTAAAGGCTATCCAGGAGTTGACAAAAGACAGGGGAATGGCGAGCGCATAAAATACCAGTGATATTTTGCCTTTAATATCTCGACCGATGGCGATCGCTAAAGTAGAATCCTTACCGTGATGACTGATTAAAGCTACTGTGAGAATGTAATAAGCGATCGCGCAAAACAACAATACCGTACCATACAAAGCAATTGGCCAAGCCGCAAAATGGTTTTCACCCATCCAGCCAGTCACAAAGGGAATGAGCGACAACCAAAACAGCAAATGCAGATTAGCCCAAAGAATACGTCCATTCACATGTCTGACAGCTTGCCATAAATGATGGTGATTATTCCAGTAAATGCCAATATAAATAAAACTCAGCACATAACTCAAAAATACCGGAATCAACGGACGCAACGCTGCTAAATCAGCACCATGCGGTACCTTGAGTTCCAGTACCATAATCGTGATGATAATCGCCAACACACCATCACTGAACGCTTCTAATCTCCCCTTCCCCATCGGTTACGCGCTCCTTTTGTGCCTAATTTTAAGTCTGTTGTCTGTACTTTACCTTGTATTGAAAATACAGGCTAGGGAAAAGAGATTTTCCGCAAGGTGTGGGATTTTACTGTGAGAGGCTGTCTAGTAAGCGCTGTGGAGAAGTTTGTCTAATTGTTGAATTTGACAATTTCAGTCTCAAATAATTTATGGCTGTTGTTATATAACAAATTTTACTTATTTGTGTAGATATCACATAAAAAGATAGACACAGATTTTAAATCAACGAGGCCATACCTGAACTGCTATCTCACTCAAGTGATGCCCGCGTCGCTGAATTTCAGCAACGTTCCATGCAATTATATTTCTGAAGTATTGATTAAGAGCAAAGCTACTTTTCTCACTTAGATAAGTTAACTTTTCTGTAAATGGCTTGTTTGAAAGCTCAGGATTGTAAGCTGTTAGAGTCAAATTACCTAAAGTGTGTAACCATTTTTCATGTTGTTCGTTAGCATTTGCACCTAGCATTGCCCGCCATTCATCAGTCAGGGTTTGAGGCATTATATGCTCTATAGTTAGATTCTCTGTTTTTACCTGTTCTTTAGATAAATTCTCAGCAAGGCTTTCAAGGATAAGCTTAACTCTATCGTGACGCCTATCTGTGTATAGCCGTTCCTCTATAATGCTGCGTTTTAACGAATCATCATCAGGCCAAATTTGAGTTTTTTGTAGATTCAGTAAAGTTTGGCGTAACGTAATAACCAAATTATCAGACCAATTTTCTTTTATTTCACGATATAAATTATTGAATACTTTATCTAGTACATTGGATGGCATACCACACAACAAACGGCGCACAAAATATGATTCAATGTATTTCAATGCTTGTTCAAATTCTGTTATTGAAATAGCCTTATTTGTGTAATCATGATAAAGATTAAGAAGTAAAGGGTAGCAAGTTGTAAATTCTAGTCTTTTGAATCTCACAAACCATTTTTTTAATCTTAATTCTTGTTCAGTATGGGGAAAGTGGATTTTTCGATAGTAGTCAGCAAATTCAATAACTTGTTTAAGTTCTTGTAATGCATTAATTCCTTTGTTGTCAAAGCTTTGTTTGAAAACTTGATAGATCTGACTTTGTTGTAGAGATACTCCATCTTTACGCAGATATTGCCAAAAAGCCAAAGTTAACTCATGAAGATACTTATTCTTTGTAACTGCTTTAAAAGCTTCTTGCAAAGGTAGCCACAAATTAGCATAAATTTCATCATGTTTTTCTTTAGGTATTTGTAAAAAGAAGTAGTTACGAATGAGATCCGCTTGTGTAAGTGGTGCTCCCTTATAGTTTAAACTTTCAAAAATAAGATAAGGATTGTCATCATCATTTAAAGTGATACTAACTAAAGTCAAGCGTTCTAAAATAACATTTTTTAATTTAAAAAGACTTAAGGGCGTATCTATATCTCCTGGCTCACCCTTTTCTAGCCTCTTGAGAAAAAATACATAAGCTTCAGAAATTCTTTCGCGCTTTTCAGGTTCTTTTTCCTGGACGATTCGCTGATAAAAATTACGATCAGCCTGAGTTGGCAAGACTTTATATAAGTCATCACCTTTCTTGAATTTATTAATTAAGAAAAGTTCGTGTAACTCTTCAGCTAATTCAGAATCTTGTTTTTTCAATACATCTCTCAATGCTATAAGTAACAGAGTCAGAGTAGTTAAACGCTGTTGCCCATCAATGAGAAGATAAGGTGAAATTCCATCAGGTGTTCCTGGTTCTGCAAGGGTGACAATAGGCCCCAAAAAATGGTAGCTTTCTGTCTCATCACTATATAAACTCATCAAATCATCCCAAAGAGTTTCCCAATTGCTTTTTTCCCAAGAGTATGGCCTTTGAAACAAAGGTACCTTGAACTGTTTACTACCCTCTAAAAGGTTGCGGAAACTTGTTTCAGATGCTTTCATGCTGTCTATACCTATACAAATAAAGTATGATGAGTAGCTTATATTACATTATTTTATAACACTAGATTGGGCTTTTGCTTTAAATTTCGATATAGACAGCACTATTGCTTAAGTACACATCCGTCATTAATCACACGTAAACTCTAAAATAAAATAACAGCTTTGATTGACGGTTTGCAGCCATGACTATTTTTCAATCCCTATTCTCAAATGAATGGGTACACCAGTGTGGGGAAATGCTCATGATAAACGCGATCGCACTCTAGATAAATTACACTCAAGGGAAGACCGATTTATTTGCCAGTCCTGTTATGTCTTCTTCTACAGACTCTTTACCACCTGCTTTAGCAAAAATTGTTCAGCGCTTTCAACGTGCTTCCGATCCGAAGCGGCGCTATGAACAATTGATTTGGTACGCGCAAAAACTCCCAGAATTCCCAGAAGCTGACAAGATACCCGAAAATAAAGTCCCTGGTTGCGTTTCTCAGGTGTATGTCACCGCAACCTTGGATGATGGAAAGGTGAAATTTCAAGGCGATTCCGATTCTCAGTTAACTAAGGGATTAGTAGCGCTGTTAATTGAAGGTTTAAATGGTTCATCGCCTACAGAAATTGTCCACCTCGCACCAGATTTTATCCAAGCCACTGGTTTAAATGTTAGTCTGACACCTTCCCGCGCTAACGGTTTTTATAACATTTTTAAAACTATGCAGAAAAAAGCGTTGGAATGTAAATTAGAACAGTAGTATTGAGTGCCGAGTAAAAACTCATGTCTACCAATTTATTATCAACTGATATCGCTGTTGGCTTTGGTGGAGTAGTTAAAGAATTTGTCTGGAATTGGGAAAATCAACCATTAAAGGTAGTATACGAAACCCTTGGTCATGGTTCTCCCTTATTGCTACTCCCTGCTTTTAGCAGTGTGTCTACCCGTGAAGAAATGGGTGAACTGGCGAGGTTACTAGCGCCGCATTTTCAAGTCGTCGCTGTAGATTGGCCTGGTTTTGGCGAATCTTCGCGACTGAGTTTAGATTACCGTCCTGAGATATATCAGCAATTTTTAGCAGATTTTGTTAATTCGGTGTTTAATACAGCAATTAACGTCATAGCAGCCGGTCATGCGTCTAGTTACGTTTTGCAACTAGCTGTTAAACAACCTGCTAGTTTCAGCAAAATTGTGTTAACGGCTCCCACTTGGCGGGGGCCTTTACCGACAATGGGCGCAAGTTCGCAAATTGCGGGTATGGTGAGAGGATTAGTGCGATCGCCTATTTTGGGTCAAGTTCTCTACAAACTCAATACCCTACCATCTTTCTTAAATTGGATGTACCGTCGCCATGTGTTTGTCGATGCGGCTAGGTTAACAGACGGTTTCATGGAAAAAAAATGGCAAACTACCCAAAAACCAGGAGCGCGATTTGCTTCTGCGGCTTTTGTCACTGGTAATATTGATGCGGTACACAGTCAATCTGATTTTCTGACATTAGTGAAATCCCTATCTGTACCACTAATGATTGTCATTGCAGAATCGAGTCCGCCGAAATCCAAAGCCGAAATGGAAGCGATTGCTGCTTTACCTGGAGTGCGTAGCGTTGTTCTTCCCGGTTCCTTGGGACTCCATGAGGAATACCCAGCAGAAGTTCTCGAAGCTGTCTCACCTTTTTTAACTTAAATTTTGGTTGTTGTCGACCGTTGATTGACAGTCAAAAGCCGCACATCAATATATTCTAGAGGGCATGGCACTGCCATGCCCCTACTACCAAATTATTTTTTAAACTGGTATCAACCGTCAACCGTCAAGCGTCAACCGTCAAGCGTCAACCGTCAACTATTCTGTAACTGTAGCTTTTGCTGCTAATTGCAGTCGGGGATCTGGCATAAATGTATATCTGAGATATAAGCCACCCCAAACAAACAAGGCTATAAGCAACGCACCAATACCAATAGGGCTAGGAAGCCAGAAAAGTACTTCTATGTGGTTTAATTCGCCGGTTTTTAGCTTCCAGACGAGTTGATTGTTGATTTTTTCTGGCTCAATGGCGTTTTCCGCGATCGCTAAATTTTTCGCTCCGAAGGGAGTTGTTAAGCTAAAATCCAAATCGAGAATTGAACCCGTGTTTGATAACACGTTACCATTGCTGGCAATTAACGAGAGCGATCGCAAATCCAAATCATAAATTAAGCGATTCCTCACTAATAGTAAAAAGTTGTTTTGTTCTATCAGCAAATTCGATTCGATTTTCGGTAATTCTGAATTCGCTTCATTTTCTACAGGTTCAGATTTTTGATTAACGTGGGAATTAAAAAAATCGTTGAATTTCTCTTGTAATTCCTGCCCGTTATTAAAGGGAATTGAAACAATAATTTCTTCTTGAGAAATCCTGCTGCTTTTTCCTTCTAATTTCCGCGCCCGACGTTCTATGCTATTTAACCATTCATATACATAGTCGCCACTAAAACTAGTCAGTCTTTCCCCTAGTTTAATATGCTGCACAAATTCGCCATGATTGGAGTGGTTAAAATTTACGCCTACGTCATACTTTACGCAACCAGTTAACAGCAAAGAAGTTAACAAAACAAACCATAAAATAGGTTTGGGAATTTTGCCATTGCGACTGTTGCGTGGCGTAGGAAAGTTACGGTTATTCGACTTGTAGTAAGTAGTTTTTGTAAATAATTCTTGCTTTTGCCATACAAAACTTAATGGTCTAATTAACCGCGCAAAAATCTTTCCTAAATACAACCAATTCATGACTATAAATCTCCGAAAAGAGCGAATATTTAATCAATCTTTACTTGTAACCCTTGGTAGGGTTGATGTAAAGAAAGTTTTTCTTAAAAACTCAACCAAACCAAGTAAGAAAGGATGAATCCGATCACAATTAATCCTAACCAGATAAAGCGATTATCCTTTGTATTGACCTGGCTGAGATCGACAAATTCCGGTTCTGGAGATTTTTTAGTATTAGAGGTTGGGCGAGATTTGATAGTTACACGAGTTTGGGCGTCATTATCTGGTAATTTGCCCAAGTCAGGAATTTCCGTCATCCACTCACTCGGTCTTTTCAGCTTTGGTGCTTTTAAGATATAAAGTAAATGCCGCGCTTGTTTGTTAGTTTCTGAGTAGGGATGACGCTTGAGTTTTTCGCAAAGTGCGATCGCATCTTCACCTCTCCCAGACGCTTCATAAGCTGTTACTAGCCAAATATTCACCTCACCCCCAAGCTTAGTATTGCGAGACACAAGGGCGCTAGCTTTCTCTAGATTCTCTACAGCTTCTCGATATTGCCCGTTTTCAAAAGCAACTCTTCCAACTTGGTAGTGAGATTTAGCAATTTCTAAACTTTCAGTATTCACGTTCTACACACAAATCATGACTGCCTTAATTTATTGTGCCAATGCAAGCAGTTTTTGGGAAATTAGGTATGGGGCATTGGGCATTGGGCATTGGGTATAAAAAACTCTGCCCATGAGGGGATGGAATTTGTGAGCGTGGGAAATATAAAAGATTACGGGGCAAATATTTCTATGCAGCCACAAGAGGATAAAGTTTGCCTTCAATTTCAAGAATTATGTAAAAAATACTGGCAAGGGAATTTTTTCTAGTAAGTGTAGTTAAAAGTCTAGTTAAAAATTCTTGGTTATCAATTTTTCGGAGTATAAAAATATGGATAGCAGCAAGCGTTGGCAAAAGACCTGGTTAGGCGCAGGTGCAACTCTAGCATTGTTGGGCGCTACAATTGCCCCAGCTTCTGCCCAATCAGTGATTATTATTTATGGCGATACACAACCAGGGGTAGGGTCGTATAATTACGGTAGAAATATTGCTAATCCTATACCTATAAATCGGGTAAATAAGCACCCTGGTAACAGAGGTAATTATTATCGCCGTCGCGGTGACGATAACTATCGTAGAACTACCATTTATTCCTATCCTCCTTACCCACAAACCATCATCAATCCTAGTGTCACTTATCCAAATTTAGTGCATCCGATGTTTCGTAACCAGCCGCTGAGAAATCCTGTATTCGATCAGCGTCCTGATTATCAACCAAATTATCGACCATTTAGAGGGCGATCGCGCTCCATTTTGTTATACCCGCGTTAAATTTGTCAAATCTGCTTTTTCCTCTGCGCCTCTGCGTTCTCTGCGGTTAAAAAGGAATTTATTAAACCACAGAGACGCAGAGAACACAGAGATTAGAGATCAAGAAAACCTAGACACACTCTACTAATCTTAACTATCTTGGCGTCCTTGGCGTCTTGGCGGTTCAATCAATTAAATCTTATATCTATTACCAGTACTACTGACTATTAACCATCGTCACAATGGTAGATAGGGGTACTTCCGCAAAATACGCTCGTTGAAATTGTTCCTCGCGCACAGCTGCTAAAAATTTAGCAATAGCCGCATCAGGCTGTGTAGTTGGAGTTCCCCCATTCGCCGTATTTTTCACCTCTTGACTGATGTGTAAATAACGGTCTTGACGCTGTACTGTAAACCCTAAATATTTTAAAGCTTTGAGTCCCAATAATAAAGTTTGATCGCCAATACCCAGTTTTTCTAAAAGTTGCACGCGCGTAACTAGTTGATTAGTGCGACTGAGATATTTAGCAATTCCCACCAAAGTCAGCCAAATTTTGTTAGGTGATTGTTGATTGGGTTTACTCCAGGCGATCGCTAATTGTTGATTATTATAGAGAGATCGCTTCCACCAAGCGCGTAAATCATCCCAGCTTGTCGGACATTCTGCCACAACTACGGCTGGTTGTTGATTACCCAGTTCTGATTTTTCTTGATTGCGCCAGTCTAATATTAAATCTGAGTTGTGAGTAGTAAATACAGAATCAACACTCGGACGCACAGCAATTAACCGAATTTCATAGCGTTTCTTAAAGGTGTTATAGTCCAACTCGGCTATACAATCACACCTACCTATGGGTAATTCGTCTTTGTAATGTCCCCACCAAATCCCCGGAAAGGCGTTTCTCGTGGAATCATCCCGGATATCAAACTCGGTTTTGATGTATTGTACTTTTTTTCCTTGCGCATCCTGTTGATTGCGATGCCAAGCATTTTCAAACCAGCAATTTTTAATTAATAGCTTGGGGACAGGGTTACCCATTCCGCAAGGTTCTAATATTTTCAATTCCAAAAATAAATCTTTGCCTAAATCTGCAACGGTGACGGTGATATCTGCTTGAATTGTCGCCGCGAGAGTTTTACCACCTAATGATTGGCGTAACCTTTGGTTAATCGCTTCGGAAAATAACGGAATATTTTCCACTACCATACTCAACCCAGCCGCAAAGGGATGTCCGCCAAACCGATGTAATAAATGTGCTTGGTCTTTGACTAGTTGGTACAAATCTACAGAATTGATGGAACGGGCGGAACCACGGGCGAGAGGCTGGGCGCTAGTTTCTGTTTCATCTTCTGGGGGGACTTCTGTACTTAATAGAATGGTGGGTTTACCTGTTTCCTGGGCTACTTGTCCTGCTACTAAACCGAGTACGCCGACAGGCCATTGGGCATCTGCTAAAACGATCGCACTTGTGGTAGATAAATCTAATTGATTCAGCTTTTGGGCGACTTGATTTTGCACATCTTTTTGTAAAGACTTACGGCGGGCGTTGGCTAATTCTGTGTCTTCTGCGAGTTCGCTACATCGTTTGATATCGCGGCTTGTGAGTAATTCCACGCAAAATCTCGCATCGCCTTGTATCCGACTCACAGCATTAATGCGCGGCCCCAAACCAAAGGAAATATCTGTAGGGCGATCGCCACTTTTCTGACACAATTCTAATAATCTACCCACACCCGGCCTGCGTCTAGCTGTGGGCGGCTGTTTAAAATCTTCTTGTAAACGTTGAATTCCCAATTGGGCTAAATAGCGACAATCACCGCTTAACTGCACTAAGTCAGCAATTAACCCCACCGCTACTAAATCTAATAAATCTTCTAAAGGCTGTTGTGGGACATCAGGCAAAGTTTGATAAAGTGCTTCTACCAGCTTGTAAGCTACCGCCACCCCAGAAAGATTATATAAAGGATGTTCCTGAGGTAAATTGCGGGGATTAATAATGGCGATAACTGGCGGGCGTTCTGCTGGTAAAGTGTGATGATCGGTAACGATGACATCAATACCTAGCTTTCGCGCATAAATAATTTCATCAATATTCGTACTGCCTGTATCACAGGTGACAATTAAGGTACAACCTTGTTTTTCTAAATTATCAATACCCGGATTATTTAGTCCGTGGGATTCCTTGAGGCGATTGGGAATGTAGTAACTTAACTGGGAATTTTGCGTAAAAAATTGCCCCAAACCATCCCAAAACACAGAAGTAGAGGTAATTCCATCAGCATCAAAATCACCCCAAATTGCCACTTTTTCACCAGCATTCCGGGCTAATTTCAACCGAGAAACAGCCAAATGCATTTCTTCCCCAAATTCAAAGGGGCTAGCTGGTTGATAAGCTTTATGGTTAACAAACCCTTCTAATTGCGATGTATCTTTTATACCCCGTTGCCATAATAATTGGGCTGCATACATTCCACTTGATGCCGGAGTATACTTTTTCACAGCTTGGATAAACCACTCTGGCGGTTGTTCAGTTGCGGCTAAAGTCCACTGCATGATTAAAATTCAGAAATTTTTTTGACTGTTGACTGTTGACTGTTGACTGTTGACTGCAACGTAATCAACTTGTCAAAGTATTCAAAATTCAAAATTAATATATTTCCAATGCCCCATGCCCAATGCCCCATGCCCTATTCATCATTAATAATTAAATCTATCTGCGGTTCATTAACTAGGGGATTGAGGACTACTTCATTGGAAAATCCTTCAGGTTTGCGGCTACGAATTGCAGCTGGACGCGATCGCCTGTAACCTGCTCTTTCTGCTTTTTGATGTTCATAATCTATCAGTCTGCCATAATGTGGGTGCTTACTGAGATTCATCGACAAGAAAATATGCTGACGGATATTACCAAAGCCTTTGCGGTTAAAAAACTTAACGGCTGGCGTGTTAGTCGGATCTGTATCTACCAACATAAACCGCGCGCCATCTTCAATCATCCGGGCGACAACTTTATCAACTAACTTATCTGCAACTCCCTTGCGTTGAAACTGGGGATTCACTCCCAGCCAGAGAATATATCCATAAGTCCAAGAAGCTTTGGTAATAATAGTTCCTAAAATAAATCCAGCTAATTCACCATCAATTTCCGCCACCAAACAATATTCGGGATCTGTATTGTAAAGTCCAATAACTTCCCATTCATCCCAAGTTCTATATAAATAAGGATATAACTCGCTGGTAAATAATTCTTCACCTAAATGGTAAACATCAGCTATATCATCAATTCCTAATTCACGCACATAAACAGCGTCTTGATCGTCAATGTTGGTCATAATAGTCAATGGTCAGTTGTCAGTTGTCAGTTGTTAGAGAGAACAGTCAACCGTCAACAGTTAACCGTCAACAGTTAACCGTCAACATCCTCTCACAATACTACTTCTTTAATACTGGCAAGGTTGGGCAATACATCGCTTTCGGGTTCGCTGGCTGGAGTGCGATCGCATCTGGTGGCAAATTGGCAATAGGTACAGGCTTTATTCCCTACTGGAAGTTGGGGAAATAATTCTTTTTGTTGGTAACGTTCTAGCCAATAAGTTAAATCGTTTAATAATTCGTTCAGATCGTTGGCTGTTTTTTGGTGTTGAGTGGAATTGTAATTAAATTTAATATTTTGCGGTTTACCTTCGGATTGCACAAACCAATAAGTCATGGAAATATTTTCTGGCAAGTATTCGCTAGTTTCTGCCAAAACATAAAGATAAAGGCGTGTTTGCCAGTTATTTTCTAACTTACTTTTATGGGGTGGTTTGGGGTAAGTTTTCCAGTCGAGAATTTGCGCTGTTTGCTGATCGGCAATTAATAAATCATAAACAACCGTTAGCAGATAATTGTGTACTTGCAGCGTCCGATAATGTTCGCTTTCGCGCAAGGTTTGGCTATCAGTCGCAGGTGCTAAAATTTCCGGTGCAGCATCAGCAAAGGCTGACATCCAACTTTGGAGTTGGCTATCTGCTTGTAAAAAACTCTGAATTGGTAAACCCATTTCTCGCTGCTGCATCAACAGGTGGAAGCGGCTACCTAAAGTTTGCCGTTCTTCATGTTGGGGATCTGTGGGAGAATTGAGGTTTTCTAAATAGGTATGTTGAAATTGACGGGGACAACGTTCTAGTAAATTGAGTTGTCCTTGGGATATACGTAATAATTGCGTGGGAGTTGACACCATTATTCTATTTTAGAAGCTGATATTGCCGTTGGGATTTGAGAAGCGATCGCATTTACCCCATAGTTCCGCAGGGGTGTGGTTTTAATTTTTACCTTGCTTCTCCCCTAGAAAGCAACCAAAATTGCTGAATACTAAATAAAAATTACAATTAATCGCCTCAGGGCACTGTCAGCAGTTTAATAAACTGTGTGTTAAATAAGTTCAGACATAACCTGACAGTTCATTGACAATATTTATGCATCTATTCAAAATTGCCGGAAAACGTATCAGCAAGAAGTATTTTTATCCTCTACTATCCTTAGTGTTAGCCTGCATCTTGCTATTTACCTCTTTTGGAGTCGGTCAAGCGCAGGAAGAAGAGAGTTCTCCACAGTCAACCGCTGCACCCACTACTACTGTTCTTCAGCAACCTAGCAGTGATGCTCTAACTGTAGCTGATGTAGCTTCGATTCGCAGCGTCAGTCCTAAAGAATTGTATGTCAGCATTCCCCAGTCACTTGTACCAGAAAGTTTTCGCGGTTATTCCCAAGACAAGCTGAATTTGGTCATTACAGGTAACAATTTTCCTAAAACAGACAGTTCTTCGCAAAAGAGAATCACCGTCAGAATTGGTAACCCTCCTG
Source organism: Tolypothrix sp. FACHB-123 (assembly GCF_014697075.1). Lineage (GTDB taxonomy): Bacteria > Cyanobacteriota > Cyanobacteriia > Cyanobacteriales > Nostocaceae > Aulosira. Next base: position 26,793 of record NZ_JACJRE010000007.1, on the reverse strand, counting down.
ATTTTGCGGCTACTAATAATGTTAGAGTCACTGAAGATGGGCAAGCAGTTTTTGCTACTTTTAGCAACGCTCAATTGAGGAATTTACCCAGAGGAACCCATCCTGTCAGAGTAGAAGTAGCAGGAAACGCCACTAGCATTGACCCACAAATTACCGAAGATCAACTTCAGGTCAATATCAGCCGTCCTATCAGTAATTTGACTACATTAATTGTCTTTGGTTTAACTACTCTAACGACTTTGTTGTTAATAGGAATTATTTACCTGCTAGCTAAAGAGTCAAAAAGATCCAACGCACCCACAAAATCTCTCAAAAGCGGTATTCAGAAAGAACTCAATGCTTTAGAATGGCTATTACTAGAGCGACAAACAAACACTTTTAGTTTGGCTCGAACTCAGTTTCTTTGGTGGCTGACTATCATTGTTTTTGGCTATTTATTTCTCTTCATCGGTCGGGGAATTATTCAAAATATTTGGGAGTTTATTCCTTTATCGGGATTCGCTTATACTTTTTTGATTAGTTTGGTCACATTAGTCACAGCGCAAGCAACCTCTAATATCCGTGGTACTAAAGGATCTGGAGATGTGAATCCTTCTTGGTCAGATTTAGTAGTACATGGTGGTGTAGTCGCCTTAGAACGGGTACAGCAGGTAGTTTGGAACCTAATTATTGGGATTGCGTTTATTGTCATTTTGTTAGTTACTTATACTACTGCATCGTCCTTACCATCCATCCCCCAAGAAATTTTAGTATTGATGGGAATTAGTGCGGGTGGCTACATTAGCGGTAAAGCAGTTCGCAAAGCAGGCCCTAATATTACCCAAGTAGTATTGTGGGATGAGCCGCAAGATTTATTTCACAACCCTCAAGCCAATCCTTACTTAACTATATCTGGCGAACACCTTTCTCAAGCGGGAAGTGCGATCGTGCAGATTGTCTATTTAGATGAGTCCAATAATGAAAAACCGGAAACGCGGATTGAGGTAAAACAAGAGAATCTATGTACCATAGAACCCGATCCTGATTATCCCGGAGAGTTTTGCAGAAAACTGCAAATTAATTTTAGTGGGATGAATGCGCTTCCCGATCAACAGTGGTATGAGTGGCTCCAAGTTTTTGGTGATAATTTTACAGCGCAAAAAGTCAAAATTACCATAATTAATGCTGATGGACAAAGGTCTGTTTGGGATGGTACTAATCCTGTACCTGAAAGGAAAATGACTCCCGCACAGTCACCATATTAGCTTGACTCGATCTATTTTTTATTTTTGGCGATCGCTGTTGACGGTTGACTGTTGACTGTTGACAACTGTACGGGCGGGTTCACAAATATTTTCACCGATCAACGATAATTCTCAATAAACCCGCCCCTACTGACTGTTGTACTAGGCTTATACCATTTCACAAAAAATATGATGTGGATGTAGGTTGGGTTGAGGAACGAAACCCAACACTCCAAAGTCCTGTGTTTTTTGGGTTTCACGACCTTCTACCCAACCTACGCATCTATGCTCAAAAATCTGAGATCCGGTAAAAAAATACTAGGCTTAGTCCTGTTATTTATACTGACTATATCCTTTACCCTTATAAACGTGCGTTCATTTGGGGAAACAATTATGACATCAGCACCGCAATTGCTGACAGATCCATTTTTGCAGCTACCAACAGAAAACTCAGTGCGTGTGGTTTGGTTTACAGAGTTTGCAGGTAGTCAACATACAGTTAATTACGGGGAAAACTTAGCTGAGACTGCAAGGGCAAGTACAATTAAACTCAGTCGCACTAGAGAAGATCAGCAATCGCGTGTAGGTAATCAAACTGCAAATGGTCAAGTTTATCAGCAAACTGTTAACCGTGATATTTGGCGACATGAAGCTGAGGTAACCCTGAGCGTAGTCGAAGGATTAACTCCAGCACGGGTAAATTATCGCGTCACCAGCGTGCGGGAAGATGGGGAAAGTGTCAGCAGCGATGTGTTTACCCTTGCGCCTAACCCTAAACCAGGGACACCATTGAAGATTTTACTTACCTCAGATCATCAACTCAAGCCGATGACAGCCGCAAATCTGCAAAAGGTAGTAGAAACAGTAGGACGAGTAGATGGGGTATGGTTTGCTGGCGATTTAATTAATATTAGCGATCGCGCTTCTGAATGGTTTGATGATAATCGGGGTGGTGCGTTCTTTCCCGCTTTACAAGGACGCGCTAACTATACAATGAACCACGACGGTGTGAAGACAACCTACACTGGCGGACAAATTATTCAACATGCACCTATCTTTCCTTGTATTGGCAATCATGAAGTCATGGGAAGATTCCAAAGAATGGCAAGCTTAGATGATGAATTTAATGATACCATTCCCCGTGCAGTTGCTCAAAGATTATATAGCGGCAAATCTCTGAAAAATAATTCTTTTAATACCGATACTTACGAAGAAATTTTCACTTTGCCCACCAATAAAACAGGGGGAAAGCAATATTATGCTGTTAGCTTTGGTGATGTGCGTTTAGTCGTTTTGTACATTACAAATATGTGGCGCACTCCTAAATTAGATTCACCCTATCGCGGTAGATATCAGGAAGCCGTAGCAGATTTAAATCATCCCGAAAAATGGGGTTATGGACAGTTAATTTATGAAGCAATCGCTAAAGGTAGTCAGCAATATAATTGGCTAGCGGCAGAACTGAATAGCGATGAATTCAAACAAGCAAAATATAAAGTAGTGATGTTTCATCATCCGCCCCATACCTTAGGTGATAACATCGTTCCTGCTTACACAGATCCAGTGCAGATAATTACACGAGATGATTTTGGTAATATTAAATCAGTCCGTTACGAATATCCTAAAAACGATGACTATATTACGCGCGATGTTATCCCTTTATTAGAAGCTGCTAACGTACAATTTGTTTTATACGGTCATTCTCACTTATGGAATCGCTTCGTTAGTCCTAGGGGAATGCACTTTTTAGAAACATCAAATGTAGGCAACACTTATGGCGCAGCTTGGGGTGAGAGAAAGCGAGAAGTACCAACGGGATATCAAGAAAAATATGTGGAATTAGGCGATCCTAATGGTTTAGAACCCATAGTACCAACAATTGCCCCATTGTTAGGTGAAGATGGAAAACCGATGCCATATATTGCCAGTAATAACATCACAGTGTTTAGTATTTTTGATACGGGAACAGGTACGGTTAGCAGCTACCGTTTTGATACTCGCAAACCGGATTCTGAAGTGATTAAGTTTGATGAGTTTCAGTTGAAATAATACTAATTCGTAATTCGTAATTATGAAGTTATACGGTTCAGTTAGCATTAAAACCATGATTTAAGGTAGGTTGGGTTGAGGAACGTAGACGCGGAGCGGCTTCCCGCAGGGTAACCCAACATTATCGCGGCTTTGTTGGGTTTCGCTATCGCTCTACCCAACCTTGTATCTTAGAAGAAGTGGTAGACCGTATTGACATTTAAGTAATCTGTATGGTGTGTTATGCCGTAGGCTAACGCACGTTGAATTGTTGATGGTGTTTCGGTGCGTTGCGCTGCGCGACAACACACCCTACATTTAAATTTTTTAACAATTTAGTTATCAACGTTACAACATTAAGAACAAAACCTTGACCATTAAGAACAAAACCTCGACCATTAAGAACAAAACCTTGACTATTAAGAACAAAACCTCGACCATTAAGAACAAAACCTCGACTATTAAGAACAAAACCTCGACCATTAAGAACAAAACCTTGACCATTAAGAATTAAAATTCAAGCGATCGCTCTTAACTCTCCAAAATAATGTGCAACCCGTATATCTCACAAGCAGTAGGGGCGGGTTCACAGAGATGCTCCAATAATGCATAAATATCTCGCTTAACCCGCCCCTACGACATCTAGACACACAGAAAGCTTAAGTTAAAAGTATTCGTAAATTGGGTTTCGCTCCACAACCTAACCTACACATTTTTATTTTTAGCTAAAACCTAAGCAATATTGCTGAGCATTAAATTCCGAGAAATCACGGACATAAATAAAAATTTTGTTAAAAAAATGGCTATTTTTGCTGAACTAGAATCTAGCTCAATTAAGGCAAAATAGCGATATAAAAGTCTTAAAAGAGTAAATAAATGACTCGCAAGAAACGTACATCCCGGATTCTACAAAAAGCTGAGTTTAGAGTCGCCGGACTAAAAGCTATTGATCCAAACATAGCATTTGATGATAATTACAACTTACAAAATCTGACACAATTAATACAACAGTTTCACACTATGCTTAAAGAATATAATGATTCTATGGCTGTAATTGAATCTTCTAGAACCAAGCTTGACGAAATGGAAAAAATTATCGGTAATATTTCCGATAAAATGCTGGCTGGGGTTGGTTTCAAGTATGGCAAAGACAGCAATGAATATGAACTTGCTGGTGGTGTTAAACAAAGCGAACGTGTCCGTAAAAGTAGATTAACCCGCTTAAAAAATAGCGCCGAGAAAACATCAGATAATAATGTAGTAACAGCCTAGCACCGCAAGGCGGAAGTCAAAAGTCAAAAGTCAAAAGTCAAAAGTCAAAAGGATTGTATTGCGGGCTTTTCCGACATTGGGAATGGTATGTTTATTTGTAGGGGCATTGGCACTGCCATGCCCCGAAGCGCGTACCTCCTTTACCTGAAATATGCTGTATTACGTAGAGTAGGCAATGCCCACCTAAAGCTAGTGACATTTTTTCAGAAATAAAAATTTAATACCGTACTTTGATAGAGTAATTTTAACCAGCTAAAATTACGACAATCCAGAGCATCAAAAAAATGAAAGTTCTTCATGGCACCTGGATACCAAATGCGGCATCAGAATTTATTCAATCTGGGTCTTTTTATTTGTGGATAGAAACCCCAATAGCCAAAAAAAGCCGCGCTAATCAGCAAAATATTCATCCCGGACATCTCCAGAAAGCTGAATTACTCGCGTTTTTAACCCAGGCTTTAGGCTTGAAAGAATCAGCAAATCAATTAAGTCAACGCCTCTCATCTAAATATTTTGCTCTGCCTACAGCCAATAATCAACCTTTACCCTCACCAGAATTAATTAAGTATCTGGAAGTGGAAATACCGGAAGAATATGAAGGTTTTCAATATTGGCAGGTGGATTGTTATGAAACTGTAATATATAACAAAACAGAAAAAGTCAATAATGTTATCAAACTTCTCAATGATATACATTTCTTAGCGCTACACAATGGCGATGAAGTGCAACTCGGTTCGGATTTGTTGTTTTGGTATCACTACACCCAAAGTTTTAAGCAAGTCATTCTCAAAGACCAATATATCCCATCATTAAAATATCGCCAGTTAGAAGCGGCAAAAACAAATAAAAAAACTAAATCAACTGCAAAAACATTTGAAATTTACGCCACTTGGGAAATTATCTCTGTGGCTTACGAAGAAAATATCCAAAAGTATATTGATTATATGCCACTGATTTGTGTGGCAGGTGCAGATACATCAAGCGATAAAATTGAATATTTTGAGCGAGAAACATTACTACGTCACTTTTCTGAGTCCATCCTGACAAATATAGTCAGCCATACCCAATCTACAGCCGCTTTTGATAAACAAATTGCTGATTCTCTAGTTGCTTATTGCTTTTATCCCCAGCGTCATAACCCATTAACTAGTAAGACGGCTCTAGAAGAATATCAGCAATGGCTAACATGGAAAACTAAAATTACTCGCACCCAAGCTGATGCTGTTTTTTATCTCTGTTTTCAATTGCATTCTCCAACTGCGGATGCAATCGATAATTGGCAAATGCAATTTTTAGTATCCAGTAAACAAGACCCTTCCTTAAAGCTGGATTTGTTCGATTATTGGAATATGAATAAAACGGCTAAAGCGGGGGTACACAAACAATTTGGCAAAGATTTTGAAACCCATTTGCTATTAAATTTAGGTTATGCAGCGCGGATGTATCCTAAATTATGGCAGGGATTAGAAACTGAACAGCCTACAGGAATGCAATTAGCTTTAGAAGAGGCGTTTGCTTTTCTCCAAGAAAGTGCTTGGGTATTAGAAGACGCAGGTTTTAAAGTAATTGTACCTGCTTGGTATACTCCCGCAGGTCGTCGGCGTGCGAAAATTCGCCTCAAAGCTTCAGGTAAAAAATTAGCACCAACTAAGGGTGAAAATAAAAGTTATTTTGGTTTAAATTCCCTGGTAGAGTACGAATATGAATTGGCAATTGGCGAGCAAGTTGTCACACCCCAAGAATGGGAACAATTAATTAATGCTAAGGCTCCTTTAGTGCATTTTCGCGGTCAATGGATGGAATTAGACCGAGATAAAATGCAGCAATTGTTGGAATTTTGGCAATCTCACGGCGACGAAAAGCCAGAGATGAACTTGCTGGAATTTCTCCAACGTAATGCGGAAGCTGGGGAAGAATGGGAAATTGAACATGATGATGTGTTATCAGAAATGATGGCGAAGCTGCAAGATAAAACTCAGCTAGAACCAATTTCTGAGGAGTTAAATCTGCAAGGAAATTTACGCGAGTATCAAAAGCGTGGTGTTTCTTGGTTGGAATATTTAGAGAGATTGGGATTAAATGGCTGTCTCGCAGACGATATGGGTTTAGGTAAATCCGTCCAGGTGATAGCGAGGTTGGTACAGGAGAAACAGGCTTCGACTTCGCTCAGCTTTCGGGGGGAAGGGGGTGATTTAGCGCCGACGTTATTGATTGCGCCTACTTCGGTTGTGGGAAATTGGCAGAAGGAAATTGCTAAGTTTGCACCACATTTAAAAAGTATGGTGCATCATGGGAGCGATCGCACTCAAAACCCCGCAGATTTTAAAGCCGCTTGTCTTCAGCACGATGTTGTGATTACTTCCTTTACCTTAGCGCGTAAGGATGAGAAGCTACTCAACAGTGTAGAATGGCATCGTCTGGTTTTAGATGAAGCGCAAAATATCAAAAATCCCAAAGCAGCGCAAACTAAAGCAATTCTTAAACTATCCGCCAAACATCGCCTAGCTTTAACCGGAACCCCTGTAGAAAACCGTTTACTAGATTTATGGTCAATTTTTAATTTTCTCAATCCTGGTTACTTGGGTAAAGAAGCGCAGTTTCGCAAATCCTTTGAGATTCCCATTCAAAAAGATAACAATCGCGTCAAATCTGTTACTTTAAAGAAATTAGTCGAACCCTTAATTTTACGTCGGGTAAAAACTGACCAATCCATCATCAACGATTTACCCGATAAAGTTGAACAAATCCTCTACACCAACTTAACCAAAGAACAAGCATCACTTTACGAAGTGGTGGTAAAAGATGTTGAGGAGCAATTACAAAAGGCTGAAGGAATCCAACGCAAAGGCTTGATACTTTCTACCTTGATGAAATTGAAACAGATTTGCAACCATCCAGCCCAATTCTTACAGGATAACAGCGAATTTTCCCCAGAGCGATCGCACAAACTCAGCCGATTAGCAGAAATGGTAGAAGAAGCCATTTCCGAAGGCGAAAGTTTATTGATATTTAGCCAGTTTACCGAAGTTTGCGAAAATCTAGAAAAACATCTCAAACACAACTTACACTGCAATACTTACTATTTACATGGTGGGACAAACCGCAAACGTCGGGAACAAATGATTAGCGAATTTCAAGAACCCGACACCGAACCATCTGTATTTATTCTTTCCCTCAAAGCTGGCGGTGTGGGGATTACCTTAACTAAAGCCAATCATGTTTTTCACTTTGATAGATGGTGGAACCCCGCCGTTGAGAACCAAGCCACAGATAGAGCTTTTCGGATTGGTCAAAAAAAGAACGTCTTCGTGCATAAATTTGTTGCCATTGGCACATTAGAAGAGAAAATTAACCAAATGATTGAAGACAAGAAAAAACTCTCGGCTGCTGTGGTTGGTAGCGATGAATCTTGGTTAACAGAATTAGATAACGAAGCTTTTAAGCAACTTATCGCCTTAAATAAGAGCGCAATTTTGGAGTAAATCTCATGTCTAAATTTAGCAGAACTTGGTGGGGCGATCGCTTTATTCAAGCCTTAGAACAATTTACCGATGAAGGAAGATTGCAACGCGGACGTTCTTATGCGCGTGGTGGTAAAGTTTTAAACTTTGAAGTTGAGAAAAATCAAATTACTGCCCATGTTCAGGGTTCAATTAATCCCTACTTTGGTGTTTATACGGTTCCACTTTATAATATATCAATTGAAATTACGCCCATTGCCAAAAATCGCTGGAATGAGGTAATTCAAAAGCTTTCCTCAAAAGCGAGTATTGTTTCCCGTTTACTACTAAACGAAGTTCCAGAAAATGTAGAAAATACTTTTGCTGATTTGGGATTACATTTATTACCCCACAGCAGCAAAGATTTTAAAACCAGATGTTCTTGTCCCGATTATGCTAATCCCTGCAAGCATATCGCCGGAGTTTATTATTTAGTTGCTTCTCAGTTAGATAATAATCCCTTTCTCTTATTTGAATTACGGGGGTTATCAAAAACAGAACTGCAAGCAAAGTTAGCTGAATCTAATTTAGGTAAAGCGTTATCGGAAGAATTGAATACGAAGGAGATTCCTTTAGAATTATCCACTTCGTTGTATACAAAATTAGAAAAGCAAGCTATTACACAACAGCCAAGCGTCAGGGAATTTTGGTTAGGAACGAAGCGATTACCCCAAACTATTGAAGTAGGTAGTCAAAGCGGAGTGTCAGCAATTTTGGTAAAGAAGCAGGGAGATTTTCCGGCTTTTTGGCGTAAGGATAATTCGTTTATTGAAACGATGGAAGAGTTATATCAGAGAGTGAAGACGAAAAATCAGAATATTATGTGAGTTAAGGAAGAATTCACGATTCACGCTTATTCCACAATATCGCCGTCACCCTAGAAGGGTGTGGCTAATATAACAAAGCCTGCCTTCGCAGGCTTCGTAGCGTGAGCCAGCAAGCGACACATCAATATATTCTAGAGGGCATGGCAGTGCCAGTGCCCCTACTATTTTGGATTACTGTTATTTTATCGAGTTGCGATCGCCTTACCTTTGACTCAAGGATAATTCTTGTCTAATTGATTCAGTAATCGCATCAACTAAAACCAAACGTTGGCTAATTGGTAATTGCACAACAGATTGCTTTAAATCCTGTGTAGATACATCGCTCAAATCTGCTTTTACAATATTTTGATTATTTTGATTATTTTGATTTTGCGATAACAATTGCTGGAGATGATTTTCTAAATCTACACGAAGTGTCTCTAAAAACATACAATCATTACCAATATCCGATAAATCATCATCATCTATACTTTCATCATTGAGCCGTGATTCATATAACTTTATTAAGTTTTCAAGAGCTTCAATAATAAATTGAATATCTTTAAAAGATAGTTGCATTTTATTAACCAAAGTTGATATTTGACTTTTAACTTATTTTATAGAACTTTTCTCCAAGCTGCCTGAGTGCAGTTTTATAAGTTTCAAGCGGCATAATATCTTGAGGTTGCCATAACCAGTGATTACCGCGATCGTTAACTAATTTCAGTTCAGCAGCAATATCTATATTTTGGTCTAATTTCCACCAATTTCTTCCTCGTCCTATACTAGCGAATGTGGAAATACCTCCGGGTGATGTGCCGTCTGGCAAAGTGGTCATAACAAAAATGATACCGTTCTCCTCAAATGTTGCAATATCTTTATTTAGTCTGACATTATCCATTCTGGGAGAATTAGCATTGCCTTGACGGTATAAAGAAATAGGCGTTTTAGGCATTTAAACAGTAATGCATTATTTATTCTTGATTGGTAAAAAAATATATATGACTTCTGGATAACTGCAATGTGATTTTATGTTTATTTAACAGATTATTGCGCTGCTGGATGTTGGTAAAGTGCGATCGCCTAATCCTTCTAGCTATAAAAAAAGCGATCGCCCCCAAAAAGAGCGATCGCTTTTTTAATTTAATCTCAAAGCTTTACACTAAAAGTGTCTGCAACAAAGGTCTATCTTCCGATATCTTCCCTGTCCGCAACCATTCGTTGAGTTCTTCCGGTGCGACAGCTTGCTGGAGACGTTCCCGCAAAGATACACCTTCTAAAACCTCTTGTTGCAACAGTTCTTGTGCAGTATCTTCTAGCAATGTCCGGTTATGTTGCAGAATACTTAAAGCGATGTGGTGAGCATTATCTACACTTTGCTTCACTTCTCTGTCAATTTCCTCTGCAACTTGGGGACTAATTGCCCGGCGAGGATTTCCATAACCTTCGATAAATTGCTGTTGAATCTTCTCAAATGCTACAGGGCCGAGTTTATCGCTCATCCCATAGATGGTAATTGCTCGTTCTGCTAAATCTGTCGCTTTTTGGATATCGTCAGACGCGCCAGTAGACACCTTACCAAACACAACTTCCTCAGCCGAACGTCCGCCTAATAAAGTGGCAATTCTACCGCGAATTTCGTCTTCTATCATCAAAAAGCGGTCTTCTTCTGGCATTTGGATTGTATAACCCAAAGCACCAACACCACGAGGCACAACGGAGATTTTTTCTACTTTACCAGCCCCAGGCATTAATGCACCGACGATCGCGTGACCAACTTCGTGATAAGCTACGGTCTTTTTCTCGGTTTCATTTAACACGCGAGAGCGTTTTTCTAAACCAGCCACTAAGCGCTCAATCGCTTCGTTGAAATCTGCCATCACTACGGCTTGGCGATTTTGACGGGCTGCTAGCAGTGCGGCTTCATTTACCAAGTTAGCCAAGTCTGCACCTGCAAACCCTGGTGTACGGATAGCGATAGTAGCTAAATCAACATCATCAGCTAATTTAACGTTTCTGGCATGAACGTTCAGAATCGCTTCTCGACCAATTTTATCAGGGCGATCCACTACAATTTGGCGGTCAAAGCGTCCGGGACGACGTAATGCTGGGTCGAGGACTTCGGGACGGTTAGTAGCGGCGATAATAATGACACCTGTATTGGCATCAAAACCATCCATTTCTGTGAGTAATTGGTTGAGGGTTTGTTCCCGTTCATCGTTACCGCCAACAAAGCCGCCAGCACCAGCACGAGATTTACCCAGGGCGTCTAATTCATCAATAAAGACGATACAGGGTGCTTGTTTTTTCGCTTGCTCAAATAAATCGCGAACCCGGGCCGCACCGACACCAACGAATAATTCGATAAATTCCGAACCAGAGATGCTGAAGAAAGGAACGCCAGCCTCACCTGCGATCGCTTTGGCTAATAATGTCTTACCTGTTCCCGGAGGCCCTACCAACAATGCACCTTTAGGAATTTTCGCCCCTAAGCGGGTGTATTTGTCGGCATTTTTCAAGAAATCAACAATTTCTTCCAATTCAACCTTGGCTTCATCGACACCAGCCACATCCGTAAATTTTACACCTGTGCTGCCATCAGAAGAAATCCGCGCCTTACTCTTGCCTACAGTTAACGCAGCAGGCCCGCCGCCTTGACGATTCATCAAAAACGCCCAAATACCAAAGAAAATTAACGGTGGTGCTACCCAGCTAATTAAAGTACCCAGCCAACCATTTTGATCTGGCGGTGGTGCAGCAAACTCAACTTTATTCTCGCGGAGAATCTTTGGTAAATCCAGGTCTAGAGCTACTGGTGTAGTAGTTAATACCTGTTCTGCTGGTTGACCATCGGGGGTTTGGGTTTTGATAACATATTGAATGCGATCGCCACCAACTATTGCCCGTTCAACTTTACCAGCTTGCACTTGGCTAATAAAGTCACTATAAGGAACCTGGGGCAATTTCGGCCCAAAGAAACTGGGCACAATTAAGTTAAGCAGCAATAAAAAAGTTACTAATATCAAGAAGCTGCCACCAAACTGCCGCCATCTCGAAGGCTTCATTTGATTTTTATTATTAGTTTCAACAGGCATTTTGATGTACCCTCAAATAAATTTTTTTGTAAGCGGCGGGACGAGGAGGGGAAGGGGTTAGGGGCTAGGGGTTAGGGGCTAGGGGCTAGGGACTAGGGAAGGGGGAAAAGGAATTTTAGATTTTAGATTTTAGATTTTAGATTCAAACCCAATCCAAAATTGCAAATCCAAAATCCAAAATTGAATTGCCCAATGCCCAATGCCCAATGCCCAACAACGTAACCTTAATTGCAAAGTTTTGTTGCAGATAGGTCTATTCTAGAAACTAGATGGCGTAAACCCAATTGGGGTATACCCGACAGAAAAATGCGTATTGCCGAACTTGTATGGAAAATAAGCTGGGATTGGTGTTAAAAGTATTTGTACTCTCGACTGTGCTGTCGTTTTTGATTAAATATGCAGCACCGAGTTTGCGGGTTCCGGGGACAGATGCAGTGGCTTTATTGATGGTTTTGTCCCCGACTGTGATTATGGCGATCGCATTATTCTGGCGATTCCAGACACAAAGGCAAAATTAAACCTTCGTCCTATAGACCGCAGTTGGTAAAATCAGCTAACCTAGCTGCATTGTCAGGAATAATGTAGCTAGCCAACTGTCGGGAGTCAGCCTGTGAACTTAGGTCAATGGATTGGCTTAATCGCCATAGTTCTTTCCTTATATATCTTGTGGCAAATCAAAGAAGTTTTATTACTGATGTTTGCCGCAGTTGTATTAGCTACTAGTTTAAATCGCCTAGCGCGATGCTTCCAAAGTTGGGGAATGAAGCGAGGCTTCGCCGTTATACTTTCGGTGGTGATATTTTTTGCCTTGATTGTTGGCTTTTTCCGGGTGATTGTCCCGCCGTTTGTGACTCAGTTTCACGAACTCACTTATCGAGTTCCCCAAGGTTTAGAACGCTTTAATGGTTGGTTTAACGAACTGAAAACCCAGGTTCCCGATCAGCTTATACCTTATATTCCCGATTTAGATAGTCTGATTCAACAAGCACAGCCATTTATTAATAAGTTAGTCGGAAATTCTTTTGCCTTTGTCTCTGGTTCCTTAGAAGCCCTGCTGAAAATGCTTTTGGTGCTGGTTTTAACAGGGATGTTATTAGCCAATCCTGATGCTTATCGCCGTGTATTTATCCGCCTTTTCCCTTCATTTTATCGGCGGCGAGTAGATGGAATTTTGGATCAGTGTGGAACTTCCCTGGAAGGATGGGTAGTCGGCGCTTTAATTGCGATGGCTGTAGTTGGACTGATGAGTTTCATCGGCTTATCAGCTTTAGGTGTCAAGGCTGCATTAGCTTTGGGTGTGTTAGCCGGATTTTTAAACTTAATACCCAACCTCGGCCCAACATTAAGTGTAGTTCCCGCAATGGCGATCGCACTTTTAGACGCACCTTGGAAAGCTGTTGCTGTCTTGATTCTTTACTTTGTCATTCAACAGGCTGAAAGTAATTTCATTACACCAGTTGTCATGGCGCATCAAGTTTCCTTACTACCCGCCGTGACTTTAATTTCCCAATTATTTTTTGTCACTTTCTTTGGTTTTTTAGGATTATTTTTAGCCCTACCCCTGACAGTCGTTGCCAAAATTTGGTTGCAAGAAGTTTTAATTAAAGATGTTTTAGATCAATGGGGAGCGAGTCATCAACAAGAAGCGGAATTAGTCATAGTGTCCCACTCGTCCACATTAGACGATCCTGGGGATGGAGAAAATCCGGATACTCAGCCAGAAAAGCCAGTTAATGATGTGGTACAGCGAGAGGATTAATAGTTTTGAAAAATATCGGTTTTGACGGTTGACGGTTGACGGTTGACTGTTGGTTGTTGGCTGTCAAAAACCTTGCTTGTAATATTTCACAAATCATTAAATCATTTAGGATTGCTATATTTTTATCAAACTCAAAAACCCAGCTATCTTGGCTGGGTTTTTAAGTTGGGGTATGTCCCCGTACCTTTAGTTATATAGTTACTTATAATTTGCTTGTCTGATAATAGTTACAACTTATCCCTAGGCGATTTCGGAAAACTTACCGAAAAAATTCTACTTTTTTTAAAACACCGTCAACCATCAACCATCAACCATCAACAGCCCAAATTAGTAGTTATGCAGTTTAAACGCGCATTAGCTTATGATACAAACAAATCCCATCGCCGTTGAATTTCGTGATGTTACCTTTAGTCGCGATCGCCGTCCTTTAGTCTCTCATCTCAATTTTACGATTTCCCCAGGAGAAGCGCTGGTATTGCTAGGACGTAGTGGTAGCGGTAAAACTACGACGATGAAATTAATTAATCGCCTGTTGACACCTACTGAAGGAGAAGTATTATTTGATGGCGTACCGACTACCCAATGGGATGAAATTAAGCTGCGGCGAAAAATTGGCTATGTGATTCAAGAAACTGGTTTATTTCCCCACTTCACAGTCGAACGAAATGTTGGCTTAGTTCCAGCCTTGGAAGGTTGGAAAGCAAAACAAATTAAAACGCGAGTATATGAATTGTTACATTTGGTAGGTTTAGAACCAGAACAATTTGCGGCGCGTTATCCCCATGAACTTTCGGGAGGACAAAGACAAAGGGTAGGTGTAGCTAGGGCTTTAGCAGCCGATCCGCCTGTATTATTAATGGATGAACCTTTTGGCGCACTCGATCCGATTACCCGCTTAGAAATTCAACAGGAGTTCCGGCGCTTACAACAGGAATTAGGCAAAACTGTTGTCTTTGTTACCCACGATATTCAAGAAGCTTTTGTTTTGGCATCGAGAATTGGTTTAATGTATGGGGGAGAATTGGTAGTATTAGGAACAAAGGATGAATTTATGCGATCGCATCATCCCGAAAGCCTGGCTTTTCTGCAATGTCTGCGTTCCCTGCAAGACAATTTATGAAAGACTTTTTTCTGATCAAGTATGCCCCAGAAATTATTCAGCATACCCTAGAACATTTATTTATGGTGGGTATTGCCATTGGTATTGCTGTTTTAATCGGCATTCCTCTAGGGATTTTAATTACCCGCCAGACTCAACTGCGCCAACCAATTTTAGGCATTGCAAATGTATTACAAACTATTCCCAGTTTGGCATTATTTGGTTTACTAATTCCCGTCCCCATTATTGGCGGTATTGGTGTAGTCCCAGCCATTGTGGCACTAACTTTATATTCCTTATTACCGATAATTCGTAATACTTATACTGGCATTACTAACGTTGATCCAGCAATTCGAGAAGCTGGGCGAGGGATGGGAATGACAGATAAACAATTGTTATTTCAAGTCGAAATTCCCTTGGCAATGGGAGTAATTTTAGCTGGGGTACGAGTAGCCACTGTCATTGCCATTGGGATTGCAACTATTGCTGCTGCAATTGGCGCTGGCGGGTTAGGTGTATTTATTTTTCGAGGAATTGCCGTAGTCAATAATCAGTTGATTTTAGCCGGGGCAATTCCGGCGGCAGTTATAGCTTTAATTGCTGACTTATTAATTGGGGGAATTGAAGGTAAATTAAACAAAGGCAGGGTTCAAAAGACAAATTAAAGACGTTAGAAATCCCCGAAGATTACTATGAAAAAATTCGTGGTTTACTGCCTATTAACATTGGCTTTAGTAATGGCGATCGCTAGTTGTCGCCCCAATGCAAATACCAGTAGTACTGGTGATATTATTGTGGCTTCTAAAGATTTTACCGAACAAGATATTTTAGGCGAACTTTTAGCACAACAAATCGAAGCTACAACTAATTTAAAAGTATCGCGTCGTCCTCGGTTGGGTGGTTCTTTTGTTTGTCACAGTGCGATTAAATCTGGCAGGATAGATGCTTATATTGAATATACAGGAACAGCTTTTACAGGCATATTAAAGCAGAAGGCAGTTAAAAATCCCAAAATAGTCTATGAAAAATTAAAACAAGCCTACGCCCAAAAATTCAACTTGGAAGTTATGCCAAGTTTGGGTTTTGAAAATACTTTTGCCATTATTATCCGGGGCGAAGACGCCAAACGCTACAATATTCAAACTCTCTCGCAAGCTACTCAATATACACCCCAATGGCGTGGTGGTTTTGGCTATGAATTTTTGGAACGGGAAGATGGCTTTCCCGGATTAGCGAAAACCTACGGCTTACAGTTTGCTAAACCACCCCAAATCATGGATTTAGGTTTAATTTATCGCGCTTTAATTCAAAAACAAGTAGATATGGTAGCAGGTAACTCTACCGATGGGCAGATAGCGCGTCTGGGTTTAGTAGTTCTT
Source organism: Tolypothrix sp. FACHB-123 (assembly GCF_014697075.1). GTDB lineage: Bacteria > Cyanobacteriota > Cyanobacteriia > Cyanobacteriales > Nostocaceae > Aulosira. Next base: position 10,632 of record NZ_JACJRE010000007.1, on the reverse strand, counting down.
GAGGATGATAAACAATATTTTCCTCCTTATGAACCGACACCGATTGTGCGACAAGAAATTTTAGCAAAATACCCGCAATTAAAAACAGCGATCGCTCAATTAGCTGGACGAATTACCGCAGATGAAATGCGTCAATTAAACTATTTAGTAGAAGGTGAATTACGCGATATTAAAGAAGTTGTACAGGAGTTTCGCAAATCAAAAAATTTATAAAGCAACTCCAGATAGGGTCGCTTATTGTTGACTGTTGACGGTTCACAGTTAACAGTCAACAGTCAACGATTTAAACAGAATAATTTATTTTTGGAAATTACCTTAGTGATTTAAGTTTTTTCTCATTTTTCAGGCATAATTTAAAATTGCTATATTAAACTTAATGCAACATTAAGCTATATTTAATATAGGATTCCTATTTGATTATGAAAAGATTGTGTAGGCTGAGCATGACCCACATTACACTGAAACTTTAAAATAAGGTTATTCTAAAATCTAAAATGATTCACACATAAAATTGCAGCAATCATCTTCTATCCTGAAATTTACTAGTCTAACTTTTAGAGTCAGATTTTGATCCCCAGTTTGCTGAGTAAGGCAATGTTTACATAGATTTATTTAAATTAACCAAAATATAAAAAAGCCCCATTAAACTTATACGAGTGTCAAAATTGAGAAAGCGAGAAATTAAAGTTTATGTTACCTTCAGTTACATATACTCAGCAACCTTGGGCTGAACATTACAGTGAAATTATTGATGTGCGATCGCCTAGTGAATATCTAGAAGATCACATCCCTGGTGCCATTAATCTACCAGTCTTGAATGATGCCGAACGTGTGGAAGTAGGCACAATTTATCAACAAGTTTGCTCATTTACGGCACGCAAAATTGGTGCTGCTTTAGTAACGAGAAATATTTACCAACATCTCAGCCAACACTTTGCAGCTAAAGACCCAGAATACCATCCTTTAATTTACTGCGGACGGGGTGGACAGCGTTCAATTAGCATGGCTTCTGTGCTGACACAAATTGGTTGGGAAGTAACTGTTCTCGATGGCGGATATAAGACTTATCGTCATTATGTGCGCCAACAACTAGAACATCTCCCAGAAAAATTTAATTATCAGATATTGTGTGGTTTAACTGGTAGCGGCAAAACTTACATTTTAAGCAAGCTAGAAAAGCTTGGCGCTCAAGTTTTAGACTTAGAAAGTTTAGCAAATCATCGTGGTTCGTTGTTAGGCGGAGAGTGGCATAATAAACGTTCATGCCAACCCTCACAAAAATATTTTGAAACTCAGCTATTACAAGTTCTGCAAAAATTCGATCCGCATCAGCCAGTATGGATAGAATCAGAGAGTAACAAAATTGGACAAATTTATTTGCCTCAATCTTTGTGGCAAAAGATGAGACAGGCTAGTTGTGTAGAAATTCAACTACCCATAGCTGCTAGAGTCAATTTTCTCTTACAGGAATACAGTCACTTGATATCTAGTCCAGAAATTTTAAAACAAAAACTGGAAAAACTGAAATCTCACTGTAGTTGGGAAAAATTAATTCACTGGTATCAGTTGATTGATGCAGGTGCTTGGGAAGCTTTAGTCCAAGATTTGTTAAATTCTTATTACGATCCCATCTATCACCGCTCACTTCAGAGCTATTTTAACCAAGCTGAAAGAGTTTTACATATTTCAGATTTATCTGATAGGAGTATTTCTAATTTGTTAGATTCTTTACTGCCGAATTATGCATCTGTGACATGAAAGCGTGTTAAGAGAGGTTATGAAGGCTGTAGTGGATATTTGTAATTAGCTAAGTTAGTCATTAGTCATTGGTCATGTAAATAATCATGACTAGACAAGAAACATTTATTTTAGCTAAACAATTAGCTACTATAGCCTAGAAAAAATCCTGAAAAAATTTTTGCTGTAGTTAAAAAAATATTAAAAATATTAATTGATTAATTCTTAAAATTTAATTTACTTAAAAGCTTAAACATGAAGATTTATCAAGAACATGCTTGGCCGCAAACGGTAGAAGAAGCGATCGCCATCCAAGAAAACTTACGCGATCGCATAATCACAGAAGATCAGCTCCCAGAAACTGTGCAATACGTTGCAGGTGTAGACATGGGCTTTGAAGCCGATGGCACAATAAGCCGTGCAGCCGTCGCCGTGCTAAGTTTCCCCAGCTTGCAAGTAGTTGAAACAACCATAGCTTACCGTCCTACGACCTTTCCTTATATTCCCGGGTTTCTCTCATTTCGGGAAATTCCAGCCGTACTGGATGCTTTAGCAAAAGTTAAAACCATGCCAGACCTAATTCTCTGTGATGGTCAAGGAATTGCCCATCCCCGCAGACTAGGTATAGCTAGCCATTTAGGATTACTCATAGATATACCCACAATTGGTGCAGCCAAATCCTTACTCATTGGCAAGTATGAAGAAGTACCAGAAACAAAAGGTAGCTGGCAACCCCTAATACACAAAGGTGAAACGATTGGGGCAGTTTTACGCACGCGCACAGGCGTCAAACCTTTGTATATTTCTAGCGGTCATCGAGTGAGTTTACCGACAGCAATTGACTACGTATTGCGTTGCACCACAAAATATAGACTGCCAGAAACCACACGCATTGCAGATAAATTAGCATCAGACAGATAAAGCGACGATGACATCAACGATCACCTATGTTGTGTTATTTGAAGTTTTTTCTAAATACTTGCTTGCTCCTGCCTAATCGTGTTAGGAATCGCACAGGGAGGAGTTGAAGTAACTCAATAAAAGTTACTAAGTTAGAACTAAATGAACGCACTCACTTTACAGTGGCACGATGCAGGTCAAGATAGAACTCAAAATATTTACGAACAACAACCTAGCAAAAATCCCGGAACTGTCCGCATCGGTAGAGATCCACTCCGGTGCGACATTGTTGTTAGTAACCCTACCGTATCCGGTCTGCATGTAGAAATCTTTTTTAACTCGCAGCAGCAAAACTTTTACATCCGCAACCTGCGATCGCAAAATCCGCCTTTAGTAGATAGACAACAACTAGTCCAAGGCGAACTGCCTTTAAGAGAAGGTAGCACAATTCAATTGGGACAAATGCTAGTCAAAGTTATTGCTGTTGCCATTAACAATATTCCCGCCACAATTTTGACCCCACCAGCAGCCCCACCAATTCCACCCATCGGCACTACCCAGCCCACCAAAAACCTACTCAACCAACAACCAATCAACCCGCAGCTACCAATACAACCCAGATATCACCAACACCCGCCAGTATCTCCTACCCCACAAGGAGTTTATGGCTTAGAGTGTCCTAAATGTCATAAAGTCTCCCCCCCAGAAAATCTGCAAGTCGGTTGTCCTTGGTGTGGTACATCCTTAGCCGCCGCCGTTAGCGTACTAGTCGCACCCAATCATTGAAGGACTGTTGACTGTTGACTGTTAACTGTTGACGATTGATTGTGGTCACTTAGCTTGTCGAAGTGTTGCCCAATGCCCAATGCCCAATGACCAATGCCCAATGACCAATGACTAACGTACAAATTCTATTAAGTTGGGACGATCCAGCTACAGGGGAACGGCGAGAACCGAGGTTGACTGTACCTATCGCTTTTGGTAGAGAATTTGCTCGTTTACCTAGCGAAATTAAAGGGGTGCGTGTCTCGCGGATATTGCTCAATAGCGAGCAAGTTTCTCGCTACCATGCGCTAATTGATTGGGAACAAAATCAACTGGTTATTACCGATCAAGGCAGTGTTAATGGTGTATTTGTCAACGGACAACGCCAAACACGCAGCGTTATAGCTAACGGTGATACGGTACAAATAGGCCCCTACCAGATCGGGGTGACTTTCAGCGTCAATGCACCGCCACCAGTTACTAGTCCCCCCTCAACTATTCAATTTAATCCCAATACCAATCTTCCAGATCCAAGTTTACCGCCTGCGCCTGTGATCACACCAATGGGTAGCAATTTTCCGCCGCCAGCATTTGGGGCACAGCAGGTGGTTGTCCAAGCACTTCATGCTACAGGCTTACCTGTAGAAGAATGTGATTATCTCGCAGTAGGTGCCGGATTAGGTAGCTTTATCTGGGCAGATTTACTGCGTATTAGCGGGGTTAGTGCTGACAAAATTGTCGCCTTGGGCTTAGAAGCTGAACCTTACGCGCGTTACAAGCGCCTGTGTTTAAATTCTCAAATTCCCTTGTATGAAAGATTACGTTCTAATTCAGACTCCTGCCCTGATAATATTTGGGGCTGGCCTAGCTATGCCTTAAGGGAAGCTTGGCATGACTTTGGTCAAGGTAAGCTCAACTCAGCTTTGAGATATTTATGGCAGGTGTTTGGCGAACCAACATTTGCAGAAACCTATACACCTCGTGCAGGTAATGTCTTTGATTCTATAGATCGGGAAGCTAGACGCATTAATTGGCAACAAATTTATCGTTATGGGCGGGTGCGGGCAATTCGCAAAACTGAAGATGGTAGGTATTGTGTAGCCTATTCTCGCGGCCCGGGAAATTATGCTTTTTTTATTACACGTTATTTGCACTTAGCAACAGGCTATCCAGCAATTCAGTTTTTACCAGATTTACAAGCTTATAGAGAAAAATATCAAGATTTTAAGGCTGTTGTGAATGCCTATGAAGAACACGATCATGTTTATCAGCAGCTAGAACAACAGGGTGGAATTGTGTTACTGCGAGGGCGGGGAATTGTCGCTTCGCGGATTGTGCAGCGAATTTATGAGGCACGCAAGAAAAATCGCAATATTACAGTTTTGCATTTAATGCGATCGCCTAAACCCAAAGGCAACACATTCCAAAAAGCTACCCGCTTAGTCAAAAATCATTATGAATTTCAACCTTTTAACTGGCCAAAAGCCTGTTGGAGCGGGGAATTGCGGGTCATGCTAGAAAAAGCTACTCCTGACGAACGCAAAAGCCTACTCGCAGACTGGGGCGGTACCACCACCGCCGATCGCTATGATTGGCAACAAATTACTGCCCAAGGTATCAGTGAAGGTTGGTATCAAATTACCTTTGGCGAAGTCCTAGGTGTGGAAAAAGGTAGCCAAAACCGCACTATTACCCATATCCGGGAAAAGGGTTTGGGAGAAATGAAACTAGAGGCTGACTTTATTGTTGATGCCACTGGTTTAGATGCCAAAGTCCAAACTAATCCCCTCTTAGATGACCTAGTAAAACACTATAATTTGCCCCTTAATCACCTGGGTCGCTTGGTTGTTGCTAACAACTTCGAGTTAGTAGAAATGCGTAATACCAAAGGTCAAATGTATGCTGCCGGAGCAATTACCCTGGGCGGCCCCTATGCCGCAGTTGATAGCTTCTTAGGCTTACAGTACGCCGCAGTCGTCGCCGTTGATGGCCTCGCTACCGCCCGCGCCCCAGGATTGAAACGGTTGAACGCCATCAGTTCTTTTAGCCAGTGGTTGAAGTGGGTGTTTAATCAGTCTCCTGCTTAGGTAACTGAAAAAAGGCAGAGGGCAAAGAGCACAAGAAGTGTCAATGAAGCAAGTTGCACAGCCTAGAATCAAAGATGGGCAAGAGAGACAAAGAAGCAGAGGAAGCAGAAGTGCAGAGGAAGAAAATTACAGCAAGACTCTCCCTTTGCTCACTATTAGCCCAATTTTCAATGCCCAATTTTCAATGCCCAATGCCCAATGCCCACAATTAATTTATGACACCTGAAAATTCTAGTAATCCATTTCTCAAGCTGAAGGTACGCAATTTATGTTTGCGGGCTTTACTATTAACGATTGGTCTTGGTATTGTCCTGGGGCTAGTGCAAGGGTTGTTGAAAGTAAAATTTAACAGCCAAGTAATGACACTCGTTCTCTATATATTAATTTTTGGATTTCTTTGCCTGTGGGAAATTGCAGACTTCAATCGCTTTGGGATTCGGTTGCAATATGTAGTTGGGCGAGTACCAAAAAAGCATAAATGGCTACCGATGGCAGGATTAGTCTTATTGATTATTCTGTTTTCTCTCAGTGCCTACTTAGTATCATTTTATTTATTATCCTTGGCTGCACCTTCCTTTGTCGAAAATGTCATGCGCCAGCTGGCAAACAGTCCATCTCCTCGCAATACTGAATCACCTTTTTATAATCTATTAGCAGCAATCGTATACATAGTAATTGCGCCAATTACTGAAGAATTTCTCTTTCGAGGAATTATTTTGCAGCGCTGGGCTAGCAAATGGGGTATTACTACTGCCTTGATAATCTCTGGGGTGATGTTCGGCATGTTACATGCAAACGTGCTGGGATTGTCCCTATTTGGCATCATCATGGGAGTTTTATATATCAAAACCCGCACCCTAATTGTACCGATCGCCTGCCATGCGTTTAACAATTCCCTAGCAGTAGGCATGGGATTGTTAGCCAGCGGTTCAAAAACTACTACTTCAATGACAAACCAAATCGAACAATTACGTTCTATTTGGTGGTTTGGTGTGGTATTAATGCTGATTTCTCTACCTTTGCTAGCCCGCTTTCTCTATCGCAATTGGCCTCGCCAAAATACATTAATTCCCTACTTTATTAACTCGTTTCAACATGGAGAGTAGAAATATACTCTGTAATGGTGTAGAAATGTATAGAATCTTGTAAAGATATAAAATAAAGTCTTTTTAAGATGCAAACATTCGCGCGACCTTCCTCAATGCAGCTGTCTATAGCACCAAATCATTGCCAGCCTTTGAAGATTATCGCACTGGGGGATAGCTTAGTATATGGATTTGGCGATCCAGATAAAGGCGGCTGGGTCGAACAACTACGGCGACAATGGATGTTACCGGATAGTAGCGGTCATGTGCTTTATAATCTGGGAGTCAGAGGCGATCGCACTCAACAAGTTGCCCAAAGGCTAGAAGTAGAATTTCGCCACCGCGGTGAACTGCGCAATCGCGTCCCCGACTTAATTATTTTGTCCGTAGGCGTAAATGATTCAGCGCGCTTATCTCGTCCTGATGGTCGGAATTACACAGATTTTGCCCTCTTTGAATCACAAATTGCCGAATTACTAGAACAAGCACAACAACTTTGTCCTGTAGTATTTGTAGGTATGGTTCCAGTTGATGAAGCCAAAATGCCATTTCTCGATTGCTTCTATTACAATCATGCCGATCAATATCGCTACAAAGAAGCCACGAGAATTGCTTGCAATCAACGTCGCATTCCCTATCTCGACATTTTCGACCAATGGATGGAACGTGGCGAACTTTGGCGGCGCAAACGCATCAGCGATGATGGACTCCATCCCAACACCTTCGGTTATCAAGCTTTGTTAGAGGATGTAATTAATTGGCAAGCACTAGCCAAGTATCATTCTCCCGTAACGATTTAAAAAAACTTCTATTTTTCAGAAAAGCTCCACAATCTTGTGGAGTTTTTTCATAGGAGTATTATTAAGCTAATTAAACTCTCTACTCAATACTTTTATGACACCTACTTTATTCGGTCGTTGGCAAACTCGATTATTACTACTAGCAACTGTAGGCATATTTGTCTCCTTACCTTTTGCAATTGGTTTAATTGGTAATGCACCAGGCATAATTTATTTCTGGATACTCGCCTATGTCGCCATCTTTGGCTTATGTTGGGATGTACTTTATAACTATTTACAAAAATTCCGTTGGGATCGAGACTGGCCAGCGGCTTACCAACTATTTGCTGGAATTTGGGAATTTATCTTTGTCTTCTGTGGCGTCAAAATACTTGGCTTCCTACCCATCCCTATCCCCAAAGAAGAACTAGAACCAACAGTCTTTTTCATCCATTACAGCATTGTTTGGCTAGCAGTTTTCATCTCCTCCCAAAGCCTCATGCGCCTTATCTTTCCCCGCTGGCGCTTCCGAGGTGGCGAATGGCTATAGGTTATTGTTGGCTGTTGGCTGTTGACTGTTGACTGTTGACCAATGCCCCATGCCCCATCCCCAATGTCCAAATGTATTCTATATCACACAAGTACCCAAAATCCTTACAGGGCAGGAATATTTGTACTTTTATAAAGTATAATTAAGAAAAAGATAACAAAAAATCAGCAGTAAAGCAGGCTAAGTATTGCCATAAAAACTTCCCAGAAATGGGCAAAGCTTTATTGTGTTTTATAACAACTAATCGGTATCTTTTACTTGCAATTAGCAAGTACTTTTAGAAACCAAAAAAAGTGTAAATTTCCCAGTTGAAGAGGCAAATAAAAGCGTGGGTCAGTATCAATCTGCTCAGCTAAGGCGCTATGATCCAGAAGCGATCGCCCGTTATTATCGTTACCGTCCCTGGCTCGTGTGGGGGCGTTTACTGAGAATTATCTGGTCTTTTTCTGGATTTATTATTAGTTTGAAGTGGGATGAATGGCAAAATCAAGTAGAGCAGAACAAGAGGAAACGCGCCACTCAATTACGTGAACTGCTCACTCGCCTAGGCCCCACCTTCATTAAAGTAGGTCAAGCCCTATCTACTAGACCTGACTTGATACGTAAAGACTTCCTCGAAGAATTGGTTAAACTGCAAGACCAATTACCAGCTTTTGATAATGGATTGGCCTATCAGATTATCGAAACTGAACTCGATCGCTCAATTAGCGAAGTCTTTAGCGAACTGTCACCTAAACCCGTAGCAGCAGCTAGCTTAGGTCAAGTTTATCGCGGTCGCTTAATGAGTGGCGAAGAAGTCGCCGTCAAAGTGCAACGCCCCAACTTGCGACCAACTTTAACCAAAGACTTGTACCTGATGCGTTGGGCTGCGACTTGGCTAGCGCCTTGGCTACCACTAAATCTCGGTCACGACCTCACCTTAATTGTGGACGAGTTTGGCACTAAGTTATTTGAGGAAATTGATTACATTAACGAAGGTCGTAACGCGGAAAAATTTGCCCATAACTTCCGTGATGACAAGAGTGTCAAAGTCCCCAGTATTTATTGGCGTTATACCAATAGCCGTGTTTTAACCCTGGAATGGATTAACGGCTTCAAATTGACAGATACGAAAAGTATCCGCGCTGCTGGTTTAGATCCAGAGGACATCATCAAAATTGGTGTGACCTCAGGTTTACAACAGCTATTAGAACATGGTTTTTTCCATGCTGACCCCCACCCAGGTAACTTGTTTGCTATGCCTGATGGTAGGATGGCTTACATTGACTTTGGGATGATGGATCAGCTAGAGGAAACCACCAAAGAAACCCTTGTAGATGCCTTAGTGCATCTAGTAAATAAAGATTACACCGACTTAGCCGCAGACTTTGTGAAGTTGGGTTTTCTCACCCCAAATACGAATATTTGCCCGATTGTGCCAGCATTAGAATCAGTGTTAGGTAATGCGATCGGTAAAAACGTTAAGGATTTTAACTTCAAAACCATTACCGATGAGTTCTCGGAATTGATGTATGAATATCCTTTCCGAGTCCCGGCGAAGTTTGCTTTGATTATTCGTTCCCTAGTTACCCAAGAAGGAATTGCACTTAGCCTCAACCCCAATTTTAAAATTGTTGAGGTGGGTTATCCCTATATTGCCAGACGCTTGCTGACAGGTGAATCTCCCCAATTACGGCGACGGCTACTAAACGTGCTATTTAAAGATGGTAGATTCCAATGGCAGCGTTTAGAAAATTTAATTGCGATCGCGCGTAACGATGACAACTTTGATGTCTTACCTACAGCCCAGATGGGGTTGCAATTTATTTTGTCTGAAGAAGGTAAATTCCTGCGTCAGCAATTAGTACTAGCCCTCACAGAAGACGATCGTCTACATACAGAAGAAGTTCAACGTCTGTGGAACCTAGTTAAAGATGACTTACAGCCGAATCGTTTATTTGATGTGGCGATCGGCTTTTTAACAGAGTTATCAAGAGAAGGCGCGGCCGCGATTCTCCCAAAAGCCACATCCTTTATGACTTTTGGAAGCAATCCCGCACAAAGCCAAAACTAACAAGTCGAAACTAACAAGTAAAAACGTCCAATTACTTTTACAATTCTCTGCAATTAGGAGTTTTCATGTACTATTACCCTCTGCATCCGCCCTATTTCTTACTACTTGTTGGTTTATTGATTGCAGTAACTTCTGGCATAGCTTTATCTGGTACTTTAAAAGTAATTGCTCAGAAATGGCCAAGAGAGCGAGCAAAAAATGTGAAGCCAAAATCTTCATTAAAAGAACTCTTGGTACCATTTCTTGGTATCACCGGCGGTATTTGTTTATTTCTCACTTCCGGTTTACAGATATTTGGTTTTCCCACTTTCCTGGCTTTAGGAATTGGCTTGCCAATTAGTTTACTAACTTGTTTGCTAGTGTGGTTGCAATTGGGTAGTATGCTGGAGTTTGTCGAACGCCAAGGAATGCAATCCCTGGATTTAGATTCCTTATCCTAGGAACTAGAAAATTTATTCACCGAATCATCAATATTTCAATATTAGGGATGGGATCTACCCATCCTTAACTATTTTTGGAAACTATATATGGTTTTTAAAAGCTAAAATTGTGTGATTGCGGTGACCAATTTATACCCCAAACTCCGCACTTCAAATTGAAGTATAAGGAGATTACAAGCAAGAGAAAAGCGCAAAGATAAAAATGATTAAGAAATAGAATAAAAATGGATATCTTT
>NZ_JACJRE010000069.1 GCF_014697075.1 Tolypothrix sp. FACHB-123 | reverse complement strand
TGAGATAATCGCCAGCGTTCAACACGATTCACCTGTGACCCATTTCTATCGGCGGTGTAGTACAAATAGAAAAATCTGTTCTCAGCAAAATTGGGATGAGTCGCAATTCCCAGTAACCCATCTTCACCAGTCTCGGTGACTTTGATAGTAGCTACTGGTTTAGGAATCAGTTTTCCACCCCGCACAAGGCGAACTCTTCCCGGTCTTTCCGTAACTAACATATCTTGATTGGGTAAAAAAGCAATTCCCCAAGGAACTTCTAAACCTGTGACTACTTCTTCAGCCTTTAGCTTTACCTGTCCCTGGGAACCGAAGCCACTGTCTACTAAAGTGCAGGTTTGATTTTTACTCCCCGTTTGTTGGCTGACTGGTTGGGCTGTTTGTGTTTCTTGATTATCAATATTTGCAGACTCAGTTGTAGCTAAGTTACAAGCTGAAAGTCCTAATAATACCATACCAAAAAGTAATTTTCTTGTAAGAGTATTTGTCAATTTCATAATTTGTTATCTCTCAAAAATCGCCCTTTGCATGGTTGAGGAAATTGTTAATCAATTGATTTAAGTGACTTAGGTCTATAATTCGTTGCGCATTTAATATTAATTATAATTAGCAACTAGAATTTTTCGCCACAATGAACGCCACGATATATAGTTTGTCTGTAGATAAATCTTATTACATCTACCCGCAGACCGAATTAAAAAAATCGAGTATGATTTTTGACTGGTAATTTTTATAACTATTGAAAAACAGAATGCGACAGATGGTAGGGGCATGGCATTGCCATGCCCTCTAGAATATATTCATGTGCCGCAAACACTATTTAAATTGGCATTGCATTACTTGTCTGAATACTCGCTTCATCGGTGACTTGACGGTATTGTAACCAAGCGAATAAAGTAGCAGTACCCAGAAAAATTAAAGTTATACTGGCTACAACTTGCAGCATGATACTGTAACGCATAATCAAAATTAAGGAAATGTAGATTTTGGGATTTGCTAATAAGTTGGAATGAAAATTTTTTCGCAAAAATTCGCCAATCAACAAACTAGGAATGTAAGCTAAAGCTATGAACTAGCAACTTGTGAATTAAGTTAAACAAGGTTGTAATGTTCCATGTGAATATTAGTCACAGGTACATCCAACTTATGTAAAGCTTTTTCAACTTCGTTCATCATTTTTGGTGCAGCACAAATAAAGTAATTGCGAGTTGCAGGACGTTTAGGAATATAGCGTTCTAGCAGTTGTTGATCGACATATCCACTTTCGCCTGACCAATCTTCTGGAGGTTTGCGAAGAACGTGGATAACTGTCAGGTCTAATTTATCTTTTAAGGCGTCGATCTCTTCTCGGTAGGTTATATCATCCCAAGTTGTACTCGCATAAATTAAGAGTAGAGGGCGCTCGTCTTTACGTTCTGCTAAGGTAAAAAGCATACTGATAATTGGTGTGATCCCTATCCCTCCAGCAATAAAGACAAATCCCGCTGTATTCTCATAGAGGTCTGTAGTAAACACGCCATAGGGGCCATCCAAAAAGGCTTTAGTACCTGGTTTGACATCCTTAATTGTGTTTGTGAAGTCTCCTAAAGCCTTAATCCCAAATTCAATGCGATCGCGTTTTTCGGCACTGGAAGCAAAAGAAAATGGATGTTCCCGCATTCTAAACGGCGATATTTCCAAAGTCAGCCAAGCAAATTGGCCTGGTTGGAAACTAATTCCATCATGTCCTCGAGGACGCAAAACCAAATTCCAGACATTACCTCTTTGGGGAATAGCTGCTTCCACCAAGTAAGGTTTTTTCTGCATAAAATAAGGTTTAACCAACCTGACATAAATCAACAGCCACAACGCCGCCACTGCAATACCAGTCCAGAGCGCCGCTTTCCAAAACAGCCCTAAGTAGTTACCTACACCCAAAGCATGTCCTAAACCAAATGCAACGATAATCACAGCTAAAATGCCATGAGCTATACGCCAAGGTTCATAGGGAATATTCAATTTTTGCCGCCAAATTGAGGTGACAACAATTGCAATTAGCGCCAAAGTAGCTATTACTGCTGCTCTTGCTCGCCACGGTGCTTGGATAAAATTCAATAGTTGCAGTGTCTCTGGATTATGAATGAATAAAACTATGGGGTGAGCCAGGATAAAAAAGAATGCAACTATTGAGGTATAGCGGTGAAACTGAAGAATTAAGTCAACACCATAGGAGGCTTCGATGCTTTTAATCCGGGCAGTTAAGGCAAACTGCATTGCCATCATTGCTAAACCAATAAAACCCAAAGCAGCAGAAAATTCTAACCAAAAACTACGTTCATCACTGGGTGTCGGTGGGTATAAAAGTAAGATGAATAGAGGGAAGAGGATAATTAAAATATATGCTACTATCCAAGATACCCCGATCACTACAGGATTTTTCATCAATAAACTTCTCATCAGCCCATACCTCTAAACTTTTTGTTGCAATCCAGCTTGCGATCGTCTGTTAATTTCTGTCCAATTCACCACATTCCACCAATTATTGAGATACTCAGGACGGCGATTTTGATATCTCAGGTAATATGCATGTTCCCATACATCGTTACCCATAATTGGGTATAAACCATCCATGATTGGGCTATCTTGATTAGCTGTAGTTACTATTTGGAGTTGATTTTGGGCATTACGCACCAACCAAACCCATCCACTACCAAATCTGTCTCCACCGGCTTCATTAAATTGTTTTCTAAAAGCATCAAAACTACCAAAGGTTTGATTTATTTGTTGGGCTATTTCTCCTGTTGGTTGTCCACCACCGTTAGGACTCATAATTTGCCAGAAAATTGTATGGTTGAGATGACCACCACCATTGTTGCGCACCGTATCCCGAATATCTTCTGGGATGTTATTTAAGTCGCGCAGCATTGCTTCGACACTTCTATTTTTCAGTTCTGGATACTTTTGTAAGGCTTCATTGAGATTATTAACGTATGTAGCATGGTGTCTGTCATGATGCAGTTTCATCGTTTCTGCATCAATAGCTTTTTCTAGTGCGTTATAAGCGTAAGGTAATTTTGGTAGCTGTGCGGGAGAAGTAGTTAATTCTCTATCTGGATATGCTACCGGTGGAGAGTTAGTAGTTAGAGGAGTTTGTTGTGTTACAGGTGAGACAGTAGCAGTTGGTGACTCTGTGATTTGGTTTTCTTGACAAGCAAATAGCACAGACACCAAAAAAATTCCGGCGATAAACAAAACAAATTGTTGGCGTAAAAATTTTGTCAGCATAGGTTTTTCCCCATTAAAAGTTGATACTTCTCGGTTATTGAATGATTCCAAATGCAACACTCGCTTTTTAGGTAAACGGTGCTATCAATCTTAAGAGTATAGAGTTAATAATTGCCAAAGCAATTGAGCCAAGCAAAGCACTCCAGAAACCGTATCTGAGACGAAAACCAGGTACGATAGCAGCTGATAAGGCAAAGATAATTGAATTGAGAATAAAAAAGAATAAGCCTATGGTAATGATAATGACTGGCAAGGTGAAAAAGGTTAAAGCTGGAAGTAATAGAGCATTCAAGATGCCAAAAACTGCGGCGGTAATTAATGCTTTACCAAAATTGTCTATTTCTACGCCTATTGGTAGTCGAGAAATAATCAAAAAACTGATAGAGGTCACTACCCAAGTAATAATTAGCCCAACCATAAAATACACTCCTGAACAATATTTTGAGTATGAGCGATAAATGTGAAGAGAAAGTGACTGTTTTATCCTGCTGTCAATCAATTAAAGGGGGAACAGGAATACGGGTAACAGAGAACAGAATGTAATGTATGTGGATTAAAACTCCACCAAAACTTGCTACTTATAGAAGCATGGGTCTCTTAACTACCTGAGGGAATAGGAAAACTGTTAAAAGTTCCCTATTCCCTATTCCCTTCTTCGATGATTAATCTGCTTGTAATTCATCCATGTGAAATAAACTAATAATTACTCCAGCAATGGGAGTTTTTGTCTACTGTTTTACCGATTGTTTTGTAGCTATAAAGGAGCAAATAAGTAGGAAGGCATAATTATTTGTAGGATGGGTTACGCTATCGCTAACCCATGCGGGTGTTGGGTTACCCTTCGGGAAGCCGCTAGCCTGCGGCAACGCTCCGCGAACGCGTCTACGTTCCTCAACCCAACCTACGTCCATCTTATATTTAATTCCCACCACCTACTTAATTAAAGTAATGCAAACATAGAGACAGGGGAATTAAAATTTAAAATTTCTCTTCCCCAGTCCCTAAAAGCTGTGTTGAATAATGGGGAGTTGTTTTAACGTTGTGCTAGAGATGTTTCCGGTAAAACGGCCGGATCGTCGTCTATTGACAGTAGGAATTTAATCAAGTCCGTTTGGTTTTGAGTGCTGTAACCTGCTTGTTCATCAACCCAATATTCATGTCCGCTACCATCTACGTTTGACCTTTGCAAATCGGAATTGTTTTGGTTAGCTGTGACTACAGCCTGGCGCAAGTTTCTATCGAGGAGCGATCACAAACTCGCTTCTGAGTCTGGTACAATTCCCCGCATGAGAGTTCCAGCCATTCCCAACTCATCGGGTTTAGTAATCATAAAGCGTCCGCTTTCATCTTGCTTGATAGACTCAGCACTAGCAGCTACACCACCGTCATGGAGATAAGGTGCGCTGAGATATAATCCAATCAGGTTTTGTACTTTATAACCGCCATTGCGATCGCTCAAAGCATAAGCTAGTTCAATATCTGCCTTTGGGGTGATGTCAGTTGGAACTGATAACACAGGTGGGTCAGCAGGTAAGGGTACAGGTTTCTTGGTAAAAAGCATCACGACCCAAATCGATTAATTCTTCAGTCACTTTCACCGCACCCCTATCGGGAGAAAGTGCGGCGCGTCCTTTGTCAGTTTCCAGCCATCTCTCAGCTTTTTCTTTGCTGACTACATAGCCTAAAACATCGTAGGAACCTATATCTGTGGGGGGAGATTTTGTCAATGGTGTATAGGTTTTATCAATGGCAGGTGGTCTTCCTGGCAAATTTAGTTCTAATTGAAAACCTAAAAAGCCAACAATAATTAACAAAGAGATGAGGATGAGAATTGTACGCGATCGCATAGTTTCCTCACTATTATTTTTCTGTTTTCCCAAGCAGCTAACTGTTCGTTAGTTGTCCCTTGGATATTTGAGATGGAAATGAGCGCAAATATCACAATTTCAAGATTTTTTTGTCGCTTATCAGCTTAAAAATTCCAAATATCTTTTACCTTCTATCCCAAGAGATAATTTATTGGTTAAAATCTACAATAATGCCATTGTAAAGCGCAAATGTGACTAAAATGTAATTCATGATAGCTGTGGCTAATTTAGGGAAATGATTACTTCTCGATTACCAAAATGAAATATGCTGTTAGTCAAGCAAACTTGATATAGGTTGTAGATTAAATTAACAGATTTCTCAGTTTCTTTGAGTGGTGATTTATGTTTCAAAGAGTTTTGATTTGCACAGATTTTGCCGATGGTTTACAGCGTCTCACAAATTTTGTTTCTAGTCTGGCGCTAGCTGGGATAAAACAAATTGTGTTTCTACATGCTGTTCCTTTGTGGGAAAAAGGGATTATTCCCCAAGTCGATACAGAGAAAATCAAACAAGCCCAAACCCAATTAACAAAAACCCTTGATGCCGGTTCGACTGATGTCGAAGTTAACATAGAAGTTCAATCAGGTAAGCCTGTTGATATTATTCTCAAGATTGCCCAAAGTTATCAATCTCAATTGATTATACTGGGTTCTCAAAGTCGCAACTTACTCACAGAAAAATTGGTGGGTAGTACAATGGCTGAATTATCTCACAAAACAACTATTCCGCTTTTGGTACTGCGTCCGCAATTAATTTCTACTTATACTGCTGAAGAATTAAAACTCCGTTGTCAGCACCTTTTCCGCTCTTTACTACTTCCCTATAATGGGACTCCAGCAGCGAATTATCTGGTGCAACAGGTGAAGCAATTAGCGCAACAACAATCTGAGCCATATATCCGAGATTGTACGCTATGTTGGGTATTAGAAGAAGCTCGCCGTCGAGAGTTACCCCAAAAAATTTCACCCCAGCAGGCGCAAGAAAGCTTATCTAAAATCAAAGCTGATTTGCAAGAGGTAAATTTACAAGTGGAGACAGAAGTTCGCCAAGGATACTCTATCAACCAGATTTTAGAGGCAGCAACAATGGTTGATATTAGCGCGATCGCGCTTTCTTCAGCAACAATCGGTACAGTCCAAGAATGGCTAGTTTCCAGCTTTGCAGCCGAATTACTGCGCTATAGCTGGTATCCCGTACTCTTTTTTCCACCCCATCGGCGCTAAACCTGATATCTATGCTAGAAAAAAGATAAACGCAATTTAGGGTAATACCAATTGGAAAAAAGAATGCGACAGATTGTAGAGGCACTGGCACTGCCATGCCCTCTAGAATATTTTGATGTGTCGCAAAGATTATTTGAATTGGTGTAACCTTTTATTTGGTGTAGAAGGTACATTTTGCCAGTTTATGCGATCGCTACTGCAGATGAGGCTACCCTTTTTATCTAATTACCAGGAAATGCCATAGTACTGAGCAAGGCGTTTTCTGCTTGTCGCGAATCTAACCGAGTATGTTGCACTACAATCGGTACATCTGAGGTAATAACACTGGCAAAATCAGTATCATGAGGAATCGGTTCTGGATCTGTCAGATTATTAAAGCGGATATGCTTTGTACGTTGAGCAGGAACAGTTACCTGATAAGGGCCAACAGGTTCTCTGTTACTGTAATAGATCGTAATTTCTACATGGGCATCCTTGCCCCCAGCATTAAGAATACACACAGTTTCATGACTAATAAACTGAGGTTCCGGCCCGTTGCTATATGGAGGAATGTACCCTTCAGCGATCGCCCAACAAGTACGTCCAATTGACTGAGTCATCGAAAATCTCCTGGTAAATACCGCACTTTTCTACGTGATATCTTTCGCTGCCACATCCAAGTAATACCTATGCTTGCCAAAATACTGAATTTAGCTAACTCAAGGATTAAAAACAAATGTGATTAAAATGTGACTGCCAAAGAATTTTTCAATATCCCAAAAACTCTATTCTGCCTCTGCTTCCAAGACAACCCCTTCATACAGTAGTGCGATCGCAATTTCAAATTCGATGCTGGATAGGGTAATCATATCTCCTTCAGTGTAGGGATGGTAAAGCCACATTCTTCCCTCTCCCCGACAGTAGCGTTCGACGGAAATTTTTTCTGCATCTATCAATAAATATTCTTGCAAAGAAGGGATTTGCAGGTAATTAGTGAATTTTTCGCCCCTATCTCTGCTGCTGGTACCAGGAGAGAGAACTTCGGCAATTATTTTTGGGTTTTGAATAAATTTGCGGGCATTCAGGTCTTGAGGGTCGCAGCTGACGATAACATCAGGATAATAGTAAGGACTTTTAGGCGTAACTTGAACTTTCACGTCAGACACATTCACTCGGCAACCTCTAGCATGTAAATGTGGGCGTAAGGCTGTGTATAAGTTAAGTGCAATGTCATTATGAGGAATTGTACCACCTGTCATGGCAAAAACTTCGCCGTTGAAGTATTCGTAGCGAAGGTCTTGCTGGGGTTCCCATGCGAGATATTCCTCGATGGTCATTTTTTGCGGTTGTTGGGAGATGGCTACCATAGCAAGATTTTTCTTTGTTTGTTTTGATTTTAGCTTGGAGCTTAGGGAGACAAGCACAAACTGCCTGAGTTTACCTTCGATGCTTTTGACAACGCTTAACCGAGTAGTATTGATATCATTGTTAATTTTATTTTTTGGAGTTCCCTAAAGCGGACTATAACCAATTTCCTACCAAAACAAACGGTGCCCAATAATAGGGATGGGAAAAATCTGCATCTTGCAAAAATGCCATTTGGGTTGTGCGCAAAGCTTCGACTTTACTGATTCCTGGTTGCTTGAGTTGTTGATAAAATTTACCCATAAATTTGGCTGTAGATTCGTCTTTGACAGCCCAGAGGGTAGCTAAGGTACTGCGGGCGCGGGAATGGACTGCTATTCCTGCCAATCCTAGAATAGCGCGATTGTCTCCTTTGGCTGTTTGGCAAGCACTGAGAACCAAGAGTTCTAGTGGACTGGCTTCATCTTCGTTTCTAGATTTAATTAATTCGGCTAAGTCTTTGATCGGAATTTTTTTATCCCAGGTGAGGATAAAAGTTTCATTAAAGCTACTACTAAACTGAGCGTGAGTCGCTAAATGCAAAACTGAAAAAGGCTTTGATTGGATAGCTTGTCGCAGGTTCACACTGGTAAATGTTTCATTGAGGAGGAGTTGACTGTTAACTGCTGAAGTGATTTCTTTGAGTTCCAATTGTACTCCTGGTAAAGCGTTAAAGCCTTGGCGCGCTTCACTCAATCCTGCTATCATCACTTGCAAATTTTCCCCTTTAAGCGATCGCGCTTGCAATAGTTGCATTCCGGGTGAGAGTGCAAGGCTATATTTCTGAATGAGATATTGTTTACCATCATGCATCGCCGCCATTGGCAGATTTCGCAAGGAACCATCTAACACAAATGCTAAGGTTTTCACTTTACTTTTGGCTAACTCAGACTCCACTGGACGAATTAGCCATTGATATAGTTGTTGATATAGTCGCAAACGTTCTTCATTGGCGTAAGCACGATTGAGGGATTGGCGCATCTGTTTGATGCTGTTTTCGATCTCACCTTGGGATAGAGATGTGTTGTAACTTGCTAGGGGTTTTCCAGGAATAGATACAATTACGGATAAGCGATCGCGCAAAATAATCGGATAAATAACGGCTGCTGTCTGATCGATTTGGTCAATTTGCTGTGGTTTGCCTTCTAAACAGGCTTCCCGAAAAAAATTGTCTAACTCGGCTAATTGCAGGGCTTCAATTGTTTTCCGGGCTTGCTTTAAGTTCTCTTGACTGGGGTTAGATTGTAATAATAAATCTACCAACTCTCGATAAATAGGTTCCACTTTCTCTTGGAAAGAAAATTGCACATCCTGACTAATTGCTACTAAGTCACTACGCAAAAAACTAAGAGCATCTAGAGATAATTTATAAGCGGCGATCGCGGCTGGAATATCTCCTTGAATTTTGCGGAGGCGTCCGATTTGCCAATAAGTTTGGTAGGTGATATCAGCAGCTTGCATCCCTTCAGCAAGTTGTTGGGCTTGTTGTGTCAGTTGCAATGCTGGGGCTAGCTGCTGTGTTTGCAGGTACAATCCTCCCAATTCAGTTAAAGCATAAGCTTTAGCTCGCATATCTCCCAAGTTTTCGGCTTGTTTTACCCCAAGGGCTAAAATCTGTGCCGCTTCTTGGTATTGTGCAGACTCTTTGCCATTCTCTCTCTCTAATTTAACCAGACTGCGGGCAAAGTTAACAGCTGCATACACAGAGGTGCGTGAGGGGGGAAGTTTCTTCAGTTGAGATTTAATTGGCGCTAATAAAGATTGAGCTTGTTGCCATTGTAAGGTTTCTAGATAAAGACTGAGTTGGTTTAAATTGGCTTCGACTTGCACCCGGAGGTTATTTGTCTTGGCTGCTGCTTGTTGATAGTAATTTAAAGCTACTGGGATTTGTTGTAAGTCTCTGGCATTATTTCCCAAGCTAAACAGAATTTGACTGATGTCTGCATTAGGGTTGAGGCGATCGCTAATTGCTAAACTTTGCTGTAAGACTTTTTCGGATGTTTGCAAATCTCCTATCACTTGTAAAGCCACTCCCAGACTGTGCAATGCTTGCACTTTTAGTAGAGAATCGGGCTGATTTTCCAAGTTTTCAGGGATTTTACTTAACAAATTTCGTGCTTTGCTATAAAATCCTAAAGATTGCAAAGCTTGAGATTGATTAATTTGGCTACCTATTTCTCCTACGCGATCGCCAGCATCACTATAGGCTTGTTCGGCTTTTTGCCAGGTTTTCAGGGCTGTTTCGGCTTTTCCTTGTGCCAGTTGCAGATGTCCTTGAGTATTGAGAGCGATCGCCCATATACTTGCATTGGCTTTGTTTTGTTGTAAAAGATTCAGGCTGTTGTTAATAGCTTTCTCAGCTTTTTGCCACTCCCCTAAATTCTGATAAGCTAAAGATAGATAGCTCAATATCCAAGCTTGATTAATTATATCGCCTTGCTGCTGAAAATTAGTTACCGCCATTTCCCAGAGTTTAGCCGCTTCCGCAAAGCGGGACGCTTCAAACAGAATTCTACCTTTTTCTAGGGGGGATTTGTCGTCTTGATTGACATAATTGGAACCTAATAAAAATCTGCCCTTGCCCATTTTTAACATCCATAACAACTCAGTTTCTGCTAATGCTGAAACATTGCTGCTAATCAGCCAAAATATTATCAACCCCCAACAGGTAACTAAATTTATAGATGGTATCAACTTACGCTTTCTATACATTATTTTACTATAAAATTTCTCACGACAATTTTTCACCCTTCTGAGTTTATCGGAATTTCAATTATAAATTCTGTTCCTTCTCCTAATGTAGAAAAACAACTAAGCTTACCCTTGTGTTGTTGTTCTATAATCTCGCGAGAAATCGACAATCCTAAACCAGTTCCTTTCCCCACCGGTTTGGTAGTAAAAAATTGTTCAAATATGCGTTCTTTTACTTCTGGTAAAATACCTCCTCCATTGTCTTTTATGGAAATCATCACATAGTTATCTTGCTTAACTGCCGTAGCAATATTGATAGTACCTTTTATTTTCCCTCCCTCTGCCAAAACCTGCTTTGCAGATTCATCAAAAGCATCTATGGCGTTAGCAATAATATTCATAAATACTTGATTAAGTTGTCCGGGAAAGCATTCAATTCTTGGTAAATCACCATAGTTTTTGATAACTTCAATATCTAGACGGTTCTGGTGAGTTTGCAGCCGATATTTTAGTAGTACTAAAGTACTTTCAATCCCTTCATTAATATTAAAACAGGCTTTTTGAAAAATATCGGCACGAGAAAAAATGCGGAGACTATGACTAATTTTTGTAATGCGTTCTACACCCACATTCATCGATGCAATCATTTTTGGTATATCTAAAATTATTCTGTCCAATTCGATATCTTTAGCATCTTCGACAATTTCTGCAACTGGATCAGGATAAAATTTCCGATAGAGTTTAAAATGGTACAATAGGTCAGAAACAAAGTTTTCCATAAAGTTTAAACTATTGCCGATAAAACTCAGAGGATTATTAATTTCATGGGCAACACCAGCAACTAACTGACCAAGAGCAGAAATTTTTTCAAATTGGACTAATTGCAGTTGATATTCATGTAATTCTCGCACTGCTTGATAAAGTTGTGCTGTACGTTCTTGTACTAGCTGCTCCAGTTCCGTATTATAAACTGCAAGTTTTTTCGTCAAAAAACACAGCTTTAAATGGATGTTAATTCTGGCGATAACTTCTTCTGCTTGAAAAGGTTTAGTAATGTAATCTACTGCTCCTAGAGAAAGACCTTTGACTTTATCAATGGTTTCTGAAAGAGCAGTCATAAAAATTATCGGTATCTCCTGAGTAAGAGAATTTTTCTTGAGTTTTTGGCAAGTTTCAAAACCATCCATTCCTGGCATAATTACATCTAATAAAATCAGGTCTGGACGAGCATACACTGCTTGCTCAATCGCACTTTCTCCATCAGTAGCTACCAAAATTTCCCATCCCAAATTGGCAATTGCAGCACAAAGAACTTTAAGATTGGTGGGTTTATCATCAACAACTAAGATAATAGCCCGATCGCAATTATTAGCATTCATGCAATTCCCCCTGCAAAGATTTGATAAATTCCCGAATACTCTTAATTTCAAAGTTGTCAGCTAATTCTTGAATTTTCGTAGTAAACGGTAGATATTTTGGGTCTAATTTCTCCAGTTCAGCCAATAATATTTCTATACCTTGAATATTCCCCCGCATAGCAAAATCTAACAGTTGATTTAATTCTGCTGCTGGTGGAGGTATTAATTTATTTTGGCTGACAGCAGATACAGAATGGCTGAATATTTGAGCTTTATGACCAGTTTCTTCATAAATCCACTCTAATTGTAAATATTTTTTAATTAGCTGGAGCAGGGCATCAATTTGTATTGGTTTGGGTAAAAAATCATTGGCTCCTGCTTGCAAACTTTTTTCGCGATCAAGCTCAAATACACTAGCGGAAGAAGTGATAATTGGGAGATTTTGCAGCTTCAATGAATTTCTAATTTTCTCGATCATTTCCCAGCCATCCATCACCGGCATTTTGATATCAGTGAAAATCAAATCTGGCTGAATTACCTCTAATTGATCTAAACCGTCTTGACCGTTAGTAGCTGCAAAGCATACAAATCCCAAGGATTCAAGTAATTGAATAATAACGGAACGATTTTCCCATTGATCGTCAACAATGAGCAGCTTGGGTTTTTTATCTTTAATGCCAATTATCTTTGGTTCTTCAGATACCCTAGCTTGATTTACCCAATCCTTAGCCACTAATAAATCTAGATCTAACCAAAATTTACTCCCAACGCCTAAAGTACTGGCAACTTGGATTTTACTTCCCATTAATTCAGCTAGTTTACAGCTAATTGCTAACCCTAATCCTGTGCCTTCTGTTCTTTTATTTTTTTCACCTACCTGTTCAAATGGTAAAAAAATCTCTTCTATTTCTCCTGGTAACATTCCCACGCCAGTATCTTCAACTTGAAATCTCACTTTGTGGATGATTGATGCATTTTTCTCCTCAATTTTTAACAACTCAACCTGGAAAATAACTTCTCCATCCTCGGTAAATTTAATTGCATTACTCAGTAAATTAATTAAGATTTGTCGTAACCGTTTTTCGTCAGCGTAAATTCCTTCTGCCAAATCACAATCGCCTTGAAAACTAAAAGCGATTCCTTTTTGGACAGCACGGATACGACACATTTCTGCTACGGCTATTAAGAAAGCAGGGAAGTGGAAATTACTCTTGTACAGTTCGAGTTTGCGAGATTCAATTTTAGATAAATCTAAAATATCGTTGATCAGAGTAAGGAGATGGGAACCACATTGATGAATGATGTGAATCCCATCTAGTTCAGATTTGCTGAGGTTGGGAGAACGTTGCAAAATTTGTGCGTAGCCAAGAATTCCATTGAGGGGTGTACGCAACTCATGACTCATATTGGCGATAAATTCACTTTTGGCTAGGTTCGCAACATCAGCAGCGATTTTGGCTGCTTCTAATTCTTGGGTACGCTGTTTAACTTTTTGTTCGAGAGTGCGAGAATATTCCTGTAGTTGCTTGTTGGCTGCTGCTAGTTGGAATTTTTTATAAAAGTTGGTGGTGACAATGGCACTGCCGATCAAAGCTAATAATGGCGAAACAGAGGGAATCCACCACCCTCCAAGAAATGCCAGATAGCCAGTAGTGAAGATGATCGAGATTGCCAAAATGATACCTAAAACTAGCAATCCTTGAATTCGTTGCTGACGGAGGAAGTTGATATTTAGTAACCACCATGTTAGAAGGCTGCTAATAAAAGACCAGCAGAAAATCCATAACCACTCTTGATGATAAGTCCAGGTTTGGATCAGTGGTCGCCGGTTCATAGCGGCGCTTAAAATTTGACTGGTTAAATTAGCGTGAAGGATTACAGCCGGCATTGGTGTGCCACTATTCAATGCATTCTTGCTGTAGCCAACGTGAAATTCATCATGAATACTCTTAGCTGTAGAACCGATCAAGACAATGCGATCGCGAATCAACTTCGGATCTACAGAACCATTCAGCACATCCCGCAGATTAACTACATCAAACCGATTCCCAAAGCCTCGATAATTGAGGAAAATTTGGTATCCCCCGGTATCTGCTCCTTGATAATTAAACTCATTTCCCTGGATAGCTGTAAATACCGCTTTCCCCAACTGCAAAGTATGCCCACTTTTGTCTAGGGTTTTTAAGGAAATGCCTTCTTTTTCCAGATACATCAAGCTGAGGCGTGCCGCTAAACCCAGAAAAATCTCACCTTTTTGATCCCCAGCCGATAATAAACCCCGGCGGACTTTGCCATCTTTATCTTCCACCCAATCCACAATAGCGATTTGGTCTTGTTGCAATAAGGTAGCTGGTGGAGGTACATGTCTTCCTGCTAATTTCATCACACCGATTAACTTCGGTGTAGATTTCATCACCGTAACTAATTTGTCATGACCTGGTTCTACAGGCAAATTGCGATAAATATCTAAACCAATAACTGTTGGTTGTTGTGCTTTGAGTTTGGTGAGCAATTCGGCTAAGACAACATCAGGTATCGGCCATTTACCGACTTGGGAGATGTCTTTTTCATCAATAGCAACAATGAGAATCCGCTCCTCTGGTGATTCTAAGGGACGCAGATTAAAAAATTGCTCCAGGGTTTGCCACTCTAGTAGTTGGAACAATCCAGCCATCTTCCCAGTAATCACACATAACGTTACGGTAGAAACTGTAATCGTTACATAGCGCCATTGGACTTGCCTCACCCTCCGAATGATTAGAGATTTCCATAAGCTTTTCCAATTGAATCGCATTGGCTTTTCCTTGGCATAGATGATGGGGAAAGTATTTGCGTGCAAACATTTCAGCAGCTTTCTTTGTTCCTCATCTGTTCATTCAAAATTGCAAGTTGCAAGGTAAATGCGTCTTCATCCCCAATAGGTTAATTTATCAGAGGTTCATTGGCGATCGCATTCAACCCCACAGAATTTAACAGTTGTTGCCAGGAAATGCTGATAGTCGGATTATGGGGTTGAGCTTGCTTTAATTGCGCCAAAACAGAGGCAGTATCATACCACAGTCCATTGTTAGCTAAGTGAGAAACCAACTCCAACGAAGGAGACAAATGTCCTGAATTCTTGACATTGACAGGCGGATGCACTCGCTGAACCCATCCATTTACCAACGGACTATCAGGCTCTAATTCAGCAGAGCAAATCATCGACAAAGACCATTGATAGTTTTTACCTGTCTGGAGTGCTGGCACATATTCAGAGAGTTTGATTGCCATGACACCAGGTTTTGCAGGTAAAGCGATCGTTGTTTGGTAGTGGTTGTTGGCTTGTTCATCTTGCAAACTAAATAATGCTTTTCTGGCGCTAGTCTGAGGAATGTAGACCAGTATTGTTGGTCGCTCTTTGACGGTAAAACCAATTCTGTTTAATGGTATTACAGGTGTTACCGAGGCCTGCTGAGTTTCTGTGTGAGCCGAAAGACAACTGTTTCCATCCCGTGAGGCTCCCCCAGTAGACTCTCTTGGTGCAAGTATGCGTGGAGGTCTGAAAGTGACTTGAGCGTTACTTGGTGCGATCCCCACAGGGATACAAGACACTGATATTAACAAGGCGCTTCCCAATAGACGGTATTTAAGCATAAAGCTACACTCATCTTGAGTACACTATCTTCAGTAATTCTGATATCAACTCTTGACTAAATGTTTCCTAAACTTACACTAAAATTGCATTAATTATTTCCACAGAAGTTTTTATCTCGATAAAAATACGGGTATAGTTCACAGATTTTCCTTTATTTTACAAAGCTTGGGGATTGATCCTTGGGGTGAATGCAAGGTCAAAATTGTCTGACTAGTACAGTACGGTGTCAGTTTAGGCATGGTCAACATCTGGTCAACATCTATAGAGGCTCATGTTTTCAGTCTCAATCACCCTATCGGAATTGATGCCGCTTTGTACTAGACATTTTTGGACGCTGATAATCATCTGTACCTTACCAAGACTAACTGTAATCTGCTATAAGTCTGTGGACACAATTAACAAGGCATTATGTAAAGTTTTGTAAAGAAGAAGTTGTTACATTTGGCTAATCATCGCGCCATAGCCTGCTGATTTTCACTCTTCTTAATCTAATCATCTTTATTTCCGATAGTCTAGTTAAAAGCTCTCGTCATATATATTCTACTGGTCTGTGTAGATAGTAATTGCAATGATAGTCTGTGAAAACTGCTAAAAAAACTGAAAACATGATCTACATTAAATAGAAGTTGAATAAGGCAGAATAATTGCATGATCCTGAGAATAAACAAGTTATTATCAGTTGCAAAACTGGCAAGGAAAAGCATTACTCATCAGCAAAATCTTATGTATTTTTGCACAAATAAGAGAAAGCAAGCTATTCTTCAAGGGAAGTTTTTTTTGCTATTATTATTTATCTGTGCAACTATTAGCAGCTTCCAACTAGTGCAGGCTCAAACCACTGGATATACTACCACAACATCAACAACGGCAACAAAATTTCAAATCTACTATGGGCCTGAGACTACCCTAGACCAGATGATTGGGATGGAAATGGCTGCCAATATTTGGAGTCAATTTCTGGCTGATAATGTCACGATCAAGCTATTTGCATCAACCACTAGTGGGTTACCAAAAAATGTGCTTGGTTCTTCAACACCAGAAATGTTAAAAAACAGGCATTCCTATGAGGAACTGCACAAACAATTGTCTAAAGATAAAAAATCAGCCAATGATTTTACATCAGACAAAAATCGTCTGAAGTTTCCTTATTTGAGTGTCATGCTCAATGGAAAGGTGATAGAAAATGTTGACAAAATTAACATGACTCGTGCTAATGCCAAAGCCTTAAGGTTCCTTGCAGGTAAAGATACTACTGATTTTGACGGTCATATCGTATTAGCTAAAGACCTAAAAAATTTAAGTAATGTCAATCAATTGACATGGAGTTATAACTACAAAAACAACAAAATTCCACCTAGCAACTTAGACTTTTTGACTACAGTCATACATGAAATGGGTCATATCTTAGGCTTTGTGAGTGGGATAGATAATCCCCATTTGGAAGCTGCGGTAAGAGATCAACAGCACCCAATCACAGATGATGTGATAGATCAGATTTTCACGCCACTAGATTTATATCGTTTCTCGAAAAGTAGCAAAAATCAGGCAATAAAATATGACAGTGGTAAATACTCTTGGCGAGGAATACCAGATATATCAATTGGTCGCAGTCCTTTTTTCACCTTTGATAAAGGGAATTCAATAGTTCAGAACACAGCCACAGGAGAAGAGATTTCTTTAGGTGGAGATGGGGTACAGGGTTCTCATTGGAAACAAGGTACAGATGGGATCATGAATCCCTATCTGCAATCAGGAAAAAGAAAAGTCATCACCGATAAGGATCTTACCGCATTGGATTTAATGGGTTGGGATGTGCGATCGCCTGCTATGGGATTATCTGAATTAGCCGCTAACCTCCCGACTTTATATGAACAAGCCAAAAAAACAGCCCAAGAGAAAATCAAAAACCCTTCTACTTGGATTTTGCTCTCTCCCCCAGAACTAGTAAATCCTGTAGGTGGGGATGCCAAAGTTACCTATACTTTTGGTGAAGGTAATAGTCAATCCTGTAGCTCCAATAACGGTGTAACATATTGCTATAACTCTAGTGGTAGTACATCCTGTAGCTCGAATAATGGTGTTACATCTTGCTTTTCCGAAACAGGTGAAGTTAAGACTATCTCCCCCTCTTCACTAGACTCATCTCTTAAAACATTTTGCCAAAATCCCCAAAATCAGTCCCAACCCAATTGCATCTTATGGCGTGCATCTTTTAACCATAAATATTGGGATGCATATTACCAAAAAATGATTTTTCTTAACCAAAAATGGCTACCAGAAGCACCTACAAATTACTCCCTTCCCAGTACAAACTTAGCCATGTAATTTCTTTTACTCAACAAATGACCAATGACAACCCTGATCATTGATCTGTAATTGCACCTACCTATATATTTTCCCAACTTAAAAAACTATCAGATGCATACTACCAATCAATTTCAGCTAAGGAAATACAGCGTATTTCATTTACTTGAAATACAAGGTTAGGGTCACAAAATTTTGTGGCCCCACCCTCGACGATTATCTATATCTCTAGTAAGTATTTCCCATTGCTAGTATTTTTTGCGCTGACCAGATACTTTTGATAATTTCAGGTCTTAAATGGGATTAAATATTATGTTTTCTCAGATTACAACAATTTTCCAACAGACTTTTAATTTACTTCTACAAAAGCAATACTTGTTGCCCCTAATTATTATCTTTCTGTGCTGCAAAAGTCCCTTATTAGTGAGAGCGCAAACTCAAATTAATTCTGATGGCACTCTACCTACTAACATTAATAATAACGGTGGAGGAATATATGAAATAACTGGCGGTTCCCAACCCAATAATGGTGCTAACCTGTTTCACAGCTTCCAAGATTTTTCTGTACAATCAGGAGACACAGCTCGTTTTGTCCATTCCCCAGGTATTGATAATATTATTACCCGCATCACTGGCGGATCACTTTCTCAAATTAACGGTACCATTCAAACATTAATCAACAATACTACAGATATCGGTCGTGCCAACCTGTATTTTATCAATCCCAGTGGTATAGTATTTGGCGAAAATGCCCGTTTGCATATAGGTGGTTCCTTTGTTGCTAGCACCGGAGATAAACTAAAATTTGCTGACGGAACAGAATTTAGCGCCACTAACCCTACAGCCAATCCACTGCTAACAGTTAGCGTTCCCATTGGCTTGCAATACGGTTCAAATCCCAACAGTAGCATTCATGTTAATGGTAATGGAAACAATTTATTAATTGATTTTAATTCTGGTTACGTAGACCGAAGTAACCGCCCACTGGGACTGTACAATGTCACCCAAACAGGTAAAACCATAGCTCTGTTGGGTGGAAATGTAGTATTAGATGGGGGAAATATCACGCTCCCAGAAGGAAAAGTAGAAATTTGGTCAGTTAAAAGTGGTGAAGTTGCTTTAACCAATAATCATCAACAATTACAACTTCAACCAGGACAAGGAATTAACTACGGTAACATAGAACTCAAGAATGCCGCATCTATTGATACTAGTGGTAACAGCGCAGGTAGTATTATCCTGCGAGGTGGAAATATTAGCCTGAGCAATAGTTCAGCTATTGTCACAGACACTTTGGGGAATGGTAGCTCCGGAACACTGAATGTCTTTGCTTCTGAATTTCTCAAAGTACAAGGAATAGCATCTAATCCCAATTATTGGACTAGTATATTTGCTGATGTGGCTCCAGGCGCAACTGGAAATGGTAGCAATATAGTCATTGAAACCAACACCTTGCAAGTGGCGGATGGCGGACAAATCCAAACTGCAACTTTTGGTGATGGATTTGCTGGTAATTTGAGTGTCAAAGCTAGGGAAATACAAATTATCGGTGAGTCCCCAATTGGGGCTAGTGGTATATTTTCCCCAGTCAATCCCGGCGCAACTGGTAATGGAGGTAACTTAGATATTAAAACTAATAGTTTGCGCGTGGAAGCAGGCGCTCAGGTATTTACTAGTACTTTTGGCTTGGGTAAAGCTGGAGAATTAAATATTCAGGCTGATGATATAGAAGTTACAGGCATTTCTGATTTAGGCCCTAGTATAATTGCTGCCACAGTCGAAAAAATACCTGGATTTCCCGGTTCAGGTGATGGACAGGGTGGGAGTGTGAATATTCAAACCCAAAATTTACGCCTTGTCGATGGCGGTCAAATAGCTTCGGCTACCAGGGGGTCGGGAAATGCGGGTAATTTGCAAGTTAACGCCGATAAGGTAGAGTTAGTAGGCACTAGTCAACAAAGTCGTAGTGGGTTATTTGCTAGCGCCTTTCCGGGAAATGGTGACGGGGGTAATATCATAGTCGCTGCTAATCAGTTAACTATTAGCGATGGTGCTACCATCAGCGTGAGCAATTTTCAAAGCCAAAACCGCGATACCCCAGGTACAGGAGCAGCCGGTAGTATTCAAATTAACGCCCCTTCCCTGTTGATGAACAACCAAGGGACAATTGCTGCTGATACTAATGCTGGTGATTTTGGTAACATTTCCATCGAATTGCAAAATTTGTTGATGCGTAATGGCAGTAAAATCAGTACCAATACTCTCAATAGTTCTCGTGGCGGTAATATTACTATCTCCACTGATATTTTAGTTGCCGAAGAAAATAGCGACATCACCGCCAACGCCCAAAAAGGTTTTGGTGGAGGGGTAGTAGTGAATGCTCAAGGTATTTTTGGTACTGAGTTCCGCGAACAACTGAGTTCCAAAAGTGACATTACTGCTACTTCGGAAAGGGGGCCAGAGTTTAATGGTGTGGTAAAAATCAATACACCAGATACATATCCATCCCGTGAGTTAGTCAAACTACCGACAAATGTCACTGACTCCTCAAAGCGAATTGCTACAGGTTGTGCTAAGACAGCAGAAAGCAATCGTTTCATCATTACTGGCCGGGGTGGGTTACCAGAAAATCCCGGTTATACTCTGCGGGGTCAGACTCTGTGGTACGATTTGCGGAATTTACCATCCCCAAGCCAGACAGAACGCAAACTGCAAACAACTCAAATAAGCCAGCCAGAAGTTAGCAGCAACAGAAATCAAGTAGAAGAAAGAATTGTAGAGGCGCAAACATGGGCGATCGCTCCCGATGGTCAGGTGGAATTAGTAGCGATCGCATCTGATGCAACTCCTCAATGGCAAATTTCCCATTGTCGTGTTTAGAACCCGCACAGTTATTAGGTTTGTTGATGTTTAACGGTTGATGGTTAACAGTCAACAGTCAACAGTCAACAACTTAAAGCTATTCCCAATGTCTCTAGTTTATTACTTTTCCAGACCGAGTTTGTCACCTTGCAACCTATAAGCTAATCATGGATATCGAAATAACCCAACGATATCTATCATTATTCCTTGATTGGAGTAAGACCACCTTTGTTTAATCGAAGAGAGAAAGGATTTGTGAACACTCCCTTTTACCTTTCTACTCTTCCTTTTCTTCCTAGTTAAAACTATCTAACTGACCAAAATCAAAATTGCCATCGTCCAGGATACAAACTGATGCTGGTTTTAACAGCCTAAGTACATTTGCACAAGAAAAAGAAGGTTATTCTCATGCAAAATATTCACAGCAATATCATCGCAACTTTCAATTCAGTGGAAATGCTGCCACAAATCGATGCAACAGCTTACATACACCCCTTAGCAGCTGTAATTGGTAATGTCCATCTTGGTAAAGAAGTCATGGTTGCACCAGCGGCTTCGGTACGCGGAGATGAAGGACAACCGATTTGGGTGGGTGATGATGTAAATGTTCAAGATGGTGTAGTTATCCATGCTTTAGAAACCCATGTAGAAGGTAATTTGGTACGCGAGGCGGTGGTTGAAGTTCAGGGAAGACTCTACGGTGTTTATATTAGCGATCGCGTTTCTCTCGCCCACCAATGCCAAGTACATGGCCCTGCTAAAATTGGCACTGATACTTTTATTGGGATGCAATCACTGGTTTTTAAAGCCACTGTCGGCAATAACTGTGTTTTAGAACCGAAAACTTTGGTTATGGGTGTAAACGTTCCGGATGGGCGATATGTTCCGGCTGGCTCTGTGATTAGAACTCAGGAAGCCGCCGATAATTTACCCCTGATTACTGCTGATTACCCACTGCGACATCTCAATCATGCTGTGGTAAACGTGAATATCCAGCTAGCTCATGGCTACCAAGAGAAAGCAATTATGGAAATTGCTTACAGCAACAATCAATGGACAACACAGAAGTCTGTATCTACTCAGCCTAACTATATCAACGTAGAATCTTGTCTCCTTCCCTAGAAAGCGATGTCTACGACGGGCTACGCCTACGCACTCCCGCCTGAAAAATCTAGGACTTACAGATAATACAACGAAAGTAGCGTTCATACCCTGCAAAAATTTGCTATGCGTCTACATGAATGAACGCTACACAAAAATCAGGTTTTTAGTTACATCTTGCGTAAGTCCTCAAATCAATTATTAAGGACTAGTTCAATATTATGTCAGCCTTAAATCAGCCTAGTTCTGAGAGTTCTGCACTCAATTTGATTCGCCACTGGTTAGACAATCTAGAAGTTCATAACCCCAAAGTGGCTCGGTTGTTTTGCATAATCATTCCGGCTCAGTGTCCCTTTGAGCGTAATGTCACACTCTTCAATCACGTTATCTTTCACATTCCACCTTTGTGTCATGTCAATCCTTTATATGAGCAACTGGTCGGTTTACGTTTTCGGAGTTTATCTTACCTGGCGGATATATGCGGTGAAGATATAACACCATATTGTAGATAATCAATCAGTTAAATCTGCTATAGCAATTCCGATCATCCGTGACAGAGAAAATCACTACATAATCTGTCAACAGTCAACAGCCCTCACAATAGATTGTGCAACTTAACAGCAGAATAGCTTATTGATTCCCACACCTAAGCAAAGGATGAGCCAATGTTCTTTAAATCTGAAGTGATGAAACCTTCGAGAAATAAAATTACGTCTCTCAGATCATTTAAAGGTAAATTTCACATTTATACTGGTGAGCATTTGCACTGGTTTCAAGTGATTTTTAAACTTAAATTCTCAGTAATTAAACCAATTTTGCCTTGGATAATCTTGTGTGCAGTCTATGGATTTTTAGTTTCATTGCTTTACCATTTTAAACTTTTGGCATCTATTGATTTTAGTAAAATCCTTCCTAATGTCATTGTTACTCTCAACATAGTTGTGGGTTTATTATTAGCTTTCAGAACTAATTCAGCCCATGACAGATTTTGGGAAGGGCGGAAATTATGGGGAGCATTGGTAAATACCGTTCGTAATTTAACTAGGGGAGTTTGGATTATTGTTAATGAGTATGGTGCAAAAAGTAGAGGAGAAAAAGAGGCAGCATTAAAATTAATAGTTGCTTTTTCTTATGCTATGAAGCAGCATTTACGACGAGAATCTGTCAACTCTGAGTTAAGGCCTTTATTGTCGGAATCTCAATATTTTAAGCTCCAGGAAGCCAATCATCCCCCCCTAGAAATTTCTTTCTGGATTGGCGACTTTTTACAGAGTCAGTATGAGCATAACAATCTCAATATTTTCCAGTTGAATTCTTTGCTAGAGTTGTTAGATGATTTAGTAGATATTTTAGGAGGTTGTGAGCGGATTCTCAAAACACCAACGCCTTTAATATATACCATAGTTCTGAAGATATTGCTGATAATTTATTTCCTGCTATTGCCATTAGAAATAGTTAACGGTTTACATTGGTGGACTAGCCCCACAATAGCTTTTATTAGTGCGGTTATGCTGGGAGTTGATGAAATTGGCGCTGAAATTGAGGAGCCGTTTGGACATGACCCCAATGACCTACCTTTGGATCTTATTTGTGCGACGATGCGCCGCAATACGGAAGATTTAATTAATTGTGAAAGAGAAAATTCTTCTGTAGCAATTGTACCTGTGTTGAAAAATTATGAATCTTGGCGTTCATCATGAAGTTGACCCTTTGTTCAGAGGTCGTAGGGGCTACTTAAGCCAGATAGTCGTGAATAATTGGATCATACCTGTGAAGGTGCCCCTACTGCTGGTGAGGAAATAATGGCAGGAACTTGCACCCTGAGAAAAAAGTACGGTTTTATCAGACTTTGAGCGCAACTTCCTGAGAAGAAATGCGGGTTTAGAGAAAAATTCTCCCAAAAAGCAGTTGTTCTAGATTTTTATCACGACTTTGTCACCTTTTACATTGGATACTGATTATGCCTGTGGCAAGAAATTTTGATGAAGGTGAAATGAATAGCAGTCTCCTTTACCAATCAGTTGATTCCTTACTTACTCGGAGAAATGACACTCCGCTGATTAAGGATTTTGATGCTTCCAAGCAGGTCGAGCTGTTTATTACATTAAAACAGCTTCAGTTTAGCGGTCAACTTGTGTTGACTGATGTCATAGGACGAGGATGGATTGTTTATCTGCATTGCGGTTTTATCGTCTATACCACTGGTGGAGATCATCCGGTGAGACGGTGGAAGCGGAATTCAGCAATCTATTTACCCCAGCAACCTGCTGATATTTCCGCACTACAGTACGAATTGGTGAATACAACGGCTGAATATTTTGATGCCTGTTGGCAATACCAATTATTGTGTATGTGGGTAGAACAGCAAAAAATTACCAAAGAGCAAGCAGCTAGGGTTGTTTGGTCTACGATTGTTGAAGTTTTGTTTGATATCACCCAAGCAACCCAGGTTACTTGTGAACTCAGACCAAATAAAACTCTACCGAAGAGAGTCGTACTGATTGATGCAGCGCAAGCCGTTGCAGAAGCCGATCGCCTTTGGCAAACTTGGAAGGCGGCAAAATTTGCGGATTGCTCCCCTAATAAAGCCCCTACCATTGGCCAGGGAGGAGAACTGCAACAAAAAATTTCCGCCTCTGTTTACCAAACCCTCAGCCAACTTTTACAACAACAGCAAACCCTGCGTGAAATGGCTCTTGAGACGAAGCAGGATCTAATGACTCTGACTCGTTCACTTTTGCCCTATATTCAGTTGGGCTTGGTGGAATTGAAAACTATTGCTGACCTACCAGCACCCATGTTTTCATCATCAACGTCATTAGAGACTAAAGAACCTATTATTGCCTGTTTAGATGACAATCCTTGGGTTAGCCAAGAGATGGAAAAGATTCTGACAGCTGCAAACTATCGATTTGTTGGTCTGAACGATCCGTTGCGGGCGATCGGTGTTTTATTAGCACTGAAGCCAGATCTGATCTTTCTCGATTTGATGATGCCTAATACAAATGGGTATGAAATTTGCAGCAAGTTGCGTAAACTTTCTTGCTTCCGCCATACGCCAATTATTATTTTGACGGGAAATGATGGCGTAATTGATCGAGTCAGAGCGAAGATGGTTGGTTCTTCAGATTTTCTCAGTAAAGAAACAGTTAATACTCAACAAGTCATAGGTGTAATCAATAAGCACCTGAGACAGATTCATTTGACTTGAAATCATAATTGGAAAATTTGATGCGTTTTTTATCGTACATTCAAGGGTTTAAATCCCAGACTGAAAATGTCTTTAATTTTGAATTTTGTTAGCGCAGCGGTAGCGAGTCCTTGAGCGTCATTTTGAATTTTGAATTGTTAATGGAGTACATCTATCTATGACTATTACTTTAGCTACTGAAGATACTTTCAGTGATCAAACTAATCAAACAGTTGCTTTAGTAGTTGATGATTCCCCATCTGCGCGGGAAGCGATCGCACAGTATTTGCTGCAATTTGGGTTTCGTGTTTTGTTTGCCAGTAATGCCGGAGAAGCAATACAACAAATCAGTAAAAATAGACCAAATATTATACTCCTAGATGTTGTCTTACCCGATCGCAGTGGTTTTGCTCTTTGTCGGGACTTAAAGGCAAAAATTGAAACAACTAACATCCCCATTATTCTCTGTTCTATCAAAAAAACCAATGCAGATAAATTCTGGGGATTAAAACAGGGAGCAAATGCTTACTTATGTAAACCAATTGCTGAGTTTGAACTACTCAGCGCTATCAATAATTGTTTAGGTGTCAAGTCTGACATTTGAGGAAATACCTATGGCGTTTGACTCTTTAACAGATTCAACAACAGTTTTATCTTCTACTATAGCTAGCAAGCAGTTTTTACGGTTCCAGCTTGTTCCTCAGACAACATTATTACTACCAATTTCTCAGCTAGTTGAAGTGTTGACGATCGCTGTTGATCGGATTACGCCCATTCCTCAACTTCCGGCTTGGGTAATGGGGGCTTATAACTGGCGGGGTGAGGTACTGTGGATGGTTGATTTGGCTCATCTCATCGGGTTCACTCCTTGGTATCAACAAGGTATAAGTACAACCTGTACGGTAATTGTGCTACGTGCTGGCTCGATGAGTACCTTAAACAACAGTGCTGAGAACCAGATGATCGGGCTAGTAATTAATCGCGCAGAAATGATGGAGTGGTGCGATCGCGCCATGCTTCAACCGCCGTCGTCTGATGTCATCACTCCTGAGTTAATACCATTTGTGAGCGGATACCAATTGAAATCTAATGGTGAACGCTTGGCTGTTTTGGATGATCAAGTCATTATTACCGCCATATCCCAGTCAAACTAATTCGTAATTCGTAATTCGTAATTCGTAATTAATTTTCTGGGCTTCAGACGACTGCAAATAACTGCTTAGTTTTCCATTAGGTAAATTCCATGACTTTGAATCCTCTGAGGTCTTTGATGGCTCACTCTGAAAATTCCAAGACCAGTAGAAATTTATTCAAAACTCAACAGCTGATTAACCAATGGGGAAAAGCTTTGAGTCTATCCATCTTGAGTTTACCCAAGAGTTTGCCCAGAAAAGTCACACTTTTGGCGGTAGCGATTGGTGTGATTCCCATCGCCACAGTTGGGAGTATGGCTTATACTTTGGCAAGTCGCTCAATCACAGCACAAATCTTTGCAGAGCAAGA
Organism: Tolypothrix sp. FACHB-123; assembly: GCF_014697075.1. GTDB lineage: Bacteria > Cyanobacteriota > Cyanobacteriia > Cyanobacteriales > Nostocaceae > Aulosira. Next base: position 8,965 of record NZ_JACJRE010000069.1, on the reverse strand, counting down.
AAGCCGGATCATTGGTTTGCGAAGCGGACTTAGCATCACCATTAATCAGTTTGTCGAAGATGCGGAAGCGATCGCTAAGTCACCCCTAATTACAGATTTACAACAATTAAACACAACGATTTCGGAATTACCTTGGCAAACAAACTCACAATTAAGTACCCCAATTACCTCAGAGCAAAAGGTCAGCACATTAGATAATTTTATTGAGACTAATAACGGCAAATACGATGGTGTGGCTATCATTGACAGCACGGGTAAATTGCTATTTCAATCCCATTCCTCACGCTCTTTTAAGAGTCATGAAAACTATAGTGAGCAAAAGCATTTTCAGCGTGCATTTTCAACTCAGTCTGTAGCTATTAGTGACCCCAAAAATACTGTATCAATAGGCAGAAGTCACTTAGAAGTTGCGGCACCAATTAAACATCCGGGAACAGGTGAAGTAATTGGCGTGGTTCTGCTGCAAATGTCATCAGACCATCTAGGGCAAATATTCAAATATATTCAAGATAATAGTTGGGAATATCAAATAGTTAGTCCGGAAGGACAGATTTTTGCTGCTGCTGAAGCAGATTTGATCGGTAACTTTGCTAAAGACGATTATCAGGGATTGACCCAACCTTGGTCAGAGATATTGCAACATCTCAAGGAGAAGTCGGTACTGACTAATGTAGCCATAGATAAGAATGATCACGAACAAGTCCTAGTCACCTTTGCTAGTATGCCAGGGTTAAAGGGAGTACCAGAGCCGGGATGGGTAGTAGGTATAGCTCGTCCTACCGCCGAAACTTTTGCACCGTTAAGGACGCTGCGCCAAATTCTCTTTATGGGAATGGCGATCGCCGCTCTCATGGTGGGAATCATTGCAGCTATCCTCGCCAAACGAGCTACCCGCTCTCTGCGAGATGCAACCTCAGTTGTGGAAAAAATGGGGCTAGGAACATCTCATACCCGGTTGACTGTGGAAGGAGAAGATGAATTAGCTGTGTTATGTACCACCATCAATAATATGGCGGAACAAATCCAGGGTTTTATACAGGAAAAGGAACTCTTGCAAACAAGGGTACTAGAGTTACTGGTGGAAGTAGAACCGGTTAGTCAAGGTGATTTAACAATCTACGCCAATGTTACAGACGATGAAGTGGGTACAATTGCAGACTCTTATAACTATGTAATTGAGAACTTGCGGAAGATTGTCACTCAAGTCAAAACTGCAACTAACCAAGTAGAAGCAACAGCCAACCACAGTGAAAGTTTGACTAAAACATTAGTCAAAGGTGCTGTGCAACAGTCCAAGAAAATTACAGCCGCCATCCAGCACATTCAGGTAATGGATCGCTCAATCCAGGCGATCGCCACCAACGCTAAAGCCGCAGAAGCCACAGTTCAACAAGCGACTGCAACCGTCGAAATGGAAAATGAACTGATGAATTTAACGGTAGAGGGCATTGGAGCAATTCGCGAAACAGTAGCAGCAACAACGAAAAAAGTCAAGCATTTAGGCGAATCTTCCCAAAAAATCTTTACAGTCGTCAATTTAATTAAGAATTTTGCCGAGCAAACCAATGTTCTAGCCCTGAATGCATCCCTAGAAGCGGCTCGCGCTGGGGAACAAGGGCGCGGCTTTGCGATCGTGGCTGACGAAATCCGAGAGCTAGCCCAGCAATCAGCAAAAGCTACGGATGATATTGAAAAGCTAATATCCAGCATTCAGAGGGCAACTAGTGAGGTAGTAACGGCAATGGATGTAGGTACAGAACAGGTTGTATCGGGAAGCAAATTAGTAGATGAAACCCGTTTAGGCTTGAATCAAATCGTCACAGCCAATGCGCAGATTTATCGAGTGGTGGAAGCGATCGCTCAAGCAACAGTTGAGCAAGCGCAAAACTCGGAGATTGTCACCCAAGCGATGGCAGAAGTTGCAACCATTGCCCAACACACAGCCACCTCCGCCACTAATGTATCGGCTTCCTTCGAGAAACTGATCGCTGTCGCCAAAGTGTTGCAAGGAAATGTTAGTCAATTTAAGGTGCATTAAATTGTTGATGGTTGATGGTTGACGGTTGACGGTTGACGGGGAAAAAAGACAGGGTTTAGTACCTCTGCGCAAAAGTCAAAATTAAGACAGAGTAAGCATTTTGTTCGTTGACAATGGGTGGTTTAGTTATGCCGTGCTTTACTAGTCCCTCACCCCTAGTTTAGATGGCTCACCAAGGAGTAGATTATGTTGATGTCTCGCGATGTTCATGACCAAACTTATCAATTTTTCATTGAAGAAGTCCCTGAACTCCTGCAAGTGATCGAAACAGGGTTACTCACATTGAGATCTGAACGTAGTTCTCACAAACTCCATGAATTAATGCGAGCCGCTCATTCCCTCAAAGGTGGTGCTGCAATTGTGGGACTTGATGGTATTACGGCGATCGCTCATCGACTAGAGGACATTTTTCGGGCACTCTACGATGAGACTATAGAAATTGATGCCAGTCTGGAAGTTTTACTGCTACAAGCCTATGATTGTCTACGAGTTCCCCTAACAGAGCAAATTACAACTGGCAACTTTGACCTAGAGTCAGCCATCATCACTTCTGATCCTATATTTACTAACATAGAAAAAAAACTCCCAGATGCACTGGCTCGGGTTAACTACTATATACCTGATTCTGCGGATCTGAATGTTGACATTGTTGCATCAGTTTTTCAGGTGGATGTAGCTCATTGTTTAGAGCGTCTGACAGCTACAATTGCTGCTAAACCGGCAAATCATGAAATGGCGGCAGAATTACGTTTACAAACGGAACTTTTTGCCAGATTTGCTGATTTTTTAGAGCTTCCAGGTTTGAAAACTATCGCCGAAACCACTTTAGCAGCCCTAGCCGCTCACCCCGATCGAGCGCTACACATCAGCCAATTGGCACTTGCTGATTTTACCTCCAGTAGAAAGGCTGTGCTTGCAGGCGATCGCACCGAAGGTGGTAGTCCCTCAGATGCTCTCACCGCCTTGGCGGCAAACACTGTCAGCGATGTAGCACCGCTAAGTATATTTAACCCAGCGATCGCTTCCCTCAACTCTCAAGAACCTCTCTCCCTTTCCTTAGAAGAGTTATTAAGTGGGAGACAATCTGTGACAGCTGCACAAGGAAGCGATCGCAGTCCAGTTTTTCTGTTTGAAACTGATATAGAAGCTCTAGCCTCAGAATCACCAACTCAGATTATTTCTGATACCGCAGCAGTAGAACAATTACTACCCCAGCTAAATCTGGTTAACCATAATCCTAACAGCTCTATTATCGCTGACGAGATCACAGAGTTTACTCCCCAGCAGGAATTTCAGATTCACAAACAGGCTCCGGAGCATCTTTCCACCCCATCGGCTAATATTTCAGTTCGGGTTGACCTCGCTCGCTTAGATCGGATGAATAATCTCTTGGGCGAATTAACGATTAACCGCAATATGTTTGCCCTTGAGAATGAACAAGTTCAGGAAGCTATTGAAGAATTACTTCGTCGTTTTGATCGCTTTCAAGAAGTCATCGAGGAGATACAAAATTTATCACACACGATGTCGATCGCTTCAGAATCTGCCCAATACCCAGTGTCCAATAAGGCGGGGTGGCTGTCGTCCTTCTCCACCCACGGTTCAGAGTCTCCCGTCGCTTTCAATCAATCCCTAGATTCTGAACATAGTCTTTCTGTATCTGGTTTTGAGCTATCGCCTTCTGGGTTCTCCTTAGCGGAATTTGATACTTTAGAAATGGATCGCTACGGAACTGCGCATTCCTTACTACAGGGAGTTTTAGAAGAAGTTGCCCAGCTTAGAGAAGCAGTAGATGATATTGCCTTATTTAGTGGACGCTCAAATCGAACAATTCGACAGGAGCGGCAAATGCTCTCTCAACTCCGGAATGAACTGATGTGGTCGCGGATGTTACCGATTGGTAACGTACTCAATCGTTTTCCTAGAGTCTTGCGGGATTTATCTCATACTTATAACAAACCTGTCAACTTGAAATTAATCGGCACAGAAGTACAGGTAGAAAAAGCCATTGTAGAAAAGCTCTATGACCCACTTTTGCATTTACTTCGCAATGCCTTTGATCATGGGATCGAGCCAACCGATATTCGCCGTCAACAAGGAAAATCAACCCCAGGGGAAATTGAAATTCGCGCCTATCATCAGGGTAACCAAACTGTTGTGGAGGTACGGGATGATGGTCAAGGAGTGAATTTAGAACGCATTTGCGATCGCGCGATCGCAAATGGCTTATTATTACCAGAACAATTGGCAGTAACTTCTACAGCAGAGTTAATTAACCTGATATTTGAGCCTGGTTTTTCTACCGCCAGTCGGGTGAGCGAACTTTCTGGGCGGGGAGTCGGCCTAGATGTGGTGCGAGCAGAGCTACAATCCTTGAAAGGCAGCATCACCATGACCTCCTCTCCCGGACAAGGTACAACCTTTACTTTACGCTTGCCATTTACATTGACGGTAGCAAAATTACTAGTTTGCTCAGTAAATTCCACAATTATAGCCTTACCAATTGACAGCATTACCAGGATTATCAATTCTGAAGCAGCGCAGACACAACAAATTGGCAGTCAGCAATTTTTCACTTGGCAAGAGCAGTCTATTCCTGTTTATCGATTAGCTAGTATTTTAGAATACAACTGTCAACTGCCGGATAAACTGTCTAACAGTAGTGCGATCGCTACTTCCGCAAAAGAAAACAAGACTCCACCCCTGCTGTTAATCCGTCGAGAGCAGGAGATGTTTGCACTAGAAGTTGACTACATAGCCAGTGAGCAAGAACTGGTGATCAAACCCTTTGGCGCAATGATCGCCCCTCCCAACTATATTTCTGGTTGTACCATCCTGGGAAGTGGCAATCTAATTCCCGTGATTAATGGGGTGATGTTGCTAGAAGAGTTTTTGGCGCAAAGCAAAACTACCATAGCTGCTGAGTCGTTAGCCACTTATCAACATTTGTCTGCCCAAACAAGTTTAGCTCCTAACGTGGCACACACAATGCCGACAGTGCTTGTGATTGATGACTCTGCTACTGCTAGACAAGCTTTGGTGTTCACTTTAGAGAAAGCTGGTTATCGAGTTTTGTCAGCACGGGATGGATGGGAAGCGATCGAACAACTGCAACACGGTTCAATCAGAGTACAACTGATAATTTCTGATGTTGAAATGCCAAATATGAATGGATTTGAGTTTCTAGAATATTGTCGCCAAGATCCTGAACTCGCAAAAATACCTGTAGCAATGTTGACAACTCGCGGTAATAATAAACATCGCAATTTAGCAATACACCTGGGTGCTAGCGCTTACTTCACCAAGCCTTACATAGAGTTAGATCTACTATCGGCATTAAGCAAAATAGTCAACAGTCAATAGTCAATAGTCAACACTTTGACAGGCTCAGTGCGGGGCAGTCAACAGTCAACAGTCAACAGTCAACAATCAACAATCAACAATCAACAATAATTAGGATTATATTATGTCTTCTAATTCTTTGAAGAGACAGTTAGAGTCATTTGGCCGGATCAAAGACCGCTTTCTAGGAACACCAGAACAATCGTTAGAGCAGGCGTATCAGGCTGCCTTAAAAATCGAATTCATCGAAGGGCGATACTTCAATGGTGAAAAAATACGTAATAATAGTCACATTGACTTTCCCCAGGAAGATTTTGAGAAAAATTTGGACATTCTTCAACAAAGAATGAAAGAATTCAATGGGAGCAGATCTACACTCAGTAACCTGGGACAAGATCACTTGATGAGGCTGATATTTGTCGAGGGAATTTTAGCCAAATATAATCACGATGCAGACAATTCTAGTCTAGCTAATATCCCATCCCCAAGTTCTAGCGCCGTTGTTAAACAAAACTCATATTCACCTGCTGTAAATATCATTGAAGTTAAAGACGTTAAATCTGTCCCCGCCAATAAGAGAAAAAAACAAACTTCAGAATCTCACGCACATGCTGAGTCAGATAATGGTAAGTCAGGAGTGCTGCCAAGGTCAATCAAGAAGACCCTCGATAAGGTTAAAAACGATCTAAATCCTGGAGCAGAAGAAGAAATAGTTAATGCGTATCGCCGCTCTAGAGCAATAACTGTGATTGGTCTAAGGCTTTTGGCATTGTTAATTATTGTCCCCCTATTGACACAACAAATATCTAAAAATTTATTAATTCTGCCAATGGTAGAAAAGTATAGGGTAGGAGAAGAATCCCAAGTCTTTTTGAATTCGGAGATGAAGGAAGAAGCCTTGAAAGAACTCAACACCTATCGCGAAGAACTCGAATTGGAAAGCTTGATTGGTACTGCTCCTAAGATAGAGGCGGAAGCTATGGAGGAGAAAGTTAAACATAAAGCAGTTGAACTGACAGAGGAATTTCGTAATAAGAGTAATAGTGCTGTCAGCAACGTTTTTGCAGATATAGTGGCGCTTGTAGCTTTTACCTTAGTACTGTTGTTTAGACGACAAGATATTGCTGTCCTCAAATCCTTCATTGATAATATTGTCACAGGTCTGAGCGACAGCGCCAAATCTTTTGCCATCATCTTAACTACCGACATATTTGTTGGTTTCCACTCACCTCATGGATGGGAAGTTTTACTCGAAGGCTTGTCAGCACATTTAGGAATTGCAGCTAATAAAAGTGCAATCTCTTTGTTTATCGCTACCGTTCCAGTTGTCGCTGACACAATGATTAAATATTGGATCTTCCGATCGCTCAGTCGGATGTCTCCTTCAACCGTAGCTACCTTGAAGGAAATGGACGATTAATATCAATATCTTTTTCACTGAAAAACTCATGATTAAGACTGCCATTTGGTAGGAATTGAGGAGATACTTACAATCCAAAATTGTCAAATCCACCAGGTATTTATCATGTTTGTCACTTCATTAATTACCTTCGCACTGAGTACGGTTTCTTTTCACATTAGTGCAAAGCTTACGGATGATATAGAGCGGTTATTAGTGAGATTAATCGCCCTGTGCTTACTTTTGGCTAGTCTGGCTTTTGCACCTTTGTCAATCCAACTGCTAATTGTCATTGTTTTGCTAATTACGGCAAAAAAGACTCATAAATTGAACCCAGACAACTCAGTACTTGATACAACTAGAAAATCGAGATAACAAATATGATCGAGACAATTTTGGATTTTAGATTTTGGATTAAATCTAAATCTAGAATCCAAAAAATGCTGAAATTGCGATCGCCAATATTTGGTTTACTCAAATCATCTTTACCTCTAATGTCCTGACACAGTTTTTGCTACACAACCCTGTGAATCTTGTTGGAGATAGTAGCCCATACCATAAGCTGTGGCGATAAAATCATCAGGTACACCAACTGTTTTTAGTTTCTGTCTCAAACGTTTCACAAGAGCCTTGACAGCATCTTCCTCTGGAGGATCTTCAAAAGACCAAAGGTTTTCTAAAATTTCACCGCGACTGATCACACAACCATTACGACGCAGAAGAAGTTCTAATAAACGGTACTCTTTAGGTGTAAGATGTATAGGCTGACCTTTATAAGTAACCTGACACATATTAGGATCAAGTTGCAAATTTTCCCATTCAATCACAGGGGATAAAACATTATTTCCCCGGCGCAACAAAGCGCGAATGCGAGCGGATAATTCTTGTATCTTATATGGTTTAACTACATAGTCATCGGCACCTGCATCTAGCCCTGCAACTAAATCAACCGTGGTATCTCGCGCAGTCAAAAAGAGGATTGGCATTTGATAGCCTTGAGAGCGTAATTGCCGACAAAGGGTAAGACCATCAAGCTTTGGTAGCATCAGATCTAGCAATAGCAGATCATAAGTAAAACTCTTGACAAATTCCCAGCCTTTTTCACCATCAGTAGCTATATCAACAATATAGTGTTGAGTAGTCAGAGCTTGTGCAAGTAACTCAGCAATGCGCTGATCATCTTCTGCTAACAAAATCCTCATAATCAACTATCTCCTTTAGTAACAGCATTGTCGCAGTTGCAGATGCACGTTTTCAAGGTTGGGCTTCAACTAATTTTTTATGTAATCGAAAGTTGCTCCTTTAGTTTATTGTTGTTTTAAAGATTGTGGGCTGATAAAAATCACGCTCTTACTACATATTATGTAATTTTTTGGCGTTGGATTAAGTATTTCTCTCATTCTAGTGAAAAATTTATCACTGTTTCAAAGCATAACATTTAGAACACATCGTGATGGCTGCGAATTAAAATTTGCATCCTAGTTATAAAAATAATTTATAAAATCTGCGTTTTTTCTTGTTTAACTTCATTTGATTTCACTAAAAATCATGACACTCTATAATTCTTAATTAAAAAATAATTATTTTTAGTAGACAGAAAAGTTATCTAGTTGCTCTGGATTGGTGACTAGATTTAGCTTATTTTGAAACATATATCCTTTTGAATAAAGTTTCCTGAAAACTCACTGAGTTTTTAGTTATAAGTAAAGTTAATGAATAGGTTGGTGTCAGTCTGCGAGAAAAATTCAATGTTTGTGAATAAATACTTACGTTTTGCGATCGCAGATGGGTCTTGATATTTTCTGATTATGGCTTTTTGTTACTAGTTTGTCACCTAATCAGACTTAATGTGTAAGAGAGTGTAGTACTTGAGAATCTGCTCTTAACCTACTCTGCTGTCAAACTCATGAGCTTGACAGCTTCTCTTGAATACGCAGGATACACAGCTACAGGGCGATCGCTCATCTTTCTGTTGGCAAAAACTCAGCTTCTGAGTTCGCATCTACCAGTAAAATGTAATACATGCTATACAAATTTACACAATGGTGGAAGCAAAGCTAGTTAAGCAAGAAAACAAATTAATTGTGGTTCTTTAGTACTTGTTATGCTAAACTAACAATCAAAATGCCAGTTTAACAAGCATCTAATTCGGAAGTTTTCAAAGTTTCTAAATCCATAAGCCGAGC
>NZ_JACJRE010000068.1 GCF_014697075.1 Tolypothrix sp. FACHB-123 | reverse complement strand
ATTTAGTCGAAGAAACTTCCAAATATAATAAAGAATAGGAAGTGGTTCGCGATAATCTATCGCGAACCACTCTTTCTTTTCCACATCCCGTGAAAAGTCAGGGGATAATCACGGTTTCTTTATCCAATCGTAAAAGGTAGCAAAAACTTTTGGTACTGCGACAGGCAATAGCAGAAGGGAGGTTAAGACCCAAAGCGAAACCCAAAGAACTGAAGATTGCAAACCAAATTAAATAAAATAACCAACCAGACCAGCCAGAACATAACCAACGAGCAAAATGAATCAAATTTACTCTCAATTCATGTGAGCGCTGCCTCCTAAGTTGAGAGCGTTTTTGTTCAGCCTCAATCCATTGCTGAGATTCATTGAGCTTGGTCAAGGCTATTTCTGTGGCTCTCTTTTTGGCTTTTTCCTCAATAATTTTGTGCGCTTTAACCTCAATAGTCCGCTTTTCCTCATCTATTCGGATGTTGACCCATTCTCCAATGTCGGCGGCAAGCTTATCAAAGGCTTCTGCTGTGGGAATGCTGGGGAAGTTGGCTTTTTTCCCATGATTCTAGCTTTAAAAGCATCCCGTAGTTGCTGCCATTCCTGTTGAAATTGTGATGATTTCATCTCCTCAATTAAGGACTGCAAATACAACTTGGGCAAACCAGCCATATCACCCTTAGCCTTCTGTCGCACCATTTCCCTAATTAACTCTCGCTCCTCTTCTCCCAATAAAGCTGTAGTCTCTCCTAGTTGTTGCAGAAGCTCACTTGTATCTACATCCTCCAGTTCTGGACTATCGCTAGTTACCCCAAAATGTTGTGCCACTTCCTCAACAGATTTGTGCTGCTTTTTAATTAAATCGCAAGCTTCGAGAAAGCGTAAGCACTCAGACTGAGAATATTCTTCCTTTTCTGATAGCCCACAAGCTTGTAATACTTGCATAGTTTCTAGCAGGGTGAGTTTAACCCCTTTGTCACGAGCTTTAGCAAGTAACTCGGTAGTATCTAACGGTTTAGTTTTCCTTTTCTTCTTACCTTCTAGAGCATCATTTTCTGGTGTAGTGGACGTATTAGAGTTCTGTTGTTTGACTAAATCAACTGCTTGTTGAAAATCAACCGCCGCAATTTCTTCATCATCATACTCCTGTTTATCTACAGGTAATCCACAAATTTCTAGAGATGCATTGACATCTTCTGTTGATAGAGCGTACATATTTTGTAACGCCTCTTTGGTATAAGGCATATTACCCCCTATTAATTAAATGAAATCGGAAGTCGAAAGTCAGAAGTCGGAAGTACGGTTTTTCCAGAAGTCGGAATTTGGAGGTCGGAAGTAGAGAGTTTTAATTAATTACTTCCGACTTGCGACTTCCTACTTCCGACTTAGTTAAATAGTCCTTCAAAAGTGCTGTCATCTTCGTGATGTATCAACTGCTCTAAATTAAGTTCAGGCGTATCTTCTGAACTCGCTTTAGCAGTTGATGGTGTCAAATCAACATCAATCTTTGGTGTTTTGTTAACTGGTGAAATTGGCTCGGTAGCTTTTACGGGTTGAGTGACAAAATCTTCATTATCTAGACCAAAACTTTCAACCAGATAACTAATATGCAACTTCAACCGATAGATAGCGTTCTTAGCACACTGCTTTGATTGAGAATCCGAACATCCGGCATTTCTTAAAGCGAAAGGTAGCCAATAAGCCGAAAGAGCAGAAAAAACTTTATCTCTCTCGGTAAAAGCTAAAGTCTCCTTAGTTTTGAGAAAATTCACCAGAGCGACATTGGATTCTTGAGCTTCTATAGCAATCCGACATCGGTACTCAATCAGGTTATCCATTGGCAGTACCTACTTGTACTTGATTCTGTTTCAAACTGCTACCGCACAGATAGAAAAATAATCCATAGACATCTGTGAGACGGTATTGCAGGGATTTAGCAGTCACCCCAGAAAAATTATTGCTGATTTGCGATTCTAAATTTTCACACCAATTAACCGTAGTGTTAGAGAAAAGATTATTTAGTTGAGAGCGAAAATAGTGAGCTGTGCCCCCACCAATAATCACTTCACCCACATCACGAGGAACTTGCAACTTCAACCAATTAGACAACATCATCCAGTATTCTTTTCTGCCATTAGTGACAGCAGTTTTAATTGTGGCTAGCTCATGCTCTTGATAAGCAGCATCCACAGAAGCCAACTCCTCTAATGCTTTGGGATTAATATTTCGTCCCGCCTTGCAAATCGCCGCAGTTAGTTGATGGGGATTTAAGCCAGATGTTTGCGCCATCACAGATTCAATCATTTTGGAAAATCCCAAAGGTTCAGTTTTACCTTTGCTCATTTCCCCGCGTTCAATCACCAGGATAGAAGTATCTCTGTATCCGAGCATAATTACTGCTACAGTCTGGTCTTTAATACTAGAGCCGGGGGCGCGGCCTCTAGTAAGGATGCCACCGCCTTCTGGCAAGCACATAAAAGTATCCAACGCAAAGGATTTAGAATGTCCCTTAAAGTGATAACCAGCCAGTGCTTTAGTGATTAACTCCCCAAACAAAGCTCTATCTTGGTACTCTCCCCAGGGAAGTAAGATACCTAACCTAATAGAAGAATCATTAGGTAGATCATGTTTATCTGCGATCGCTCCCACAATCGCCAAGACTTTAGGTAAAGCCAGTTCAAATTTACGACGTTGCAGTTGTAAATCTGCATTAAAGCGTTTCCTAGCTAAAAAGCCAACAGCTTGAAAGTGTCCCTGATATTCAATCCAAGCACTATTTTCAGGAGAAGAACTACCAACCTTACTTTGTTCATAAGCTTGTAAACTTTCTAGCGGAACTGTAGCGACTTCCGGCTCCATCAAAATAAGTTCCGGTTTAAAGCTTTCCAAAGTGTAGAAACATTTGAGAAAAGAACCACCCGGATCTACTGCCAGTGTTAATGGGTTCATAATTTAATGACTCAGTAGATGAAAATCTCGGTAACAAAACACATCAGTGTGTTATGTCAGTTTTATGTGAAATCTATGGTAAACTCTGGTAATTTTCTTGTTAATCCTAAGTTACATTCATGTGATTTTCATGGTAACTCTATGTTTCTTAACATAGCTTCCATGTTAAATCCTTGGTAAATTCATGTCAGTTTCATGTCAGTTTCATGTGAAATCCATGTCACTTTTCCAAATTAGTTTTTTCGCACAGTACGCAAAAAAGTTTTGCCCAAAAAAATGGAGAATAATTTAAAATTTAAAAAGGTATCAAAGCGGTATTAACAAATATTAAGTTTTGAATTACTCAATACTACAGAACGTAACTCCTGCGCTTTTAAAGACTCAAGCGCAGCAGATGATGTCGATGTGTTTCTGGAAGAACAGCCCTTACTGGAGTAGTCGTTCATCTTCTACAACAAGGGATTGGGGTAGTGTCGTCATCCGCATCGCCTATTTTAAACCGATTAACTGGGTAGGTTTTAACTTTTGTAAATATCATCCGGATGCTGTGGAAGTATTTAGAAAGCTACCAAAGAGTGACAGATTTTTTTATGAGATAAAGCCCAACCGTTATGCTTCATTCAAAGTTTGGTGCGTTGATGGTCAGCACTTTGAAAAGATAATAAGCTTGCTCAAGAATGTCCCAGATATAGAACTTGAATTTGTAATTAGTGAGCCTAGCCAAATACCTGAATTATTCCAACCGCTAAACCTGACATTTCATGAAAGGAGTGGTTAGTGTTAACAGGAAAGAATACAGAACCACAACAGGCAGTACATTACTTCATGGAAGGATATTACCAGGAAGGTACTTCACGCTGGTCTGGTAAAGGTGCAAAAAAATTAGGTCTATCAGGAGCAGTAGATCATCAAGAAACATTTTCTAACATTGTTAATGGGCTTAAGCCTGACGGCAGCCAAAACCTCTGTGCTAGGAAGTTAAACTCATCTCAACGTCGCGCCGCAACCGACTTTACCTTCTCCGCACCGAAAAGTGTTAGCCTGCAAGCGTTGGTGGCTGGGGATGAAAGGCTAATTACTGCCCATCAGTTGGCTGTACAAAAAACCATTAAACTCATTGAACAACGTTATAGCTACACCAGAGCCACAACTGAACAGGGACAGCAACTTATCAGGACTAACAACCTAGTAGTCGCGGAGTTTGACCATATTGAAACTAGGGAACTAGACCCACATCTGCATACTCATGCTTTGGTCATGAACATGACGCAGCTAGAAAATGGTAAATGGTACAGCCTGTTCAACGATGAGATTTTCAAAAACAAGAAATTTCTGGGCATGGTCTACCAAAATTACCTGGCTATGGAGGTAGAAAAATTAGGGTATCAGGTAGAACCCAAAAAGCACGGGCAGTTCGAGATTAAAGGATTTAGAGAGGAGGAATTACAAGAATTCTCCAAACGCAGACAGCAAATATTAAATGCAGTAGGTTCTGATGCAACCTGGGCAGAGCGAGAAGCCGCTTGGACTGCTACCCGGAATTTAAAGCAGAAAATCAACCCCCAAGAGTTAAAAGCTAAGTGGAGAGAAGAAGCAGCAGCATTGGGGATTAATTTCGTCCAGCCCCAAGAGGCGCAACCCCAACTACAACAGAGGTTAGTAAGCGAAGAGAATTTAGAAGATGCGATCGCCCACTGCTCGGAAAGAAATGTTGCTTTTACCCAGGAAGACTTAGAAAAATTCATCCTCGACCAGGGATTAGCCACGGACGTAAGCCTGATTGAGCCATTAATTAAAACTAGCTCAGAATTACTCAGCCTATCACCAGAGAAACGCGATTTTACCACCCTAGCGGCAGTTCATCGAGAATTAGCAACCATTAAATTGATGCAGAAGGGGCAGGGTCAAATTAGCCCACTGGCCCACCAAAAGGTAGTTTCTAGCCACCTGGAGAAAACAGCTTTAAACCAAGATCAGCGTCGAGCGGTACTAGATGCAGCAACCACAACAGACCAATTTACGGCATGGCAGGGAGTAGCTGGTGCTGGTAAGACTTTCGCCCTCAAGGAACTAAAAGCGATCGCCACCGCATCAGGCTACACCATCAAAGGCTTTGCCCCCAGTTCAATGGCGGCTAAGGTTTTGAGTCAAGAGTTGGATATCCAAGCCGAAACAGTTGCTAGATTGCTAATATCTGAACCACCCCAACAAACAGAGCTTAATCAAATATGGGTGGTGGACGAAGCTGGTTTACTAAGTGCCAAAAATGCCCTGGCACTTTTAGAACGGGCTACTGTTGAACAAGCCAGAGTATTGTTAGTGGGAGACACAAAACAGTTATCAGCTGTAGAAGCTGGCAACCCCTTCAAATCGCTGCAACAGGCAGGTATTAAAACCAGCCACTTAAACGAATCGAATAGACAACGTGCGCCGAAACTCAAATTAGCAGTAGACCTAGTAGCAGAAGGTCGAATTCAAGAGGGATTTGAACGCTTAGATGAAAATGGCTACATCCAGACTGTAACAGAATTGGACAAAATTGAGGCGATCGCCCAAGACTATATCAAATCCACGCCCGAAGAACGAACACGAACCCTAGTATTAGCAGGAACAAACTTTGAACGTTTAGCAATCACTCAAGCCATTCGGGAGCATTTAAAAGCTGAAGGGAGTTTAGGAACCGCGACCAATATCACCCAACTGCAAGCCAAAGACCTCACATCAGTACAAATGCGTTACACTCACAACTTTGAGTTGGGTGATATGGTGATGCCCACTCGCAGTTACAAGCGCCGGGGGCTGTCCAAGGGTGAGTTGTATGAAGTCGTAGGCAAGGACACCGACCGATTGATATTAAAGGCTACTGATGGCAAGCAACTTGAAGTAGACACGGGATTTAGTAAAGCAGTTTACCAACGACAAAGTATTGAAATAGCCAAGGGCGATCGCCTACGCTGGACAAAGAACGACCGACAATTAGGACGGCGTAACGGTCAGGAGTTTGTCGTTAAAGCCATTGACCTTCATAAAGCTCAAATCCAGTATTTAGATAGCGGTCTAACAGAATCAGTAAACCTGCAACAAGCCCAGCACCTGGATTATGCGATTGTCAGCACTACATATAGTAGCCAAGGGAAAACTGCCGACTCTGTGCTGATAGCTGCGGATCAGACTATTGGGCAGGAAAGCTTTTATGTTGCCGTTAGCCGTGCCAGGTATTCTTTGAAACTATACACGGAGGATAAAGACAATTTACTAGCTTTGGCGCAGTTGAGTAAAGCTAAAGAAAATGCTCTGTTTGTACTGCGGCAGAAGGAATTAGAGAAGCAACACCAGTTAAAACTAGAGAAAGAACAAATTGCAAATGCTGTAATTGTAGCTAGAAGCCCAGGAGCGGAGGAGCAATCTTACAGTAAGCCTTCCCCTCTACACCCCAGCACCTCTGCCCCTCTGCCCAATTCTTCCCCTCTACACCCCAGCACCTCTGCCCCTCTGCCCAATTCTTCCCCTCTACACCCCAGCACCTCTGCCCCTCTGCCCAATTCTTCCCCTCAGCCCCCCTGTCCCCCTGCACCTCCGCCCCCTATTCCTACGCAACCGCCTGTTATTAAAAAACCAATCCCAAAAAAAGCACAGCCAAAAGTAGCATTTTGGACTCCCGGTAATTTGGGTGAAGCCCCAGAACGACTAGATTCTCAACACTTGCGAGAATTGGTAGAAGACAGTGCCATTCACCCAGAAATTGCCGTTCTTAACTTCAAAAGTTTGCATCAGACTCTCGATTGGGAACATGAAGCTTGGGAATACCTGATGTACAGCGACAAACTGCCACGCACTAATACAGGCAGGTTGTCCAATGGCACGATCAGCAAATATGCTCACATTGAAGATGGCGGCTGGTGGTGTGATGCTGGCGTTAATCCCAAATCCTTCGCAAATCTACAGCCTGGAGATAAACCTGATAGGAAGCTATGGGGATGCTACAAACCCAATAACCCAAGAGAAAAAGCTGATAAGCCAGGCAAATTTATTAAATATGAGCATCCACCCAAAACTGAACTTAGTATCTTCCTGCTAGATGTGCCGGATGATATAGCAGAACGTATTTATGAAAAATATGGCATACAGCCGACCGAAAGCGATCGCACAAGCGGATTTTGGTATTGTGTTTGGAAACATAATCTCCCAGTCACAATCACTGAGGGAGCCAAGAAAGCCGCCAGTCTGTTGAGTCAAGGACACCCTGCCATTGGACTGCCTGGAATTTACGCCGGTTATCGCAGTAAGGATGAACTTGGGGAAAAAATGAAAGCTAGACTCATGGACGAGTTAGCTGTTTTCGCCACGCCAGAACGGGAAATTACTTTCTGCTTTGACTACGAGACGCGGACTGAAACTCAACGAAATATAGAAATTGCCATCTCGCGCACTGGTAGATTATTGGAGTCACAGGGCGCTAGGGTCAGTGTGGTGACATTGCCAGGCCCTAATAAAGGAGTTGATGATTTAATTGTGGCAATGGGGCCACTGGCATACGAAAAGGCATTTTCCTCAGCATCAACCCTCAAAACATGGCGAGATAATAACAATAAACAGCGACATATCCCACCTGCACCGCCCAAAAAGTTGAATGAACAGGAACGTAAACAACGACTGCAACAACGTTTAAAGGAGCCAACTACTTTTTCAGCATTCAACAAAGCAATCAATGAACTAACTAACCTTGAGTTACTGTACTTAGAACAAGCTGTTAATGAATATTTCTCAGAGTCAGTAGCACACCTACCACCGACAATTGATAGACAAGTAATTTATAGCCAAATTAATCAATTACAACAACAACTTGACAGTTTATGGATAGAACACGCTATTCAAGAGAAAGCTGTCAGAGTAATGGAATATTTCCCACTTCATAAATTGAGTAATAAATATAACTCGGCTGTAAATAAACAACTAGAAACCATAGGCACTATTAAAGAATTATTTACTCAAAAACAAAACTTAGAATCAACAATCCAGCAATGGGAATCCCAGGTTCAAAATCATGAAACCTGGGAGAAAGAACAGAAAACTCTAGAGATGAAAACTATTGCTGATGTTTTAAAATCGCCACCACTGCAAAAAAGATTGACCACTATTAAAGAAGAATTATGGCGAAAAGAACAGGAGAAGATAGCTAAAACAGCAGCTAAGTATGAGCAATCACCAAAACCTACGAGGGGAATGAGAAGATAATAGGGTGTTGGGGATAGGGTGTAGGGTATAGGGTTCAACACTGTTTTGTCAGGAGTAGGACAATTCAATCTCTCAAAAGATTATAGGGCTTTAATTTTCATTCCTTGACTATAAATTTAAATTGATGGGGCGAAAATTAAAGCCTCAGTCCAAGATTAAATTAAGTCGGATAAGTTGGCTGAAATTGTTTTTTGAAAGTCACAAAACAGGGTCAATATTATTAGATTTTAATACATCAAAATAAACCATCCTCTTCATTCCCCACACCCCACTCCCTACACCCTACACCCTGCCCTTTAGGGCACAATCATCTTCTCAATTTTGCTGATTGAGATTGGGTAGGACTGTGCTTTAAATAATCAGAGACTACTTCTCCTACTTCCTCTAATGATTCAACATCTTTCTCTGTAGCTTGAGCAGTCAAATCACCATCTATCATTACCGCCCGACCATCTTTAGCCGTAACAGTAATACTATCGCCATTTTGATAAAAATTGTAATTTTTACTCTCATAACTGCGAGAACCATCTTGATGCAAATCACCAAAAAGATGCAGCATAGAATCCACGCTCTTCGCAAGAGCCTTAGTTTTGATATCTATCACAGTGTTAGTAACCTTTTCCACATTCTGCTTCACAGCATGATTAGTAGCCGAATGTAAATCGCCAACAGCTTTAGTCATCTGTTTATGGACTGTATTAACTTCCTGTGAAACCTTACTCCCAACAGCACCCATAGCCGCTTGATGACGCTCCATACCATGCTGAATTTCATCACTAACTAACTGCTTAACTTCACCAATACCATCCTTAACTACACCCACATTAGACTCAAAATCGCTTTTAACAGCTGCAAGTTGTGACCTCATTTCAGCTACAACAGACTCCATTTGTTGATTCATCTGCTCTTTTAAACTGATGATTTGGGTCTCTAGTTGAGCTTTGACTTTATCGGCTTTAGGAGTGAGAGTAGTTTTCACCTGTTCATAAAGATTTTTAGCAGTGTTCTTAGCTTTAGTCTCAATCGAGTTGATCCATTTACTTAAGTTGACATTCTTTAGCACAGGGTTATTGTGTTTCTTGATAGCATCCAGACCTTTCTGCAATTGCTCAATCGTTTGTTGTTGAGCATCAAAAGCTTGTTTTAGACTAATCAAATCAGTTGATAACTTTTGAGTAACTTCAACACTTGATTGCTTTTGACTAGCGAAACTATCAATCAAACTTTGCTGGTTTTTAACTTTCTGTTGTAAAGCTTCAACCTGCTTTTGTAAATTCTCAATAAATGAAGATTTTTGTACTGTTTTGACTGATTGTTGAGACTGGGATTGATGCTGACTCAGGAAGTTATTCAACCCCAGCTTATCGCTTAAAACCTTTCCATCCTTAACATGATAGACTTTATCCTTGCCAATCATGATGCGAACAGAACCTTGCAAATTTTGCGGGTCATTGATAGCCGTATTGATTTTATCTACCAGTTCTGGAGTCATCAAATTTACAGAAACTTCGCCATCAGGATGACCCTTATACTTGGGTTGGTTACCAACGTAAATGGATAATTCTTTAGTGGTGTCTAACTCTTGAAACTTACCTTTCTCTAATAGCTTATGCAGAATATCATCGAGAATTTCTAAATAATCATGTTGCACTTGTTTAGCTTCTCCTTTAATTTCATCCATGATTTATGACTCCTACAAGTGAATTGATTAGGCTTGATGGGCTAACTAAAACATCAGGTAAAATCACACCTCCTAAACGATTGAGAATTACTTGATCCTCAATTTGGACATAAGCCCATTGGTCATCAATTAAGACTGAAATTGACTTAGTGTTATCCGGTAAATTGGTGACGTTATAATCTTGGAGTTCCCCATTTACTATGAAGATATGAGGACTTTCTGCATCGCCATAGTAAATTTCAATAAATTCTGGAACATGATTTAGTGGAAACGGTGGCTCATCCCAAAATTCAGCCGCATTAATCACATCAGTACGGTAATTCTTAACCAAAGCTGCAATATCAAGCGGCAGTTTGCTTAATAACTGCAATTCATATTCAGATAAATTATTCATCAATGACCTCCTAAAGATTCTTCAATTTCTGATTTGCTTCTGCCTGCTTCTCAACTAAAGGTAATAATCTTTCCGCTGCTAAATTTCGCCTTTCTAGCTCTTTAGCAGATGGTATAAGCAGAGTAGATTGGGAAATAAATTTTTGTTGGAGTTCGTACCATTTCTCAATACTTTTAGCCTCTAAATTCATATCAGATGCTGGAATCCGAATCTGTTCTAATAACGGAATACTCACATCCTTAAGAGAGCGAAACCCAGGACTAACAATTACGGCTCTGCCTTCCGGTAAAGTATTAAATTGGTTCACCTCAAATAAATTACGGGTACTATTTTGTTCAGAAATTGAAGTACTGGCACCACCTTTACCACCAGAACTGCGCGAACGTTCTCTATACTTAATTTGTTCATCACCTAAGAAATTACTAAAACGTTCAGCCGCTACATCATCTTGAGGATTAAAGAAAGCCTTCGTAGCACAACCGCCAAAGATAGCATTAGTAGTTTCTTTGGAATAAGCCCTTTCAAGCTGTGATAGATTTTGCAATCCCAGTAAACAAATTAAGCCATCCTCCCTATTTTGATTGAGCCAATCTACCAAAGCTGGTAAATACAAAGTAGGTAATTCATCCAGCGCTAAAAGCAATGGTTCTGTGCGTTTACCAGCCAAATTACGAGAACATAAAAGGTGCAGAATAGACACCAATAAAGGAGAAATCACATCTCGTTTCTCCTTATCCATCCCGAAAACCACCATCTTCCGCCCTTTCAAATCCAAGGGGATATTTGTTTGACCGCAGAAGCCAGAAAGAGTAGATGGGGTCATAAAGCGAGTAAATAACCCGCTTGTAGTACCAACAATACTAGCGGCGGTTTCTGGAGAACCAGCCACAGACAAAAATTGGTCAAAAGCAACTTTTACCCAAGGATTTAAAGCCGCCTGTTGAATGCGGTCAATCAATTTCGGCAGACTGAGAATCGCATGACACATCATAATGTCTGGGAAATCAGTACCCCTAGCCAGCATGAAAATTGCCTGTGCTAACTGATCTCCAGCATTAACGAAGAAACCACCATCCGAAACATCACCACCAGAAGATAATTTAAAATTGCGGTTGAGAACGATCGCTAACTGACGTGCCATCTCTGCATCAGTTTCACTTCGCAGGAAATCCAGGGGGTTAGCTACACAGGACTCAGGGAAGCCGGGAGCGAGGATAGAAACCTCATACCCATGCATAGCTGCATATCCTGCTAATTTGGGTGCTTGCCCTTTAGCGGCAGATGTAGCCGATTCTTGATGAGCATACTTAAAGTCATAGAGGATAATTGGTAGTCCCTGGTCGATAGCAGAACGCACCAGGGGGTTAATCATAGAAAAGGTTTTACCCGAACCAGCACCGCCGCAAACCAAAATTCCCCGTTGCACATCTGGGAGATACAGCCGACTTTTATCTTCAGGAATATTGGTAATGCGTTTGTTATCCACAACCTGAGATTTCGTACCCACAGGCGTACCGATGTAGAGAGCTACCCTGTTATGTCTGCGCTCAGTAATTTGTTTGCAAGCCAATTTACGGGCTGCTGTTTTCTCCCTAGCGCCCGCCCATCGCGCCCGTGCTAACTTGTTTGATGCGCCGCGTCCTTCCATAGCTTTCGCTAACATTAGCGCCCCAATACTTACAAGTAATGCCAAACCCATCGGGGAGAAGAACGCATTGTAGAAGTTTTGGGGAACAAGGTTATCTACTGGTTGAGTGGTTTTGGATATTTCAGCCATTCTTACCCCCTACCCAAAATGATTAAATCATTCTCTTTAACAGGCATCCAAGGAACTGGGCCAATAAAGTAGGGAGTGCAAGATTTACCAGTTCCAAAGAAGTTAACGCAGATACGAAAGAATAAACCAAAGTTGGCAGTCCCAGTTGATTCATTAACACCTGTAAGGACGACTTTGAAACCAGAACCGTAGACCAGCCTCCCTGTAGGTTCTTTACCACCATTGACACGTTGCAATATGCCAAAACCACCATCTACTTTTTGTGAAGAACCAGAAGCCCAACGCTTACCGTAGAGATTGCCTTGTTGCCCCGCAACATCCCCCAATTCTAAGTAAGAGCATTCTTGACCCACTCCACAAGCAACGGCAACAGTTTGATTAGAACGAGTTACCTTACCTGATACAAAGTAATTTTCTCTTGCCCTAGAATCTCCACGTTCAGATTTACCTAAAACCACAGAAGCAATACCAACGACATCCAACCCAGAATTAATTGGTTGGGGCATTTTATCAAAGGCTACTTTAGAGAGACCAGGAACTTGATTAATAAAACTTTGTTGCCAATTGAGAAATTTACTAATCCTTGTTTCTGTTAATTGAGGAATTGAACTTAACGGATACTTACTTAAATCTAAATTACCGAGTGGAAGATTACTTGCTTTTGGATAGTCATGTAAAACTTGCGAAATTGTACCCTTGGGAGCAATACCCGACTTCTGAAGCAAGTCTTGAATAGGTTTAATTTGACTTAAATTAATATTTTTCAATTTGGGAATTGCTTGAGCTAATGAACCGATAGTCTGCCACTTCATTAAACCAAAGTCTTGTAATGTTAAAGAATCAATCTGATTTGAGGTAATTTCAGCTATCAGTTTCAAAGTAAATTGACTTTGTGCAAAAGCTTCATCCACATCACCTAACATAACCACAGAATCAATATTCTGTCCGGCTGACCAAGAACGGGATGGATTATAGCCTAATTTAGCCGCAATATCTGATGAGACATTGATGTATCCAGGCTCCTGAACTGGATCTAAGCTACTCCAATTTATCTTTGTCCAATCAGGAGACTTTAATTGATATTTCCCGGAAGTATGAGTAACTGTTGGGATTTCTGCAATTGCTATACTTGGTAATTCCAATAGTGAAATAGCAACTAAAGAAACAGAAATTGTTGAAAAAATAACTTTATTTATAATCACCGTCTTTGCCCCCATTGAATTAATTGATTAAATAGATTTTGGGGAATACCTGATAATCTGATAGCTTCTACTCTTGGTTTGCCTTTCCTCAGTAAGCGAATAGTATCTTGTGCTTTCCGCCATTCTCCAGATTTAGGTTTAATTGTGCCGTTACCAACTGCAACAGCTAAACCAACTGCAATAGAATTGGCATCATTTCTTAATGATGAAGCATTTAAAACTGGAGAATTATTGTTGGAGAATCTATTTATTGGAGTCGAATTTCGATTGGCAGTATTAGTAGGAGTGTTTAAATTCCTGTTGTTTGGCTTTTCAACTAATAAAGGCTTTGGTCTATCAGAATCAGGTTTGATAATTAAACTTGTGTACTCTGGCTTACCTTTAGCCGGAATCAACTTAAATTGATACTGTTTTTGTCCAAGAGAACTATTAGTAATCACGGTCATCACAGTACTACCATCAACAGAAGAAGTGAGAGATGGGAAATCAATCGGTTTAATCTGCCTCAAAAATAAAACTGTAGCCCCTCCAATTCCACAATTTTCATCATTTGATGCACCACGCTGACATAAATTACCATTAGAACTAAGAGCAAAATGTGAAGGATCTCCTAGCCAAACCTGCTTAATAGTTTCACCTGTAGAGATAAAGTTGATAGTTAGCCCGTAACCACTCCAAACTTTTAAATCAATTCCATTGGAGTTGTGTCCTTGAGCATCTTGTGAATATACATTTCTAGCTGGCGGTAATGCTAAAGATATGCCAGTATGACCACCAATAACTAACGTAGTTATCAGTAATAAACTTAAACGTTTCATATCAAAATAGATTGATTCACGAAAACTTGTACTTGCTTACCTGCTTCAATGACAAACACTTGTTGTTGCTGCTGTAGCCCTTGTAATTGCTGCTCATTGGAGTTTTTCATCCTCGACAAAATCTCATTAATACTTCCTTGGACAAAACCAGCTACTAAATCTTTCTCACTATTACTTGTAGTTGTAGTAGTCGTACCTAATGAGCTAATTGTTGTCTCGGAATTAGCTCGATTTTGAATTTCAGCAGCTTTAGATAAACCTCCTAGCAGAGATGCTATGAGCGAATTGCCTAAATTACTGCCACCTTTACGAGATTCAGCCTTTAGTAAATTCCCGTTTTTACCTAATATCAAAATAGAATTTGCTGGTAGTTGTCTTTCTTGTGTCTGACCACCACTATTAATAAGTGCAGAAACCGCCGTCATCTGAGCTATTTCTGAATTAGTGGGATTGAGGATAGCAACAACATAAGACCCCTTAGGTAATACTTCTTTACCATCAAAAGCTTTGAGCGGTTCTGATAGTTTAATCAAACAATTCTGTGCTTGCTGCTGATTATTTACGCCACTACCCACCCAAGCAATAGGAGTTTCCATTGTCCCAGCAGCACGAGTTCCAACCAATACCCGTTTGCCATCATAGTTAGTCTGTGGTGACTGAGGTACTTGTTGATTGCTAGAAACACTGGTTGGCTTAACTCCTGTACCTCCCTCTACTTCAGCATTCTTCAAATCTGGCTCCTCACGCTGTGATTCTCCACTACCAGAATCGCTAGAAGCATAATTGCCGATATTGGCCACTGCTAACCATTCCTGCATCGGGTCTTTGGGCGTAGTTTTAACCTTTGGTAATGGGTTGGTATTGCCAACATTAGATTTTATGGGGTTTACTTGAGGTTGTGGCGCAGGAGTAGGCACAGAAGCAAGCTGTCTAACCCTTGGAGTAGCTTGATAGCTTGTACTAGGTCTGGTAACTGGAATAGGTGGTGGTGCTTGATAAATTGTTGGTGATCGCGTTATTCTTGGTTGAGTCTTAACAGTAACAGTAGCTGTCGGGGTAGTTGTCGGTGATGGCGTAGGTGATACATCCCCATTATCTTTTTTACTAATAGATTGCAATTCACCTTTTTGGGTAGTGATAGCCATTGCTGTTTTGAGATTTCCGTCCTCCGTATCCTCCTTGTCTTGTTTCATCTCTTGGCTAGTTTTTGCACTTTGTTGGGTTTGATTATTGCCCTTTTCTTTTAAAGCTCCTGTCAATGTGCCAATCATCCCCCAAAAAATCAGAACTAATAGCAGAACTCCACCAGAAACTGTTAAGCCTTTCAACAAAGGATGTCCCGCTATCGGGCGAGTTGTGACAACTTCTTCTGGTTCCTTTGGTTCCTCAGAGAGCGTTACTTCTATCGATGATGATGAATTTTTTTCAATCTCTACACCATTCATCTGAGCAAATTCTTGGCTACGATTGTTAGATTCTTTATTAGTAGAAGAATTTGAATTTTCAATAACCTGACTTGACATAACATCACCTACCCAAATCTACGTCTTGGATGCGATAAATTTCCATTCCCGCAATTCTGGCGTTATAAGCTGCTAACTGTTGTTTTGAAGGATTATTCGGTAAAGGTGGAGTATCTACCGCTCTGACAAAAATAGTTTTATTAAAAGAAATTCCTTTACCTGACTGGTCTTTACCTTTAAAAACGACCAAATTGGCAACCATATCTATGCGCCATTGTCCATCCGATAATTTTAGAGGGGGCGCAAGATAGCGCACCACTAGGGTTGATTGTGTTTCCCCATTAAATACATCAGATGGCGTTAAAGCAGCTATTTCTCGTAAGAAACTAGCCCGAAAATCTTCTGATAATGCAAATCCTGAATTCCAAGTATTTGTAGTAACTTTTTTATCAGCTATCTGGATACCAGGGTCAATTTTTAAATTCCTGGGGTCGAGATTTTCGTCTGATGATTTAGGGAGAGCATTCCAACTCATCAAATTCATCATAGTTCGCCCCACAAAATCCATAATAGCTTGGTCAGTGCGGTCTTTTTCTCCCATCGCAACTGCCCTAATAGAAGTTCCATCTTGCAGTTCAACCAGAGTCGGCTTGCTATTAGAAATTTTTCCCAATCTACTGGAATTAGCCAGAGTAATTAAAAATAAAAATATTAAAATAATAGTTTGTCCTATGGATACCAAGGGAGTAAAATTAATCTCTTTCTTATCCAGTAATTTCATCTGAATATCCTCCCTGAGATTAACCTACCACTACTGGAGAAACCGGAGAAAACAGCCATTCCTCCACCCGCACCTATTGCTATTGCTAAAATCGGGGATAAAATCGCTTCTATCAACTGTAAAAACAAAGGATTATTACTATCTGCATTCACAATTGAACTAGCAGCAATCCCACAAATAATTGAATATGACATCAGTACTAAAGTAAGTGCCAGCCATCCCGCAACCCAAGCATAGATTGGTTTAGTGCCAAAAGGAAAAAGCGAAAGTACTAGAAAGATAGGCGCAATATAAGCATTCAATAAAAATGCTACTTGCACAACATATTGAAACGCTGCTTGTAAACCACTAAAGATAATCCATGATAAAGCTTGCACCATCGAATTAACAAACTGTCCGCCAATATCTAACGGATTCCAACTATTGGAATAAGCAGGTAATCCATATTTATCTCGATATTCTTGAGCTTGCTTTGTCACCTGATCCGCTTTCTCTTTTTGACAAATCTCTCGCGGATTTATTGTGTTTCCTTCGTTATCCTTGCCACTTGTAGGCTTTTTTTCACACTCTTGCATTTGTGCTTGGGCTGAGAGCGCAAAAGCCTGATCCATATTGGTAGTGCGAATCGCATCTCTTAAAGTAATACCGTTGCGAGTAATACTTAGCACCTTATCATTTAAATTAATAGCTGTATTCCGAAACATTAAAGAAGTACTAGCAAGTAACTGTCCATTATTAATGGTCAACATCAAACACACCAATAATGGATATATCATCTCATTAAACACATCATGACTCCATCCTTCTTGCATCATGCGTGAATACCAACTTACTGACCAAAAAGAAACAAATACAACACCACATAAAGCAGAAATAGTGACTACTGCTTTATATATTTCACTTTGACCACTAGCTAAATCTTGCCAATCTTGATTAAATGAAGATACAACCAATCGCGAGCCATTAATAGCACCATCAACGATATCTTCAGCATTAGTATTGCCAGTTACCTCTAGCAAATACCAGAAGTTTGTCAGATTATTTAGCATCTTGCTTACTCCAGAAACTATCAGCAAAAGCTGCCGCACCTATAATTTGTTTAGCGCTGGAATTATTATTAGCTTGTTCTTGTTTCGCTTGTTCATCTAACATACTGGAAATATCACTCAGATTAATGTTCGCGGCTGATAAAGCCCGCGTTTGTTTTTGGGCTTCGCTATGAATTGACTTAGTAATAAGTGTTGTTTGCAGATTCTGTACTGCCATCTTTTTTAAAATGTCTTGAGTAATCACATCATTTTGAACTTCATCTGCATTATTAGATGAAGTTGCCAAAGCCTGATTAGACATTTCACCCTCTTGGGCTTGAGTTTTCTGTCCTTCTCTACCCAAAACCGATTCAGCTAGCCCATAAGTATAAGATTGATGCCAGTCTCTTTGAGCATTATCACCTTGGGTTTGCGAATCAGTTTGCACTAAATCTGTCTCTTGTTCTTGAATAACTACCTTAATTTTTTTACCAGCTTTTAAGGGGTCAGGTATCCCTAAATCTCCTACTGTAGAACTGATAGCTTCGTTTAAATCTGCATTCAATTCTTGCCACTGCTGACTAAATTCTTGTTTGTACTGCTCAATAGAGGTTTTTAGACTCACAAGAACCTGTTGCAGTTGATTAAGGAAAGATGCTCCAGCTCTAGCTGGTAAAGCTGAAAACACAATTAACAGAACTATTAAGCTGCTAAAAACTGCTAAACGGCGGCAGATAAGGGGTAACGTCAATTGGTTGAGTGGTTTCATATAAGTTCTCTCTTGAGACTGTAAAAGATTTAGGCGAGCAAGCAGATATTACTTCTGCTTGTTCTCCCACTAATTTCTTACCAGTTACTATCAATGGTGCAGGAGGTTTGTTATCAGTTTGTTTAGAGAGCCTTGCAAATAAACTTCCCTCATATCGTGGGGATTCTGGTATTAGAGATGCTGGCTGAGAATGCATTAAAATATAATCTTTATTCGCTTGAAATTCAGTATTAATACCTGGTTGCTTTAATTGAAATCTAGATTTTTTATTCATTAAACCTGCATAATAAACAGATTTGAGAAATCGGTCACTTTGAACATCATTACTAGCCGTTTCTATAGCTTGCTGACAAGCTTCTTCTTTCTGTGCGATATATTTTTCATGTTGTGCCTGATTCCACTTCCACCCTTCAAAAGATGCCCATGCTGCTAACACTCCAAAAATTGCTAGCAACACTTTATATTGTGCTAATTCAGTAACAAATTCTAACTTTTTCATAGAGGCTTACCCTGTTTAATGCAATCGACGTAATACTTAGAAAACTCCGCAACCCATTGAAATTTATCTGCATACATAGCTTTAAATCTGTCACGGGCTGCTTGTTCCTCCCGACTATTTGCCACCAACGCCAACATTGAGTAAGAAGGATAGTAACGACAGCGAATATATTTATTGTTGTAATCCAACAGCCAGAGCGTATATAACTGCTTAATATTGGGACGAAAGCTTTCATTTTTCTCAATGATGTCTTGAGGAATTCCCAAATGCTCAGAAAAACTCTTAGCAGCCCCAGGTACTATCCGCCCAATCAAACGACAGGGCATATTTTGTAAAATCTGCTCACCGGCTTCGGAATTAGCAATCGACAGAATATCTTGCCCAGCCAGCATAACTCGACAACCAGACTTGCGTGCCGTGGCACATTTACGGCCTACCAACCGCGATAAAGCAGCGAACCGCAACAGCACACTGCTTTCATCCATGAAGAATGCGCTATTCGGTGCTGATAGAGATTGGCGAGATGCGGCAATATATGCAGACATCCCGAAAACCTCTGCGTCCTTACTTGATTGCAAATTCGTCAGGGCAAAGGTAATTAACTTGGCATCAGTATCAAAAGTTGAAGGACGGCAGATGGCATTGCCGATACTGCTATTTTTCCAATATTGAAAGCGCAGTCGGATATAATTAAGCGATCGCTCAACATTCTCATCCTCATATCCTAGACTGATATGCTGCTTGTCAAAGAAATGTTCCATATCTGCTAGCGTTGGGGTATTCTCCCAAGCCACAGAACCCAATCCTTCTTTCTTAGCTAAAGCAAAGCGTCTTTGAATATCAGGATCATCGTAAAAAGCTTTTGTCCCCAGGGGAATCAAAGACTCGATTGTTTGCGACAAGAAGCCATCAAAAGTCTGCGAACCCAAAACTAATTGCAGAACAATCAAGTTCACATCATTCTTGTGCGCCTTAGCTCGTTCCTCCCTTTGCTCTACAGGGATTTTTGATAAGTCCAAAGGTTGCACTAAATTATTTGACTCCTTGGAAATATCAAAGTAAAAGCCGTTGTGATAAGGTGTGTAATCCCCAAACGTACCTGTGCCATCATCATTGGGTAAGTCAATCATCAAAACGCTCATATCCTGAGCTTGGCACTCAGCAATGATGGATGAGACTAAAACAGACTTACCTGAGCCGGTTGTACCCAAAATCAAGATATTTTTGGTTTTTGAAAGGTCAATTTTGACAGGCGAATCTCCCTCGTCTGCAATCAACTCAAACCCTTGCATATCTGCGGGACTATTCTGTACTATATTGGTCAGTCCCAGAATTTCACTAGCAAAGAAAGTTTGCCGCCGATTGTACGGGCGCATCAGAATTGGTTCTAGCCTGATTAATAAAGTCTGCAACCAGATTAACCAAGCATATTCAAATTCACGGGTGAGTTCTGTTGGTTGGGAAATATAACCAGAAATCAGTCTGCAAGCATCATCTATTTCCTCTGCTGTATCTCGATAAACCAGCACCACCAAGCTTAAATTGAGTGGCACATCTCCTGTGTACAGTTGTCGTTGCGCTTCTACCGACCTTTCTACATTAATTTGGGCAGAAACATCAATGGATTTTTTCTGCTGCACATTTAAATCTAACGCCCTAGAGCGTTTGGTAATCATTTGCTGGGCAGCACGGGTAATTCCTCGGTCAGCCGGGGAGAATTCTGTGATGATTTCCACATCAAAAATGTTGTGACGCGAAAATAAATCCCACAGGAAACGAATTTGATGTTTGGTGTCAGCAAAGATTTCTGGTTTGCGGCTCAATACCATCACCCCGACATACTTCTTCTCATTACCATTTGGTAAGCAAATCCAGCGTTTATCTGCAAAAGGCACACCATTGTTGAGGATGATAGAAGTTAGATGAGGCTGATTGATGATTTCGATTGGTTTATCAAACAAAGCTTTTTCATCAATTTCTTCTCTGACACCTTGTTCATCAAATACCAAAGTGTGAGGAATGATAACTTCTTTAGCTCCAATATTTTTACAAAGTTCTTGCCATAAATCCTTATCCGTTTTCGGCTGAGGATTTAACCCCATCTCTGCAAGAATCTGCTGGTATCTTAATGAGGCTTCTAGGGCTTTCGTTAATATTTGCGTTAATCGCTTGAGGGTTAATTGATTTACCCCAGAATCTGTAAATCTGCGTTGTAAGAAGTTAGCTAATTTCACCAAAAACTTATCTACTGGATCTGAGGTTTCTAAAGCTTCAGAAGCTATAGTAAATGACCAGTAAATATTGAGTTTGATGTTCTTTCTGGCTTTTTCTTTGGTAAGCTTTTGTGTGCGGGCAAGTCTTCCCCAGTCTAGGAATTCGCACTCTAGAGAAGCTGGATGATTCAGGCGTTGCATCAAATATTCCGCACTATCGCTATCATCACAGAATGAACTCCATCTAAACGTGATTTTTTCTCTTTGTGGTATTTCTTTACAGCCACTTTCAAAAGCTTTGGCAACTGCTTCTATCTCTTGTGCAGAGTTGAATAGGGGATGAATTCCCGTGCAAGAATAACCAAAGATTAATTGCAGAGTATTACTACTCTCAGTTAAGTGCTTTTTACTGAGTAGATAAGCTCCAATAATGTAGGAATCTTTTTTGAGCCTGACTATTGTAGTTAAATCCAACCAATCTTCAAAAGGGTTGAGAGTTTTCGGTTGAGATGAGCGAGTCAATTTGACTTTTCGCTTTCCAACTTTTTTCTTATGTTGTGCTTGAGTGTAAGTGGCATATCCCCTTGTCCATCTGGGAATAATTGGGTAAATTTTAGACCAATAAAGATATGGCTTATCTCCTGAAAGTAAGGCAATTGAAAAACTTGCCCAGAATGCCAAACCTAAGCCCCAGAAAATATCTAATCCTAAAAGTAGGCTCAAAAGTCCAAAAACTACAGAGAATACACCCGCAAAAATTACAAATTGTCTGCCTGTAAACGGGCCAAATTTGGGACTTTCGCCTAAGCTCTGATTGACTTTGATTATCTCTTGTTTCATCAGATTTTTAGAGCCATAGTATAGGGTGTCTGAAAGCCAAGCCAGAATTAACTACAAGCTGCGTTATTACCAAAAAGCAGAGATTGAAATACTACAATCAATATCACAGATATAAAAGTGAAAATTGGCTGCTGAATGACATTACTCACTTCTTCACCACGCCCATAAGCCGCAACTCCTTGATATACAGAGAAGCAGAAATAACCAAATAAAACTATTGTCAAGGCGGTAAATAAAATCATTGGCAGACTAGTCAGAACTGCATTACTAATTGCTCCACCTGCTGAGGCATTAGTAATTATGCATTCCATTGCTTTTTGGGCATTAGAAAATATTGAATCTGCTCTAGCTGCTCTTGATTGCAAGGCAACAGAGAGTGTGGTGGCGACTGAAACTAACTGCCAACGTACTGGAAATAATCTCTTAATTAAGAAGGCAGAAGGCAGGAGGCAGAGGGCAGAAGGAATCCCCATAAATAAATGTAGGGGATTTAACAAGGACACCTTTTTCCTCGCACTACGTGTCTCGGAAAAAATCTTTTTTTCTTCTTCATAAATAAATTTAGGGGCTTCAAACCATGCAGGCAGAGGCAAAACAAAATCTTCCCTTCTGCCTTCTGCCCTCTGCCCTCTGCCTTTCTTCGGTAAGTTTTTTGTGGCTGAATTTTTTCTGGCTTTACTATCTACTTGCATGGATGCTGATGTAGATGCTTTAAGCAAAGCTAAAGCCACAGGGGGTGTTTTTCTTTGCATAATGCCGTCTTATTAGTAAACTTGGTTAACTGTTATTTGAAGGCTGCTGCCTTTCATTAGAGGCTATTGTGAGGGTTTTCCCTCTACTATTTGAAAAATCAGAACCCAGAATTCACAATTGAGAATTTAGAATGCTCTATCCCTTTATGGGTAGAGTTTTAAGACGAGAATGCTTGAATTTCTTGTTGCCCATAAGGGACAAGATTTTAATTTATAGTAATCAGCTACTCGTACAGAATATTTAAATGAATTCTGACTCCTGATTTCTGACTTCTGACTTCTGACTTCTTCTTGATAAATGCTGATTATGAGCTTTGGTTATTAACCTTGATAACTAACAAGAGTTAAAAAATACCAGAATGCAATGATTTTAGACTTCTTCGAGAGCCTCAACCGAAATATTTTAGATTGGAATACTTTAATTCACAATCTAAAATTTGTTAACTTAGATGCTTTTACCCTGACAGTCCTTTGCTTTAATCAATTCCAAGCGTGAGGAATAAAGCTTTTGTGCTAACAAGCATAATTATTTTGCAAAGGAACAATAAAAAAACTGTAGTCCAATTTATCTGGAATAAACAAAACCTGCAAAATTTGTTCTACTTTCTATATATTTATTTACCAATTTTTACCACTTTGAAAGATTGACTAAATGATGCATTTATGTATCAAATCAGAATTTTGTTGTTATTTGTTTACAAATAACTACTTATTACAAAAATGTGCATCAAAAATACATACACTACTTCGCCACACAGATACCAACAGTAAACTGCTGACCCATCACCGATGAAATATGTCCAAATCTATGGTTTTGATTTCTTCAATTAGTACACAGTCGAACCAGTATGTTTTTTTGTATGACATTATTTAGTACACTATTAGTTTATAGTGTGTTAACTAATAGCTGATAGTGTATATAAAAACTAATAGTTAACCCTTTACTCTAGGAAGTGATAATGTGATGAATACCAGAATGCGAATTAGACAGGTTAAAGAAGTTGAAATTGAAGGGTTAGGGGAGCAGATCAAGCAAGCTCGATTAAATTGCAGTAAGTCTCTCGAGCAAATATGTGATGAGGTTGGTGTATCGCGCACTTACTGGTACGACATTGAAAAAGAAACTCTCAAAGGAGCACTTTCAATTGAGAACCTTCGCAAAATCGAACAAGTCTTAGGTGTAGACTTTGGTGTAACTCTTGTTGGCGAGAGTAATACTTAATTACACAGATCTTCTTCCTATGCTGCTACTTTCAATTTCTTTACTGGAGTTATTGCAACTATCCAGATAACAGAGGATTATTTGCAATCGACCTTAAACGTACATCATCAAAGTATGAGAGATGGGGAATATTCACATCCTTACAGGGAAGACAGCCACGGTGATTCCTAAACCTCACGATTTAGGTTTCTGTTTCTTTCTCTTGTTTCAGACCCAGGAGTTTCGATGAACCAACCATCCTCTAGTAACTCAGAAATACCTGCAACAGAGGCCAATAAGGATATCTCCCATCAAGCAGATCCAGTTTCAGCAACTATCACAGTAACATCTGTGGAAATTTCTGATCTGACAGAGGAAGAACAGCGAGATCGTCTACACTTAGAACGGAAGGTAGAAAGAGCATTTTTTGAAGCAGGTAAGGCGTTGATGGAGTTGCGAGATCGCAGACTATACCGCTCGACTCATAAAACTTTCGAGGATTATTGCCGTGATAGATTTGGTCATAGCCGCCAAAAGTCAAATTACTTGATTGCGGCAGCTGATGTCTACGAAAATTTGACAACAATTTGTTGTCAAAATTTGCCAGATGAAGATTTGACAACAAATAAATCACAAATTCTACCGACAACTGAAGGGCAAGTCCGACCAATTACAAAGCTAAAACCGCAGGAACAGTGGGAAGTATGGCAGAGTGCAGTACAACAAGCAGGTGGTAAAGTACCGACTGGTAGAATCGTCAAGGATGTTGTACAACGCATCATGGAGCGTACCAAAGTACCAAATACCTACTTTGTCGGCGAAGTCTGCCAAATCCTAACTAAGGACAATCCAGAACTTAGAGGCAAAGGTGGCTGTTGGGCAATTGTTACTCAAGTCAACGAATTTAGTTGTACTGTGAGAATGTGGGATGCAGAGTACACCATTGGGTTGAAGCATTTACAATCCTTCAATTACTTGCCTGATGATTGTCAGCAGATGCAACTTCTTAGCGATCGCATTAGTCGAGTGTATTCCAGTACATTAGAAGAATCGGTGCAAAAATTTCTGGAGTCTTTGGGAAAGGTGAACCGTCCTTATTTAACTACTTTGGAAGAGAAATTGTTGCGTGTATTGGAGTCGGAAATTTTCTCATCAGCTCTTTAGGATTGTCAAAACTTTCACCAGCGTGGATTTCTTCTGAGTAAGGAAATATTGATTTCACCACTTATAGGCAACAAATGATAGTCACCAGGCGGCTTTCATATTTGTGACAGAATCGTCAACACGGAAGAGATCAGCGAGTTTTAATACTGTCCTGGAGCAATTCATGTTACTCTAGCGAAAGCAATGATGCCCAGAAATAGTCTTCGTCGATGTGTGAAGGAGGTAAAACCGACAAAAGCAACATATTGAGATAACTTGAATGTGAGGGGAGTCGTTAGCAAACAGGATTGGTGTCGGAAAGACTTGGCGGTCAAGAAAACACCAAAATTTGTTCAGAGCCTAACGATACCTTACGACCGACCCCTGTTGGCAATATTAGCATATAGGGGATGGAGTAGTATGCCTTTTTTTAAACAAATAGCAAAAAAGGCATCTAGCGCTACAATTTCTCCCAACTCTAGCCCGACTCTAGGTTGAAAACATTTTGATACCTAGAGCTATCTAGTCACAAATAGTTTAGGAAGAAACTTTTCGGCTAGATGCCTCGTATATGAGGATAATGTCTTGAATACTCGAATTTTCCAGCTAACATCTGTTTTGTTTGGCTTTGAGCTAAACCATAGGACTGATTTTTTGATTTTTTGACTGACAACACCCTAAGCATTACCTTGACCTTAGGGAGTTTTGGCAAGTCACTCCAAAAAGAAATCGGTTAGCTGCCCACACGCCAGACATAAGCTATGCGGTTAACAACTAACCGTAACAAATATTAAAGCTATTTCAATGTAACAATGTCTGCGTCATATAGGCAAAGTAAGCGCAACTTGAATCAAGTGCATCACAGATGTCAAACTAACTTCTTAAGTTTCGTTACTTAAAATTTCAGCCTTTTAAGGAACGAAACTGCTTTGTTAAAAGGTTGAAATCTTTTTCTTAACTGAGTTGAGATAGATTTGTTAGCTGTTGGTAACACTTGATACTAGCACCGCTACTTTCGCCCTAAAGAGTAAGGGTAGGGGGTCTTTCAAAAGTAGGTATTTAGATTTACGATAATCAATTGCAGAAATTCTCAATTATTTAATGTTTTTTTAGGTTTTCAACCATAATTTTGGTTTGAGAACCCAAAAAATTGGTCAAATCTCAAAAACCTACGTTGGAAAAAGAGTAGGAAGTAGCAGAAGAATCTTCACTACACCTTACACCCAACACTTTACACTCTCAAACAGTGGGTAGCTCCGATGAACACAATCATCATCGGAGGATAGGATAATGGCACTTACCAATGTAATTAATATCAATGTTACTAATGGTAACGACCAATTAACAGACAAGCATTGGCTTGAATGGGTAACAGCTTCAGGTGTTGACCCCCAATTAACTGCTCTCAATGTTCGTTCTTTGGGTGGAGCGATAGTATACGAATATTTACTTTACGCACTACCCCAAACAGCCAGACGTAACGATGGGCGATTACGAGATGAGTACTTAAAACGATATGCTCACACAACATTGGGGGGATGGTGGGTAAATGGATTAGACCCACTCAACAATTGGCAGCCGATGGAATGGGGGCGTTTCAAACCAGATCATCCCCGTATTAATTTTGAGAAAAACAAACCCGTCAAATACGAATCTCCTCCCAAAACACCCAACCGCGTCACTTACTTTGATGTCCCCAACTGTATTTGGGATAAGGTTGCCCGGCGGTACAATATCAAACGATATCATTCTCCCTTAGCATTACGTCTGTTTGACCGACTCAACCCACGCTTATTTTGGGAGTGGGTGCAATTACACAGAGAAATTCCGATCATTCTTTGTGAGGGAGAGAAAAAAGCAGCCTGTTTACTCAGTCAGGGGTTTGTAGCGATCGCACTCCCGGGAATTTGGAACGGGCGCGTGGGAGTGCAGGATTTTGATGAACGTTTACACCCAGACTTAGTACCCTTGGCAGGGAGCGGGCGCAAGTTTATTATTCTCTTCGATTATGAAACAAAAGCTTCGACCCGCTGGTCGGTTTTTCAAGCAACAGTTCGCACTGGTAAAGCAATTGAGGCATATGGTTGCACAACTGAAGTGGCGCTATTACCAGGGCCAGAAAAAGGTGTTGATGATTTTGTGGTCTCTAGGGGTAAGGATGCTTTAGCACTGCTATTGGCAATCATTGATGATGCCAAAACACTGGCTGATTATCGGCGCTCGTATCGTGCTAGAAAATGGGGACTGAGCAAATATAAACCAGATGTGACAGTCAATATCAAATATCTCACCCAAGCTTTGGAGATTGCCAATTTTGATGAGGAAGCAACAGCACAATTGTTCACCCCCAAGGTTAATTCTCATTGTCCTCCTCAGTCCCTAAAACAGGGGAGTCAGACACAATTAGCTTTACAGCAACCCCAAGACTTGACTCCAAAAGCTGAATCACACGAAGTTAGCTGTGCAGCAACCCCAAGACATGACTTTGAAAACCTAGTCGAAAATCACCGCAATTCTCTCACCTGTGCCCAATATCCTTCCAAGAGCAGAGCATCTTTTCGCTTTCCTCAATCAGGGCTTGTAGTTTTGTGGAGTGATATGGGTACAGGTAAAACTGAACTCATGCGCTGGTGGCGTAACCAAAATCC
Organism: Tolypothrix sp. FACHB-123; assembly: GCF_014697075.1. Lineage (GTDB taxonomy): Bacteria > Cyanobacteriota > Cyanobacteriia > Cyanobacteriales > Nostocaceae > Aulosira. The sequence continues at coordinate 8,258 of NZ_JACJRE010000068.1, read as the reverse complement.
AACAGCAAGATTCCTCAACAACGGACATCGCGTTAACTTGCTGAAAAATTTGGCTCTGCGCTTAGAAACTGCCATGTACTCAGAATTGGGTTACGTAGGTTTAGCTCAAGCTACTGCTTTGAGCATTACTATTGATAGCTTGCATAAGCTCAACACTCAAGCCCTCACCTACGGCTGCATCTTTATTGATGAAGCTTGCCAATACCTCACACACCTTTTGCACAGTAACACTTGCAAGGAACATCGCGCCGCAATAATAGAAGTACTGGAATATATAGTATACAATGCACCACTGGTTGTCATAGCTGATGCTCACATGGACGACGTTACCATCGATTTTTTCCGAGCAATGCGACCGCAACCAGAAATCCCTTACATCATCAAAAACGAATGGCGAAATGGAGAGCGGACTATTTACTGGTATGAAGGTAATAATTCCAGCGCCCTAGTTGCTCAGATTTCAGCAGCCCTGATGAGTGGGCAAAAAATTATGGTAGTTTCTGACTCGAAGCGCTTTATTAAAAAACTTGAACAGTCACTTACATTACAGATGTGCTCAACAAACGACAACAACAGCGCTGACGAGCAAAATCTGCAAGCCTTGAAAAATCAGCTACGTATTTGGTCTATCCATTCCGACAACTCCGGATCTGAAGAAAACATTGCTTTCATCAAAGATATTACCAACGCCGTCAAAAACCTCGATGCTTTACTAACCTCTCCCAGTCTCGGGACTGGAGTAGACATTGCCCAATATCATTTTGATTTGGTTTTTGGAGCATTTCATGGAGTTTCCCAAACCGCAACTGAGTGCGCCCAACAGCTGTATCGTTATCGTCCCTTAGTTCCATTTCACGTTTGGGTGGCAAAGCGCCCTCCCTTTGGCTACAAAGACACTAACGCCGCCAAAATTAAAGAACGCTTACTGCAAACCAACGAAATGACGGCTTTCTTACTACGAATTGACCGTCAAACTGGCTCTCGGGGCGCAGAGAAAGATTGGGCACTAGAGGCTTACTGCCAAATTTTGGCCAACCGCAACCAGTCTATCAATAATCTGCGTGATGATTTGCGCTCGCTGCTGTCAGAAATGGGCAATACATTTATCTCAGTAGGGAGTGATGACGATCTGCTTTCCCTGGAAAATTTGAAAAAATCTGCGGCGGTTTTGGATACTGCTTATCATCTGGCTGTTACCAGGGCTAATGATATTACAGCAACTGAGTATCGTCAGCGTAAGAGCAAAGATTACTTGCCACCAGAAGAAGTTTTTGAGTGCGAGAAGTATCGTATTCGGTCAGCTTACGGTATGGAGGTCACCCCCCAACTCGTTGAAAAAGATGCGGGTGGTCGGTTAATTGGAGCGCTTGCCGACTTAGAAGCAATTTTAGAAGCACCATTAGATTCAATTGTTGACCCAAAAACGGGGAGGCAATATCCAGCACCACCAAAAATTGTCACAGATAAAGACCGTACCGAACGCGAAAAATTACCTTTATGCATCGACTGGGGGAATTACTCGGCGCGATGGCTGGCCCGCTTCAACTTGGGTTTACATCACATTCTTCAACGATTGATAGCCGGGGGCGAGATGACGGCAACCGACCCAGACTTACTGAATATGAGGGAGATTGCCTTTCATTGTGCTGCTCACATTAAAGCAATTCTTGGTTTTACCGTCCCAAGGGAGTGTGAACCCATTTGGTTACTAGCTATTTTACTGGAGCAGATGGGACTCAAGTTATCCTGTCGCAAACAGGGGCCACGCGGTCAACAAGTAAAAATTTATTCACTTTCACTAGAGGAATTAAAATTTGCTTTTCATGTAATTGCTCACCGTCAACAAGGGCGTACCTTCCAAGAGTTGAATACAAGTTCTGTTGACAAAACTCCCACTTCATTACAGGCTCTACAGCAGTTTCCATCTACTGTAGAGCGAAAACAACAGTCCGTATCCACCCCCTCCCACAAATGTATAGGTAACTCCCCTCATCAGGGGGGGGATACTACGGATTTTGACCGGAAGAGGCAGGGGGGAAGTGAGCACTTAGCAGGGGGAACAAGCCCCGCCCTTCCTGGGCGCTTGACTGAGGAGGAATACAAGCTCCATCCCGGTCTTCCCCCTCGCTTCCTGCCCCCTGCCCCTTTTCCTCTTGCTGACCCACCTCCTACTGACCCCACTACCCTACTCCATTGTGTAGAAATGCTTCGCTCTGTTGTGGCTCAAGGAGTAGACGCAATTAAAGTCATTCTCCAGCAATGGAGTGGGGTTTTACGCTGGGAGACTGTGTTGGAGTGTGAAGCGAGATATCCTCATGAACTGTGCCAACTTCATACTGCTGTAAGAGAATTTTACACCTTGCTAGATGAGGAGGTTTTGCCAATGGAAGGATAAAATCGGCAATACGGGAGCTCATAGCACTCATCGCTGTTGATAAATTCTCATCTGCTCCCGTATTGCCTTTCTTCTTGAAGTTGCCTTGTTATCAGCACGGTGCTTCACTTTTTCGCATAAGAGTGAAAGGCGGAATCTAGGGAAAAATCGTAGCACAATTCCAAATCGCATTCTGAGGAAGGTGAAGTGGAGCCGAAGGGTGCAACTTATTGCTCTTTCAGGCGATCGCTCTGCCACCGCCGAGCTTGTCTAGCATTTCTTTTTCGACGTGTCTTTCCAGTACTGTTCGCAAGGGTGCAACGCGATCGCCTATATCTTGAGGATTTAAGTACAACAAAAGCATTCCATCGCAGCATTTGTGTCCGAAAAATTAAGTATATAACTTAGCATGTAAATCATCAAATACCTAAGTAAGTGTTGCTTTAACATAACTTAATAAATAAGATAGATGTATCCCAAGTACCCAAATTGAGAGACAATAAAAATCAGACCTTATAAAAGCAGACAAAAATTAGATTGTGTCTGATTAAAAAGTGAGTAAAACAAATGGCTCTGTCGCTGGTGCATGTGAACAACTATCGTCAGGCGATCGCTACTCTATCTCCCAGGCAGGGGGAGGCAAAGTTGATTGCTTTATGGTTGGAAGGGAAGGCAGAGTCATCTGTGCAGGCTTACCAGCGTTATACGAAGCGATTTTTAGTATTTTTGGGGAAACCTCTCAACAAGGTAACCTATGAAGATTTGGTGGAATATGCGACTCAATTTTCGGGTCAGGCGCAAAGTACTAGACGGATGTATTTGGCGGCAGCTAAAAGTTTGATTTCTTTTGCTCATAAAATTGGTTATTTACCTTTCAATGTTGGTATGGCACTCAAGCTCAATGAAATGCCAGACGCAATCAATGAACGCTATTTGGATGAGGCTGATATTAAGTTGTTGGTGCGGATGGCTCAGAAAAAATTGGAACAAGTGAAGACGCCGAAAAGGCAATATACGGCGCGTCGGAATTTGTTGATTATCAAGCTGTTGTATCAGGCTGGTTTACGGGCTAATGAACTGTGTCAGTTAACCTGGGGAGATTTAAGTCCACGCGGAGACAGCGGTCAGGTTTATGTTCGCAAGGCTAAGGGCAGTAAAAACCGGACTATTCTGATTAAGTCGAAGCTATGGGCGGAATTGATGGAGTTTAAGGGAAATGCACTAGCGACAGATCCAGTGTTTGCCAGTCAGAAGGGAGGGCATCTCGACCGTCAAAATCTACACCCGATTATTAAGGAGATAGCAGAAGCTGCTGGGCTGAGTGAAAAGGTTTCAGTTCACTGGTTGCGTCATGCTCATGGTTCTCATGCGATTGAGCGGGGAACTAATCCGGTACTGGTGAAGGAAACTTTGGGTCATGCCAATTTGGCGGTGACTGACCGCTATCTCAAGGCTAGACCAAGTGATAGCAGTGCTTTGAAGCTGATGGATGTATAAACTACTGCTGTATTGGATGGTACAGACCGTCTTCTGGGTGGAACTCCCAACCAATGCTTCTTGGGTCGCGGTTACGAGTCCAACTGATGAAATCTTTGGTGGAAAGTTTTTCAAAGTGGTCTACAAGATATGACGCTGTTAAACCTAGTCTTGAGGCTAAGTTTTGGGCTGGTAATGGTTGAAGTTCTAGTTGTGGCGGGTGGTAATTATTTGATTTGCGCTTAGAACTAGAATATGAGCGCCCAGAGAGGACAGAGATTGCTCCTTCTATTTTTGCTAAGCGTTGGGCAATTGCTTCGCTTTTCTGCTCTAAGAGTGAAAGTCTTTGTTGTAAGCTATTTTCTACACCAGATTCTATACTATTTTCTTGCCTATTGGCGAGCGCACTCAACTGGGCTTCCAGGTTGTGTAGACGAGTTTCTACACTCACTTCTGTACCAGGAGTTGGCCCTAGGACATGATACAAACCCTGGATAACTAAATCGGTAGCAGTAGTATGACGTTCTCGTGCGGCAGTGCGGAGTGCTTTAGTTAAGGTTTTGGGAAGTTTGAAGTTAATTGATTCGCGTTCCATAGCAGCCATGTCTATACTACTTATATACTCTAGTACAGACAGTTTACCTTGTAGAAGTCGTTAAAACTCTTGAATTATTAAAGTATTGATATATACTAAGTACATATTTAACAATTGCACTGTCTGAATTTTCTATTTCCTTGAAGTCATTACTGCGATCGCCTCAGAACAACTGGTACATTCTGGATATAAAATACCGAACAGTGCGAAAATTATTATTAGTGGATATACGCGCCCAATCAGAACCATGAACGCTTTTGAGGTTGATCAGCAAAAACTACAAGCGCAACTCGCCCAAGCATACTCCCAGTTACCACCCCTAGAGCAAAAAATTGTCCAATTATTCTCAGTAATTTACGAACCTGTCAACAGAACTACATTTTTAGAATGTTTGAACTACATCGGTGCGCGTGATACAAATTACAAATATTTAATTAGCTCCACCTTAAAACCTTATATCGATAGATTACTAACAGCAGGTTTCCTGATTCAAGGACAAGGACAGGGGCCTCAGTGTCATCCATTACTGGTAGAGATTGCTACTCGCTCGGCAGTAAAAGCTGGCTGTTTTGAAGTCATGGCAAAAACAGTGCATGACAAGTTAGGAGTAAAATCTCGTTGGCAAGATGGGCCACTGTATTTTCAAAGCGATCGCCAATTTATCAGAGAAGTCCGCATTGGTCTTTACAGCCAAAACCTCAGTTACATTAATAAACAAATCCAAGACTATAACAGATACAATTACAACGACGACAAGATATCTATCGAAAATATCTTTGAGCAGATTTGCACTAACCCATTTGATGCCGATTGGTTTCGCACCCTGCCACAGGAATTATATGACAACTGCATATCAATCATCCTCATCAATGCTGCGTTGAAATGTTCTCCCGCAGATGAAGCCTTTACTCTACTTCAAGAAGAATGTGCAAAAGAAGGTGGACATAACTCAGATTACCTGCACATAGTTTTGACAGAACAACTACTACTGCGGGGTTGTATTCAAGAAGCACAGCAGAGTTTAGATTCCATATCCGAAGATTATCGAGATAATAGCCTTGTATACAGAGGTTGGTTGAATTTTTTACGCGGCGATAATCAACAAGCCATAACCGATTACAATGCTAGTCTCAAAGCTATCAAGAAAGCCACAGGTAAGCGTCAGGTGTATTTTAGCACCATGGGCGGCTTGTTTTTTATCTTGGCACTAATCAAAGATGGTTCGCGGGAAAGTCTCCAGGAAGCACTCGATTATACAAGTTTACTGGTACGTCAATCAGACCATTGGCTTTTGTCGATTTATGCCCAGTTGAAAATCCTGCTACAAGTCCAATTAGGGGACATCGCGCAAAAAGAATTCATCACTAGCAACCGCATTCTATTCCCTGAAGAACACAACAGCCTAGAAACCTTGTTTTTTGTCCTGTGTCATTACTGGATAGATGCAGAAAGAGCCAAAAAGCACTTGCCCATGTTATTAGAGGAATTTTATCAGCAAGCTGTTGCATCTGGTTATCACTGGCTGGCAATGGAGAGTGCAGAACTCTTGTCCCGACTCAAACCAAACAGCAGTTATGAAACCCAGGCAGAAATCCTGCGGGAAGATATCGGCATAGACAGCATCGTTGACTTGATGCAGCCACAAGAACCTTGGGAGATGTGCTTAAATGCACTAGCAAATCTTCAGAAAGCATCGCCAACACCTGTAAAAGCTCAGGCAGAACTACGCTTGGCATGGTTTATTACTTTCTATCCCAGCAAATGTATTTTGCAACCCCGCGAACAAAAGGTTAATGCCAAAGGCGAGTGGAGTAAAGGCCGTCCCATAGCCATCAAGCGTCTAAGCGGAAATTTGGGTGAGCTTGATTATCTTACATCTCAGGATCTGAGAGTATGTGGCTGCATTGAAACATTTACTTCATATGATTATGGATATCGCGGCAAAGTTGAGTATACCTTCAGCGCCAAGGCAATCTCTGCATTAATTGGACACCCCTTGGTATTTTGGGAAGATGCACCCACCACCCGCGTGGAAATTGTCAAGGGAGAACCGGAACTACTTGTTAAAAAAGGAAAACGCGATCGCTTAACTTTAGAATTTTCTCCAAAACTAGAGCCATCACAGAATATCTTCACTATTAAAGAAACCCCAACCCGCATCAAGGTAATTGAAATTACTGCCGAACATAGACGCATCGCGGAGATTATCGGCAAGGAAAATCGGCTCAACGTCCCCGCTACTGCCTCCAAGCAAGTCTTAGCAGCTATCAATGCCGTCTCTGGCATCGTCACCGTGCATTCTGACATCGGTGGTGGACTAGAGGGAGCAGAAGAAGTACCAGCCCAGACTATACCCCACATTCACCTGTTGCCTGCCAATGCTGGATTAAAAGTATCCTTACTGTCTCGCCCCTTTGCCCAAGGTGGCCCCTATTACCGTCCGGGTACGGGTGGTGAAACTGTAATTGCAGAGATTGACGGTAAGCGTCTGCAAACCAGGCGCAATCTCCAGGAAGAAAAGCAACTTGCCAATGCCGCAATCAACGCCTGTCCTACCTTAACTCGTGGTGAAGAACAAGATAGGGAATGGCTCATAGAAGATCCAGAGGACTGTTTAGAACTGCTGCTGGAACTGCAAGCATTAGGGGACACAGTGGTACTGGAATGGCCGGAAGGAGAAAAACTGAGTGTCAAGCACCAAGCAGACTTGAAAGATTTCCAAATGTCCATTCAACGGCAGCAAGATTGGTTTGCTGCTACTGGGGAGTTGAAACTGGATAAAGACCTAGTGCTGGATATGCAGCAACTTTTAGAACTCTTGGATAAAACCCCCAGTCGGTTTATCCCCCTAGGAGATGGTCAATTCTTAGCTTTAACCCAAGCTTTTCGCAAACGTCTTGATGAATTGCGATCGTTTTCAGAAAAGCACAGTAAAGGTATCCGCTTTCACCCCTTAGCAACATTAGGCTTAGAGGATTTTGTCGATGAGGTAGGCAAGGTAAAAGCAGATAAACATTGGAAGGCACATATCCAGCGTTTAAAGGAAGTACAAAGCTTGCAACCGGAACTCCCCTCTACCTTCCAAGCAGAACTGCGCGACTACCAAATGTCAGGCTTCTGTTGGTTGGCGCGGCTGGCACATTGGGGTGTGGGAGCCTGCTTGGCAGACCAAATGGGACTCGGTAAGACCGTGCAGGCGTTGGCTGTTATCCTAATGCGCGCCCATGAGGGGCCAACCCTAATTATTGCCCCAACTTCTGTGTGCATGAATTGGGTGAGTGAAGCCCAGAAATTTGCTCCTACTCTTAATATTGTGCAATTTGGAGGCGCGAACCGCCAAAATCTACTGGATGGTCTACAACCGTTTGATATGTTGGTGTGCAGCTATGGTCTGTTGCAGCAAGAAGAAGTATCGCAAATGCTATCCCAGGTGCAGTGGCAAACGATTGTGCTGGATGAAGCTCAGGCAATCAAAAATATGACCACCAAACGTTCTCAGGCGGCGATGAACCTCCAAGGTGGTTTTAAACTAATTACCACCGGCACTCCCATTGAAAACCACCTCGGCGAATTGTGGAATTTATTCCGCTTTATCAATCCTGGGTTACTGGGTTCCTTTGAAAGCTTCAATCAACGCTTTGCTATCCCCATTGAGAAATTTCAGGATAAACAAGTACGCAACAAACTCAAAAAACTCATTCAACCATTTTTGTTAGGGACTTCCAGAAAATAAACTATTCCATTAACAAGAATGATAATCATTTTAAGGGGGGAATGAAGGGGCTGCCGTCGGCAGCCCCTTCATTCCCCTTT
>NZ_JACJRE010000067.1 GCF_014697075.1 Tolypothrix sp. FACHB-123 | reverse complement strand
TCATAAATTTGATGCCATCGAGCAATCATTTGAAGCTAACGCCCAAGACTTGAGACAACACGTAAACACTAGAGCATCTAGATTGAACCAAAAAGTTAACAGCTTCTCAGGAGACATCAAAGCGGATATGGGAGGTATCCGCCAAAACATTAAAAGTACCCAATTCTCAATCCTCGCCAGACTCAATGCAGCTCAATAGCGATGAATTGACACTGCTTGAGTGTTTAATAATTCGCTCAAGTAAGATGAGTGACTTCTCAAAAATAGCTGTTAGTTTGATTGCGCTGGCTGCTGTGATTTTCCCCTTACATAACTGGGTGTATCTGCCAATCAAAGAGCATCAACAATATCAGCAATATCGACAACGCAAATCATCTATTGAGCAATATGTAAGGCGAATGGAGTATCACTGCAATCAAATTCTTACCTCAGAAAAGGAATATCGCTGTGAAAAATTCAATCAAGCTCAAGAATCAGGTAACTTCCAAGTCACGCCACCTGGAACGCCAGTTAAAAACTAAGTTCAACGCATCTACTAACTTAGTAGTGCGAGCGTTAACAGGAGATAAGTCAGCCCTCAAACTTATAGGACAAATGGGCAACGATGGTGCAAAGATTAGCGAATTCGCCCCACAAGTAAGAGAGCAAATGCTAGCTGCTATCAAAGGAACTGAGGACTTAAATGTAGTCCTGGGCGACATCTACAAACAAGCAGGTGTCAGCGGCGAAAAAATTGAAAGAGCAGTGCAATCAGCAATTTTAGCTGACACTCATCTAGCAAATATCTTAGAAGAGATGAAGCTTGATTTCGCTTCATCCCAGGATAAAGAAGCGCTGCGTCATCAACAAGCAACAGACCACATCAGATTAAAAACCTGGGTCGATAAGCACATGATGCAGGTAGATGGTGAATATAAGATGTTACAGACAGAATTACAGACAGATATTAGACAACAAACAATTGACCTGCAACATGATAGAGAACTAGGTAAATATTACCTAGAAATGGGTGATAACGCTCGTGATGATTTTAAGCCGAAAAAGCAATATGCTGGGCGCTCAATTGTACAAAAAATCAAAGAAGCCTTATTAGGCTTTTAAGAACTAAACCCGTTAGTAACTTGAGATAAGTGCTGACGGGTTTAAGAAATACTCCGATAAAAACATGACATACGATATAGATGAGGAACAAGAAGAATTAGTCAGCGAAATTGCCCCAGATACGCCGTTACCAAAAGACCTGATAGACCACCTGTCCTCACGCAAGCAGCACCGCCAAGATATTATCAAGACCACTGAAAAATTGACTCGTTTTTTTGTTGGCTGGTCGCTAAATTCTACAGGCTTCTTTATCGCTAAATATCTTCTAATAACTGGCGGTGGCGTTAACTTCTGGTTAGCAATTTCGCTCTCGTTTTCTATATGCAGTGTTGGTTCTTTGGCTGGGCTGACAGGCTTGAGAGTTAATTACAACAGTGATGGGCTAGAGGTAGATAATATGCAAAATATTTTTAAAACTGCTGCTGGCTTAGTCTGTGCAGGTGTAACAACTTGGTTAGCAGTCAAAGACTATCAATATTTTGAGCATTTGACTAAAGAAACAGTCACCCAAATTAACCAAGACATCCAAACCATTGAAAAACAGAATCCACAATCAGACCCTTGGGTAAGTATTGCCGTCGCCTTGGCTTTGTTCATTGGTTCTATTGCAATAATTTTTAAGGGGCGGGAATGAAACAATGAAACAGGGTGTTGTCGAGTTAGCCCTGGCTGGTATGTGTGGTGTAGCCGCAATCATCGGGCTAGCAACATCACAAACACGCCAGCCTTATGATTTGACACAGATTCAGTTCTGCCCAAAGTCAACTAATGGCGTACAAAGTCAAATAAAGCTGGATAAGCGTTTTTGCAACCAGCCGCGTTTTGTCCTGGCTGAAGAATGGCAACGCTATGGGCTATATGGCAGCATGATTCCTTATAAGGGTGATGCCATTCAATGGGTGCGTGATTTACCCACAGATAACCCTCATCAGTTGTTGGGTGGTGCGATTACAGTTATGGGGCTATGGGGTATTGTGGGTTGCTTGCTTGTACGTTCGCAACGCCTCAAGCGCAAAGATTATGAATTGGGGGAACTAGAAAAGACTGGTGGCTATGCAATTTGGCAGCAACACAAGCACAAACGAGAAGTTAAGCAGCATTCGACCCAGCTTTATACTGAACGCCTGAAGGATGGGTTGTCAGGACTGGACACAGAAGAACGCTTGGCGCTGGGATTGACTGACTCCGAAAACGAACGGGCTAAAGCTCGAATTCAGCTTGAGGATTTCATGAAAGCTCGTGCTGTTAATCATTCTGTGATGGATAAGACGATTGCTGAGAATTTAAGGGACAGAGCGAAAGCAGATCAAGAACGCGGCAAGATTGAGGGGAAGACCAAGGGCGAGATCGCAAACGGTGACAATCATCAACTGACTGACCAGCGCCTCATCAGTGATTTAATTGAAGCACTCAAGAATCATGAGGACGGCTGGCTGTGGAAAATTATCGACAATCAAAAACCTGTTTGGGTGCTAGGAGAAGCTGGTAGCGGTAAATCAACTTTAGCAGCTTCAATTGTCATGCTCCGAGAATATTTATTTGATATGCCTTTGTATCAGCTGATAGACGCACACGCTGGGGAGAATCTTAGAAACGCATGGAAATATTTAAGCCCGCAGTTGATAGCGCAAACAGAATCAGATATAGGACAAGCTTTTGATGATGCTCGCGAGCGTTGGCTAGACAGAATTAATAATCAACCTGATAAACAACCGCAACAGTTATTAGTTGATGAATTTACGAACTATTCTGAGTCAGATATCACAAAGGAGCCTGCCAAAAAGTTTGTTAAAGCGTCTCTGAGTGACCCTAGAAAGGCTGAGGAAAGATTAGTCTGTATTGCACATTTCTTTACTAATACTGCTGTAGGTGGCAGTGATGGAACTGCTAAGGGGAGAAGCAGAGGTACTATTCAAATTGACCGCAAAACTGCTGATGGTAAGACACCTTTGAAGGTGGCAATAGTTAATGGGTTAAATAATTCTGATGGCGATGCAGAAGTAGATAAAAAGGTGACAATTCCAGGTTGGTTGACTCCCGAAAGCATTCACAAGCATTTTAATGGTCAGTCAATTGATTTTGATGATTAATTGTTAGAGAAACATTTTCTGAACGAGGACTGGATGGGACAAATCAGCCAAAAGGGATAATAATGTGCTTGGTTAAAAGAGAATTGGAATAATTAAAATGAGCCAGAGAAAAAAGGACTTTGTGACAAAGGAAGAACTAATGGTAGGGCGTACACCTCAAGAACTTGTAGAGTGGTTTGATCGCAAAATTCAAGAAATAACTCAACAAGAGGGTGGTAAGAGCGCTATACGAATGAGAGAAGGTTATTGTAAGCAGTTAATGGAAGAGATTTATCCACTCAGTATCTTTGCGTCCTGGCAATTTAGTGACAGAAATGATGTCACGCTCCAGCCTGTAATTGGAAGTCAAAACTATGATGTGTTAATAACTGACTGTGCATTTGTTCCTCCTCACGAAAGTAAGCTTGAAATTACGCTGGCTCTAGGAGATGAATATCTGAAGCGTTTCATGATTCAGAAAGAAGGCTGGTCGCCTATATCTGGATATATTGAGAAGACGGGTACGAAAAATACAGGCATACATCTAACACCTCGCTTAGGTGTTAGAGGTTTGGAAGATTACCTAGACAAGCAGATAAATCTGATTGGTCAAGCCTTGGAAGGAAAGCTTCAAAAGGAATACGAAACAAACACATCGCTTTTGATAATTTTTGAGGATGCGACTGCATTTGATGAAACAGATATAAAGGAGACACTTTACCGCTTTATTGAAAATAAGTTAGAGACAGAGCAAACACGATTTTTGCATTTGTATTTGGTAAGTTCGCCTAAGCGTATCTTTATCAAATGGACACCGAATAATACATCTCACTCTTACTAAATAAATATTTAGCGAACGCCTCCACTATCAATCAAACTATATCAAGAATCTGTTTAAGTTTTTGATTTTTTAGATTTTGGATGTACTCGAAAATCTAAAAAACTATGCGTTACCTTAAATAATTTTGAGCTTTTTGTAAGTTAGACCAGGATCAAGAACTGGGAGTAGAGCGGGTGGCGACAGCGGAGTGTGGGGGGCGGGCTGCTGAGTCTTGGCTACTCCACGAGTAAATTATTGCCCGTCCCCCACACCACCTGCTCTAAGCGAAGCGTCTCCCAGTTCGTCGGGGCAAGACGAGTTGATGCTGTACTAATTCCTCTACCTCCAGCACCTATTCCGGTTCGCTATCGCCTATGCCAATAAGCCAGAATTATCAATTTAAATGAAGGATAAAGTAATTACACCCCTGTAACTTATGATCAAAGGTTAACCTTAATGGCAGTTGAATCCTCCCAAAAGATCATCCTAATACTAGCAGCTAACCCAAAAGGTACGAGTAAGCTTCGTCTAGAAGAAGAAGTACGTGATATCGAGGAAGGCTTGCGACAATCCAGTGGGCGTGACCAATTTCTCCTTAAAGCAGAGCTAGCACTACGTCCTCGCGACATGTATCGTGCGCTCTTGCGTGACAAACCAAAAGTTGTTCACTTTTGTGGACATGGGAACGATGATGGTGGATTAGTTCTTGAAAATGTCCAAGGGGAAGTGCATCTAGTGGAACCAAAGGCACTTGCTGCCCTTTTCGAGTTGTTTGCTGATTGTATTGAGTGTATTGTTCTCAATGCCTGTTATTCAGCCGTACAAGCAGAAGCAATTGCCCAACATATTCCGTATGTAATTGGTATGAATCAGGCAATTGGGGATCGAGCAGCAATCGAGTTTGCTGTTGGTTTTTATGATGCATTAGGTGCAGGAGAGTCAATAAAGTTTGCTTATGAGCTAGGATGTCGAGCTATTGGCATATACGGCATTTCAGGAGACTCTACTCCAAAACTGATTCAGAAGACTGATTTTTTGCAACCAAAATCTTCCCTTGAAACAGGCAATATAAACGAAAGTGACTCTGCCAGGTCATCAAATGCCACAGTTCAAGAGAAGTACGTTAAATATGAATTTGTATTAAGTGGTACGCTCAGTGAAGCAAGTAAAGAGCGATTAGAAGCAATTTTGGCTCACTTGCGAGAGATGTCAAAGGATACTCGGCTGACGTTGATAAGGGTTGAAGCGGGAAGTATTAGGCTGATATTAGAAGGTTCAGAAGAAGGATTCAATAGACTTCAGAAGTTAGTATATTCAGGCTTTTTATCAGAATTGGAAGGTTTTCCGATTGAGTATTTTAACCTTCTAACAGATGTTTCTATAGAAGATCCTCTTCTTATAGGGGTAGCTATCTATACACAAATCAGCTTGATCACTCACGAGGAAACTCCAGACTTAATAGATTCAGTAGATGTTTCTGTCGAGCAAGTAGCTACAGAATCTGATATTGTCAGAGTCTCAGCTTCAATCTTCGTAGAGCATCCTCATCAAAAACAAATTTTTACTCGTGATAGTGGTCGTTTATTAAAGATGATAGGTCATGCCGCTCGAAAACAACTCGCAATACTCTTGAACAGTAAGGTTTATCTTGAATTGTACGTCACAGTAAAGGTTAGAAGAAACCAGTTAGATCAAGGTACAGAGGCTGCAATAAATATTCAACAAGAAGAATAGCAAATCAAGAACATTTTGCCGCCATACTAAATCTTTGTGGCGACATCTGCCCCGGAGTTACAGCGGATTATATCGCATTCACCAAGCGTGAAAATTTTTACGCTTGGCGTAGTCCACATTGGATATCAAAACTGATAGCTAGGATTTATCAACCCGGAGTATAGAAGACGGTGTAGACAGTTGAAACAGCCGCAACATGAGCAAATTCTATCGGTGCTTATTATACCTCTTTGTGGTCATCATGCTGCAAGCATAAGCAAGTTTTATCACCCAACGGAATCATGCGGGTTGTAGCGTTTGCGATTGATAAGTTGAATTTGATGGCTCTAGATCGCGGTGGTGTCGCTAACGTTGGTACAATACTTTTGGGGATTGATTACACGTTTTGTAGTTTTGGTGGAATGCCCTAGAAGGTGCAATAGATGAAGGTTAGCGGCAACGGACAAGGCAAGATATTAAGCCAAGACGAATTGAGGCGATTGTTCACCGAAGGGTTACTTACCCCACGCGATCGCGCTCTGTTTGGCATCTGCCTTTTTACTGGTTGTCGCGTATCAGAAGCGTTAGCTCTCAACTTGACTGATATCAAGTCGGGAACCATCACTTTCCGCAAGTCTACCACCAAAGGTAAGTACAAAACACGGATTGTAGACATTCCACCAACGCTATCAGCCATACTAGCTGAGTATCAGCCCAAGGGGGCGGTGATGTTTCCGGGTAAGCGTGGTGTAACTGAGCGTTTGACCCGATTCATGGCAGACAAGATTTTAAGGGATGCCTGCAAGCTCCTTGGGGTAGAAGGAGTCAGCACCCATTCGTTTAGGCGAACTGCCCTCACGCAGATGTCCAGCGCGGGAATACCTTTGCGAACTATACAAGAAATCTCCGGACACAGCGACCTGGGGACGTTGCAGCGTTATTTAGAGGTTACGCCGGAGCAGAAGCGGAAGGCGGTTTCTGTAATTGGGTTTTAGGGTGAAAGTTGGCATTTGATAGCGGGGTACGCACAGTTTTAGGAGAACTGCGTTAACCAGGATGAGCGATGCGGGGATACCGTTACGGCACATACAGGAGATATCGGGGCATCGGACTTTGGCAGCTTTAGAGCGGTATCTGGGGGTAACTGAGAAGCAGAAGCAAAACGCTATCTCAGCTTTGGATTTTTGAACTACATTAAAAAAAAGTAAATTGATTGAGAGTAAAAAGTCCAATAGATTTTATAGCTCTACCCCATTTACCCAGTCGGTTTTGTTGAAAGAGTAATGATTTTGAGCAATTACTCAAAAGCCAAACACAAAAATTAGACGATAATCATTGCAAAAGCGAAGCATCGGCAACAAATGTTCATCGTAAAACTCAAGTATTTCCTCGCGGCTCACTCTTAATCACTGAATTTTCGACTAAACGTGTTTTTGAACCATATCGTGGACATTTTGAATCATATTTTGACCGAAAGTTTAAAATTTTCGACTAAATTAGTGTGTCTTGCTCGGCATTTTTTACCAAGTCTAAAAATAAAACTTTTGGTCGTATTATGGTTCACATTTAAAACACGCGGACATAATTTGATTCATAAAGTTAAGTTGTTGATTGGCTCAAAAGCTTGAAATTACGTTAACTTTTGGTCACGTTATGGTTCAAAATTTGGTCATGCAGGGGGTAAAATCACACTAGCGTAGCTGACACCAGGGGCAAAATAGTACAAATTTACCTAAAACCAAGGTTTGTAGTATGCCAATGACAGGACTGAAACCCTGATGATTTCGTTATAACCAAGTCTAACAACAAGCAAACAAAACTTGGATGATTTATCAAAAATCCATACTTAAAAGCTTATGCAGCAATGCTTTCAGCCCATCTTGCCCCTAGTGTCAGCTACGCTATATTTACCCCAGACGGTAATGTAGCAATTTTTCTGCCTTAGCTTAGATACAGATGGGTTAAAATAACAGGCGATCGCCTGCCGTCGCAGAATACTAAGCAATGGGCGGCTTCCCGTATTTAGAGAACAAATCGTTAAGAGCCTCCTCCAGCAAAGCTTGGACTGTACTGTCCTCCTCCAATGCGAGTTGCCTTAACTGTTTGCTTACAGCTGGGTCGAAGTGACCGGCGATCGCTTTTTTCCCCGCCCGACTTGGCGGTACTTCAGTTTTACTACTACTCGGCTGCTCCACTTCGTCGGTGGTTTTTGGTTTGACTGGCTTTGGCGGTTCAGATGCCTTTTTCAAGGAGTCCGCAAGGTTAGTCTTTTTCACCATTAGTGTATACACATCTACATAGCTACATTTTAACTAGTTTACAGTTTTACTTGTTTGCATGTCCACTTGTAAAGCTGTGAGATTTCTTCTGCGGCCTTGCCCTTTGGCTCATATTCCATCACTGCCAAACCTGCCGATAGGCAACGGACGAAAGCTGTTCTTTCAAAAATTCTGACTGGTGCGATAGGAACTTTGTACTCCTTAATTGCCTCCGCCGCCTCATCACCCAACGACCCGCGAGTGGGGACAGCGTTCAATACCACCGTTGCGGTTTTTTTAGCTAGATTCACTAAATCAATGGTGTCCGCGATCGCCCTTAAATCCAAAATTGATGGTTGGCAGGGGATGAGAATTAAATCCGCAGCACGAATTGCTGCGAGAGTTGCCGATTCGCTGTGGGGGGCAGAGTCAATCACCACAAAATCTGCTCCATTTTCTTTCGCCGCTTCGAGAACATTTTCTAGTCGCGGTGCTTGGCAAGAAATCACCGCCGGATATTCTGCCTCACGCGAGTCACCCCATTTAGCTGCGGAACATTGGGGGTCTAAATCTATGAGCGCCACCTCTTTCTTTTTGAGGGCAGCAGCAGTCGCAATATTAATGCTCAACGAAGTCTTACCCACGCCCCCTTTGCGGGACACTATCGAAACCACTTTCATGTATACACCTCTACACTTCTACATATCAAATGTATGACACTTCTACAGTATTACATCTATATATGTACACAACCCTATTGTGAGTTACCTCCATAATCGACGCTCGGTTTTGCGATTCCCGATATCGGGAAATATTTATCAGCTAGTCCCTTAGCAGTGATGTCCTAGTTAGCGATATAGAAAAGCCAAATGGCTTTATTTACACTTTGGACGTTAAGAAATTTTAGACAGACTCTAGTAAGGAAACCTAGTAGTACCAAACTCACTATCAAATAGTTGGATAACTTAGGGCATCGGTTTCTTGGAATAACAGAGCAGTTCCCACAAGTTGGGAATAACAGTTAAGTCAAGTTGACAAAGTAATGACAGGAGGTAGTGACACTTAACCCATATTAAGCAAGTTGACGAAGTTTCTACAGGAGGTTACTAGTTGCCTACTTTTTACAAACACAAAAGTCTCATTCTGAACAAAGTCAGCCAGGACGTTTCTCAGGCCTCCAGGCTGACTCAAGGTCAAACAACAAACAAAACAATGAAACAGACTAAACTTAATGATACTGGATTCCTCACTAAGACCAAGAACACTATAGGTAAAGCATTAAGGCAAACTCCGCCTATTGTCTATGGTGGAGTAGTTAGCTTTGTTGTTCTTGGCGCAGTAGCTATATATGGACTCTCCGTTATAAAGTCATCTGACTGTGGAGGTTCTTTGAGTTTTAAGTCATCAAGGACTATACAAGAGTTTCAGTTTCGTAAGGAGTCTTGCCAAACTTCAACTAATAAATAGTTTTGAGGTAATCTCACTTTTGAGTATGCGGATACAAGTATCCTAGAATATCGGCATACTCAAAAAAAGGCGATTACCTCTAGTTGGCAATTACGCCATTGCGCTTTAGGTATGGCTACCAATACCTATGGTGATCTGCGCCTAAGCTATTGCTAAAGCTAGAGTCAAGATATTTTAATCAGCATCACCGTGCCAAAAAAGGTTTTTTGTACGCTAAGGAAAATTCGGAGCTACGACTGAGCAGGGTTGTTGCGCGGTCTTGGCTCTGCAAATGCTAATTAGTTAATTAGGGTGTCCGCCGAGATATGGATACCGTTGGCGAAATCGCAAGAAAATATATGTAGCGAAAAAGCGAAATCGTTATTTCGCTACAGAAATTGACATCTGCACCTAAGTGCTTACGCAAAATTATTTATGTCATTGCGAGCGAAATGAAATGTAGCGAAGCAATCTCCAAACCCTTGCGATTGCGTCGTTTCGCTTCGCTACACTCTCAATGACAAATATATATTTAATTTTGCATGACTACTTATGCGATCAAATGGGGGCAGCAGATGCTAAAAATGCTTTCAAAAACCCGAAAGTAAGAAACGTCTTGACTTATTTTCTTACTTAGATTAAATTGCCTTTTCAAAGAAAATTCTCGTTTAGACGACATTTCCCCAAAAGCGCTAACAGTAGAGCATTCAAGTTAATTTTCGTCCTTGATTTCTTCTAAAATCTTGTCAAGTCTATCGTTTGCGTCCTTAGCGAGTTGAATGCAACGTACACTTGAAGCTAAGCCTCCAGCAGCAGCCACAGTTCCTTCTGGAATTTTATTTGACAAAATTAACCCAGCGCCTACAAGTCCAATAAAGAAAGATACTGTGGTTGCAATCAAGGCTAGGTTAAAACTGTAACTTGCTTGGCGCAAGCGTTCCTGGGCAATGCTCAATTCGATTGTGGACTGAGAACTAGAGATTGGTTTGTTATTCATGGATTTTGCAGAGTATGATAGTTCAAATTTTTGCATTGGCACGTAACTTTGCTCTAAATCTGTACCGTTCTCAAGGCTTTTAGAATATGGCTTAAGCTCAACGATTTTCATCATTTAGACTCAGCACATTCAATGACTTAATTAGAATGAAATAGTCCAACAATTTTCCGTATCATAATTATTTCCAAATTAGAATTTTTCATCTAATTATCATTTTTAACAATGATAAAATTGATTACTAAGCCCATACAAATAATAATTGACGTTATTTTTATATTTAACAAGTTGATTTTTTTTAGCTAAAAAAAATTAGGCAATCAGCAACTAAACAAATAAAGCGCCAATCAAAAAAATAAACCCTGAAATTATTTAGGTTGGCTGCTATGGCAAGCAGAATTAAATCGTGAGAAAATACAGAAGTTCAGGGTTGGTGTTTATCAGCTTTTAAGTCTTTTCCTTTCTCACAAATGATTTAGGATTGCTATATCATTTTTTAGTCTGTTGGTAATAATTTTTACGGTAGAGTTTTGGTATTCTTAGTTCAAAATTATATTGGAGGAAGTATGAGGGCTTTTAAGCCCCGCCTGAAGATTATGATTCTTCGCAAGAAGGCGGGTTTAACACAACGACAGTTGGCAGAAAAACTAGGGGTGACGGTTGACACAATTGCTAATTGGGAACGTGGTAGAGTAAATTTGTGGCATATAGAAATCTTTGTAAAAATTTGTGATCTATTTAATTGTTCACATAAAGAATTACTTGAAATTGAAGAATATGATTTACTTACAATGTCAAAAGAGCCAGAATTAAAACCATATTCAAATTTAGAGGAAATGAGAAATAATTTGGGTACTAGTAGTCATATTAAGAGTTCCGTTCAAGATACACAGGGAGCAGAAGAATGAAAATTTTATTCGATGCAGATATGTTATTGGAAGTTCTCTTAAACAGAAATGGATTAGTAGAGGATGCTGAAAAAATTTGGAAACTGACTCAAACTCGTCAAATTGAAGCTTATATTACCGAGATAGGATTAGATAAAATTTATTCTTTTTGTAGTGAGATGGCTGATAATGATGTAGCTTACAGGATAGTTACATCGATACAAGCAATAGTTTCAAGATGTTCTCTTAATAAAAATTTAATGGAGATGGCTCGGTTATCTAAAATTGATGACTTTGAATCAGCGGTGGAATTAACATGTGCGAAAGATATGGAATTGGATGGAGTTGTTACTCTTAGTGTTCCAAATTTTGCAGGGGCTGATTTTCGTGTGTGGATGGCTAAAGAACTATTGGAAGTCTTGAAAGAAAAACAGAAAGGTAAAGAAATTTTACAGAAGGATGTTTTAACAGACTTATTAGTAGATAGTCAGTTGCAACCTCTAGAAAACCTATCAAACAATCTAAATAATCTTAGAAATCCTCAACGTTTACCTGTAAACCTCGGACGATGGTTTGAAAATGGTATTGAGGTTGGCTGGCAAACTATTGAAGAACTTTTTGGCAAGCCAAACTTGCTTCTAGCTTTTCGCAATCCCAAACGTGTTAGACGGGCTAAGTTGCTCCCGTTAGAGATGCAACTATCAAGCTGTTCTGTTGCCCTGATTATTGATCTGACTCAAGAAACTGATGAGAATATTCGCATTCGAGTGCAAATACGCTCTTTTAACGAAAACGCCTTTTTGCCAGAAGGACTTAAGTTGATGGTACTAGATGACACTGGAAAACCGTTTTTGGATGTTTCAACTGGAAGTTCTGATCGTCTAATTCAGACAGAACAGTTTCACTTTGTAGATCAACCAGAAGGTCTGTTTACAGTTCAAGTTGTGTTGGGTGAAAACAGTGTAACAGAAGATTTTGTAATTTAGCGACGCTTTATTCAATTTGCTGAGTTATCGCGTCTCAAACTCCTTTTACAGAAGGATTATGGTAGAGAGTATGAGTTTGGAAGAGCCGCAACCAATACAGAAACCATCTACTGATTATTCCTAGCGACTCGCTGTGACTTTTATCCAATACTCCGACAAAAAGATGTTTCTCACTCTAAGACTTAAGGGCAATACGATGTCGCAAAGCAAAATTCTGTGAGATGTGCAGAGAACGAATTCGACATTGATCCTCATGGAAAGTGACATCAAATGTCCAATGAACTACATTTTTAATTTCCTAATACTGTCGAATTGTACTACCAATCTTGTTAGCACTATTACCAAAGCATTGTTAGAAGTCGATTTCACGAATTTCTCTTTTCCTTATTTGATATAAGAAGACTAAAACAAATACTTGCAGGAGTACTACTATGAGTAAGGTGGTTGAACTAACTCTGGAAGAGGGCGACTTTGAAACAGGTTTTCCAGTAATCCTTGACATCAGTGACGATAGCCTGGGTAATCATAAAGGTCGGATTCGTATTCGTGCCAGTTTGCCTCCAGGTTCGATTGTGGCCTCAAACTATACCCAGTGGCAGGAAATTTACCAGAAGTTAGAGACGAAATATCGACGCGCTCCAGTAGTAATCCCTGATAATCCAGCCTCTCCTGAAGAATGTCGTGAATTATTTGAAAATTTGAAGAACAGTATTAATAACTGGCTGAAATCTAACGAATTTCGCCCCATTGAGCAAGAGTTATTTAGAAGTTTAAATTCCTCTGATGAAATTCGAGTGATTGTGCGGACAGCACATCCAAAGTTACGTAAATTGCCTTGGGAAAGTTGGGATTTTTTTGAACATTTTGATAACGCTGCTGTTGCTATAAGCCCTCTAGATCATCGTTTACCAGAAACTACTCCTAACAGAAATTCTATAGTAAAAATTTTAGCAATTTTTGGTAGTAGTACTGACATCAATATTGATAAAGACAGAGAGTTACTGGAAAAGTTACGCCAAGCAGGTGCATATGTCCGTATCCTTAAATCGCCTAAACGTCCCGACTTTGAAACGCTTTGGGACGAAAACTGGGACATACTTTTCTTTGCAGGGCATAGTTATAGTCATAACGATGACAAGGGTTTTATTTATATCAATGAGAATGAGAAAGTAGCGCTTAGTGAGTTAAAACATACTCTGAGAAAAGTAATTAAAGACGGCGGTTTACAACTAGCAATTTTTAATTCTTGTGATGGTTTAGGAATAGCTACTGAGATGGAAAAATTGCATATTCCGCAAATGATTGTTATGAGAGAACCTGTACCAGATCAGTTTGCACAAGAATTTTTGAGATATTTTCTAAAACCTTTTTCTCAAGGTAAATCTTTGTATGCTTCTGTCCGGGAAGCACGGCAAAAGCTATCTGAACTATCAGATATAGAGAGTAAATTTCCAGGTGTGAGTTTGTTACCTATAATTTGTCAGAATCCAGTAGCAAAGCCTGTGACATGGGAAGGCTTTAAAAAGCCACCTCAAAAGATACCAAAATGGAAAATAGCTATGGCTGGACTGATGGTTAGTGCAATCTCTCTGTCACTAATCTACTGGTGGCTGCTTGAAAGACCGATATGTTCTTTTAGTGATTTTCGTACAAAACTTTTTATAAATATCCCACAAAAGCAACAATTTAATTACGGTGGTAGCACCAGTTGGATTCCTATAGCCTCACCAGTCGATTCTGCTATCAAGAAAACAATACCAGAGTTTGACTTGCAGTATATTTCCCCTCCCTCAAGTGGTGGGTCTGTTTGGGGCATTGGGGAGTTACTACAAGGAAACCTAGCTTTTAGTCAATCCTCTCGTCCTCCCAAGGACGATGAACGCCAAAAAGCTCTAGCGCAGGGGTTTCCTCTTGATTCAGTTGCTATCGGTATTGACGCTGTAGTGGTAGCGGTAAATCGTGGTCTTAATATTCCTGGTTTAACGAAAGCTCAGCTCAAGGGTATTTATACAGGCAAGATTCGCAACTGGCAGGAAGTCGGTGGCCCCAACTTGCCAATTATTCCCTACTCACGATCATTGGAAGAGTCTGGTACTGTGCAATACTTTTATGTCGATGTTCTAGAACGCGAACCTCTTAATCCTCAAGTCGTTCAATTTGTTAAGACGACAACCATTGGGTTGCAACAAGTAACTAATAATTTGGGAGGCATTTACTTCGCTTCAGCATCGGAAGTTGTTCCTCAATGTAGGATTCGCCCTTTGCCATTGGCGCGTCAACAAGATAATTTTATTGCCCCTTATAGAGGTAACCTCGTTCCACCTCAGTTATGTGGAAACCAGAATCGGAATCAAATCAATATAGCAGCCTTTGAAAAAGGAGATTATCCTTTAACCAGAAATTTATTTGTTATTATTAAGGACTTTCCAGGCGAGAGCAATCCTGAAGAGAAAGCAGGGAGAGCCTATGCCAACTTAATGTTAACCGGCAAAGGTCAAGCAATAATTGAAGAAGCTGGTTTTGTTCCTACTCGCAATGCATGTCGCTAATCTCGCCATAGTAAAGCGGGAGCATCCACTTTTGGAAGAAACATAATTATTGAGTGCCAGAAACCCACTATATGGGTTGCCTAAAAAAGTCTATCTGCCAAAACCAGATGCTCCCAGTAAAGCACAGGTTTAGGGGTCAAATGAGCAGTAAATGCTGTTGGCGAATTATTTTTTAACCTTGAAATATCCGATAAACCCGTTGTTTTATGAGATGTTAGGTTTCCTTGCATCAACTCAACCCACGAAAAAATTAGGTTTTGAAGTATTAAGATATATTTCACCAACAGTATCAGAAAATAAATTCTTCCAGAAATGACTAACAATACTGACAAATACTTTACACAGAAGAAT
This sequence comes from Tolypothrix sp. FACHB-123, assembly GCF_014697075.1. Classification (GTDB taxonomy): domain Bacteria; phylum Cyanobacteriota; class Cyanobacteriia; order Cyanobacteriales; family Nostocaceae; genus Aulosira. Next base: position 20,638 of record NZ_JACJRE010000067.1, on the reverse strand, counting down.
ATTATCAAGTTCTTTTCTGATTGGTCTAAACTTATAACACTTGTCGCTGTAACCTTGTTGAGTATTTACTTCTCCAATCAACCAGTGGTACATCAAGGCGAACTACAAAAATATTTAAACAGTTTTACCCAATGGCTCCCCCTTACACTTCTCATTTGGATGACTAAATTAGAAATAGATATAAAAAGCGATTTCGAGAAGTTAGAAAAGCATATCTCTGAGAAATATAAGTCGCTCTATCGAGAAATTAGTGAAAACGAAAAAAATCTTATACAGTTATGGAATCGATTCTCACTTTTTTTAAATGATGATGATATTGAAACAACTTTACATGAATTCCTAGCACATTATTCCGAAATTAAAATATTAAATGACGAAAAAATTACCTGCCAATCAAAAAGAGCTATTAAAAGAGCTCATCAAATTCTTCAAAAACGCGAATTTGTCATTAGATTTGGAGAGATAAATGATTATCCTGGCCCATTCTACATAGGTAAAAACAAGGAAATTATTGCGACAAATATTGGTAATGTGTCGAAAGGATTCTGGGCTGGAATACAAAAAGATAAAAATCCTCTGATTGATCTAAACTCTGCGACAATTCTTAAAAACCGAAGTAATAGTTCATTCAAAATTAGGCGAATTTTTATTTTAGAGAGAGGAGATATAACAGATGATCTGTACAACTTGATGAATAAATTTCGTAAAATTGGAGTAAAAGTTAGGTACTTACCTTTGTCTCAAGCTAATAGATTAGCTGAGGCAAATTCAACTGATGAAATAAACCGTCTAGAAGACTTCACAGTTTTTATCGCTGAGAATGATTCGCTTCCCTCTTACTCAGGGAGATTAGAAAACTTACAAACACCAGGAAGAATGATCATATCCTCACATCCTCAAGTTATAGATGGATTAAAAAAACAATTTGAGGCTCTTTGGGTCATTGCTCAAGAATATAACGGGCGCATTGATTTATAAATTTTTTCTTAATTTTGTCATTGGTAAATGGGCTGTTACAAGCAAAATTCTGAGGCGAAAAAGTAACTTTCACGTCGCGCATCTCGGCTCAATGCCATATACTCGTAGCAAATGTCGTGAGGTATTAGGGTTTAACTCGTAACGTCCATGACAGTAGCGAGTGTTGTCGATGAACCAATAATCTCCAGGCTCACACTTAATTTCTTTCTCAATACGAATCAATTCCCGAAGAAAAACTTCAGCGGAGTCAGACCAATTCTCACGAATATTGCGACTATTTATTCGGACACGTTCACTATCTAGTATTGCGCCAGTGAATCCAGAACTATTGACATGTTCTGGCGCAGGAAAATGTATTGGATTTCTTCTTAACTGTTCAAGGACATCTTGTGGGAGGGCATTTAAAGCTTTGAATGAATCAGAAATAGTCTGGTACTCGTTACCTCCTCCAGGATGAATGCAGAACATTCCAATATATTTAGGTGGCCTTTCAGCCCAAGCAAGATCGGTATGCGGAAGTAATCTAAGGTCTCCGCCAGATGAAGAACGACCAAAACCAGGCTTCGGACGGATACTCATCACTGGAGGTTGGTCACAATAACTCATACAGTGACCTAAAAGGTTCATCTGCTCAATTAACCAAAGGCTTGCTGTATCTTGACATTTAGTTGAGAGAGAACCTCGTATAAAACCGTCTTTTTTTAGAGTCTGAACTGCCTCAGTTGACAGTGATTGCAATTTTAATGAACCCATTTTTGAGCAGAACCAAAAAACTGAACAGATAAATAAGCTCTAGTCCACTAGCCTAATTGTAGCGAACTGCAAACATAAACGCTTCAAACCGCAAACAAGGCAATTTTGAAACCACATTATGGGTCTTAGTGTATGTGACTTAAAGGAAAAGTTTGCGTGCGGAAAGTAAAAAACTTCAAAGATACACCACTAAAAACTATAATTTTAATACCAAAAATTTATTAGATATTGAACTGAAATACACAACTTTCACGTCGCGCATCTCGGCTCAATGCCATCTTAAACCTACTTCTCACTGCGTTGAAAGCTTGACATCAACATAGCGCCATTCCGGAAATACCCAATTCACTGGGTTCGTCCCCTTTTGAACCTGACTGTATATCTTCTCCAACTTTGCCGCCGCTACAGTATCTCCCCGCTTTTGGTACAAATATGTGGCTGTTTTTAAATGCTTCAACCCATTCTGCTTAAGTGCAGCGCCTACAGGCTGGTTTCGAGCTTGATAGTACCAACCAAATAATTGCAGTTTAGCCAAGAGAAAATGTGCTTTGGCAGAATTGGGATTAACTTTGAGCATCTGCTGATAAATGGAGATCGCCTCATTATTGGAACTGATATCAGCAAGTCTTAGCAAATCAATTTCTGCGCTGGCTCTTACTACTGGTGAGGCTTGGTGTTTGCTATCAGTTTGTGACAATAAATTTTGGATTTTGGATTGACGGGAATTAAAGTAATTTTTGGGCAGTTCAGTTACCCATCCGACGAGTAAGCCCAGAATACAAGCTTTGGCTAACAGGGCACGAGAAATAAACATCGTTTACACCTCTCAGTTATCAAATTGCATCCACAAATCTTGAAGCTTTCAGAGGATAAGCTGTTGGGGTGACTTTGACTTTTGCAGGTTTTGTACCGTCAGCAATTAACAGATATCCTTCTAAGGGTGGCAGTCCTTGCAGTTCACTGGGCAATACGGCGCTCGTTTCGCGGATGTGCTGGTTAACGGAGCGAGTTTCGCTGAACCAGCTGTTACCGCTTCTGCCCTGAGTTGTTTCTAAGCGTTCCTGGGAGCCAATCAATCTGGAGCATAATTCCGCAGTGCTATAGTCGCGGCAATTGAGGATGAGTTTGGTGCAACAACCTTGGAGAATGGTTTGCATTCCGTACTCGCCGTAAATGTTGGCGATTTGACCTGTCAGCTGAGTACCGAGCATTCCAATACCGGAGAATTTCCGCCCTTCTGCTAGCAAGCGCTCTAAACCGACCAGCTTACCCAGGGCTGAGAGTTCGTCAATGCAAATTACAGTTTTGATGTGGTGGTTTTCATTGCTCAACAGTCCCCTGAGCATTAATGAAAATGCCATTGTATACAGGGGTTTAAACAGTTCGGCTTCGTTTTCAAAGATAGGCAGGAATATCCATCGATTGTCATCTTCTCTGCCCCAGCGACTCCAAGAAAAGTCTGCTGTGGTTTGATGATCGGCAAGGACTTTGTAGAATCGCAGGTAGTTAATGGCTGAACTTTTAATGCCGGCGGCGGTGTTTTCGGCTTCTAAATAGGTGGCGCTGAGTGTGCCAGTGAGGAGATTTTTTAATTCTTGTATGGGTTTAAGTGCTATCATCTCCCAGACTTCGGCGTTGGTAGATGTTTTGGCGTATAAGTCAGACAATAGCCCTTTGGCAGCTTCATTCCAAAATGGGTCTTTGCCTTCAGGAGAAGGAGGAATTAAACCGGCGGCGATGGTTTCAAATTCCATGCCTTCACTGCGGTGGCTCCAATGAATTGTTCTGCTGTCTCTGGGGTTGTAGATGAGGGTGTTATCATCACCAAATTTTTCTAAGATTTCGCCTGAGCGGTCTAAGCAGATAACGCGGTAGTCTGGGCGAGAGCGCATGATAGAAAGCATTTTCAAAATGGCTTGGGTCTTGCCGGAGCCAGGAGAACCCAAGAACATAAATGATAATGGTGCTAAATCGTCTGGTAGTTGAATATCTGCGATTTCTAGTCTGGGTAGTATCTGCGGTGATTTCTGCTGTTTCTTGATCAGCGATTGTTCTTTGTGCCGCAGTTGTTTCTGTAGTTGCTGCGGTGTTTGCAGTTGAGAACCGCGTACAACTCCGGTTACTAATCTTTCTGGAATCACGGCTATGACGAAGCCCAAGATGAGGTTGTAGCTCCAAAAGTTCTGCCAGCCAGTAATGGGTGTAAGGAGCAATTCGAGGAGAGTAATTGCTAGACCAATTTTCAATGCCAGTTCTTTGCTGGTGGCACCAGATAATATATAGATGGCACACAGGATCATCGGGAAAACAGGCCCGGTGAATTTGGCTGTGCCGTAAGCTATAGCACCAAAGAAAAATGCAATGCCCAAGCCAATCATGGCTGATGGGTCGGGCTGATGATTTTGATGAAACATTGGCTGTTACCGATTAAATCAAAATTAGTTTGTTTGCATTGTTTTGGTGATGCAGTCCCTGATGGTTGTAAACGGAATGCTGTTGAGTTATCGGCTTAATCCGCGCTGTCTTGGTTGTTCTAGCTGTTGTTCAAGTTCTTCTTCTAATTCATCTATTACCAAGTCGAGCAATTCTTCTAATTCTGCTTGGGTGCGTTGGATTGAACCGTTTTTGATAGTTTCTTTGATGTCTTCAGTTGGTTCTTCTTGCTCTAGTAGGTGGGAGATAATTTTTTTATCTCGGTCGTCAGCTGACAATGCAGTTGCAGTTAGTGCTAGTGATAGTTGTTGATATTTCTGCTGCCAGGGGTTAAGTTCGGGTTGCTCTTGGGGTTGTTCTTGATGTTGATTGACTTGAATTTGTGAAAGTTTTTGTGTGGGTTTGGCTGGATTTAATAGCAGTGAAATAATGCGTTGGTCGTCCCGTTTTGGTTGGTAATCAACTCGCTTGTGTTTTTGCAGTCCGGGGAATGTGTAAGCTGCTCCCAAAGATGTGCCGCTAAATTGCTGGTCTTTCATTGAATAGCTGATGCCTTTACTCTTGCCGTTGCGTGTAGTTCCGTGGCGAACTTTTACACCTTGTATTTGCAATCGCTCGATTAGTTGCGGCATTGTGGGTGAGTCTGCGGTGGCGCGGTCGATTAGTTCTTGAAGTTGTTGCTTAATGGGTGGTTCTTGTGGCGTTGCGCGATCGCCTTTTAAATACTCTTTGTGTTCTCGCTCTAGCCGTCTTTGTTGCCCAATACTTGGGTTGCGCGATAATTTCTCGTGGCTACCTAAAGTTGGTTGTAAGCCGTAATCTCGCTCTATTTGTCGAATGACGCTTTCGCTGCGTTTGTAGTCCCAGCTATCATGAACTATCTTGCCGTTGTCTAATCGTATGCGGCTGGCGCAGATGTGGATGTGGTCGTGTTGGGTGTTGTGGTGTCTGTAGACTACGTACTGGTTGCTGTCAAAGCCCATCTCTTCGAGATAGCGGTTGGCGATTTCGTTCCAGGTTTCATCGTCTAGTTGCTCGTTGTCTGGTAGTGATAATGATGCGTGGTACACTACTCGGTCAGCTTCTGGGTTTAGTTGACGGGAGATTTTGAATTCTCTGGCCAGTGCTATAGCGTTGTTGCTGCCCATGTTGCCACCAATGAGTTTGGCATTTTCTTGGGATTGCAGATAATCCAAGAGTCCGCGAAATCCTCGCCCTTTAGTCTGGTTGCCAATCATCTGTTTCCTCGTCTGCTTCTTCAATAAAGGTATTGGCGATTTCTCGCTGGCAGTTTTGCAACAGTTCTAGTAGTTCAAGTAATAGTTTTGGATCTGCTGGCGGTGGCAGTTGCATTTTGATGGCGGTGTTTGTGGCTTTAGCCAGTTGGTTGATGTTGTTGCCAATGCGCGAAAGTTCTAGGTATGTGGCTACTGTGACCCGGCTTAGTCGTGGCGGTGGTGGTGGGATTGGTCGCAGTAACATACAGCGTCTTGTTAATTCTGCCAAGCTCATACTCGCGTCTTCTGCCTTTGAGCGAATCATCTCGTATTCAATGGGGCTGAATAGTGCTTGCAGCCTTTTGGTGCGGACGAGTGAAGCAGAAGAACGCTTGTTCATAATGTCATTCCTGACAAAGTGCAACTTGTTGAGGGGGGTTCCAAGGGGGGAGGCTTCCCACCTTGGCAAGCCTGCCGTACCGAGCGCAGCGACGGTAAAGCGAAGCTTTAGGCATGGCTTGCTCCTCACCAGCGTTTCGGGGAGGCAGGAGGAACAGGGGTGTCCGCCCATGTGGGGGTATAGTGCGTATTGGGCTGCTACTGCCAATCAAACAGACGCGAAAATTATGCGTTGATTGGCATGGTGAGTTTTGAAAGTGATAGCTGTGTGATTATTGTGTATTTTTTTTGATTAACTCTTTGTGAGTTATCTTACAAGCTATCCGCAATTACTGTTCAATTCTTTACGTTAATATCTATTGCTTATTATTAATTAATTTTAGTCAGAGATTATACCTGTCTTTAGATAGATGCCCATTAGTAAAGTAAAGTTTTAAACATAAACATTAGTTGGGTTTTACTTTGTGGCTAAAGATAGTATTCCTAAATCTAAAATTCCTGAAGCTCTTAATGCTTTACGGGCTTTGGGTACTAAGGAGTTAGATGAGATTCCAGCTCGCGCAGCTATCAAAAAGATGCGTCGTCAAATTGAACGGGTGCTTCGTCTTGGCTATTCTTATCAGGAAGTGTCTGAAACTTTAGCAGGACTGGATATCAATATCAGCGCTGAACGTATCCGTTATTTACTTAACGATATCAAGAAGTCTAGTCGCAAAAAGTCTGTCACTTCTACAGTTGCTGAGAATACCAGTACACAAGTTGTTGATGAATCGGGTATTAGTGAAAATTCTGTAACTGAGTCTAGTAATTCTCAGTCTGCTACAAAATCTCAAGTTAAATCACAACCACAATCAAAATCTAAAACTGCATCTGCCAAGGCTAAATCAAATTTAACTACGACTCCTAAAAAGACTAAACAAACTGATGAGTTGAAAGTTAGTTCAAATCAAAATAATTCTGGGTTGGCTTTTCAACCTGAATTGATTAGAGATGAGGATTTGTAAATGGCAGTTAAATCTAAGCAATTAGCTGATGGAGTTACCCAAGAAAAACCAAGTACTCCATCAAAATGTACTGGGCGGTTAGTGTTAGTTACCGGTGATAAGGGGGGAACGGGTAAAAGTGTTGTGGCGCGGATTCTACTTGATATTTACCGTCACAGAAATATCAACTGTATTGCTTATGAGTGTGACAAGTCGAATCCGCAGCTTTATCGTCACTACAATAAGTTAGAACCTGGGGTGCGAACACTCAAACTAAATCAGCGGGGTGGTGCTGATGCTTTGCAGGATGATTTGAAGCATTTTTCTCCGCAGGTTTCTTTGGTGGATCTACCTGCTGGTGCTGCGGAATATTTTGAGTCGGTGGCGAAGGATATTTTTCTGTTTCAAAATGCCCAGCGTTTGGGTTATCGCATCACGATGGTGTCGGTTTTGGGTCGGGTGAAGGACAGTCTGTTGCAGTTAAAGCGGCTGGTAGATTTCTGCGGTGAGCGCGTAGATTATGTGGTGGTAAAAAATCTTTATTGGGGTGATGAACACAAGTTCACCCGCTACAACAATTCTAAGGTGAAACAGTCTGTGGAAGCTTTGGGGGCTGTTGAACTTTTATTGCCTGAGTTATATGACGATATTTTTGATTTGATTGACTCTCATGATTTGACGTTTAGGGAAGCGCTGGAGCATGAGGATTTCAGTTTGAGTAATCAATCTCGTATTTATGGCTGGATTGATGCGGTTGAAACTGAGTTTGCTAAGGCATCTGTACAGTTGGGGCTGGAGTAATGGCGAGCGCAAATGGTAAGGGTAATGGTGGGGTATCCCACTTAGATAGATTGCTGTCAGAAAAGTCACCAGAATTTCAAGCGAAGGTGTTGCGGTTTGCGCTGGATTCTGGGATGAAGCAGGATGACCCAGCTTTTCGGTTGGTACAGTACATCGGTTATTTGGCACAGCTGACAGAAACTGCACCAAATGATTGGAAGTTATTGTTTGAAAATTTGCAGGTGGAGTTAAATCAATGGAGCCAACTGACTCAGGAGCAATTGAAGACGCAAGCCGACCACACGGAGAATATCAAAGTTCTAGCGAACAGCTGCAATCAGCTCGCAACAGCCTTGAGCGCTTTAAATGTAACGTCGCAGCAACAGCTAGAGCTATTGAAGAACTTAACCAATCTCTCCAATTATTGGAGCAATACCTCCCCAAACCACACAGAGAAGTTGATTGCTCCGTTGAGAGAGGAATTGAGCCAGATGAAGAGTATGATATCGAGCCATCAATTGAGCCACAGCGTCGCCGTGGATTTGGCCGCTAAAAATTGGGCAAGAACTGCTTTTGTTTCGCTTTTCACTCCGATTACGTTTTTTATTCTGTTTACGGTTTATTCACGCTTTTTTCCTCTGAGTCTGCCTTATGAGGCACAAACTTCTTTGGAGAAGATTGAACAGCAGACTGGTTGGACTAATACTAAGTTGAAACGGGTTGAGCGAAATTTGGGGACTGATCCTAATCAGAGGCGGCGGCGGTAAAAGCACAGTTGTTTACTAGCCGATTTTAAACAAATAGCCTTTTAGTGAAGTACTACATTGTTTATAAGCCAAAAACAATAGCCCAAACTCTTTAAGTTGATTATGGAATTTAAAGCAGAACCTATGTAGTAAAAATATGATATCGCTATAAGAGGTAGCAAATGGAGCCATTAACTTGTCGCTAAAAGGATAAAGTGGCCGACGTAAAAGCCTGGAATGCTTATTTTTGTGTAACTTAAAGGATAAAGTGTCCGTGACAGAGGCTGAAAGCAATATTCTCTCGATTATTTCGGATATTTCTGAATTAGTTATCGAGTTCCATTCATTAGATAATAAAGTTGCCGTGAGTCCATGACTGAATAAGAGTTTTGGGCTTTGCGATCACGCCATGACAAAGACAGAAGCTAGTTAGGCTTTGGGTTCGGCAAGCTTATCCTTAAATTTTCGGCAATCTTTTCCTTTAAGTTACAACGACCATTTCAGATTCTCAGGTTCACCATTGAATAGTAGTCAAAACTGAATTGGGCTACCAAATCAGCCGTAAAATCGTATAGTACAGCTAGAAATGCCAAACTCAAGCCACTTAGAATTACTCAAGCAAGGTACACAGGTGTGGAACGAATGGAGATCTAGCAATCCAGAAGCCATTCCTGATTTTAGTAATGCGAATCTTAAAGGAATTAATCTTAAAAGCGCAAACTTAGCTAAAGCTAACTTTAGCTATGCAGATATTCGAGGAACTAACTTTAGTAATGCTAATTTAAGAGAGGCAAATTTCACAGGGGCATTGGGAGGATTACGCAAACATTGGGCAGTTTTTCAACTATTAGCTTTGCATATAGTTCCATTAGTCTTTAATCTGGCTACAATACAACTAATTGATACATTTTACACATATTTTCGCTCACCAGAAGTTACTCAAAGAATCACTTCTATTCCTGGCGCTTTAGTATTATACACTGTACTTTTCTCAATTATATTTCAAGGTTTTACTGTAAAGTCTTTTGGGATAATAGTTCCTACAGTTTTGATTACAAGTTTTTTTTCTGTCAGTGGTACTAGTCCAGTTTCCTTAAAAATGCTTGATGCTGCTTTAGTATCTTCTGTGGCTGCTAATTCACTTGCTATCACTCTTAGTTTTGCATTAACTCTAATTGTTAGTGTAATTGTGAATGGTGCTTGCGCTCTTTTAGGTGCGACATCTTTAAGCAATCTTACGGTTGATCATACTTTACCTAGTACCCATACAAACAGTTCCAATGTTAATCAAATCGAGTTCAACTCTTTTCTAACCCCATCTGGCATAGCTTTCTTATACAGCAGCATTATTTACTTTGGATTATTTGCATACAAAGTTCTACCACTTGTTTTTCAGGGAATGACAAAAGCAGATCATGACAAGTGGACGTATATTATCTTATATTACGCAAGTATTAACTTTTTTGTTATTTTCCAAGCATTTAGAGAAAATAAAAAGTTTATTTTAATACGCTCTTTGGCCATGTGGATAGCAGCTTTCCGAGGCACAAACTTTCAAGGAGCAGATTTAACTGATGCTATTTTTAGCAAAGCTTCATTGAGTAATACAGACTTTACTGATTCTCAAACACAACGAACAACGCTTACTCGTGTGGCTTGGAAAGATGCTGTAAATTTAGAATATGCAAGAATTAGCAACTCAATTTTGACTAATCCTAAAGTCAGAAATTTGTTAGTTAAATATCAGAATCAAGATAAATTTTTTCCAGGAGTTGATCTTAAAGGTGCAAATTTAATCGAAATAGACCTCAAAGGCACTGACTTAAGTGATGCCGATTTACGGTATGCTAACTTGGAAGGAGCAAATTTAGAGGGCGCAAATCTCACAAGAGTTCGTGCTTCAGGAACAAACTTTCGTCGAGCGAAGTTAACAGGTGCTTCTGGGTTAGGTACTTGGAGTATAGAGCCAAATACAGTTTTAGATGATGTTGATTGCAAGTTTGTTTATTTAAAGTATCCTGACCAGGATCGTCAGGAATTTGAGCCAGGAGAGTTCACTAAAAGATATCAACAAGCTTCAAACGTTTTTGAACTCGTCTTTCGTAAGGGATTTAACCTACAAATATTCTCATATGTTTTCACTCAATTAAATATACAAGTATTAGATGAATATAATAGTGAACTTTCCTTGAAGGAATGGAAGCCTCTAGGCGAAGGTTTAGTAACAATTAAAATCGGTTATCCTGATGGAGCCGATCCTCAAAAGCTCAAGGAGGAAATGGAAGCAAGAATTAATGAGATGGAACTCAAGATACAGAACCTTAAGGGGGAGAACAATGCTTTTAGAATTTCCTTAAAATTAGCACTTGAGTCAAAGACTCAGGATAATTATCAAATAATCGGAAATAAATTTCAATTTCAAATAGGAGATGGAAACAAGATGAGTGGTAATCAAGAATCTACTAACAAAACCATATTCTCTAATAACAACATTGCCGCAGTACACAGTGGCAGTGGAAACATTAAAGATGTTTCTCAATACATTGTGCAGAACATTAATGAGATCAATAGCTTGATTGAATCTCTACGTAAAAAGGCACAGGAGTTTCCAGAGGAACAACGTGAAGCAGCTCTAACACATCTAGATGACTTGCAAGAAGTTGTCAGTAAACCTGAGAAGCGTAAGCCATCGAGGGTTCAAGCTCTCTTGGTTGCACTGTTAGCAGTCGGTACTATAGTTGCAGGGGCAACTGATTTTTGCAACAACGCTTTGGAGCTAGCTGAAAAACTGGGTGTTGCGGTCGATTTTGTCCAGCCTCAATCTGCACAGCAATTACTTCCATCAGTGGTTCAGCAAATCGACTTACAATCCCAAGGTATTGATGGGATTAAGCCGAGATGACTGCATTATTGAATCATTCAAAAGCTAGTTAAAACCCTACTAACTACATAGAGTTTGTGGTAGTTTAAATCAAACAGTATAAATAAATACTTTGCTTAAGTGGTAGTTCTAGTGGTAGGTCTACTACTACCAGTTGAGCATCAGAATTTTTGAAATAAAATCAAGCCTAATTGTCCAAAGTAAGAAATGGCTTAAGAGCGTTGCTTAACTGCCAAGCTAAGAAAGATAACTTTATCCTTTTGCAGTTAAGCGCCGCATCCAGATTTTTCATCAAATTCCCAACCAGGCGTAAGGCTAGAGAAGCTGTCACATTGTACCAACAAGCCTAAAATTCTTTCACACAGCAGATTTCAGCATTACTAAATCCTTAAATTCACTATATCTTCCTCAACGCCTTTCCTGTTCCAACTCCATCTTTGCGAAATGTTCTAACAGTATTCTATGGATAAAAATGTAGCCACCTCCAACTTTTTGTATAAATAAGCGCTCAGTAGCATATTCAAGGAATTTGGAATAATCCCAAGGAGTTTTTCCTTTAAGAGTAAGTATAAGTCGTAAAGCAAAATGGCGAATACAAGTTCTGATACCACCTTTAAATAGACCAAATAGCATACTTATAAAGATACACCCAGCAAATATAGTAAACCGATGCCACGGTTCTTTTAGAAGCTGGATAAAAATTACCGAAATCAGCGCCCCAATTAAAGCACCACTGAATCCTAAGAAAATAGTATTCTTCACTGTTCTCCAGATTCCTTCATTTGGGAGCTTTGTATCTTTTATTTCGTAATTTGTTATACTTTTATTTAATAAATAGATTAAGCTTATAATTAAGGATAAAACTATCCCTCCCAAAGATAATAAACCACCGTCATAAAAATTATATAATTCTACTCCATAAAACGTAGGTCGATAGTGTTCATAATAAGTATAAAGTAAGCTGTTTACGGCTGGAAAGATAATAAAACTAATAATTATAAATATTATTATCAAATGTATTATCTGAATTAACCAACTATTTCTTTTTTCAAAAACTCTAAAATCATGATTTTTTATAAACATTCGTATTCCTGAATAATATCCTAAACAAAGCCAAATTATAATAATAATTAATAAAATAAACGATAATAATTCAGGCAATATAAAAAAATTACCTATCTCAAGATAAGAAATCTTAATTTTTTCCATTAAGGAAAACGCAGCGCTTAATCCATTTAAAATCGTACACAATTCATCATTACAATGAGTATACTGCTTATAATCATTGTATTTAACCCATAGGGAAATATTTAAAATATTTTTATCTGTGAACAAATCGATAATCAAATCCAAAGAAAGTCCAAAAAATAAGCCGCTAAAAATACTGATTTCTAAGAGTTTGTATATATTAGTAAATGTTTTTCTTATTGAAAATTTTATTGTGTATACTGTCTTTATCTCATCTTTCCCATATCCAAATAATAGTCCATAAATTAGTATTTGAAATATGTACACCAAAATTAATTGACTATTATTAAAAATAGAACTTACATTACTATTGAATGCTTGATATCCATTCGGTTGAAAAAAGGCTAACATATTTGAAATAGCCATATCTAATTGTATAATAAATAAGATACCTAAAATAATAGTCGTAATTTTGTACAGTATAATTTTTTTTCTGGATACTAAACATTGAGGTTGAAGCTGTTCAATAAGAAAAACTGTTTCTCCATTAGCCAACATCATCTGTGCTAACCAAATCAGCCAGTGCTTTGTTTTTTCTTGTGGATAAAGCTGAGTGCTTCCTCGACGCTCAAACATCCGCTTAATATATTTGTCAAACAAGCGCTTTAGCCATTCTTGTGCTGAATCAATAGAGGAAAGTTCTTCTACTGAACAATCTTTATAAGTTAAACTCATCACACTCAAAATTAAAGGTGATTTAGCAAACTCACGCAGTTCATTATTTTGTTGCAGCAAATTTTTCAAAGCAACTAATTGCTCACCAGCCATTTCCAAATATTTGTCAATCTGCCCATTGTTTAAAGGTTGAATGCAAATAGCACTTTGTAGTTTTAAGCGCTCTGCAAGAGCTTCATAATCTCTGATACGGCAGCACACCACTATTTCTGTTACGCCGTGTGATTGAATAAATTGGTTCAAATTCTTAAGACAGTTGCTACGATACTCTGCTTTTACTTCATCAAGTCCATCTAGTAACAGTATCAGTTGTTGCTCCCTAATCAATTTTTTACCTAAAGACTTAGGTACGTCGTATCTGAGTGCGAGTTCCTGAACTAACCATTTACTAATTGTTTCTTGATTATTTGCCCAAGAAGATAAATTGAATACTACTGGAATAGGTAAACTTAAGTTTGATTCTGTTCGAGTAATTAAGCTCTGTGCAATTTTAAGGAGAGTTATCGTTTTTCCAGACCCAGGCTCTCCTAAAATTAATAAGTTTCGCCCTGTTCCCATCTTTTGAAAATATTCTGTTGCTTCTATATCCTCAAGTAAGACTTTTGCAGTTGGCTCAGAAAACTCTTGTACACCAGGAAATCGATTTTGTATAGCATTAGGTCTTTCTTCCAAACCCAAATTAATCAATACCTTAGTATGCAGTGATTTTTTTAAAAAGTCTTCAATCCAAAAATTTTTAACACTATTAAGCAAATTTTCTCGCTGACGATATTCATACTGAGTTAAGGGTCTTATTTCAATGACAGGTTGACCGCTCAATCCATTAGGTGCGTGTATATGGTCATATACGGTAACATTTACAACTTTTCCTTGAATTTGGCTTACGTTCACATCACGCCCTGCTATCCCCCCAATTTGAGTATTTTCAAGGGAAGCAGCATCTGAAATATTCAGAATCTGGTGCGGAGTATTAAGGGGTTCTTCGCTCATAATTTTTTCTTAATCAAGTAAAGAAACCTGCTGCTACTCCCAGCCAAGGTAGAAGCTTGGTAATGATAGGCTGGACTTTCTCCCAGATATTTGCTCCTGCTGTCACTGCTTCATTCGCTTCTTTGAGAACTTTTGTAGCTTTTTGTAAATTCTTTGCTGCAAAGTCTTTGTCAGGTTCTTTTTCCTGTACTTCCTCTTTAGCAGCTTCTAGGTGCTTGATTGCTTTTGAAGATTGCGCCTCTGGTAATTCTGAGTTGCGAAACAGTTCTTCAAGTTGGGCAATTAATTCAACTACATCTGCTTGCGCCAGTGACTTTTCATTGTCACCTTGGTTGATCTGCTGATTCTGGGTTGCACTCAAATCGCGACCCGCCTGACCTCCAATTTGGGCATTAGAAACTTGACCACCGCTAATACTAAAGGACTGCGGAGACTTTTCTTCTGACATAGCTGCTTTCCTAAGTAAGGTTAACGGTTATTCTGTACTACTAAGTCGGAAAAAAGTTCCGGCTAATCTTTTGTATTTGGAACTTTCTGGAATTTATGGGTTAAATCTTACAGTAAAATGGCTTTTAGTGCGACATATATAACAAAAAAGTTCCGACACCAGTTATTTAAAGAAGTTTTGGCGATGCATATTGACCGGATGCATCAACAGCAAGCAACTTACCTGTTTGAGTCATCCTGGAAACGCAAGTATACTGACCGAGGAATTCGGAAGATTTTGGCGAAGTATGCAGAAGAAGGGGGATTGTCTAAACCTATCTCACCTCATCAACTACGTCACTTTCTGTTGACTTGGCTGAAAAAACAAGGGATTGATGATGCATTAATCCAACCCTATTCCGGACATTCTTCTTGGCAGTCCTTGGAAGTGTATTCACGGCTAAGTATTGGCGAAGCTCAAGAAATTTATGACAAAGTGATGGTGAAATTCCCTGTTTGAAAGGATTTCAGCCAGTTGGCACAAGGTGACAGCTTCTCTAGCCTTACGCCAACCAAGGACGTAAATTAGCACGGCGGACTAAGACCCCCGGCTGAGTCTTAGTCCCAATCCGAACATCATTCGATTGCCCACACTCCCAAATGTAAACTAGTTCGCCGTTATACTCAGCTAAAGAATCTACACTCAGTCGCCACACACTATTAGCCGCATCCTTAATATGTTGCAGTTGTTCCGGACTGAACCCTTTAACTATCTGCTGTAATTCAGCACTATCAAGACTTAGAACGATTTCACCCAAGGCTGACTTGTTATCCCAAGCCTCAATCATTCGTTGTTGGGTGCTGACTTGTTTTTGTGTAGTGCTGTCAGTTGTGCTATCGATGGTGCTGGCTGAAACCATTGCTGGTGCTGACTGTGCTGACTGTGCTGGCTGCTCCTCCTGATTTTGACTGCTACTAGTATTCATCGCCTCTTGTTGGTGAAGGGTGTCAGCTGCGTCATTATCAGCAGAAAGGTCAGCACCACTCTGAAAATCAGCACTACCAATACTTTCAGTTAGCATTGTGGTTAGCACTGGGTTAACACCATTTTTATTTAGGTCAGCATCTAAGTCAGCATCTTTTTCCGAAATTAAGAGTCGAAAGTCATGTCCTGGCTGGCGAATAGCAATTTTAGTGATAAACCGTCCTTTCTTATTTCTCACCTTTGCAGCATTAATATTGAGTTGCGACTTCAGCAGATTCAGCAAAATTGCTGAGAATCGTTGCTTGGTCATAATGCCGTGAGAATTACGCTGCGCCCATTCGCAGTAGTTAGGATAAAGGAACAATTCAGGACTTTGACCGTTATCACCAATTTGTGTTTGGGCGTTGGGATCATAGTAAAGACAATCATTAGCCCAATCCGCCAGCGGATTAGTGCTTAACAGTACCTCTGTGCTAAATGAGCCGAGTGAAGGCACTAGTTTGTTAGTGTCACCTACATAAGCGGCGACATCCAACGCTGGCATCTCTAAAACCCATTGCAATACTCCAGGCAAGTATGGCTGAAATTCCTTTTCTAAGGGGCGGCGCTCATTTTGCGGCACCACCCGCTCAAAAGGCATTGACAGCCGACGACGGGCTAGGGCGTTAGTGTAATCACTGCTTTGAATAATTTCGTTAGCCGCAATCCAGACCACCCCACTAAATCTAAAGCTACCTGTTTGCTGGATGCCTTTTTTCTCGTGTCGCAGCTCATCATCGCCCGTCAATTTCTTGAGAGTGCTGACATCACCTGTGTAGCGTTCAGAGTCAGTGATAAACACAGCTTTCTTGCCGTAGAGAGCCGCAGTTTCAAAGCGGTTTTGCTCTAACTGCTTCAGTTCTGTAATGGCGTAGTTTTCTCTGCCAAGTAGTGCTTGCACCAGCCGCAATAAAGTACCTTTGCCAGTACCGCCAGCACCTACTAGCTCCATGAATCGTTGTAACTCGCCGCCGCGTTCGGTGACGGTGGCATTGATGCCAGCACGAATTACTTGCACCCAGTCAGCTTTACCTTCACAAGCTTCGAGCAACCATTCCTTAACAGGTTCACAACCGACATTGCGGTCAGCCCATTTAAAAGGTAGCTGACTCAGCATTCTGTATCCCGGCTCATGTGGATATTCTTTAAGGGTATTAACATCCAGCACACAATCCTGAAGACAAATAAAGCCTTTGCGGACTTCCCAGTGATTAACCCTGAGCTTGGCCTTGAGTAAATTCAAAATGCCGTTGACGAACCTGCTGGAGAAATGGCGTGTTCGGGTTTCTAGCTCTGTTAAAACAATAGACATCGCTTCTTCAGAGGGAATTTCACCCCAGACACCTAGTTTTTGTTCGGCTTCATACCAGTACCAAGCTTTATTTGCTACGTGCCAAGCGAGTTTTGCGCGGTAATCTTCGGCGATTTGTGCCGCAAAACCAGACTCTGACAAGATTTGTTTATCAGTTTCGTCTTGCTGAAACTGACGTTCCCAAACTTCCCAAGGAACAGCCTTGGCTAGGACTTTCTCTCGAAAAGCGTCGTCGCCGTTGGCTTGAATATAATCGTCCATTCCTTTCCCTTCTGCTGTACTCCAATTGCCCGTGGCAATGTACACAGGCACTTTAAACTTAGCTAATTGGTGAGCTAGTTTTCGCTGTGCTTTGATGACATTTTTATTGGTAACAGCATTATCGTCCGCGTCAAAGGTAATAATCCAGCCAAAGTTAGCACGGGCTAACAATTCTAAGGTCTCGACTAGGTAACGTTTGCCTTGGGGGTCGTTTTTGGCTGGTGTTAAGCCCTGTTCCACACCAGGGAGGGCAACTGTGGGCAAGTTGTGAAAACAGCCGCAGATTGCTTTAAACAGCCCTTCAGTGATAAGTAAGCAAGGATGACCGTTAATTTGATAGCAAAGGGCTTTAAGGGCTTCTAAATCCACCCAGTAGCGCGGATTGTGGGGATGACGGGGTAGCATCGCGTCATATTCTTCTTTGGTAGCTGTGCGATACTTGGGGGCTTTTTTCTCGTCGGTGTTTTTCCAGGGCTTGTTAGGGCGGTACTGCCCAAAACCGTTGCTGCCTTCTAGCCAGATGCCTGCTGATTGGGCTGTGTAGCCTAAGCGCTGGGTGGCTTCTTTGATGTCCATTGAGCGACAGTTAGCGGCTATCCATTCAGGACATAAACCGCGTTTGGTTACACATTCTTTATAATGTCTGTCTGAAAGTCTGTTAGCGGTCAGTGTTGCAGTTGTTGGTGTAGGATTCATTTTTTTACTCCGGATTTTTGAAAATCCGGGTAACTCCTTATTGCAACACGACCGCAGAACTGGTTATGATAGATATGCGATCGCGGTTCCGAAAAAGTCGCCAAACTTTTATCGTTTCGGAGTTACCCGCGTTATGTTTAGTCAAATTACAGAACCCGCTTAACTTCCCGGTCGAGCGGGTTTTGTGTTTGAGCTACGGACAAAAACATCAATTTAATTACTCGGTGGAGCGTTGCCTCCTTGCCTGAGAAAAAAGGTTAACTGCCATCCGTTCAAGTACCCGTTCAATCCGGTCTAGTCTACTGGGTTGGTCAGTGTTGATCATTTGTCCTCCTTGTCTTCTTCAATTTCTTCAGGTGGAACCCAGTAAATTAGCTCACTAGGCTGAACACGGTAATAATCACAGATTTTGTTTAGAGCTGTAACTTGTGGTATCCAATCTGGATTGTCATATAAGTTGTAAGCTGTACTAGGTGCTATACCTGTATCTTTTTGAAAGCGATAACGAGTAATGCCCAAACCATCTACAAATTGTTTGACTTTGTTCCTTATAGGCATTCATTAACAATAAACGGTTATTAATACAACAATTTATCATTGCTAATTTCCAACCGTTAGTAAATACTAACCGATTTATATTAATGAGTGCTTGACATTAATAAACGGTTGTAGTTAATATCATAGTGTCCGGGTTATTCATACGTCAACAGCCCAGACAGGGTTATCTAGTTATAAACACAGGTTAGCTGCATTGCGTCCGCTCTATATCTGCGGTCGCGGTAATTGTGTGTGGGAGCATCATCAATTAGGATTCATGCAGCTCAATTTTCGGAATTTATAAGCAATTAACTCACTATCAAATAGAGGTGAAATAATGCTGACATCTAATCAAATTAGGCGTTTACAAGCTACCGAGCGATGGCTGAGAGAGATTAGAGACTCTAAAGAATTTAAAGTCTTGAATTACTGCCCAGATGTAACTTTAGGTGATGCAATTCAGGCTGTTGATGAACTATTACAGTCACATAATTACTGTAATGAAAAGTCTGCTTCTTTTACCAATAACCAGTTGCAAATATATCTAGAACAAAAGCCAGTAATGCATATTCGCCGTGTCAAAACTTGGCGTGAAAAGATTAGCTCATTTATCCAATACATCAATCGATGTCTTCCTGGGTAGAAGCAAGGCTCTTTTGTGTGCAAATGGAGGCTACAAAAATGATTGATTTTGAGCTTGTAAGATGCGTCACGCTGTTAACAATGAGTAAGACTTACTTGATTGATGGAACGCTGTACAAATATTTAACAAGCAGTGGCAGTATCAAACACACACAATATTATTTCCGTCCTTTACCGCGTCAGTCTAAAACTGCTGACTTAAAACTTAATCGTGACAAAGTACTAAGCCGTTGCTACGAAATTCCTATCTTATATAACCAGCACACAGCAGAGATAACTAATAACTCAATACAGTTGAGTTTGTTCTAGCCCAGTAGCGAAAAGTATTTCCTTCTTCAGCGCCATCACCAATTTAACTAGCTCAAAAAGGGGCGTATATGCGAGATAACGAAAAAGTGTCAGTATATCTTCAAAGCTGACAAGCCCTGTTATTACGTGGTTATAGCCTCTACAAACGAGACTCTGACATTTGTCTAAAATCAAAAATCCAAGGTTATTGATAGCGCCTAGCTAATTTGGTGTATCAGGATAACTGTTTCTAGCTAAATTAGCCATGCAAATAACCTGAATGTCCGGATAGTCAGTCAATTCTATACACACTTAAGTAATAAACCGGAATTAATGTGGCAACCAAAAAATATGTAGCTAAGTATCGCCTGCTCAAAGAAACTTATGAGCGCATCACAGGGAAAGGCATTTCAGATATCACTTGGTATCGCATAGTTGCATCCTTGAAACAATATTTTTCGCTATCAATTGAATCAGCAAATGCTCAAAGTATTGTTGAAACCTATGCTCAATTGAAGCGCAAGTGTCCAGCCTTTTCTTTTAGAACTTCTAATTTTAGTTCACGCTGGCAAGCTTTTAAACACTTCTATGATGCCAGAGAAGTTCAATACACAGGTCAGCAATTCCTAGTTGCGCTTGCAGACTATCTAAAAATCAACCTGGATGCTGTACCTCGCAGCACTCGTTATTACTGGTTTAACCAAGCAAGTCTTAGTTATAACGCCCTTCACTTTTATCAAAGCAAAGATTTAGCGCTTGTTGCATTTGTCGCTACTCAATGGGCAATTAACAAGCGTTCGCAGCCAATGAAATCCGCCACCATCGAAGTTTTAACACTAGTCAAATAAGGATTAATCACCATGTCTGACAAATTCACCAATAATGTCCGCGCTCGCTTGTACAAACAGGGTTATCAAGGATTCACCAAAGACGATTACACAACAGCTGCTCAAGTTGTAGATTGCGAAGACCTAAACAATCCCAGCAAAGACCAATTGAGCCAAGCCGTTGAATATCTCAAAGCCAAAGCAACTAGCCAATTATCTGTAGCCGATGCACCCGTTGAAGAAACATTGCCAATACAAGCAGAAGCTGCACAACCTGAGCTTGAATCTCATCAACTTGCAATTGCAGAACCAGAGATTAACGGTATCACTGTAACCAGTGAAGATAAGCGCTCCTTTATCACAGCCCAATCATCAGCGCTGGGGTTTGAATTAACCGAACAAGAAACATTAAGTATTGCAGAAGATGTTGATGATACCTTTAGCGACTACAGCCAATTCCTCAGCAATGTAACATCTGCAATTAAAAGCTACGTGGATCATAAATTTGATGCCATCGAGCAATCATTTGAAGCTAACGCCCA
>NZ_JACJRE010000066.1 GCF_014697075.1 Tolypothrix sp. FACHB-123 | reverse complement strand
ATTTAGTCGAAGAAACTTCCAAATATAATAAAGAATAGGAAGTGGTTCGCGATAATCTATCGCGAACCACTCTTTCTTTTCCACATCCCGTGAAAAGTCAGCTCAATATTTCTGTATTTACCTGTAAATTACTACAGCCCAACTATAAGCTGTTTGGCTTTTCTATCTGTTTACATTAGTTTATGAGTCAAACTGCTAATTATATATTCATACAATGATTATTATTGAAAATTTGCGTAAATGATGATTGTAAATGACATGCAAAGAAGCTAAAAATATGCATTCATCAATTATAAATAATTGAATCCATAGAAAAGAATTTATGTATTAGAACTTGACAGCAACTTTAGAGGCGAAAGATAAAATTTTACTTATATATCCAATCTAATATTTATTTAAGAATCAGAGGATCAAAGTTAACCATTTCTACTGGAATCCCTGTAAACTAATTTTTAACAAGTTAAGTGATACTTACTCCGTTGCCCAAACTCTAATCTATTCATTCCCAAAGTTTTTTTGATAATTACAACAGTTGCTTTCGCCATTCCTTTACGGAATGACGAAATTCTGTGTAGCTAAAATAGTTCAAATCAACAATTAAGACATGCAAAAAACAGTTATTTTTCTTGTCTTAATTGTCATAAATAAAAACTTACATTGCAATTTTAAGGAGATACCATGACGGAATTTTTCAATCAATTTTCTCGCCGCAAATTTATCATAAACGCCGGAGCTTCTGCGGGTGCGGTATTCCTCAAAGGCTGTTTGGGTAATCCTCCTGAAGATGTTGGCGGTGGTGGCTCGACACAAGCAGCAGCTCAGCCAGTAGCAAATATTAGTCCCGAACAAAAACCAGAAACGGCGACAGTTAAGTTGGGATATATCCCAATTGTGGAAGCAGCACCGTTAATTATTGCGAAAGAGAAAGGCTTTTTTGCTAAGTATGGCATGAGCAATGTTGAACTTGCTAAACAAGCTTCTTGGGGTGCAGCTAGAGATAACGTAGAAATTGGTTCTGCTGGTGGTGGGATTGATGGTGGTCAATGGCAAATGCCTATGCCGCATTTAATTACAGAAGGTTTAATTACTAAAGGTAATAAACCAATTCCTATGTATGTATTAATGCAGTTAATTACACATGGGAATGGGATTGCGATCGCAAATAAGCACCAAGGTAAAGGTATTAGTTTACAGTTAGCTAGCGCTAAGTCCATATTTACCCAACTAAAGTCTTCTACACCTTTCACCGCCGCTTTCACCTTCCCCCACGTTAACCAAGATTTGTGGATTCGCTACTGGTTAGCAGCAGGTGGCATAGATCCCGATGCAGATGTGAAATTACTCACCGTACCTGCGGCGCAAACCGTCGCCAACATGAAGACCGGCACAATGGATGCGTTTAGTACAGGCGATCCTTGGCCTTTCCGCATTGTCAAAGACAAAATTGGCTACATGGCTGCATTAACCGCAGAGATTTGGAAGAATCATCCCGAAGAATACTTAGCTATACGAGCCGATTGGGTAGATAAACATCCCAAAGCAACCAAAGCCATACTCAAAGGCATCATGGAAGCGCAGCAGTGGTTGGATAATTTTGATAACCGCAAAGAAGCTGCACAAATTCTTGCTGCTCGTAATTATTTCAACCTTCCCTCACCAGAAATTTTGGCAGATCCCTATCAAGGTAAATATGATATGGGTGATGGTCGCAAAATTGATGATAAAACAATGGCGGCTTACTACTGGAAAGATGAAAAAGGTAGCGTTTCTTATCCCTACAAGAGCCATGATTTATGGTTCATTACAGAAAACGTGCGCTGGGGATTCTTACCCAAAGATTACATCGCCAATGATGCGGCTAAAGCCAAAGAGTTAATTAATAAAGTTAACCGCGAAGATATTTGGAAAGAAGCTGCGAAAGAATTAGGCATTGCGGCGGCTGATATTCCCACAAATACATCTCGTGGTGTTGAAGAATTTTTTGATGGCAGTAAATTTGACCCTGAAAAACCAGAAGAATATCTCAAGAGCCTCAAGATTAAAAAGGTCAGTGTTTAGTCAACAGTCAGCCGTCAACAGTCAACAGTCATTATCTCAATTTATTTATTCCCATTACCAATCCTAAATGACTGCTGACTGATAACAAACTACCAAATACCAAAAGCCAAATACCAACATTAATAGGAGATAAGAGTTTATGACAATTGCGCAAAAACGCCCAGCCAACCCTAAGTTTGATAACAGTTTTATATCCCGGTTGCAAAAACAATTTCCTGATTTTGTACCACCTGCGATCGCTATCTTCATATTTCTGGCTGTGTGGCAACTGTTTGCTTGGACTCCCGGCGCTACATTACCAGGGCCAATTCAAGTTATCACAGACACTTGGATATTGATTTTGTATCCTTTTTATGACAAAGGCGGCACAGATAAAGGTCTTTTTTGGCAGATTTGGGCAAGTCTCCAACGGGTAGCAATTAGCTATACGCTAGCAGCAATTGTTGGTATTGGTTTGGGTATTTTGATTGGGGTGAATCAAACAATGTCTAAAGCATTAGACCCCATCTTTCAATTATTACGAACTGTACCACCTTTAGCTTGGGTTCCTATTTCTTTAGCAGCTTTACGCCAAAACGAACCAGCAGCTTTATTCGTAATCTTCATCACCGCAATTTGGCCGATATTAATTAACACTGCTGTGGGTGTAACTCAAATTCCTCAAGATTACAACAACGTTGCTAAAGTGCTGCAATTAAGCCGCAAAGAATACTTTACAAATATCTTAATTCCTGCAGCATTACCTTACATTTTCACAGGTTTAAGAATTGCAATTGGTTTGGCTTGGTTAGCGATTATCGCGGCAGAAATCGTTATGTCCGGTATTGTCGGGATTGGCTTCTTTATCTGGGATGCTTATCAAAATAACAACGTCAGCGAAGTTATTTTGGCTCTAGTTTATATCGGTGTAGTTGGTTTACTCCTCGATAAATTAATGGCTTGGGTACAAAACCTAATTTTACCAGCAGAGCAGAAATAATTATTAGTCAATGGTCAATAGTCAATAGTCAATAGTTATTTGACTACTGACTATGGTTAAAGGACAAATAACAACTGACAACTGACAACTGACAACTGACAAAGGACAAATAAAAATGAGCGTATTCGTTGCTGTCGATCAAATTGATAAGGTATTTGAGTTAACTGGTGGCGGTCAATATATTGCCCTGAAAGGAATTGACTTACAAATTAGAAAAGGTGAATTTGTTTCTTTAATTGGTCACTCTGGTTGCGGTAAATCTACGCTGTTAAATATGATTGCCGGGTTAGATTTACCATCGGAAGGTGTGGTTACTTTGGAAGGACAAAGAATCACCAGACCAGGCCCAGATAGAATGGTGGTATTCCAAAACTATTCTTTATTACCTTGGCGGACTGTTAGAGAAAATATTGCTTTGGCTGTGGATTCCGTGATGAAAGGAATGCCGGCTGCGGAACGCAAAGCTGTTGTCGAGAAACATATAGATATGGTGGGTTTGCGTCCCCATGCTGATAAACAACCAGGGATGTTATCTGGGGGACAAAAACAACGGGTTGCGATCGCGCGCGCTTTGGCAATTCGTCCTAAACTATTATTGCTAGATGAACCCTTCGGTGCGTTAGATGCACTTACACGGGGGAATTTGCAAGAACAATTAATGCAAATCTGCGAAGAAAACGAAGTCACCGCAGTTATGGTGACCCATGATGTAGATGAAGCAGTATTGTTATCTGACAGAATTGTCATGTTAACCAATGGCCCCGAATCGAAAATTGGTGACATCCTAGAAGTAGATATCCCCAGACCCCGCAAACGGATGGAAGTAGTAGAACATCCCAGCTACTACATTTTGCGCAGCGAGATGATTTACTTCCTCAACCAGCAGAAACGCATCAAGAAAATCCGGGCGCGGAAAACAGCGAATATTTCTCGTCATGGTTTAGAAAAAGTTAACTTAGAAATTGGCTTCTTACCCCTCAGCGCTTGCGCACCTCTAGCTGTTGCTAAAGAAAAAGGCTTTTTTGCCAAGCATGGTTTAGATGAAGTCAACCTAGTCCGGGAAACAAGCTGGCGCGGGATTGAAGATGGTATCACTGGCGGTTACTTAGATGCAGCCCAAATGCCTTCGGGTATGCCCATGTGGTTAACATTGGGCGGGCATAAAAATCAGCCAGTACCCGTAGTTAGTTCCCTCACCATGACTCGTAACGGTAACGCTATTACCTTAGCGAAACGCTTTTACGACCAAGGTGTACAAAGCTTATCAGACTTTAAAAAATATCTTTTACGTACCCGCGAACAACGCCACATCATGGGGGTAGTGCATCCCGCATCCATGCACAACTTACTGCTGCGTTACTGGCTAGCAGCTGGCGGAGTTGACCCCGATATTGATGTGGATATGAAGACCATTCCCCCAGCGCAGATGGTCGCCGACTTACAAAATGGTAGTATTGACGGTTACTGCGTCGGCGAACCTTGGAACTACCGCGCCGCATCTGAAGGTGTTGGCTTTACCGTAGCCACAGATTTAGAAGTTTGGCTAGGACACCCCGGTAAAGTTCTCGGTGTCCGGGAAGACTGGGCGGAAGCTTACCCCAATACCCATATTGCCTTAACTAAAGCCTTACTAGAAGCTTGCGTTTACTGTGCAGATCCCAAAAATGCTCAGGAAATTAGAAGGATCACAGTCAGTAGGGATTATGTCAGCACCGATATAGAGTATATTCAACTCGAAGATCCGGAAAATTTAAGCTGTGATTTAGACCACCCCTTACGGGATTACGCCCATCACCAATTTTATTCCGAGTCGGCAATCAACCGCCCCAGCCGTACCGAACAAATTTGGATTATGAGCCAACTAGCGCGGTGGGGTGATACTCCCTTCCCTAGAAACTGGGTAGAAGTTGTCGAAAGAGTTTGTCGCGTCCGCGTCTTCAGCACCGCCGCCAGAGAATTAGGCTTAGATATCAGCTATACTCGCCAACCGATTCAGCTATTTGATGGTAAACCATTTAACGCTGACGATCCAATCTCCTATCTCAACAGTTTAGACATTAAGCGCGACTTCTCCATTGCTGAAGTCATCCTTGATGCACCGCGCCGAACAGCAGCGTAGGGGGAATTCAAAATTCAAAATTCAAAATTCAAAATTCAAAATAATTTTTCCACATTGTAGGTTGGGTTAAACGGAGTGCAACCCAACAAACCGCGAAAATGTTGGGTTTCGCAAAGCCTCAACCCAACCTACATAATTTCAGTTTTGTACTCGGTTAACGAGGCTCAGAAGTTCATTAATGAGGTTCAAAGACTCATTAATCAGCCTCAAAGACTCATTAATCAGCCTCAAAGACTCGTTAATCAGCCTCAAAGACTCATTAATCAGCCTCAAAGACTCGTTAATGAGGTTCAAAGACTCATTAATCAGCCTCAGAACCTCATTAACGAATCCCAAAAACTCAATAGCCCTCTTTTATTCTCTCTACCTCTGCGCCTCCGCGCCTCTGCGTGAGACAAATTCCTAAAACCCCCGCAACACCACCTTAATCTCTCACCTTTCTTTACCCCTATGCAAAACCGCAACTTAAGACTAGCCGAAAATCCCAGAGATACACAAAGAACAAGCTACGCCAGTGGAAACAGCCGTCAGCCTTTCCTAGAAATTAGAGACGTTTCTAAAGTTTACCCCACCAAAAAAGGCCCCTTCACCGTACTGGATGGCGTTAATCTCAACGTTGAAAAAGGTGAATTTATTTGTGTAATTGGTCACTCTGGCTGTGGTAAATCCACTCTATTAAATATGGTGTCGGGTTTTAACTTTCCCTCATCAGGGCAAGTACTCCTAGAAGGTCAACCCATCACCAAACCAGGCCCCGATAGAATGGTGGTGTTCCAAAACTATGCTTTGCTTCCCTGGCGCACAGCCTTTGAAAATATTTATCTAGCTGTAAATGCAGTGTATCCTGAAAAACCAGAACAGGAAAAAAGAGCGATCGTCCGGGAACATTTGGCAATGGTGGGACTGGGGGATGCAATGGAAAAGAAACCAATGCAAATGTCCGGTGGTATGAGACAGCGCGTTTCCATCGCCCGTGCATTGGCGATTCGTCCCAAAGTTTTGATTTTAGATGAACCTTTTGGGGCATTAGATGCAATTACCAAAGAAGAATTACAAGAAGAATTACTGAAGATTTGGGGTGATAATCGCTGCACAGTACTGATGATTACCCATGATATTGATGAAGCGCTATTTTTAGCCGACAAATTAGTAATGATGACCAATGGCCCCCACGCCAAGATTGGGGAAGTCTTGGAAATACCATTTTCTCGTCCACGCGATCGCGCCCGCATCATGGAAGATCCACAATATTACAAGCTGCGCAACTATGCGCTGGACTTCCTATTTAACAGATTTGCCCACGATGACGTAGGCTAAAATGTCCCCCCGACACAACAAAGAAAGGTTAGCACCGAGTCAAAAATAAAAGGTTTAGCTTTCAAGCTACTTTTTATTTTTGGCTTTTTTTTTATGAGTGTAGTTTTCTCGCTTACCCGATATATCGCCCGCAGGCTGGAAGCCTGGGGCTAACGGTACGAAGCCCACCTTCGTGGGCTGATTTATTTAGCCCACGAAGGTGGGCTTTGTAGGATTAGCCGCACCCTTATAGGGTGACGGCGGAATTACGGGATCAGCGAGGGGTGTTACCCCAGTTTCGCCAGCAGCATCACAACAATTAATCTTCATGCCAAAAACAAATTTCATCAAAACTGCATATCCTAAGCCATCACAGAGATATATGTTACTGACAGGAAACCTTAGTAACATCCATGAAGATAAACAAAATCGCACTTCTTACCCTCATTACCCTACTCATTACCATTGGACAAGCGCCCATCAACCACAGCGCAATTGTGGGAATAACTCAGGCATCAGCCCAAACTCCACAGGCGCGGAAAGCAGAAGCAGATACATTGTATAACCAAGGTATTCAGCAGTATCAAACTAGTCAATTTGAAGCTGCATTGCGATCGTGGCAACAAGCACTGATTATTTACCGAGAAATCAAAGACCGTCAAGGCGAGAGTTGGGCGTTGGGTAATCTCGGTAGTGCTTACCATTATTTGGGAAACTACCCAAAAGCGATTGAGTACTACTCAAAAAGATTAGCGATCGCCCGTGAACTTAAAGACCGCAACGGCGAAGGACAGGCGCTGAATAATCTCGGTGTTGCTTATCAAGATCTGGGAGACTACCCAAAAGCGATTGAGTACCTACAACAGAGTTTGGCGATCAAAAGGGAAATCACAGACCATAAAGGTGAGGGAAACACCTTGGGTAATCTCGGTAATGTTTACTATGCCTTAGGAGACTACAACAAAGCCATTGTGTACCAGCAGGAATGGTTAGCGATCGCCCGGCAAATTAAAGACCGTCATAGCGAAGCAAAGGCGCTGGGTAATCTTGGTATTGCTTACGATGCCTTAGAAGACTACAACAAAGCCATTGTGTACCACAAACAGAGTTTAGTGATTTTCCAACAAATTAAAGACCGTAATAGCGAAGCAACCACTTTAGGAAATCTCGGTCTTGCTTACTATGCTTTGGGAGAGTACAAAACAGCCATTGAGTGCAACCAGCAGAGTTTAGTTATTTTCCAACAAACTAAAGACCGTGATGGCGAAGCAACGGCGCTGGGTAATCTTGGTATTGCTTACTTCTTTTTGGGAGACTACCAAAAAGCCATTGACTACTACCAGCAATACTTAGCAATTGCCCGTGAAATTCAAGATAGATTAGGCCAGGGACAGTCTTTAAACAATCTAGGATATGCTTTTTACAAATCTGGTAATCTCCTCGCAGCAGAGAAAACTCTGTATGAGGCAATTAAGGCTTATGAATCTCTGCGCGATAAAAAGTTAGCTGATACTAACAAAGTCTCACTTTTTGACAAGCAAAGCAGCACCTACACAAATTTACAACAAGTCCTCATTGCCCAAAATAAAACTGATGCTGCTTTAGAAATTTCTGAACGCGGTCGTGCTAGGGCGTTTGTTGAGTTGTTAGCATCTCGTGTATCTACTAATAATAAACAGGCTGATAAATCACCCCAATCACCTAAAATTGCTGCGATTAAACAAATTGCTAAACAGCAAAATGCCACTTTTATTCAATATTCTATTATTTATGATTATTTCAAAGTTGCAGATAAACAACAATTGAAAGAATCAGACCTCTATATCTGGGTTGTTAAACCGACAGGTGAAGTAATATTCCGCAAAGTTGACCTTAAATCTCTGTGGCAAAAAGATAATACAACCTTAGAGAAATTAGTTACCCAAAGTCGTCTAGGTATTGGTATGGTTAGAGGTGGACGCGCTGGTGGTATTATTGCCAGTCAAAATCCTGATGCGGCAAAAGTACAAAAACCATTACAAAAACTGCATGACATCTTAATTAAAGATATCGCCGATCTATTACCTAAAAATCCTAGCGACCGGGTTATTTTCATTCCTCAAGATTCTTTATTCCTCGCTCCTTTTCCAGCTTTGCGCGATGAATCTGGTAAATATTTAATTGAAAAACATACTATTCTCACCGCCCCAGCAATTCAAGTGTTAGATTTTACCCATCAATTAGGGCAGGGGAAAAAAACTAATTATAATAATGCTCTCATTGTCGGTAATCCAACTATGCCTGTAGTGTCTACAGAACCGGGTCAACCTGCAACAAAGTTAAATCCACTACCAGGGGCGGAACAAGAAGCAAAGACGATCGCCAATTTATTAAAAACTAAGGCAATTCTCGGTAAAGATGCAACTAAAGCCAATATTCTGCAACGCTTATCAACAGCAGATGTGATTCATTTAGCTACCCACGGTTGGGCGGATGATAACCGGGGTTTGGGTAGCTGGATTGCCCTTGCACCATCGGCAAAAGATGATGGTTTACTTAAAGCTGAAGAAATATTAGATTTAAAATTAAAAGCTCAATTAGTAGTTCTCAGTGCTTGCGAAACCGGGAAAGGTAAACTTTCCGGTGATGGGGTGATTGGGTTGTCACGTTCCTTAATTTCTGCGGGTGTTCCTAGTGTGCTGGTTTCCCTGTGGCAAGTACCGGATGAACCGACACAATATTTAATGGTGGAGTTTTATAAGAGTTTGCAAACTCAGCCTGATAAAGCGCTGGCTTTGCGTCAAGCGATGTTGAAAACAAAAGAAAAATTCCCTTCTCCTGTGAATTGGGCGGCGTTTACTTTGATTGGCGAAAGGTAATTATATATTTGCCGTTGTTGAGACTACATTTGCTATTTCGACATACTCAAATGACAATCACCAACTGACAAAGAAAAACTTTACCAAAACTGCATAGCCTAAACCATCACGGAGATATATGTTACTGACAGGATTACCTCAGTAACACCGATGAAAATACGCAAAATCGCACTGATTACCCTCATTACCCTACTCATCACCATTGGACAAGCGCCCATCAACCAAAGCGCCATTGTGGGAATAACTCAAGCGTCAGCGCAAACCCCACAGGCGCGGAAAGCGGAAGCATACAAACTATTTCAGCAAGGTAATCAGCAGTATGATGCTAGTCAATTAGAAGCGGCATTACAATCGTGGCAACAAGCACTAATTATTTTCCGAGAAATCAACAACCGTCAAGGTGAAGGTGCAGTGCTGGGTAATCTCGGTCTTGTTTACTATGATTTAGGAGACTATCAAAAAGCCCTTGAGTATCATCAGCAGAGTTTAGCGATCGCAGTTGAAGTTAAAGACCGTCAAGGAGAGGGACGATCATTAGGTAATCTCGGTATTGTTTATCACGCTTTAGGCGACTACAAACAAGCGATCGCGTACCTCCAGCAAACTTTAGCGATCGCTGTGGAAATTAAAGATAGATTCAGTGAGAGTAATGCACTCTCGAATCTCGGTCTTGCTTACGCTGCGTTGGGTGATTACCCAAAAGCTATTGATTACCATTCCTCAAGTTTAGTCATTGCTAGGGAAATCAAAGACCGTTTTGCAGAAGGTAGATCCCTGAGTAATCTCGGTGCTGCTTATTATTCTTTGGGAGACTATCAAAAAGCTATTGATTACCAACAACAGAGTTTAGCGATCGCCCAACAAATCAACGACCGAGTAGGTCAGGTAAAATCCTTAAGTAACCTCGGTGTTACTTACTATTCTTTGGGAGACTATCAAAAAGCGATTGATTACCAACAACAGAGTTTAGCGATCGCGGTGGAAATTAAAAATCGATTAGGTGAGGGAAACGCCCTGGGTAATATCGCTAATGCTTACTATGCGGTGGGAGACTACAAAAAAGCAATTGAGTACTATCAACAGAGTTTAGCGATCGCCCAACAAATCAAAAACCGCTTAGGGGAGGAACAGTCTCTAGGTAATATTGGTTTGGCCCTTGAGGCTTTGGGAGATTATCAAAAAGCAATTGACTACTATCAACAGAGTTTAGCGATCGCCCGTGAAATTAAAGACCGATTAGGAGAAGGAAACGCCCTGGGTAATCTGGGTAATGCTTATCTGGCTTTAGGAGAATACCCCAAAGTTATTGAGTACCAACAACAGAGTTTAGCGATCGCCCAACAAATCAAAAATAGTAGTGGTGAGAGTGAATCTTTAAACAATTTAGGGCTAGCTTTCTACAAACAAGGTAATTTTCCCGCTGCTGAGAAAACATTATATGAGGCAATTAAGGTTAAAGAATCTCTGCGAAATCAAAAATTATCTGATACCAATAAAGTATATCTTTTTGACACCCAACGTAGCACCTACAGAATTTTACAAAAAGTTCTCATTGCTCAAAATAAAACTGATGCAGCTTTAGAAATTGCCGAACGTGGTCGGGCTAGGGCGTTTGTTGAGTTGTTAGCATCTCGCCTATCTACTCAAAATCAACAGACTAATCAATCATCTTCATCACCCACAATTGCCCAGATTAAGCAAATTGCTAAACAGCAAAATGCCACCCTTGTGCAATATTCTATTATTTATGATGATTTCAAAGTAGCAGGTAAACAACAATCGAAAGAATCAAACCTTTATATCTGGGTTATTAAACCAACAGGTGAAGTTACATTCCGCAAAGTTGACCTGAAATACTTATGGCAAAAAGATAATACAAATTTAAATGAATTAGTTACCCAAATTCGCACAGGAGTTGGTGCTTTTAGAGGTAGAAATGCTGGCGGTATTTTACCAGTACAAAATTCTCAGTCTGCTAAAGGTAAAAAACCCTTAAAAAAATTGTATGACATCTTAATTAAAGATATCGCTGATTTATTACCAAAAAACCCTAGTGAACGAGTTATTTTCATCTCTCAAAGTTCTTTATTCCTTGTTCCTTTCCCAGCTTTGCGCGATCAACAAGGTAAGTATTTGCTGGAAAACCATACCATCCTCACCGCCCCAGCAATTCAAGTATTAGATTTTACTCAAAAATTAGGACAGGGGAGAACAACAAATTATAATAATGCCCTAATTGCCGGGAATCCCGTTATGCCTGTAGTCTCTACGGAACCAGATCAACCTGCAAGACAGTTAGATTCACTACCAGGGGCGGAACAAGAAGCCAAGACGATTGCTGATATGTTAAAAACTAAAGCGATTCTTGGTAAAGATGCGACTAAAGCCAATATTCTGCAACAGTTATCCACAGCAGATGTGATTCATTTAGCTACTCACGGATGGGCTGATGATAACCGGGGTTTAGGTAGCTGGATTGCGTTAGCACCATCTGGTAAAGATAATGGCTTACTCACGGCTGAGGAAATATTTGATTTAAAATTAAAAGCTCAATTAGTTGTTCTTAGTGCTTGTGAAACGGGGAAAGGTAAACTTTCCGGTGATGGGGTAATTGGGTTGTCGCGTTCCTTAATTTCTGCGGGTGTTCCTAGCGTGCTAGTTTCTCTATGGCAAGTACCGGATGAACCAACACAATATTTAATGGTGGAATTTTATAAGAGTTTGCAAACTCAGCCAGATAAAGCACTGGCTTTGCGTCAAGCGATGTTGAAAACGAAGGAGAAGTTTCCTTCCCCCGTTAATTGGGCGGCGTTTACCTTAATTGGTGAAAGGTAATCTGCAATTGATCGCATTTACAGGTTTTGTGAACCAATTTATAGCTTTTTTTATGAGCGTGGAAATGCATGTAGGGGCACGGTACCGATCACCTGTGTCAACTTAAGCTAAAAGCTATATACGGCGCGTGTTGTATAAAAACCCTCGCCCTCATCCCCTCACCCCTTCTCCCCCTGGAGAAGGGGAATTAAATCTCTTGCTCCCCTCTCCCGGTGGGAGAGGGGTTGGGGGTGAGGGGAAAAACCTTGCCACCAAGCGGGTTTCACGTTAAGTTGACACCAATGGGCACCGATCAAATATCTGTATCAGCGAAAATCTGTTGATGCGGTGCCCCAACCAACCAACGATGTGGGTAATGTAACATTGTTTTGCTGCCGTTGATGCCAAAAACAAATTTCACCAAAACTGCATAGGCTTTGCCATTACAGAGATATATGCTACTGACAAGATTACCGCAGTAACACCCATGAAGTTACAGAAAATCGCACTTGTTAGCCTAATCGCCCTACTCACCACCATCGCCCAAACACCCATCAACCTACCCACAGTGGGAATAACCCAGGCGTTAGCCCAAACCCCACAGGCGCGGAAAGCCGAAGCTGATAGACTGTTTAATCAAGGTAATCAGCAGTATCAAACCAGTCAATTTGAAGCTGCATTACAATCATTGCAACAAGCACTAATTATTTACCGAGAAATTAAAGACCGTCAAGGTGAGGGTGGGGCGTTGGGTAATCTCGGTCTTGCCTACTTTCAGTTGGGAGACTACCCAAAAGCGATTGAGTACTTCCAGCAGCACTTAGCGATCGCCCGTGAAATCAAAGACACATTCGGCGAAGGTGCAGCACTGGGTAATCTCGGTATTGCTTACGGTGCATTGGGAGACTACCCAAAAGCGATTGAGTACTTCCAGCAGCACTTAGCGATCGCCAAACAAATTAAAGATAGACTAGGCGAGAGTGCGGCGCTGGGTAATCTCGGTCTTGCTTACAAAGCGTTGGGAGACTACCCAAAAGCCATTGAGTATCAGCAGCAGAGTTTAGCGATCGCCAAAGAAATTAAAGATAGACTAGGCGAGGGACAGTCCCTGGGTAATCTCGGTATTGCCTACTTTCAGTTGGGAGACTACCCAAAAGCGATTGAGTACCAGCAGCAGAGATTAGCGATCGCCAAAGAAATTAAAGATAGATTAGGCGAGGGACAGGCGCTGGGTAATCTCGGTATTGCCTACTTTCAGTTGGGAGACTACCCAAAAGCGATTGAGTACCACCAGCAGAGATTAGCAATCGCCAAAGAAATTAAAGATAGACTAGGCGAGGGACAGGCGCTGGGTAATCTCGGTAATGCTTACTATGCATTGGGAGACTACCCAAAAGCGATTGAGTACCACCAGCAGAGTTTAGCGATCGCCACAGAAATTAAAAATAGATTAGGCGAGGGTACGGTGCTGGGTAATCTCGGTAATGCTTACTATGCATTGGGAGACTACCCAAAAGCGATTGAGTACCACCAGCAGAGATTAGCAATCGCCAAAGAAATTAAAGATAGACTAGGCGAGGGACAGTCCCTGGGTAATCTCGGTAATGCTTACTATGCATTGGGAGACTACCCAAAAGCGATTGAGTACTACGAGCAGAGTTTAGCGATCGCCAAACAAATTAAAGATAGATTAGGCGAGAGTCAGGCGCTGGGTAATCTCGGTAATGGGTACATTTCTTTGGGAGACTACCCAAAAGCGATTGACTACCAGCAGCAGAGATTAGCGATCACCAAAGAAATTAAAGATAGATTAGGTGAGGGACAGTCTTTAAACAATCTAGGATATGCTTTCTACAAACAAGGAAATCTTTCCGCAGCAGAGAAAACTCTGTATGAAGGAATTAAGGTTTATGAATCTCTGCGAAATAAAAAGTTAGCTGATACTAACAAAGTCTCATTTTTTGACACCCAAAGCAGCACCTACAGAATTTTACAACAAGTCCTAATTGCCCAAAACAAAACTGATGCTGCTTTAGAAATTGCTGAACGTGGTCGCGCTAGGGCGTTTGTTGAGTTGTTAGCATCTCGTGTATCTACTAATAATAAACAAGGTGATAAATCACTGCAATCACCGACAATTACCGATATTAAACAAATTGCTGAACAGCAAAATGCCACTTTCATTCAATATTCTATTATTTATGATGATTTCAAAGTAAGAGGTCAACAACAAAATAAAGAATCAGACCTTTATATTTGGGTTGTTAAGCCTACAGGTGAAGTCACATTCCGCAAAGTATATCTTAAACTACTGTGGCAAAAAGATAAGACAACTTTAGATGAATTAGTTACCAATAGTCGGATAAATATTGGTGCTCTTAGGGGGTGCGGCGGTATTGTTGTTAGTCAAAATCCTGATGCTGCAAACGTTAAAAAGCCATTACAACAACTGTATGATATTTTAATTAAAGATATCGCCGATTTGTTACCAAAAAATCCTAGTGAGCGAGTTATTTTCATTCCTCAAGGTTCTTTATTTCTTGCACCTTTCCCAGCTTTACTTGATGAACAAGGTAAATATTTAGTTGAAAAACATACTATTCTCACAGCCCCAGCAATTCAGGTG
Organism: Tolypothrix sp. FACHB-123; assembly: GCF_014697075.1. Taxonomy (GTDB): domain Bacteria; phylum Cyanobacteriota; class Cyanobacteriia; order Cyanobacteriales; family Nostocaceae; genus Aulosira. Next base: position 21,778 of record NZ_JACJRE010000066.1, on the reverse strand, counting down.
TTAAAGTTTACTCATCAATTAGAGCAAGGGAGACAGACTAATTATCATAATGCTTTGATTGTTGGTAATCCAAATATGCCTGTAGTATCTACAGAACCAGGTAAACCGGCAACACAGTTAATTTCACTACCAGGGGCGGAACAAGAAGCAAAAACTATTGCCGATTTATTAAAAACTAAAGCAATTCTGGGTAAAGATGCAACGAAAGCCAATATTCTGCAACGCTTATCTTCAGTCGATGTAATTCATTTAGCTACTCACGGATGGGCTGATGATAACCGGGGTTTAGGTAGCTGGATTGCGTTAGCACCATCGGGTAAAGATGATGGTTTACTCAAAGCTGAGGAAATATTAGATTTAAAATTAAAAGCGCAATTAGTAGTTCTCAGTGCTTGTGAAACCGGGAGAGGGAAACTTTCTGGTGATGGTGTGATTGGGTTGTCGCGTTCCTTAATTTCTGCGGGTGTTCCCAGCGTGTTAGTTTCTCTATGGCAAGTACCGGATGAACCGACACAATATTTAATGGTGGAGTTTTATAAGAGTTTGCAAACTCAACCAGATAAAGCGCTAGCGTTGCGTCAGGCGATGTTGAAAACAAAAGAAAAATTCCCTTCCCCCGTTAATTGGGCGGCGTTTACTTTGATTGGCGAAAGGTAGCCAGACTTCAGCTTCTGTTCTCCCAAGGGGAGACGCTGCACTCATACCAATTCCAGAAAAAAATGAGACAGATGGGTAAGTTGGGTATAAGGTCGTGAAACCCAACAATTACAAGACTTTGGCGTGTTGGGTTTCGTTCCTCAATCCAACCTACATCTGACTTAAAAGGCTTTGATTGTCAGGATTTTATAGAAAATGCGTATGCATTTGTTACTCCGGCGTATGCATTTGTTACTCCAGCATATGCATTTGTTACTCCGGCGTATGCATTTGTTACTCCAGCATATGCATTTGTTACTCCGGCATATGCATTTGTTACTCCGGCATATGCATTTGTTACTCTGGCATATGCATTTGTTACTCCGGCGTATGCATTTGTTACTTCGGCGTATGCATTTGCGGCTTTTACTGAACTAGTTATCCATCAAGGGCGAATATCTCATACCAATTCCAGAAAAAAATGAGACAGATGCGTAGGTTGGGTTGAACAGAGTGAAACCCAACAATTGCAAGACTTTGGAGTGTTGGGTTTCGTTCCTCAACCCAACCTACATCCACATCATATTTTTTGTGAAATGGTATCAACCCAACTCACACCGCCTCAATTCCTTGACCATTGACCATTGACTATTGACTAATCACTGACATCCACTTCTTAATTGCAACATAATAGCCCCAGAAAGCCCACCCCAAAGCGGAGTATTAACATCAGCTTGTCTTAAAGCTTCTGCCGTCCAATTATTACAATTTCGTAATATTGAATAACTACCAAAGGCATCATAAAAGCCAGCATTAGCAGTATGACCATTACCAATGCGGATCACTCTACCGCGATCGTCTACCTTAAAAGTACCTTGAATAAATTTTATCAATTGCAAATAGTTATTTTTATTAACTTTAATACATTTAACCTCTAGATTATCTGGTATTAATTGATAACCTTTAACATATAGTACCGCAGGAGTAGGTAAAAATAAAGCTTTAAAAGTAGTAGACAATTGTAAATCTGCCATAGAAGGCGTTGACATATAAAAAGCGCGATCGCCCCAACCAAAACTGAGATAATTGTAATCATTTAAATTATCTATGCCTATGCCCTCTACAGGTATATACTTGCGCCAATCAAAAACATAATTCTTTGTTGGTAAAATTATATTAGAATGAATACCTGTATTAGAAATACAAACATCTAAATTACAATTATCTTGCGGCTGATAACTCCATTTCCTAGGGATGAGTACACCAAAAGTTAATAAAGCTAGACTAAATATACACCACCTCAAAAAGTAACGCCGACAATATAAAAACACGTAAAAGATGAAGCTTTGAGTAAATTTCATAACAATGATTACATCTAAGTATAAGAAGATAAATAACACAAATCACTATTACCTTCTTAACAAATAACCAATGACTGATGACCAATGACGATATCAAAGGTAATATCCATGAGTCCCCGCGCACTACTATTAGTAAATCGTCATGCTCGCCAAGGACAAAAGCGCCTACCAGAAGCGATTCAATGTTTGGAAAAAGCAGGCTTTGATTTAATAGAAGAATCTACAGAAAACCCCCATCATATCAGTGAAATTATCCTGCACCACCTCAATCAAGTTGACTTAGTAATTGTTGGCGGTGGTGATGGTACATTGAACGCCGCAGCCGATGCATTAATGAAAACCCAATTACCTTTAGGTATCTTACCTTTAGGAACAGCCAACGATTTAGCCAGAACTTTAGGAATACCCAATTCTTTAACCGCAGCCTGCAAAATTATTGCCAACGGTCAACAGCAACGTATAGATTTAGGATGGGTAAATGGCAAGCATTTTTTTAACGTTGCTAGCATGGGATTGAGTGTCAAAATTACTCAGCGACTTACCAAAGAAGTCAAACGCCGCTGGGGAATATTGGCTTACCTCGCCACAGCATTACAAGTAGTTTGGGAATCTCGCCCATTTAGCGCCGAAATTCGCATGAACGGTCAATCAATTTGCGTGCGAACTGTACAAATTGCTGTAGGTAATGGGCGCTATTACGGTGGAGGAATGGCAGTAGCGCATGATGCTACAATTGACGATCAAAGACTAGATCTCTACAGCATAGAAATCAATCATTGGTGGCAAATCATACCCTTACTTCCCGCCATGCGACAAGGAAGACATATCAAATGGCGAGAAGTTAGAGCTTTGCAAGGTCAAGACATGGTGATTTATACGCGAAAACCCCGCCCCATCAATACCGATGGTGAAATAACTACCTATACCCCTGCGCATTTTTACGTTATTCCCAAAGCCATATCCGTGTTTGTCCCAACAGAAGGAGAGCAGTTTTAATTGTTGAGTGCTAGCTTAACAATACAGAATATATTAAACATAAATAAAATTTGATTTTTTACGGAATTCCTAGTAGAACAAATGTATACCTTTATCAGTGATTTACTTAACTAACCCTGGGTATTGTGGAAAATCGCCTAGAATCAAGCCAAATGCACCTCAGATTTTCTCAAGAAATTAAGTCACTGTTGCAAAATTTAGCCGAACAGCCACTAACCTTAGGAGAAATTCTGGCTAAAACTTCCGAACGTGGTTTTAGCTTAGTCATAGCCTTATTAGTTTTACCATTTTTATTTCCCATGCCACCCGGATTAACCGGGCCCTTTGGTGCAGCTTGTTTGATATTATCAATACAGATGGTTTTAGGTAGGCGATCGCCTTGGTTACCTAAAAAAATAGCTAACTATCAATTTCCTCGCCGCTTTGCGCATATATTATTGAGTAACTTACGCCGAGTTACCAGAATATTTGAAAAAATTGCTCGTCCCCGATTAGGAAAAATTGCCAATAGTCATTGGGCTTGGCGATTCAACGGATTTTGTATTTCCTTATTAACTGTACTGCTAATTTCACCCATTCCCTTTACTAATCCTCTTCCGACAGTAGGTATTTTATTATTAGCAGTAGCCACCATCGAATCTGACGGTTTATTAATGTGTATTAGCTATATATTTACTGTTTTAATTACCGCAATATTTGCCTTCATTGGTTATGCACTCTTATTAGCCCCAAGTTTGTTACCAGCAATTCTCCGATAAACTCATCTTTTACCCTCGGCGTCCTCTGCGTCCTCTGCGGTTCAAAATATTCAAAAATTATTATAAAAACATAAAAAGTAGACTGTGTTGTCGCGTAGCGCAACGCACCAAAACCTAGAATCAGGTGCGTTACACTTTGTGATAAAGCACCCTACACACACTTAGATTTTTTCAATCAAAAAATCGGATTCCTATATTAACCATCAAATTAATGGTTAATCAAAGTAGTTAGGTTATCTAAAACATCATGATGATATGCATTGTCTTAGCAAAATATTAATTGCTAAAAACTTGACAATACGATGCTGCCAATAAGAAAAGACAACCCTCACTATTAATTTCATTACGCCTACTGACTAATCTCTGTCACAAGTATATTGTGTAACAAGGGAGTCAAGACACAAACTGAAAAAGACAAAGTAAATTTTATCTCCTTCCCTATCCTTTACCAGACTCAAAAACTCATTGAATTTTTAGCGAACAAATAAAAAGGTGGCACTTCATGCAAAGTAGAATTCAAAGTAATTGGTTACGTTGCTCAAGAAATTTCTGTACAGGTACAGTTTTAAGCATAGTAACTTTGTTTTCTTGGTTACCACCAGTTACAGTTGACTCCAACTTTGCCAAAGCCAACGCAGCTTCTATCAAGAATCAGCAAAAATCTTCACCTCGTTGGATTGAAATTGACCTATCAGAACAACGGTTAATTGCTTGGGAGGGTAAAAAACGCATTTACTCATACCGCATTTCTACTGGTAAGCGTACAACTCCCACACCCAAAGGTAAGTTTTGGATTAACTCTAAATATCGCACTCACCGAATGCGGGGTGAAGATTACGACATTCCCGATGTCCCCTATGCCATGTATTTTTATGGTGGCTACGCAATTCACGGTGCTTACTGGCACAAAAAATTTGGTACACCAGTTAGTCACGGGTGTGTGAATTTGCGAGTCCAACAAGCGCGTCAACTTTACAACTGGGTAAAAATCGGGACTTTAGTCGTAGTCCATAAGTAATTCATTAGTCAGTTCCAATTTCTCCCCTTAGTTCTCCTTCCCTTCCTTCATCCGCTACCCCCGCTATGTACGGCACAGCTCATTCTCATCTAAAATCTAAAAGCTCAAGTTTAAAACTGGCAGTGTAGGTTATGGCAAAAGGTGAAAGAATTAATTTCTCTACCCCAAGCGGGTTTCCTGAGTTTCTCCCAAGCGAAAAACGTCTAGAAGTATATTTGCTTGATACTATCCGCAGAGTTTTTGAAAGTTACGGCTTCACGCCCATCGAAACCCCTGCTGTCGAACGCTTAGAAGTATTACAAGCAAAAGGCAACCAAGGTGATAACATCATTTATGGTATCGATCCCATCCTGCCACCAAATCGGCAAGCCGAGAAAGACAAAGCCGGGGAAACAGGTTCAGAAGCTAGGGCGTTAAAATTTGACCAAACAGTTCCTTTAGCAGCATACATTGCTCGTCACCTCAACGAATTAACCTTTCCCTTTGCGCGTTACCAAATGGATGTAGTTTTTCGGGGCGAACGAGCAAAAGATGGAAGGTTTCGCCAATTTCGCCAGTGTGATATTGATGTCGTAGCCCGGAGTCAACTCAGCTTGCTTTATGATGCACAAATGCCCGCAATTATCACCGAAATATTTGCAGCAATTAACATCGGCGATTTTGTCATCCGCATCAATAACCGCAAAATTCTTACTGGATTTTTTCAATCTTTAGGTATTGCTGAAAATCAAATTAAATCTTGTATCGGCATCATTGATAACTTAGAAAAAATTGGCGAAGCTAAAGTTAAACAAGAATTAGACAAAGAAGGAATTTCCCCAGAACAAACCCAAAAAATTATTGAATTTATTAATATTGATGGTGCTGTTGATGAAGTATTAGATAAACTCAAACATCTATCACAAAATCTACCCGATGCTGCACAATTTAATTTAGGTGTGAGCGAAATCGAAACAGTAATTACAGGCGTGCGGAATTTGGGCGTTCCCGAAAAGCGTTTCTGTATTGATTTATCTATTGCCCGTGGTTTGAATTACTATACTGGCACCGTTTACGAAACAACTCTCATTGGACATGAAGCCTTAGGCAGTATTTGTTCTGGTGGCAGATATGAAGAATTAGTAGGCATGTTTATCGGTGAAAAAATGCCTGGGGTTGGCATTTCTATCGGCTTGACTCGCTTAATTAGTCGCTTACTCAAAGCAGGTATTCTCAATACCTTAGCGGCTACACCTGCACAGGTGATGGTTGTGAATATGCAAGAAGATTTAATGCCGACTTATTTAAAAGTGTCACAAAATCTGCGTCAGGCAGGAATTAATGTTATAACTAATTTTGATAAGCGTCCCTTGGGAAAACAATTCCAGCTAGCGGATAAGCAAGGAATTCAATTCTGCGTCATTATTGGTGCTGATGAAGCCGCAGCGCAAAAGTCATCGCTGAAAGATTTGAAAACAGGCGAACAAGTAGAAGTGATGCTAGATAATTTGGCAGAGGAAGTTCAAAAAAGATTAGCGTAATTAAGAATTTATTTAGAATGTGCAGTGCGTTAAAAACTTGACGCACTATATCATTTTAAGTATTGATGAATGATTGAGAGTGTAAATCCTATCCATGAATAACCAATACAATCCCGAAAGAGAAACCGAGGCTGATGATTTTTTGAATATAGCCCCTGTTAAAGAAGATTGGGGTGGAGATGGAAGAGGGAGGATGAATCTATCAGGAAGGCGTACAGCTATTTCCCCAGAATACTTACCTCGTCAATATCAATTTTTTGATACGAAGATTGTACCAGTAGAACAAGGTTGGCGCATCAAAGGAATGCCAGATGAGGTAGCATTTAGTAAACGTAAATTGCTAAGTTGGCATGATTGCGGTGCATCTACATCTAGAGTTACTTTACAACCACAATTTAAAGCTCCATCTGGCATATTTACATTTGATTTAGAGCTTTTTGTACTAAAGGGTAAAATCCAAATTGGTGAATGGCAACTGAGTAAGCATTGCTATTCTTTTATTCCTGCCGGAGTGAAGTTAGGTGATTGGCAAGTGATAGGTAGTGAAGATGTAGAAATTCTTTGGATGGAGAACGGTCATGCACAATATAAAAATCTACAATATAATCATCCAGATGCTAAGTTAAATGAATTTATCCCTGTTTTAGATAGTAAATTACTACCTTGGGGGAGAACAGACACGGTTCAATTTGAAGTAGCAAAAAAGAAGTATTTGCGGAAAGATTCTAACGGTGGTGGAGTGTGGTTAATCATTATATTGCCACATTTTGACGGTAAATATCCCGAAATACAATGTTATAACGAGGAGGGTTATTGCCTAAGTGGATATTGCGACGTAGGAGATTATAGATTTGTCAAAGATCACTACTTATATTGTCCTAGCTTTAGTATAATTCCTAGACACAGAACAGATGAAGGTGGATTATTTTTTATTAGAGTTGATAGGGATTTATCAAGAGTAGGTACAGTCTTATCATATGAACCTGGAGATACCTAAATGATTAAACCAAATAATTTTTTGGGTATTCTTTGTGGATTGGCGGTTTCAGCTTTGATTTTGCCACTGGCTGCTTTTGCACAGATTGAACCCCTGAGAGTTTCGGCACAGAATATACCAAATAATTCTGCTACTACCCAATCAAAGAAAGTAGTCGCACGCATTTGGCATGATATAGTCCCGACATCAAAAGCGGATGAATACTATGCTTATTTGGTAGAATCTGGAATTAAGAAAATTGAATCAATTCCTGGTAATTTAGGGACGCAAGTACTTCGCCGCACAGATGGCAACAACACAGAATTTATTGTGATTTCTTACTGGGAATCACGCGATGCAATTCGTAAGTTTGCTGGTAATGATATCGAAAAAGTCAGACCCCTTCCTAGAGATAACGAATATCTCATAAACCCAGAAACCAAAGTGAAACACTTTGATGTTATGTTGAGCGATCGCAAATAATTTTTTAATCTGGGGGTATCCCTGTTTCCCCCTGTTAATACTGATTTAGCTCAAGTACTTACTGCTGCTCTAAAAAATCAATTACTACTTTAAATACTTCTTGCGGCATTTGATTAACCATCCACAGCGTTCCGGCTTCTAGTTCAACACTTTGACTATGAGGAATGGCTTCCTGAGTCCAAGATTGATTCTCAGCTTTAGCTAAACCATATTTTTCTAAGGGTTCTAATGCTTTTTCTGCCGACAAAATCAAAGTCGGACAATTAATCAAACGAAATCTTTCTGGGGCAGAAAGACAATAGTTTGCTACTGCTAAACCAGGATATATAGGAGAGCCAAAGGACTTCAAATCATCTAAAACACAACGGTGATTTAACTCTCCATTTCCGACGTAATTGACGCGAGACAACCATTGTGGCATCAAATGAGAGCCATCTTCTTTAATTTGCGATCCTTGAGAATATCTCTTGAGGATTTTTGCTTGTTCTTCTGCGTCAAATCCAACTACATTGCAGAGAATAAGTTTGTCAACTCGTTCTGGATAGGCTGCTGCAACTTCTCCAGCGATATAGCCTCCTGTGAGACTGCCGAAAATGCTGGTTTTTTGTATGCCTAATTCATCCAAAAGTGCGATCGCAGTTTTAGCATAATCTGCAACAGAATAAACTCTGGGGGGCTTGTCAGAATCACCTAACCCCATTAAATCCATTGCAATGACTAATTTTTTGGCAGCCAACAGAGGCATCAATTCTTTAAATTCATCACTACTGCGGGGAGTCATGTGCAGTAAAAGTATGGGTTCACCTTCTCCACCTATACGGTAAAGAATTTGTTCATCTTCTGTGTCTAAAAATGCTCTTTTGATTCGTTGGCTCATTTTTGTATACACCCTACCTGACTAGAGTTTAGATCTAGATTTGAGATTACGGAACTACAATAATTTTCCCGTTCAAATCTCGATTTTGTATTTTGATCAGTGCGCCAGACACCCCTTCTAGATTAACTATCTCATCAATTGTGGGCTGTATCTTTCCCTGAGCAACTGCGGGAATCACTAAATCCCGAAGTGTCGCCAAACTTGAGTGATAATCACTGTTATACCAGAGAGCGATGCCGTAAACTGTAATATTGCGCCCCAGCAGTTTCCCCAGAGGCAGGGCAGCATCTAGGCCAGTTGTAGTGCCATAGCTGATAATACATCCATTATTGGCGATCGCTTCTAAACAATCAGCAAATGTTACTTTTCCCGCACCATCGAGTGCCACCTCTACCCCTGAATTGTCAGTAATTCTCCGCACCTCGGAAGCTACATCTTGAATACTATAATCAATTCCATGTAATGCACCTAATGCGAGTAATCGCTGTACCTTTGCTTGATTCCCAGCAGTCGCAATCACTCGCGCTCCTAGCAACTGCGCCAGTTGAATTGCTGCGCTGCCAACACCGCCGCTACCTGGATGTATCAAAACCCATTCTCCAGGCTGGATATTGGCTTTGTGAATCAGTGCCATCCCAGCAGTTAGATAGACGATAGGCAAGCTGGCTGCTACTGTATACGATACTTCATCAGCCAGAGGTAACAACTCAGTTGCTAGAGCATATGCCATTTCTGCAAACGCACCCCTCACACGTCCAACTACACGCATTCCTGGCACAAATTCCTTCACCCCCAATCCCACAGCATCAACCTCACCAGCTGCTTCTTGACCCAGGATACAGGGTAGTTCTTGATTACGGTATGCTTGATAGGTTCCGTAGGTTGTCTGTAAGTCAGAATTGTTAATTCCCGCCGCCCCTACCCGAATTCTGACTTCACCGGGGCCAGGTGGCAAAACTTCTACCTCATCTATCTGCACAGCAGTTGCACCACTGTACTCATAAATACGTGCTGCTTTCATCTTATGAACACCTATGGTTTTATTCCAGAATGGGAGCGTTTTAAATAACGTCCTGTAGGTGAACCTAATACCTGTCCGTTGTGATAAATTAGGTTTCCGCGCAAAAATGTACTCTTGACTTTTCCGGTTAATTCTACACCTTCAAATGGTGTATAGCCTTGTTGCGACTCGGATTCAGCAGCACGTACTATAAAGCTTTCATGGGGATTTACTAATACTAAATCAGCATCATAACCAATAGCAATATCCCCTTTTTGTAATACACCAAAACGTCGCGACGGGTTCCATGATAATAATTTAGCCATCTGGTTGTAAGACATTCCTCGCTTACTTCCTTCACTTAATACCCCAGAAAGTAAATATTCTGTACCGCCAAAACCAGATTTTGCTAACCAAATATTATCTGGGTATTTTGCACTACGTTTTTGTTCAGCAGAACAGCAAGCATGATCGCTAACTATCCAATCTACTTGATTATTGAGTACTGCTTGCCATAAATATTCCACATCAGCACGGGGGCGAATTGGTGGATTAACTTTCGCCCAAGTACCATTAGGAGTATCAACATCTAATAATAAATGTCCAACTGTAACTTCACGGCGAAAATTGATGTGAGGAAAAGCAGTTTGCATTGTTAAAGCTGCTTCCATTGCTTTGCGCGAACTCAGATGTAATAAATTAATATTTACACAATTTGTTTCATGAGCTAAATAAGAAGCAATACAAATTGCTAACCCTTCAGAATGGGGTGGACGCGCTGCGCTGTAAGCTTTGAGTCCGCTAATACTAGAATCATTTTCGACAATTTTTGTATAAGCGTTGAGAATTTCTGCAATTTCACAATGCAAACTTAAGCTAATAGTTTCTCTCGCTTCTGGATGCGCTTCTATTAAACGTGTTAAACCACGCATAATAAATTCAAAATGAGCGAAATCATACCTCTCTTCTTTATTTATCATTAAAAAGAGGTTTTGTTGGTCTGATAAACCATGCAAGCCATAACCGCCATAAAACATGAATATTTTAAAGGAAGATACACCGAACTGTTCATAAAGTAGCGGTATTTCTTCAATATGCTGACTAGCTATAGGTGCGATATGATAACTATAATCGACAAAAAAGTTACCTACAGATAAGGCTAATACTTCTGGGAAAAAATCTTGATAGGAGCCGCCTTTGTTGAGATAATACTGCCCAGTCCGGATGTAATTTAGGCTGGTAGTCACACCTCCCATTGCAGCTGCTTTACTTTCAGTAACTGCATCTTTATCTAAGGGTTGATAGATACCGATGTGCATGTGAGCATCTACCACCCCAGGAAAGCCCAGCAGATTTTGAGCATCAAATACTTCTTTGGCTTGCTCTGGGCTAATATTAGGAGCAATTTGGGTAAACTTGCCATCCTTAATCCCTAAATCTAGTAGTTCGACAGTATCATTATGGGGACGAACTACGCGCACGTTTTTGATAATTTTATCTAATAGAGAAGTTTCTGACACAGTAGACTTCACACTAAAATGAGTGTTAAAGGTTTTGTAGTCAGGACTTTAATCCTGACTACGAACAAACATAGTACCGATATGCTGGCAAAATTTGCTGGTAATGTAACAGTTTTTTATTAAAACGGCTTGAGGAGAAAAGTTATGTCAAGTTTTAATGAGTATCATCTTAATCCTGAAGAGTTTCCTTTTCTCAAGACTTTTCAAGAAAAATGGCAGATAATTAGAGATGAGTTTACCGACTTTAATAAGCAAGCTTCTGAGGAAGAATTAAAATTTACTTATGATGTGCTAGGGCCTAAAAGTAAAACAATCAAAACTAAAAGTAATTCCAAATATAGTGCATTTGGGATTTTATTCCAAGGTTTATTTATTGAAGAATATATTCAGCTACATCAAATACAATATCCTGATTATGAGACAGATGAGGCAGCAAAAAAAGCACTGAATTTAAGAAAGCAATACTTTCCCAATCTAGCTAATGTAATTGAGAAAGTAAATTTTGCAGAGGATTCTGTTATTAGAAATGTGTATTTTGGGACATTTCATCCTGGTTTAGATATTAAATTGCATGTAAATTATAACCCTCACATGAATCGTGGCTATTTAGGTTTGATTGTGCCTGAGGGAGATATTGCGATGAAAATATGTCACGATAAACTTTATTGGCATGAGGGGGAATTTATGGTTTTAGATCATAGCTATCCCCATTGTCCTCATAATTACACTAATCATAACAGAACAGTTTTGGTTGTAGACTTTTTTAAAACAGATAAGCCGCGAGAAGAAGTTAAAGAATTTGAACAAGAACAAGTTGCGGAAAGAATGCAGGATAATCCTTATAGTTTAGGTGTTTTTGGTAAGAGTGATAAAGCACAAGAATCGGATTTTATTAAGTATGGTTTGGCTCATCAGTTAGAGTGGGATAGGGCTTTGTCAAGTTGAGATATTTTCAATCATGAATGAGGAAAAGTAGGATAAAAATTAGTTTAGAATACGGTGCGTTACACTTCGTGATAACGCACCCTACATATAATACATGCACTATGATGTGCAATTAATATTTATTTAATGAACCGCCAAGTACGCCAAGCACGCCAAGAGAAAAGAAGTAATTATTAAGGGCAAGTTTAAAGCAAATTAATATCAGTCATAATATTTTTTATAAATTAAGTTAAATACAATATTCCAAGATGAATCAAAAAACATATAGAAAATTAGTAGCACAGCAATTTAATCAAGATTTTAAATCTGCTATTGAAATTGTCGAAGTTACTCTGACTCAACCTGCTGGTAATCAACTTTTAATTCAAAACAAATTCGCTGGGATTAATGGTGGCTTTGATACTTTAGTTTGTCGTGGTGATGTTCCCTACGTGAATTTAGTTACTCCCTTTGATTTGGGTGTGGAAGCGGTAGGAAATGTTGTGGCGATAGGTGAAAATGTCGCAGGTTTTCAAGTTGGTGATGCAGTAATTACTACGGCGCGTGGTGGTGGTTATCGCGAATATCAAGTTGTGGATGCAAATTTAGCAGTGAAGGTACGCCAAGCTACGCCAGAATTGCTGACGCTGATGCCTACTGGTATATCAGCTTTGGTGGCGTTGGAACAAGTGGGGGAGATGAAAAGTAATGAAGTAGTGTTGGTGACAGCAGCTGCGGGAGGAACTGGTCATATTGCTGTACAGTTGGCGAAGTTAGCAGGTAATCATGTGATTGGTACTTGTAGTTCGCAGGCGAAGGCAAATTTACTGAGAGAATTGGGATGCGATCGCATTATCAACTATCGTCAAGAAAATCTCAACGCTATCTTGAAGTCAGAGTACCCCAACGGAATTAATTTGATTTTTGACTGTGTGGGTAAGCAGGTTTTTGATACTTGCGTTGATAATTTAGCTGTGCGGGGACGGTTAGTGGTGGTTGGTTTTATCTCGGAATATGCTAAGGAGATAGAACAAATTACTCAACCGCGAATTTATCACCAACTATTTTGGAAAGCTGCTTCTGTACGCGGCTTTCTTATGCCTCATTATCAAGAATATATACCAGAAGCGCGCGATCGCCTGTTAAATCTGTTCTACACTGGTAAACTTAAAGTTGCTATCGATCCTACTCAGTTTCAAGGTTTAGAGTCTATTCCTGAGGCTGTTCAATATCTCTTAAGCGGTCAAAATAGCGGTAAAGTAGTCGTCAGATTTTAATATTTTCATCTAATTAAAATTACCTCATGCCATACTTGACTGATGCCGGAAAAATTCAGGCTAAAATCGCTGAATATAGCCAAGCTCAAACTTTGTGGATAGATACAGAAGTTGCTGATTATAAAAGTCGGAATCCTCGATTATCGCTAATTCAGGTATTAGACGATCCCGATGATATGAGTGGATCTCACATTTATCTTTTAGATGTGTTAGACCAACCTGATATTATCGAGGAATTTATTGCCCAAATCATGCTGAATTCGGAGATTGAGAAGGTATTTCATAATGCTAGTTATGATTTAAAGTTGTTGGGCAGTAAGAAAGCAAAAAATATTACTTGTACTTTAGAAATTGCGAAAACTATTCCTTATTATCTGTTACCTTTGCCTAACTATCAATTAAAGACTTTAGCCGCAGTACTTTGTAATTTCCATAATATCGATAAGCAAGAACAAACTAGTGATTGGGGAAAGCGTCCTTTAGCTGAAGAACAGATTGATTATGCTTATTTAGATTGTATATATTTAGCGCAGGTGCATTTAAAATTGTTAGAAATGCAAGCAAAAATTAATCCCGATCCAATAACAGAAGATTTGGTGTTACTTGGTAACAGATATACTCAACTTGAACAACAATCTAAAATTTTAAAATCGGAATTAGAACATCTGGAAGAACGAATTAAGAAAGCCATGCAGGCTCAAAATTTATCTGAAACAGATTATTGTAAATTAACTAGTTACCAGCGTCAAACGGTTAAGGTTGCGTTTGCTGAATTATTCAAGTTAGTTGAAACTCAAGGTATTAATTTAGATTTTCCTATTACATTAACTCAGAAAATGCAAAAAGATTTAGGTGAAAATTTAGAGCAACTATCTGTAGAAATTGATGAAACTACTGCTTGGCGGTTGACTGCTAAAAAACCAGATGGTGATAATTCGTAATTTGTAATTATGTGATGTAAATTACACAATTGATAAAGGTCTGTGTAACTTTTAGGTAGGTAAGCATTATTGATTACTTATCTTGGCTTGACTCGATTACTAAGCAGAGTGGAGTCAGTATTAGCTTGTAGCCTCCAGGAGAAAACTTTATCTTTATGAAGATTTTGCTAAAATAATTAAAATTATTATTTTGATAGAGTTTAAAAAGTATAATTAAAGGCGGCAAAAATAGAGTATTGTTGCCTAGAATATTAGTTTCAGAAAGAGAGAAACTCACCAGATAAATCGGGATAAATTGCAGTTTTTATACTTTAATCTAGGCTGTAACTATCTCATCTCTGTCTTTGACTGTATTTCTGGGATTTATTTATGACAATAACTCAAGGTGATATCTACCCACTTCACACCTAATAGTATACATAATCGTTAATTAAACCTAGAGGATACAGCAGCCCTAAATGATTCCGTGAAATCTCTTCATTATTGGCAGTCGGTTAACAGAATGATTTCCATAAATCAGATAGGATTGCCGGATAAACTTCAAGCCCAAATTCATTAGAAGGAATAATTTTATCTAGGTATAATGGCGGTTCAAAATAAATTATGAAACTGCAATTGTTTGAGCAAGAGTGGATACAAATAGGCAGAGCATTAATTATAGGGTTATTAACTATATTGAGTGCAACTACTAACCTTTCATGTAGTAAACAAAGCGATGTATTGGTAACAGAAATTGGTGTGAGTCCTCCTAGCCGCCGTTCAGCAAAAACATCGAGGGCGGAGGAATTTTATTTGCAAGGCAAAAATCAACACGCTAAAGGTGATTCTCAAGCAGCGATCGCATCTTATAGTAAAGCTATTAGCCAAAATCCCCGATATAGTGCAGCTTACAAGGCTAGGGGGCTGGCTTACTTTGATGCGGGTAATAAACAAGCCGCGATCGCAGATTATAATGAAGCACTGAAACTCAATCCCAACGATGCGGAAGCTTTCAATAGCCGCGCTAATACTCGCGCCTCTCAAGGAGATAATAAAGGCGCTTTAGAAGATTACAACGAAGCCATTCGCCTTGCACCCAACTATGCCGAAGCCTACAATAACCGAGGTAATGCACTGGCGGCTAGTGGAGAGCAAAATCGAGCGCTAGAAGATTTTAACCAAGCGATTCGCCTAGATACAAGATATGCGATCGCCTACAATAACCGGGGTAATCTCCGGGCTGCTAGAGGCGATAACAAAGCAGCTATCACCGATTACAATCAAGCCATTCGCATCAATCCTAACTTTGGCGCTGCGTATAACAACCGAGGTAATGCACGCGCAGCCCAAGGAGATAAACCCGGTGCACTCAAGGATTTACAAAAAGCGGCCGATATCTTTCAAAATCAAGGCAATAAAGATTTGTACCAGCAGGTGATGAATAATATCAAAGAACTGGGACAGTAAGATATGGGCATTGGGCATTGGGCATGGGGGATAAAAAGACTATTTTTCGACAACTGACAACTGACAACTGACTATTGACTAACCCTGTTATCTATTTGAGCGCGTTGCAGAGTGCCGGAAAAGTCAACATAAACACTCTTCCATTCAGTGAAAACATCTAAGGCTGTAGTGCCAGCTTCTCTGTGACCGTTACCTGTATGCTTTACACCGCCGAATGGTAAGTGTACTTCCGCACCGATTGTCGGGCCATTAATATAAGTGATACCCGCTTCAATGTCGCGCATGGCTGTAAAAGCTCGGTTGATATCGCGGGTGTAAACTGAGGATGATAAACCATAATTGGTATCGTTGAGAATTGCGATCGCTTCTTCAAATGAGCTAACCTCAATTAATGCCACTACAGGCCCAAATATCTCCTCACGCGCCACTCGCATATCGGGAGTGACATTATCTAAAATGGTTGGCTGAAAGAAGTTACCGTTTTTTAGCTCCCCTTCGCTTGCAATTTCTCCACCAATTAAAATCTTTGCTCCTTCCTCACGAGCAATTTGCATATAATTATTCACCCGTTGCAGTTGAGATTCATTAATTAACGGGCCAATCTCTGTATTGGGATCTGTACCTGCTCCTAAGCGTAACTGACTGGTACGCTCATAAAGCATGGCAGTAAATTTTTCTTTGATGTCGCTGTGCAAAATTAGGCGGCTAGTTGCTGTACATCTTTGTCCAGTTGTGCCAAAAGCTCCCCAAACAGCACCATCTAACGCCAGTTCTAAGTCTGCATCTTCCATAACTACTTGGGCATTTTTACCGCCCATTTCTAAGCAAACGCGCTTGTGAGTGCGTCCGCAAGTAGCGCCAACAAATGCACCTGTTTCTGAGGAACCAGTAAAAGAGACTAAATCTACATCAGGATACTCAACTAAAGCTTTCCCAACTTCTTCTCCAATACCATGCACTAGGTTAATTACCCCTGGTGGTAAACCAGCCTCAGCAAAAATCTCAATGAGTTTAGTAGCACAGGCGGGAGTATCTTCTGCGGGTTTGAGGATGACTGTATTACCGCATACCAGTGCTGGCATCGCTTTCCAGCAAGGAATCGCTACAGGAAAATTCCAAGGAGTAATTAAAGCACATACGCCTATCGGCATTCTCACGGTCATGGCGAATTTATTCGGCATTTCCGAAGGTGTAGTTTGCCCAAATAACCGCCGCCCTTCACCAGCGCTGTAAAAAGCACAGTCAATTCCTTCTTGGACATCGCCTCTAGCTTCAGTTAAAGGCTTACCCATTTCTCGGCTAATTAACTGAGCCAGTTCTTCTTTATGTTGCAGTAATATTTCCCCAACACGGAAAATATATTCTGCTCTAGCTGGGGCTGGTACTTTTCGCCAACTACGGTAAGCTTGGCGGGCTGCTTTTACTGCTGTATTCACATCATCTGCTACCGAACGAGGGAAGGTAGCAATCACTTCATGTTTATCAGCAGGGTTACGACTTTCTAAAGTAGCTCCCCCTAAAGCATTCAACCATTGACCATCAATATAATTACGGCAACTAAGCACAGTAGTCATGTTAAAGACCTCCAGCTTGCATCCACTGGAACTTTTGTACTAATTTTGCCGTGCTTGAGAGGCTACCGTCAAGTCAGGAGACAAGGAAGATGGGAAATTTTCTTAGGGACTTCCAAGTAAAAAAATATTCCATTGCTATTGTTCACTGTTGACGGTTGACTGTTAACTGTGAACCGTCAACTGTCAACAGTCAACGTTTAACAGAATAATTTATTTTTTGGAGTTCCCTTAGATTTTGGTTTTTCGCCAAATCACTTTCTCCAAAATCTCAGCCTTTTCCCTATGTCCCATGCCCAATACCCCATTCAATAACAGTACATTTGCTCAGAAAAATTAATTAAAGTATAAAGTTTGAATAAATAAAATGCTGAATCTACGGCTAATCATTAAAGACTTTACTAAGTTTGCACTGAGAACTACTTAACCAAACCTTAATAAAATATACTTTTTTTGAGCTAATTATCTCTATCCGCAGATAGTTGCTTCTAAAGCTAATAAAAATGTGTTTTTTTAACCGAATAGCCTATTTCTGGGAAAGACTTAGTAGTTTTAAAAATAGAATGCATGAATTTACTGTATAAAATTATACATTTAATCAAATAAGATATTAATAGGGGTCGTTCATTAGCAAGAAAAATTGCGATCGCATTGGGAACATCTACCAACCCATGATTTCGCCTGTAATTCTTACTTCACAATTCAAGGAAAAACGGTTATGACAATGGTTGATTTCGCCAAATTTAAGCCCGTATCACCTGTTAATCTTCAACAAAACATAGTCAGTGGTATTGTCTTTATTGATTCCAGCGTGACGCAATATGAACAATTAACAGCAGCCGTAGCTCCTGGTTTGGACGTAGTGATACTAGACTCCCAAAGCGATGGAATTGAGGAAATTAGCAAGAAGCTATCACAGCACCAAGGAATCACAAGTTTACATCTTGTCGCCCACGGACAGCCAGGACAGATCCAACTAGGGCGTTCAAGTCTGAGTCTATTTACCCTCGATATTTACAAAAGTGCCATACAGCAATGGAAAGCATCCTTAGCCGCAGAAGCTAACATTTTGCTTTATGGTTGCGAAGTCGGTGCGGGAAAAATCGGCAAAATATTTGTTGACAGCCTGGGTAAACTGCTAGGAAATCCAGTAGCTGCGGCTTCTAGCAAAGTCGGTAACGCTGTCTTTGGTGGTAATTGGCATTTAGATGTGACTACAGGAAAAATTACCACAGCGATCGCCTTTAGCCCAGAAGCAACTACAACCTACCCCCACTTGTTATCAGAAGACACAACAATTAGCCTGCTCAAAGATATCAATATCAGTGGCGCTTCCTCTAACCCACAATATTTAACGAACGTCAACGGTACACTCTACTTTGTCGCCTATGACAGCAATGGTGGAACTGAGTTATGGAAAAGTGATGGTACAGAAGCAGGTACTATCAGAATTAAAGATATCGCCGCCGGTATAGAGTCATCTAATCCGCAAAGTCTCACAAATGTTAACGGTACCCTCTACTTTGTAGCCTATGACAGCAATGGTGGTGCTGAGTTATGGAAAAGTGATGGTACAGAAGCAAATACTGTCAGAGTTAGAGATATCTTGAGCGGTGCAGGTTCCGCTAATCCATCCAATCTGACAAATGTTAATGGCACGCTGTACTTTACTGCCACTGATGGCCTTAATGGTACTGAGTTATGGAAGAGTGATGGTACAGAAGTTGGTACTACCTTAGTTGCGAATATAGTTAGCGGTGCAGGTTCCGCCAATCCATCCAATCTGACAAATGTTAATGGCACACTGTACTTTACTGCCACTGACAGCACAAATGGCACTGAATTATGGAAGAGTGATGGTACAGAAGCTGGTACTACCTTAGTTGCGAATATAGTTAGCGGTGCAGGTTCCGCCAATCCATCCAATCTGACAAATGTTAACGGCACACTGTACTTTACTGCCACTGACAGCACAAATGGCACTGAATTATGGAAGAGTGATGGTACAGAAGCCGGTACCGTCATAGTTAGGGATATCCTTGCAGGTACAGGCTCCTCTAACCCATCCAATTTGACAAATGTCAACGGTACCCTGTACTTTACTGCTACTAATGGCACCAATGGGATTGAGTTGTGGAAAATTGATGGCGCTTCAGGTGATGCTGTCTTAGTTAAAGATATCGTTAGTGGTGCAGGCTCATCGATTCCACAACAGCTCGCAAATGTCAACGGCATCCTCTATTTTTCTGCCATTGATAGTAATGGGGGGCGTGAGTTATGGAGGAGCGACGGCACTGAATCTGGAACTTACAGAGTTAAAGATATTTTCTCTGGCACGGGTCATTCTAACCCATCTAATCTCACGAATGTTAACGGTACACTCTACTTCACTGCTACTGACAGCACAGGTGGAACTGAGTTGTGGAAGAGCGATGGCACTGAAGCTGGTACTGTTAGAGTCCAAGATATCGTTCCTGGTACAAACTCTTCTAGCCCGCAAAATCTGACGAATGTTGACGGCACACTATACTTTTCTGCCGCTAACAGCAGTGATGGACGAGAGTTATGGAAGACTAATATTACTGAAACTGAGACTGTCAGAGTTAAGGATATCTTTGCTGGTACAGGCTCTTCCAAACCCCAACATTTAACAAATATCAACGGAACTCTGTATTTTTCTGCTGCTGATAGCAGTAATGGACGCGAGCTATGGAAGACTGATGGTACTGAAGCAGGTACCGTTAGAGTGAGGGATATCCTCTCTGGCTCAGGCTCCTCTAACCCATCGAATCTGACAAATGTCAATGGTATAGTCTACTTTACTGCCACTAACAGCAGTGGTGGTTATGAATTATGGAAAACTGATGGCACCTCAGCCAATACTGTCAGAGTTAAAGATATTCTTACCGGTTCGGGTTCCTCTAACCCGTCTAATCTGACAAATGTTAACGGCACGCTATTCTTTACTGCTACTGATGGTACAAATGGTTATGAATTGTGGAAAAGTGATGGCACCTCAACCGGGACTGTCAGGATTAAGGATATCTTTGCTGGTATAGGCTCTTCTACCCCGCAGAATTTGACAGATGTCAACGGTACGCTATTTTTTACTGCTGTTGACAGCAATGGTGGACGCGAGTTGTGGAAAAGTGACGGTACTGCAAACGGTACTATCCTAGTTAAGGATATCCTGAGTGGCTCAGGCTCTTCTATTCCGCAAAATCTGACAAATGTTAACGGGACACTCTACTTTACTGCTAATGATGGCACGGGTGGGATTGAATTATGGAAGAGTGATGGCACCGCAGAGGGTACTGTTCTTGTCAAAGATATCTTCGCAGGTATAGGCTCTTCTCATCCATATGAACTGACGAATGTTAACGGCACACTATATTTTGCCGCTAGTAATAGCACGAATGGGGTTGAATTATGGAAGAGTGATGGCACCGCAGAGGGTACTGTTCTTGTCAAAGATATCTTCACAGGTGTCAACTCTGCCGATCCCTCTAATTTAACGAATGTCAACGGGACACTCTACTTTACTGCTAATGATGGCACAGGTGGAATTGAATTATGGAAGAGTGATGGCACCGCAGAGGGTACTGTCAGAGTTAGAGATATTTTTGCAGGTGCAGATTCTTCTAGCCCATCTAATTTAACGAATGTCAACGGGATACTCTACTTTACTGCCACTGACGGCACGAGTGGGATTGAGTTATGGAGGAGTAATGGCACCGCAGAGGGTACTGTCAGAGTTAATGATTTATTTCCCGGTTCGGCAGCTTCCAATCCTAGCGATCTAACTTATATTAACGGCAAACTCTACTTTGTTGCCGATAATGGTAACGTTGGTCAAGAACTTTTTGTGCTTAACCTTAACAGTGCCCCTAGTGATGTGAGTTTGAGCAATACTAGTATTGACGAAAATGCGATCGCCAATACAGTCATTGGTAACTTAAATACCACCGATCCCGATGTAGGCAACAGTCATACCTATACATTGGTATCTGGTGAAGGTAGCGCAGATAACAGCAGCTTTACTATTATTGGCAATCAACTAAGTATTAACCTTTCTCCTGACTACGAAACCAAGAATAGCTACAGTATCCGCATTCGCGCTACAGATCAAGATGGCTTATTTTACGAAAAAGCGATCGCGATCGCAATCAACAATATTAATGATGCACCCACAGGTGTTGCCAGTGCATCCTTAGTCGATGGCACAGAAGACACCAATTACAGCATTGATGTCTCAAAGTTGTTGGAAGGCTTTAGCGATGTCGATGGCGATAATCTCTCAGTCGCCGACTTGACAGCAACTAACGGCACATTGGAAGACAACGGTAATGGTAATTACACCTTCACCCCAAATACCAACTTCAATGGTAGAGTTGACCTCACTTACAACGTAGTTGATGGTAAAGGTGGTACAGTAGCTGCAACTCAATTTTTCCATCTGGCTACGGTGAATGAT
>NZ_JACJRE010000065.1 GCF_014697075.1 Tolypothrix sp. FACHB-123 | reverse complement strand
ATGTCAATACATATAAGGCTTTTGGCAAAATAAAGATGCTTTTTTTGTGTTTATATGAGTGCTATAACTAATAATTTGGCATAATAGCTACTGAAGAACCAGAATTTTATGTGCTTTCGATGACATTACCATCAACAGCATGGGAAAACCGTACTCAAATGGGAGGTTTTCTGTAATCTAAATCAGGGATGAGCTAGGTAAGATTGAAGAGCGACTTAAGTAATGCTGTTGTCTAAAAAATCAATTACGGCATTAGCAGGAGAGCATAATATGGGAAATCAATTCAAAACTTTGGTATTGCTAGCTACTCTCAGTGGTTTGTTAATTGCAATTAGTTACTGGGTAATTGGTGGCAGTACTGGTTTAATTATAGGTATTGGTTTAGCAGCAGTTACAAATCTATTTTCTTGGTATCAATCAGATAAAATTGCCCTGGCTGTATATCGCGCCCAGCCTGTAACAGAAGCCCAAGCACCGGGGCTGTATCGCATGGTGAAGAAATTAAGCGATCGCGCTAACATTCCCATACCCGGAGTATATATTGTTCCTGGTCAAACTGCCAACGCTTTCGCCACAGGACGCGATCCCGAACACGCGGCTGTTGCTGTAACAGAAGGAATATTGCAGATATTACCGGAAGATGAACTAGAAGGCGTAATTGCCCATGAACTCACCCATATTATCAACCGCGACACCTTAACCCAAGCCGTTGCAGCCACAGTTGCTGGTGCAATCTCTTTCTTGGCGCAAATGGTAAGTTATAGTTTATGGTTTGGCGGTGGTTCCCGCGATGATGACAGAGGCGGTAATCCCTTAGGCGTGTTGTTAACGGTATTACTTGCGCCTGTTGCAGCCACAATTATCCAACTAGCAATTTCCCGCACTAGAGAATTCTCCGCCGATGCTGGTGCTGCAAGATTAACAGGTAATCCCCGCGCTTTAGCTAGAGCATTGCAACGCCTAGAACTGACAGCAAAACAGTTACCTTTAGATGGTAATCCAGCCTTTGAACCTTTGTTAATTATCAATCCCATCTCTGGACAATTTTTAGGTAACTTGTTCTCCAGCCACCCCGCCACAGATGCACGAGTTGAACAATTGCTAAAATTAGAACGAGAACTAGCAACAACATCTTACTAAGGCGATTTTCAGAGAAGAATATACCAGGTGTTTGGCTTCTCTACGAGACGCTGCGCGAACGACTTCGCTCAGCCAACACCTTACCCTGAGCGAATTGCAATTTTAAGGATGTAGCAACTATGACTGATAATAATGTTAAATCAACTTTAATCATCGAAGTTAGCCCCGAAACTCACAAATTGGTAGAAACCGAAATGGTTGGGGAAACTGAGGAAGTCAAAGGCGAAACCAAAGCATTAATTGAAGCACTGAAAAAACGCGCCCAAGCTGAAGCAAAGTCAGCAGGTAATATCAGCAGTGAAACCTATTTAAAAGCTGTACGTCAAGCACGGGAAGCGATTGAAGCCAGGACACTCGTTGAACGAGAGTATCGCCTAGAATACGCTTGGCTAGTTCTGCAAGACGAATTTGAGAAAAACTGGTACTTGCTGATGAAAGAACTAGTAGATTTTAGCGATCGCCTCCAACATACAGCCAAAGCCGCTTGGGAAGCCTTCAATACTCCCCGTTATCAACGTTAATTAGCTATATCTATATAATCTACCGTAGGGGCATAGCAGTGCTATGCCCTGATTATTTTGTTGAGTGGTGCGCGATCGCAAATTAGCCTTGATTAATCATCCGTTGGTTGTCAGCAAAAATTTCTGTCATACTACCAAATTAGAGCAGATATAAGGTCATTTCTACATCTAATTTGAGTTTATGGAACCTGTGACGCTGACAGCTATTTGTACTGCGATCGCTACTATACTTTTAACGAAACCACTAGAGAAAGTAGGCGAAAACATTGGTGATGTGCTTTGGACGCAAGGTGGTAAGTTAATAGACAAGCTGCGCACAAAGAATAAATTGCCATTGCTGACTGCGACTGTAGAAGCTGATGAAACCCAAAGATTAGATTACGGACAAGCAGTGCTAGAACTCAAAAGCGCAGCTGAACAAGATCCGGAAATTGCTCAAGCAGTTGTGGAAGTGGAAGCAGCCGCTAATAATGACAAGTCTGAGACGGGCAAAGAAATTCAAAAATTAGCAAATGAAATCAAATCACAGCCCTCAGTTGTGAATAATTTTGCGAAATTAGCAGAAGAAATAAAAGCCGAAAAAGGTGCAATGGTTGCTCAACAAATCATTATTGAGCAGCAAACCAATACTTACAACTGACTGGAGTCGCCCGACGGGGAGAAGCGGGTAAAGTTAACTCTCGATAACTGGCGTGAAATCTGTCGTGAAATCTTGACAGAAAGGCGAAAGCTGACTACAAATCCCTTGACATCAACTGAAGGAGTCGCCCTACAAGTTGATGATGTTTACGTACCACTGGGATTAATTGAGCGCAAAAAACCATCCAAACGTCAGGATGATTTTTCTCCAGAACAGGGATCGGAACTGTATAAAGAAACAGAAATCACCAAAACATTTGAGCATGATGTTTTTCTTGAAGAAGTTTTAAAACATAAGAACACGCCTAAAAGTAAAGGTAAGCGAATAGCAATTATTGGCGAACCAGGCGCAGGAAAAACAACATTATTACAACAGATTGCTGATTGGGTGTCTCGTGAGATTCCCCAGTCAATAGTCATTTGGGTATCCTTAGCAGATTTGCGAGGAAAAGAATTAAAAGCTTATCTTTTGGATACTTGGTTAAATCAAGTAGCTGAGAAAATAGGTAAAGCTGAAGTCACTAAACAACTAAAAGATGATTTTGTCACTCTATTTAATCAAAATCATGTGTGGCTGCTGCTAGATGGGTTAGATGAAATGTCCACATCTTCAGGTAATCCTCTCACAGAAATTGCACGACAATTCCGTGAAGCTGGGGTAATTTGTAAAGCGCGAATTGTGCTAACCTGTAGAGTAAATTTGTGGGATAGCGGTATTAATGCACTTGATGATTTTGATATTTATCGTACTTTAGATTTTGCTTATCCACAACAGGTAGAACAATTTATTGATAAATGGTTTACTGCTATCCCCGAAACTGGCAAACAGTTATGTACTGCTTTAAAAGCACCCGGTAAAGAACGGATTCAGGATTTAGTCAAAAATCCTCTGCGGTTAACACTATTGTGTTTGAATTGGCAATCAGGAGATGGCAAATTACCAGATACTCAAGCGGGACTTTATCAGCAATTTGTTGATGATTTCTACAAGTGGAAAAAAGACGAATTTACTACTGCCTCTCATCAGCGTCAGCAACTCAATATCAAGTTTGGGGAATTAGCTAAAGCAGCAATAGATACAGAAGCAACTCGTTTTCGCTTGCGGGAAGATTTTGTTAGTCAGTTTTTGGGGTACGCTGATGATGACAATTCGTTGCTGAAATTAGCACTAAATCGAGGCTGGCTGAACAGTATAGGGATAGATGAACAGAGAAAACCTGTTTACGCTTTCTTTCATGCCTCATTTCAAGAATACTTTGCAGCTAAAGCAATTGATGACTGGCATTTCTTTCTTAACCATGTTCCCAAAAATCCTAGTCAAGGAACTTATCGCATCTTTGAGCCGCAATGGAAACAGGTAATATTGCTTTGGTTAGGGCGAGAAGAAGAAAATCTTAAACAGCAAAAGCAAGAGTTTATTGATGCTTTAGTTAGTTTTAAAGATGGATGTCGAAAATTTTATCAATATCATGCTTATTTTTTAGCAGCAGCAGCAATTGCAGAGTTTAGGACTTATTATAAAGCAGATAAAATAGTAACACAAATTGTCAAGTGGACAATTAATAGTCAGAGTTTAATCCAAGAAGAAGCTAGGTCAGCACTGCAACAAACAGACCGTACAAAAGCGATCGCCGCCTTGGTGCAACTGCTGCAATCAACTAATCTGGATGACGATACCCGTGGGCTGGCAGCAGATAGCTTAGGGGAAATCGACCCTGGCAATAAAATTGCGATCTCTGCCTTGGTGCAACTGCTGCAATCAACTACTGTGCATGACTCAACCCGTTGCCAGGCAGCATATAGCTTAGGGAAAATTGACCCTGGCAATGAAATAGGGATCGCCACCTTGGTGGAACTGCTGCAATCAAATAACCTGGATGAATTCACCCCTTGGCTGGCAGCATATAGCTTAGGGAAAATTGACCCTGGCAATGAATTTGCGATCACTGCTTTGGTGCAACTGTTGCAATCAACTACTGTGGATTACTACATCCGTAGAGATGCAGCAGGAAGCTTAGGGCAAATCATACAAGACAATAATCATCGGTTTAAAGCAGTTGAAGTTGTAAGTCGTTATTGGCGAGTGGATGATAATTTCTATAATTTAGCCTGGAAATGCGCCCAGAATATGCCTTACCCCGATTTCTATCAAGCTTGGCATCAGCATAATTTTGCTACTCGTGCGCTGCGAACTTTAAAGAAAATCCTCTTTACAGAAATTTGAGTACAGCAGCAACGTTACAAATGAAGTTCCCCTAGTAACATTAGCTTGTAAATTCTTTACCAACACAGAAACCGTCGTTACGAATAAAGTTGTTTCGTTACGAATGCTTATGCGATGTTTACCAACACAACTTGTTTTGTTACGAATGCTTATCCGCTGGTAACGACAACTTATGCGATCGTTACCAACACAACTTGTTTCGTTACCACAACTTATCTATTGGTGGCAAACGCTTATGTTGTGGTTACCACGGCTTAAGTAAAACTTATTAATCAAAGGCAAAATATAGCTATTCTCATTTTGATGTCTTGGCGTAAACTTCAAGAGTTAAGTCTTTGGCTCTACAAATGGATTCACAATCTGTAAGGCATTTTCAACGATTAAACCATCTTGCATATCTTCTGAGTACAAAATACTCGCTTCCCCCAGAATTGCACTAGCAACAATGAGGCTATCCCAAAACGAGAACAAATAGCCATTCCGCAATTGTGCAGCATACTCAAGCGTTTCTAGAGAAACAGATAGAATTTCACAACCTTCTGAAAATTCTGTAACTAAGCTTTGAATTTGTGAGTTATCAAACCCTGCTTTGCGGATTAAATTTGCACAAACCTCATTGATTACTTGTGTACTAACAACTAAGTTTTCTTGGCTAGTAATGTTTGTAGCTACTTGTTGCTTTTTGATAGCACTTGCATCATTAGAACTCAAAATGAAACGATATAACCAAATATTAGAATCCACAAAGCACCGCTTCGATTCACCAGCGTTCATTTGCTTCCTCTCTGGTGAGTGGTTTGAAACCCATAACTTGAATGGGATTTGCGGTTAGCTGAGCAATAATACCTGTTTTGGGAAAACCTTTCTTACTTGGGTTGGTTTTCAAGATAACGATTTGCACAATTTCCGCGTTGCGAATTTCGTCTTGATACTCAACAGGAATTTCAATGTTCCCGTTGTTGACCCTAGCGTTAAAATGTGTGTTTGTAGTCATGATAATTACACACCTTTTGCAAATTGTTTAATGACTTAAATCTCGTTTCATACCATTTCACTTTTATCATGATACAAATACGTGAGTAAGGCTTTAGGATTGCTCATACACCCTCTGACTTTTCATCAAACATTAAAAAAGGCGAGAAACAAGTTAAATGTTTCTCGCCTTTTTATGTGAGTGGGCAGTACCAGACTCGAACTGATGACATCCTGCTTGTAAGGCAGGCGCTCTACCAACTGAGCTAACCGCCCGTTTGCGCTCACATTTATAGAATATAGCAAAAGATTTTGAATCGCGCTAGTATTTTTGAGAAAAAATTTTTTGAGAAATTTAAAATGCCCTCTGGTCGAACCCACGATAGCATTACGCTGTATGCTCTGCCATTGGTGGCGGGTGTGACTTTCTGGCAGACTGGCAGTAGCAATGTGACTTTATTTGTTGCCGGCGGGTTTCTGTTTGGGGGGCTGATGTTCGGCCCGGATTTAGATATTTACTCAATTCAATACCAACGCTGGGGTTTCTTGCGCTGGATTTGGCTACCTTATCAAAAAAGTTTGCGGCATCGCTCTTTTTTATCCCACGGGCCGATTATTGGCACGACGCTACGAGTTATTTATCTGAGTTGCTTAATTGCGATCGCGTCGATTTTTATCTTAATCATTGCCGAAAAGCTTTGGAATATCGCCTTTAGCTGGCAACATGTCGGCGGTACAGTGGGGCGATCGCTCGCCAGTTACAGCACTGAATTTCTCGCTTTATTCTTGGGCATGGAACTCGGTGCCATGAGTCATTCTCTCAGCGATTGGAGCAACTCCACATACAAGCGGGTGAAAAAACAAGGCATCAAGGCATTGCTACCAAGTGGCAAAATTAAGAAACGTAAATCGAGTAGCACAGGTAAGCGGCGGGTGTTGAGCAGGGGGACAAGGAGGACAAGGAAGACGAGGGACAATAATAAATGATAAATGCCCCATGCCCAATGCCCCATGCCCAATACCCATTAACTATTAACTATGAACCAAAACTTAGCAGCATTACAAGAATTAATTGAGGTGGTGGCAAAATTGCGATCGCCTGATGGTGGGTGTCCTTGGGATTTGGCGCAAACGCCGGAAAGTCTCACTCCCTATGTGATTGAGGAAGCTTATGAGGTAGTGGATGCAATTAAGAGTGGTGACCAAAAGGCGATCGCGGAAGAATTAGGTGATTTACTATTACAGGTAGTATTGCAAGCTCAAATCGCTAGTGAATCTGGGCAATTCTCTCTTAAAGAAGTCGCTGAAGGGATTTCCCAAAAATTAATTCGCCGTCATCCCCATGTATTTGGTGATGTGGAAGTGGCGAGTGTAGAGGAAGTGCGGCAAAACTGGGAAGAAATCAAAGCCGCCGAAAAAGGCGAACCATCACCAGAAAATCAAAAACTCAGCACTAAACTCAGTCGCTATGGGCGCACCCTTCCCCCATTAATGGCAGCGATGAAGATTTCCCAAAAAGCAGCGGCTGTGGGCTTTGAATGGGAAAATATTGAGGGAGTGTGGGATAAGTTTCATGAAGAGTTAGCAGAATTTCAACAGGCTTTAGCCGCAGAAACCCCCGAAGCCCAACAAGCAGAATTAGGCGATTTACTATTTGCAACCATTCAACTAGCCCGTTGGCATAATCTCGATCCTAGCGTTGGTTTACAAGGTACAAATCAGCGATTCATCCAAAGGTTACAAAAAATGGAGGCAGTTGTTGACCGCCCCCTTTCGGATTACACTTTGGCTGAATTAGAAGTTTTGTGGCAACAAGCAAAGGCGCAAATTGCAAAGGACGGTTGACGGTTGACGGTTGACGGTTGACTGTTGAGTGTTGACTGTTGTACGGGCGGGTTCACAAATATCCTCACCAAGCAACGATAATTCTCAATAAACCCGCCCCTACTGACTGTTGACTGTTGCCCAATGCCCAATGCCCAATGCCCAATGCCCAATGCCCAATGCCCAATGCCCAATTACGACTTCTTCACGTCAAACCACTTATCATAAAGCGATTGATATGTGCCATCTTCTTTGAGACTCAACAATGCACTATTAATTTGTTTGCGGTAGGGACTGTTATTAGGTAGAACAATACCGTAGTTTTCTTCACGGAAGACACTACCAACTATCTCTACCTTTCCTTGACCTTCATTAGCAGCATAAAACAGAAGTACGGGAGCATCAAAGACGACTGCATCAGCCTTTTTGCTTTGTAAAGCATCGTAAGCTTGCTCAATCTTGGGAACTTCTAGGACGGGAATTTTACGTTCTTTTAGATATTTGGCGGCTGTGCTACCAGCAGTTGTTGCTACTAATTTACCTGGTAAATCTTCTACACTTCTGATATCGCCCTGGAGTTGCTGCACGGTCAGGGAAGTGGTAGCCGCGGCTGTAAAGTAGGCGACGAAGAGAACGCCGATAAACATCCAGATAATAGCTATTACCCTTCCCACTACACCCTTGGGCATTTCGTCGGCTTGGGTTGCTAAGGTTGCTGCTGCCCACCAACAAGCTTTAAAAATTCCTGGGAAGTATGATTTATCAATCATTCCTTCTTTATGATTGCGTTCTGATAACCAAATTACATGGGCAGCGACAACAATCAGCAGCAATGCAATCCCAACTACCTGAAACAAGGTAGGAGAAAATATCAATTGCAAAATGTTAGCAAAAGCACCGCCATTCGCTTCTGGAGGTCTTACCATGATTTGCAACCCACCAGCAAACATTGGTAAGGAGAAATCAAAGTTCTCCTGTCTTTCGGCGGTAATGGAGATAGCAGCAATGCCAGCATTAGCTTTGCTATCTTTCACAGCAGAAAGTAAATCGGCTACGGTGGAATACTCAACAAATTCCGATTTTATAC
The DNA here is from genome assembly GCF_014697075.1 of Tolypothrix sp. FACHB-123. GTDB lineage: Bacteria > Cyanobacteriota > Cyanobacteriia > Cyanobacteriales > Nostocaceae > Aulosira. The sequence goes on along the minus strand of NZ_JACJRE010000065.1, from coordinate 32,064 downwards.
CTATCTTGGTAGCAATGCTGCGCCAAAGGTCAATACTAAAACCAGATAGTTCACCTTTATCTTTGTTGACAAAGGGTGGGATCATCCTTGTGGCAACGAGGAAAGAATTATTAGCTGCTGCTGGTTCGGGTTCTTCGGCTATTCCTGGGTGGACGAAAGATAGCGCCAGCAATAACGCCATCACTCCACTGAGTAATCCTAGCCACATGTGTCTTTTAGGGAAACGCCGGCTGTGATTTTTGCTGTAACCTCTGTAAAAATAGGTAAGTTGGCTTTTCCAGCCGACCATAAATTGGCGGAATCTACGAGCGATCGCATTTATCATTGGAATTTCTTCGGATTGTATGTAGTATCTATCTATCATTCCCAACCCATAACAGATATCACATAGGTGGTACTAAGTTGTTGATGGTTGACGGTTGACTGTGCAGCACTGAAGCTCTGGTGAAGTGTTGATTGAAAACAAAGATGGTATGACCCCCCTGATATCAATTTTGTTAACTGAATCAGGGCGGTTAATAGCTCGTAGTCAGGACTATTGAGGGGTATGACCTTCCATCGCCAGATGTAGCCTTGACGCACGGGAGTGTCAATCAGTAAAGGGCGAATTTTGGGTTTAGTAAAAGTAATTGAAAAGTCTCTATCGCTTTCTCAATATAATTGATATTACCTTTATTGACCATTAGAAAACATACAATTATTCAAGATGATTGAGATATAAATTAATTAAAGTCTTCCCTGCGTAATCATTTTCCAATAATCAAGAAAATGGCTCATTTGCGGATTTTTAGTACTAAAAGTTTTAGTATCCTCTTCAGTACTTATGATGTAATTTCCCGCTTCTAGTTGAGTAATAAACCAAGTTAAAAATGATTCTAAATCCTCTGCAAAAACAAATTTAATGTCTTCATCTCTACCAAAGTTGATAACTTGCCCTATTGTCCCTTTCTTTCCTGGGTCTAAATCTATACCTAAATGGTTTCCGCCCCAATCGAAAGCAAAAGGAACCCACTTTTTATTAGCATATATTTCTTTGATTTTTCCTGGACTATAAGATTGACCAAGAATATCCTTATTGATATCCTCATCTACAAGTTCCGCCCACACTTGCCAATTTGCAAATACTTCTAGCAATGACAAGAATTCTAAACCGTAAAATAGTCCTGGGTAAGTTCCACTTTTCTGGCCATTATGCCACTTATATAAGTCTTTAAATGATGAAGGTAACTCGATTTGTATTTTATTTTCTAATTCCTGGATTTCCTCTTCAGTTGCTCCCGGATTTAAGGTATCTAACACTTCCGAAAAATTGTTATTTAACCAGTTGTCAATTCTATTTAATATTTCTTTCATAAAAATTTATAGTAAATCAAAAAAAGCTGTTTGAGCTTTTTTATCACATTTTTATCAATTTGAGTAAGAGATTTGTAATATTTTTTATTTTAAAAGTGAGTTATTAAAAATTCATTTCTTAAACATGCTAATACACTATGAATTCAAAATAAGCAAGACATTGAAACGCTTTTATTTGTCTGGCGATCGCCATCGCTTCCGACTGCAAAGCCTCCGGTAAGAAGGTCAGCTATTCTGCCTTTAAGTTGGACAATCCATTGTGAGGGCTGTTGACTGTTGACGGTTGACTGTAAGCTCTCAACAGTCAACTATCTTTTCTACCATCCTTTCCTAAACATCCCTAACGCTGTCTCCTTTCCATTAGCATTTGCGGCTCGACATTTTCCACATTTGGTATTGCTTCTAATTGACGAATTTCTTGGAAAGCATCGCTCATCTTACCTGATTTAGCACGTAACCACGCGGCATGAGGAGCATAAGCCAATTTTTCGGTGATTTCATAACCAGCTTGATTAATCGCGGCTTTTTGCGATTCTACATCAACGTTTTCCGCAAAGCGAATAAATATTAAACCCGTGGGTACAGCGAGTGAACCTCCTTGCAATCTATACACAGGGCTGATTGTATCTGTAATTGCTGACTTTGGTTCACCTGTAAATACTGCTATTTTCCCTTCATTTAATAATAAAGTGGGTGTAGCGACGCTGGCTTTCGGTTCTTGGGAGTGTACAGCATAGTAACCAGGCTGACGACTATATAACACAGGCGCATCCTTGCCTATACTTATTTGTTGGGGATATGCACTAAAGTAGTCTGGGGTAAATCTCACTTCAGCAATTGGGGGTAGAGAATAAGCCAACAAAAATAATTCAATCATGTTGTTTAAATTCTATAATTTTCAATAGTTGTGTTAACTGTTAACCGTCATCGGTCAACAGTTAACTGTCAACGTGAAATCCCATCCCTTTAAAGGTGGGATGAGCTTAATAAGACTTGTCGCCTTGAGATAGTAGAAAGTTTCCCTGGTTGGTGTTTAGTAGAACAACCAAAGGAAAAATTACTATTGCCTAATGCCCAATGCCCAATGCCCAATGCCCAATGCCCAATGCCCAATGCCCAATGCCCTAATATTTAACTTCTGTTAGCAATATTCAGGAAAAACCTAGTTCAAACTTGTATTTACTCGCTATACTAACTTATTTCTCAGCTGCGGCTGGCGGGTGATACTTTCCAGATCTGCACAAGCCATCCAGAGGCTGAGATGCAAATGGATACAGGAGATTAAATTATGGTTCAGGTTCGCTATGGTGGTCAGAACGGTGAACAGTATGAGCTTGTTATTAGCGATAACCACATTGTAGTTCGTACCGAAAATCGCAGTTTACTTGTAGGCGATCGCCCTTTTGAAGTTACATCTGTATCACCCGAAGCCCGGAGTATCCTCAAGCAATTTGAGGTAAAAACCCGATTTCGCCAAGCAGGTGTAGAAGTTTTGCAAGTGAAAGCGGCCAGTGAAGATGGTGCTTTACGCGACCAAGCCAGGACAATTCTCAATCAAGAACCGCAAATTCAATTTGCTGGGCGGGTATTGGTCGATCCTCGGTCAAACCAGCCAGTTATCTATACAGAAAACTTATTCGTTAAATTTGATGATGAAACGGAAGCTAACACCTGTGAAGAAGTTTTGCAGCGTTACAATTTGACCATCAAGCGTCAACTTGATTATGCCCGCAATGCTTATTTTGTCAGTGCGCCGGCAAATACTGGTTTAGCCATTTTTGACTTGGCTGAAAGTCTAGTCAATGAAGAAGTTGTAGAATTGTGCCATCCCGAACTAGTCCGGGAATTCCGCCAACGTCAAGTTTTCTCCCAGCAATGGCATCTCAAAGAAACCACAATTAATGGTAAAAAAATTAACGCTCATGTTAACGTCGAAGCAGCTTGGAAGTTCAGCGACGGTACGGGCACAACTATTGCCATTGTTGATGATGGTGTAGATATTGACCATGAAGAATTCCGTTCTGCTGGTAAAGTTGTCGCTCCTAGGGATGTAACATTTAAAACTAATAATCCCAGACCAGGAAACTCAGATAATCATGGCACAGCTTGCGCCGGGGTAGCTTGTGGTAATGGAAGTTTTGGCGCATCGGGTGTAGCACCAAAAGCCAAACTTATGCCCATTCGCTTTGTCTCAGCTTTGGGTTCCCAAGAAGAAGCCGACGCTTTTGTTTGGGCGGCGCAAAATGGTGCAGATATCATTTCTTGTAGCTGGGGGCCAGCAGATGGGGATTGGTGGGATGCAAACGATCCAGTTCACAAGCAAAAAGTACCTTTACCTGACTCTACAAGGTTAGCGATGGACTACGCCTTTACTAAGGGGCGTAATGGTAAGGGCTGCGTAATTTTATTTGCCGCAGGGAATGGTAACGAAAGTGTAGATAATGATGGCTATGCCAGCTATTCTAAAGTTATTGCTGTAGCTGCTTGTAACGATTTTGGTACCAGAAGCGCCTATAGTGACTTTGGCAATGCTGTTTGGTGTGCTTTCCCCAGTAATAACGGTTACAGTTCCCAAACAGAAGGGATTTGGACAACCGATCGCACTGGTGCAGTCGGTTACAATGCTGGTAAAACTGAACTTGGGGATTTAGCAGGTAACTATACTAATAATTTTGGTGGAACTTCTAGCGCCTGTCCTGGAGTAGCGGGTATAGCGGCGTTGATTCTTTCCCGTAACCCAGATTTACGTTGGGATGAGGTGAAAGATATTATTAAACGTTCTTGCGATCGCATTGATACCGCTGGCGGCAATTATAATGCTAACGGACACAGCCCCCTATATGGTTACGGTCGCATCAATGCTCTCAAAGCTGTAGAACTGGCGTTACCGACACAAACCACACCTGTGGGTGTTTTCAAAGCCGTTCAAGATGTACCAATTAATGATTTGCAGACATCTAAACTCAGTTTAGCGATCGCTAATACTAATGCCATCAAATCTATCAAAGTTGAGGTAGATATTGAGCATACCTACATTGGCGATTTAGTTGTCAGCCTCATTCCCCCCACAGCATCAAGTGTATTACCAATAATTCTCCACGATCGCCAAGGCGGAGCCACAGACAACATCAAAAAAACCTATGATGAAGTCAATACTCCTGATTTAACTAAGCTCAAAGGTAAAAGTCCCCAAGGTAATTGGACTTTAGAAGTCACCGATAAAGCCCAAGTAGATACAGGGAAAATTCGCAGTTTGACTATTGAAATCGGGTTTTAACTAGGGACTTTCTCAGTAAAAAAATATTCCCTTGTTATTGTTGACTGTTGACCCTTCGACTACGCTCAGGGTCAACAGTTTCGCTTTTGCGGAAAATCATTAATTACCTATGTATTTATATTTAGTGCAAGTGACTTGCCAGTTCGATTTTATTCTTTGGTTATCAAATATTTTCTGGGGAATTTATGGGTATAAAAACAAAGTTGGCAGCAGTATTGTTGACTGTTGGCACATTTATGAATACGGTATTACCTGCAATAGCTCGTCCAGCAACCTTAACGACTGATAGCAATTTGCGAACTAGCGCCTCTTTGACAGCAACCGTCGCGGATGTTTTAGCATTGGGTAGTAATGTAGAAGTTTTAAATATTACCGTAGGCGATGATGGCAGTTACTGGTATTACGTGCAACCAAACAGAGGAAAGAAGGCAAAAGGTTGGATACGTGGCGATTTAGTCAGGTTTCAGCCAAGCCAGAAGCGTTATGCAACCATAGCTGGGGAACGTGGATATACAATTAATGTGCGCTCCTCGCCTAACTTAAACAGCAAAGTTTTGTACAGTGCTGTGTCAGGTGATTTGGTAAGCGTTGAAGATTCCTTTCAAAAAGCGGGTCAATACCGTTGGTATCGCATCCAGTTCCCCAATAATGTTAGTGGTTGGGTGCGAGAAGACTTGCTATCAATCTGGCCGCAAGGATGTATTATCACCTGTCCAACACATTAGGAACTTCCAGAGAATAAATTACCCAATTTATTTAATGAGATTGTTCTTTATACCCCCTCTCCCAATCCCCTGAGGGGGCCTATCTTTAGCTATCTTTTAAAGAAATAACTGGAAACCCAGCTAAACCTGGCTCTCTACAGGTTCCTGAACCGCACTAGTTACAGCCAATTGTCTACCGTAGTTAATTGCAATCAAACCTGTGACATTCATAAACAAACTGTAAATTGCCGCAGGTATTGCCATATCAGGATTGTTGAGTAATCCGGCTGTAATTGCGATCGCAAGTGTACCATTTTGAATGCCCACCTCAATAGCAATGCAGATTTGCTGTGCAGAATTGAGGTTAAATAACTTGCTGGTATAAAATCCTGTAATCATAGATATAGTATTTAACAACACTACACCCACGCCAACTTGCATAATAAAGCCAGGGAGACTATTCCACTCACGAATAATTAAGATGAGAATAATTAAGGCTAGGAAAGCAACTGCTAGGCGGCTAGTAACTTTTTCTAGACGACGGGCGATTTCGGGCAATATCTGCCTTATTCCCATTCCTAAACCTATAGGCAGAAGCGTCATCAAGAAAACTTGTAATATTGTGGCACCAATTGGTAAGGCGATCGCGGCAGTTTGGCCGATGAAGTGCTGATACGCGAGATTTCCTAATATGGGAATTGTAAATACTGTAATCACACTGCTAAAAGCTGTCAAAGTGACTGAAAGAGCAACATCACCTTTAGCAAGGAATGTAATTACATTTGAAGATACGCCACCTGGACACAGGGCGATTATCATTAACCCCATAGCAATCGTCGGTTGCATGGGTACAAGTGTTGCAATGATGAAACCAATAATAGGTAAAAAAATTAACTGACTAACTAAGCCAATTAAAACAGCTTTCGGATACTTCTTTACACGTTGGAAATCTTCTGGTACAAGAGATAAACCCATTCCTAGCATGATAATTGCTAAGGCAATAGGTAAAGCCACAGCAGTAAAAAAGCTTGCTTGCATAATCAATTTTGGATTAATTAGACAAAATTGATGATATCAGAATGTTTCTACGTCTGGTGGTGTAATTTCAAGATAAATGGCGTACCTCTTCAGGGAAGCAAGCTACGCATAGCGTCTTTGACAGGAGAGGGCTTTCATTATTTATTAGTCATTGGTCATTGGTAATTAGTCATTTGTCAGCGAAACATCAATAATATTATTGAGGGCAAGTCACTGCCTTGCCCCTACAATCGGTTCCGTTCTTTTTTAAAATTGGTATTAATTACAGAAATGTTGAAAATTCTTAAAAAATTAGTTCGTATTCAGGAATTTAGTCCTGAATTTTAAAGAACTAAAGTCTTGATTACGAACTTTAAAAATTAAGGTTCTCTTGTATTAATGAGAAATTGAATTAAATTTCATTCCTACCAAATATGCCTAAAGCTGTGGCAATACCTAATGCTGCAACTGCTAATGCACCCCATTTCAATGGGGGATTTTTATCGAAATTATCTAAGAAACTGGGTATGGACAAGTTTCTAAAATCTCCCTCAACTTTGTCATAGCCTGCAATTGGCGCAAAAACATTGTTGGGTGCATCTGCTGATTTTGGCTCATTAGTACGCTGTCCTTGAAATGCGATCGCCAATAGCAGAGAATCAGCTAAGGCTGGCGAAACTCGTTGCACTAAATCTAAGATTTTGCCCGCATCCCCAACGACAAAATCACGGGTGGGATGTTCAGCAGCGTAGAGAATAGCATCACTAACCAAACTCGGTTGATAATATGGCGGTACTCCTGTAGGCTTCACCCCTAGTTTGGTGCGAACTTTATTGTAGTAAGGAGTATTAATTGTTGCCGGCAGTATGGATGTGACGCTAATCGGCCATTTTTCGTGTTGTAACTCTACCCGCAAAGCATCAAGAAATCCTTCTAAACCATGCTTGGCTGTGGAATAGGGGCTTTGTAAAGGTAGACTGCGCCTTCCTTCCATTGAGGAAATATGAATTAACGCTCCCCGTCCCTCTTGTTTGAGATAGGGTAGGGCTGCCATTGCTCCGTATACTTGTCCCATTAAGGTAACATCTACAACTCTGGCAAACTCCTCTGGTGTAATTTTCTCAAAAGGAGCAATCACACCTGTAGCAGCCGTATGCACCCAAGTATCGAGTCGTCCGTATTCTGCCACAGTTTTATCTGCGATCGCTTTTACTTGCTGAAAATCACTGACATCGGCAATTATATAGGTTGCTTCACCGCCCAAATTGCGGATCTCATTCACCAAAGACTGTAATCCTGGTTCACTACGGGCAGCAACTACAACCTTAGCGCCACGTTCGGCAAACTTCACTGCTGTATCCCGCCCAATCCCGCTGGAAGCCCCAACAATAGCTACCACCTGCTGACCAATTGATTTTAATTGCATGGTTAATTATTCTTAACACCTTCCCTTCAATCAATAGGCGCGATTTGTGCTTAGTTCATCTCTCGCCAGACTTAGGCCGGATTAGGGAAGGGGAAGAGGGAGATGATGAAGTGTGGGGAGTTTTCTTCCCAATGCCCAATGCCCAATAACTAATCTCTCCACAAAGCAATGCCGCCTAATAAACCCGTAATATTGGGAATGAGTTTGACATTTAGGGGTAGCTGGAGATTGACGCGGACGGCTTCACCGCCACCGATATAAAGGCAATCATAATTAAATAAATGTTCTAAAGAAGCGATCGCTTTTTGTAAGCGTCGATTCCATTTTTTATCGCCAATTTTTTCTAACGCTGCCCGCCCTAGTTGTTCTTCGTAGGTGTCGCCTTTGCGGAACTTATGGTGCCCCATTTCCATATTCGGGACTAGCTTACCATCGACAAATAACGCGGAACCAAACCCTGTACCCAAAGTAATCACTAATTCCACACCTTTACCTGCGATCGCACCTAGCCCTTGCATATCGGCATCATTAATTACCCGTACAGGTTTATTTAATTTATTGGCTAAGGCTGTTTGAAAATCAAAACCGATCCAATCCCGATCTAAATTTACCGCCGTTTCCGTGACTCCGTGGCGCACCACACCAGGAAAACCCACGGAAACGCGATGAAATTCACCTTGATTAGCTGCTAAAACTGCAATAGCATTAATTACTGTGTCTGGTTTCGCTGGTTGGGGTGTTTCTAAACGCCCCCTTTCGGTTACAGGTTGTCCTGTAACATCTAAAACCAAAGCTTTGACACCACTACCACCAATATCTACTGATAGAGTGCGAATTGAGCCATTATCTTCTACCATTGCGTTTTCTCCCAGCAATTTTGTGCTACTTGGTTATTATGCTCTCCTGTTTTTGATTTACGTGCAGAAGTTTTGATAGTCTTCACAAGTGAAAATAGGGGCTAGGGGCTAGGGAGGACAAGGAAGATAAATCTCCCATGCCCAATGCCCCCATGCCCAATGCCCTAAACTGTCAGCGTTGCTAGTGCTTTTTCTACGGCTTGCAAGGCTGTGTTAACTTCTGCTTCTGTGACAATTAATGGTGGTACAAACCGCAGAACTTTGGGCCCGGCTGGTACAAGCAATACACCTTCAGCGATCGCAACTTTGACAATCTCAGCTGCTGTTAGCTCGATATCCGCTTGCAATTCCATACCATTAATTAAGCCCCAGCCGCGAACATCGGCGATGAGATGAGGATTTTTAGCAGCGATCGCTCTTAGTCCTTCACGCAGTTGTTCACCCCGTTGTTCGACATTCTGTAAGATATTGTCTTTCTCTAATGTCTGACAGACACTCAGGGCGACTCCACAAGCAAAGGGATTACCGCCAAAGGTGCTGGCGTGTTCTCCTGGCTGGAAGACATCGCAGAATTTCTTACTCATCATGGCACCGATGGGGATACCACCACCTAATCCCTTCGCGCTGGTGAAAATATCCGGTTCTACGCCGAGAGTTTCGTAACCCCATAATTTACCGGTGCGTCCCATTCCAACTTGCACTTCGTCAAAAATCAACAAAATGCCAGTTTCGTCACAAATTTGCCGCAATTTTTGGAAGTAGGCGCGATCGCCTGGACGCACGCCGCCTTCTCCTTGTAATGGTTCTAATAATATTGCTGCTACACGGTAATCGCCTTCATCGAGTTCGCTAATTGCCGCTTCTATAGCGCCAATATCGTTGTAAGGCACATAATGAAACCCAGGAACCAAGGGATCGAAGTATTTTTGATACTTGGGTTGCCCTGTAGCCGTAATTGTGGCTAAAGTCCGGCCGTGAAAACTAGCATTAGCGGTTAAAATAATTGGTCGTTCAATTTCTAAGACAGTATGGGCGTATTTCCGCGCCAGTTTAATTGCGGCTTCGTTAGCTTCCGCACCAGAATTACAGAAAAAGACGCGATCGGCGCAGGAATGTTGAATCAACCATTTTGCCAATTCACCTTGTTCGCGAATGTAGTACAAATTCGAGACATGATGCAGCCTTTGGATTTGGCTTGTTACTGCTTCTACCATAGCTGGGTGGGCATGTCCCAAGGTACAAGTGGCAATTCCCGCCACAAAGTCCAAATATTCCCGCCCTTCAGTATCCCAAACTCGGCATCCTGCACCCCGTTCTAAGGCTAGGGGAAATCGAGCATAAGTAGACATCACCGCTGCATCAAAGCTGTTGGCATCAAAAGGGCTTGATGGCAACGAATCAGACTTTGGGGGGTTGGTGGCTGCTTCAACTAAACTTTGTATGCTCACTACCGCTCCTTAAGAAAATCTTTAATCGTATAGTTATCTACTAGTGTCGTAGAAATTTCTCAAAAATATCGACTATTTTCTGCAACTCATATTTTTAAAGTTATACATTGACAAAAAGTACTAAATATGAATTATGAATTTTTAGGATTACCTTTGGTTAAATATTGTTTTTCTTACCAGTCGCAGGGGTGAAAAAATTGTGTATTCAATGCCTGAGCAAAAATATCAACGTATCCAACAGGAGTTGATGGCAGGGGCGATCGCTCTCGGCTGTGTTTTCGTGATTGGGACTTTATGGTACTGTCTGGTGGAGGGTTGGTCATGGGAAGATGCTGCTTACATGACGGTAATTACCTTGGCTACTGTGGGATATGGCGAAACCCATCCCCTCGGCAGTCGCGGTAGATTATTTACTATTGCCTTAATTTTGATGGGTGTAATCAATATCGGTTACATTGTCAATAGATTTACTCAAGCAGTAATTGAAGGCTACTTTCAAGAAGGAATTCGACTTAGGCAACAGAGGCGTTTAATGGAATCCTTAACAGGACATTACATCATTTGTGGATTTAGTCGGACAGGACGCCAAATAGCCAAAGAATTTCGGGCAGAAGGCGTGGCCTTCGTTGTCATTGATTCCGAGCTGGAATCTGTGCAAAGAGCGCAAACAGAAGGTTACATAGCATACCAAGGAGATGCCACATTAGATGAATCCCTGGTAAGAGTTGGTATAGAAAGAGCGATTTGTATTGTTGCCGCACTGCCTTCTGATGCAGAAAATTTATACACAGTTTTATCAGCAAAAACACTAAATCCAGGCATCAGAGCGATCGCCAGAGCTAGCACAGAAGAAGCGTTACAAAAATTACAGCGCGGTGGTGCAGATGCGGTGATTTCTCCTTATATTACTGGAGGAAAGCGAATGGCCGCTGCTGCCCTCAGACCCCAAATTTTAGATTTTGTCGATGGTATCCTTTCCGGTTCCGATCGCCAATTGTACATGGAAGAATTTCTCCTAGAACCAGCTTTTTGTCCGTTTGTGGGACAAACCCTACAAAAAGCGAAATTGCGATCGCAAACAGGTGCTTTAGTCTTAGCAATTCGTCGCACTGATGGTAACTTAATTGGCGGCCCTACTGGTGATACAGTCTTAATGCCAGGAGATACTCTTATCTGCATGGGTACAGCAGAACAATTGCGTAGCCTGAACCAAATTCTCGGCCCCATCCTCTCCCAAAAGTTGCGTAAACCCAAAAATAGCTAATTTGGCTAGTTGTCAGTTTTCAATGGTTTTTTCCCCCTTCCTTAATCAAAATATATGAATCAGGGTCAACAAACTGCAATTGCAGGTATATACGAAGTATGTATTGGGATTACAGACCCAATTTATGCAATTCAATATTGGGAACAATTTGGCTATCGAATTGGTAAAGTTGGGGAATTATCTGTTGATATTGCCAAGCAATTATATGGTGTAAATTCGTCTTTACGCTCAATTCGCCTTTATCACCAAGATGCAGATCATGGATTAATTCGCTTGATGATTTGGCAAAATCCCATCAATCAGGGATTAGGAACAGCTTCCATGAAAATTAAAGGAAATCGTTGGGCGACAGCCTTAACTGCTGATACATTAACTATTTTAAATCATGCCGATGAAGCAAAAGCTGCTGGTTGGGATATTCGCTACACACATCCTTATTGGGAAATAATTTATAACAAGGAAAGAAAAAGCCAACCTTTTACTGAACCTGCGGTTGGGGTGCGGGAAATATTATTATTACAACCGTTATCAAGACAAGTTTTCTTCCAAAGATTTGGTTATACAATGCCTCATTATGGACAAATTAACTCTAATGCAACATTTAAGACTAGCCAGTTTACCCACATGGGGTTAATTGTTCAAGATGACAGCAAAGAAACCTTGAATTTTTACGAAGATGTTTTGGGTTTGTTGCGTGTACGGGATGATGTCGAAACTACCTATGAAGCTTCCCCAGCAGGGCGTGATATTTTTGACCTCAATCCTGGGGAAAAATTTATTGTTACCGCCTTTGATGACCCGCGTTCTTCTGTTTATGACTTCATGGCTGCTCGCAGTGGTAGACTTTACATTGTTCGCTTCCCCGAAAGCATCAATTTAGAGTCACGCTTTGAATCCGCACAACCCGGTAGCCTGGGAATGTCATTATATACCTACAGAGTGCGGGGAATTGAAAAATATTGCGATCGCATTCGCCAAAGTTCAGCCCAAAATATAACTAACATCATTAGTAACGAATTTGGCGAGATGAGTTTCTCCTTCCGTTCGCCCGATGGCTATTTCTGGAATTTGGTAGAAAATTGTTGATGGTTAACTGTTGACTGCGGTCACTGAACTTGTTGAAGTGTTGACTATTGACCAATGACAAAATCACAAAAACGATGGCTGATACTGATTTTACTAGCTTTCATATCTGCTTTATCACTAGCGATCGCATCTACAGCTATCAGTATTTATTTGTATGGTAATCAAACTTATACGGCTAAAGCAGAAGCAGCCATTGTTTTAGGCGCAGCCGTTTGGGGAGAAGAACCATCTCCCGTATTTCGTGAAAGAATAAATCACGCAATTAATTTGTATCAAAATCAGCAGATTAATAAAATAATTTTTACTGGCGGAGTTGGCGAACCTAATGAAGCTGCGGAAGCAATAATTGGCAAAAATTATGCTTTAGCAAGACAAGTAAAATTAAATGATATTCTCACTGAAACAGAATCGCGCACGACTTACCAAAATCTCAAAAATGCTCGTTCTGTAGCCTATAATTCCAAATTAAATAAATTTCTGATTGTCAGCGATCCATTGCATATGAAAAGAGCAGTACTGATGGCTAGAAATTTAGACATGGATGCATATCCATCACCTACACCTACTACTCGCTATAGTAGTTTCCGCAGTCAGATAGAGTTTCTGATACGGGAAACTTTTTTTTACTTTGTCTACCTCGTGTTGCAAATTTAGCTAATAGCTGAATTTAGTATATTTTTCCATAAAAATAATTCTGTTTAATTCAGAGGAACCTCAACCGGAGGATAGGTTAGAAGGCTAGAAATAACTATTAAAAGATCCGACCAAAAAAACTATGTTGATGAGAATTTGGGCTGTTACCGTTTTAGTAACTTATTCTTGGTTAATGGCTGAAGTCGTAGCTGCTGAACCAATCCAAGTTGTCGCTGCTTCTCCCCAAAGCGATGCTCAACCAATTATTGTCAATAAAGCTGAATTTGGTGTACAACGAGTTGGTTCTCAAGGTAAAACCACCTTTATTCCTACCTTTAGAGTCCCGCTACAAGAAGGAACTAAATATGGCTGGCAAATTCAACTCAAAAATTACAAAGGTGCAGTAACATGGAGAGAAATTCTCAGATTACCAAAACGTCCAGAAACCTGGGGTGTAGATAGCGGACAAGACTTGATCATATCCCCAGATGGTAAAGAAGCAGTAACGAAGCGCACACAAAATACTACCGATGGCGTGATTAAGAATTTTTGGACGATCGCACCTGGCGATCCCGATGGTAAACATAGAATTCAAGTCTATATTGACGATCGGCTAATTGCTGTGTTCGAGTTTGAAATTGTTCCTCTCCGAAAGCCGAAAGCCGAAGGGAGAATTTAGAACTAACAGCGATTTAGCTGGATGTATTGTTGAAAGCGATCGCAACTCAAGCCCAAATTATCACATGTCGGGGTGGGGTATCCCACCCTTAACGATCCATTCATCACTGGTAGTGATTAACAATTTATCTGACTTATTGTCAAGGCTAATTAAACTTAAATATAAAATTATTCTATTTGTTATCTCAATTAATATCTATATATTTGCGGAATTGATAAATTAGTTTAGCTTTATTATAGCAGTAATTTCACTTGTATCTAAGAAAACGTGACATTTTTGCATCAAGTAGTTAATATATAACTTGATATGTCATCTATTAAATAAATTCCGCCTAATCAGGCTGAAATGTAGATGATAATTCCCAAAAATTAATTACTTATGTATTCAGTCAGATATGAAAAATTATCAACTGCTTCTGGCTATTAATAGAATTGCCATCAAAAATTAATAATTAAATCTTGCAGATTAATTTCTGAAATAACAAACTAAAAATATCTTATTTCTATTCTTAATGAAAGAAATATGACATTTTTTGCTGCTTAATTTTAGTCAGTATATTTTCAGTTTATTGTATATAGTTTTATCGCTGGTATGTCTGGAGCAATCTACCAATGAATTTTAAATACTTCAAGCATTGGAGGAAATACATCTCAATCCAAAGTATTGCGGTTTTGAGTTTGATGTCAATTCCTGACTTATCTATTGCATCCAGCAATCCTCAAGGAGGAATTGACTGGATTGTGGTAATAGATACTTCTGCTTCCATGCGTGGTGTAGGCGGGACAAAGAATATTTTTTCGCAAGTAAAAAATTCTATTACTGAGTTTGTAAATACTGCCAGATTAGGCGATACAGTTACTATTTATAGTTTTGACAAAGATGTCACTCTCAATGCTAATGATATCGCTATTAATAGTAATCCCGACCGAGGAAAGCTCAAGCAAATAATTAACTCGCTTCAGGCGAATGGCGTGCGGACTCATACAGGAAAAGCTGTACAACAAGCGCTACAACATTCCGCTATCTTAAATCAACGAGATAATTCTCTGGGGCGGACTGTCAGCATAGTATTTTTAACTGATGGATTAGAAGATGTCCGGGGTATTGATAATCCTGTTTCTATCCCTAGTAGCACTCAACTTTTAAACCAACAACAATGTAAACCTTATGTATTTTTCGTATCTTTAGGATTAGAAGAACACGAAAAACAATTGAATGAATTTGCGAATAATCCCGCACTTTGTAGTAAAGGACTGGTATTAAGAGATCCGGGAGGAGTGCAGTTAAATAGACTGGCGCAAAATATTCGTCCAGTGTTAGTTAAAGCAAAATTAGATGTAAATTTACCCAGAACAAATTTGCAGCCAGTTTTACCCGGAACTACTAAAAAAATTAAAATTAATAGTATTAGTAATGTTAACTCTACAGTTAATGTACAACTAGAAGATCCTCACCAAAGTGGTATTAGCTTAATTTCTGGCGATCGCTCAATTGATTTAGCTGCGAATCAAGCCAAAAGTATACCTTTAAGCTTACAAATACCAGATCGGGTTCAGGGAGGCGTCCATAACTTGCGCTTGGTGCTGACAACAGCAAATAATGCGATCGCACCCATGACGGTTGATGTACCTGTCACCGTTAAGCCAACGCTGGAATTTTCCCCGACAAAGTTAGATTTTGGGACTACAGAAGTTGGACAATCTACAGCAACTCAAACTTTAGTAGTTAAGAGTAATATTGCCACAACTGCTCAATTACAACTGCAAGGCAATTTTAAAGATATTTCTGTTATAGAATCGCCAAAACCTATATCCTTGCAAGTTGGGGAAACGAAAATTCCTCTGCAATTTCAAGTAAGCGATCGCGGTTCTGAAGGTAAACGCAATTTTACCTTGGTATTACAGCCAGATAACTCCCTTGCAAGTCCTATTAATGCAGAAGTTAATCTGAATATTTTAATTCCACTAGGACGCAAAATTATTACTTGGACGCTCTTAGTGCTGCTGCTATTGCTAATTACTCTCATCGCCATTTGTTTAATTCAACGCAAAACCCCCTGGGAATTAGTCGAAGATTTGCGCACGCGCGATCGCTTAGAAGGAGCGCTGTTAGTCCTCAAACCATTACCAAAATCCTTAGACGACGAAGAGATTAGCCTGACTCGTCTGCATCAAAGTAAAGTTTGTCTCAGTAATTTAATACCAGCAATTGCGGATACCGATGCTGATGCTGAGTTAGTTGTAGCTTGGCGAGCAGGTAAAAAAATTATTGATATTCACTGTTTGAAAGGTGTAATTTTTGTCAATACTAAGAAAGTCGATACAGAAGAACTTTACGACGAGGACATTATCGAAATTGGCGATGTAAAGCTGCAATTTAATTGGATTGCGCATCAAAGACCATTTGAGCCAAACAGTGAGCAAACAAACTTTTAAATCATCTCATAGGAGAGTTCATGTCTAGTAACAGGGTTGAGCGTCCTACCGTTGTCTTTCGTCCTACCGTTGTCATTGGGTTAGGGGGAACAGGTTATGAAGTGGTACTCAAGCTGAAAAAGCGATTTATAGATGTTTATGGCTCAGTACCAGAAATTATTCGGTTTCTTTCTATTGATACTACAGAAAATATTCAAGAACGAGAAAAATCACCGGATGGTAATAAGGTTTTCTTAGAACCTAATGAACTTTATGCAATTTCTGTTGCTAATCCCATACCCTTAACACGTAACGATAATATCAGCGAATGGTGGCCGAAAGATATTCCAGCAACTAGCTTAATTAGTGGTGCGGGACAAATTCGCGCTAGGGGAAGGTTAGCATTATTTGCTAAAGTTGGCGATATTAACGGTTTAATCGCCCAAGCAATCAATACTGTCAGAGAAATTCGCACTAATACACAAGCATATTCAGATAATTTTCAAGTTTCTAACCGTGATGGTGTCGAAGTTTTTATTGTTGGTAGTATAGCAGGTGGAACAGGGAGCGGCACATTTTTAGATGTGGCGTTTTTAACTAGGCAATATTTAAATAGTTTTTCTAATGTTACAGGAGTATTTGTTTTACCAAGAGTATTTGCTAATCTTCCCCAAACTCATTTAATTAAATCTAATGCTTATGGCGCTCTCAAAGAAATTGAACACTTTTGGGGATTATCACCAGCAAATCCAATTGAAGTCGATTATGGAATTTGCAAAGTTAAAGCCGATCGCCCTCCTTTTGACGCAGTATTTTTAATTGATGGTGTCAATAAAAAGGGAACTGTAGTTAACCGTCCTGATGATTTACAAAATTTAGTTGCTGATGGGTTGTACGTACAAATTGGTTCGCAAATTGGTTTAGATGCGGCTAACGTTGCTGATAATATTCGTGCTTACATCGCAACTGGTGAAACAGTAAGAGGACGAAAAATTAATTATTGTAGCTTTGGCTTTGCTACCCTAACTCTACCCACCAAAAAATATGAGCGGATGAAATTAGAAGACGCTCTAAAATTATTGAAAAATGAGTTAATGGGAACGACGATCACCATTGATGTTGATAGCGAAATTGAGCGCTTTCTGCAAGAATGTAAGTTAGCAGAAAATACTATTTTAAATGCGTTAACAGAAATCGAATCTGTTGGACAAATTAAACCAGAATTTAGAATTGGCGAGATGGTCTTTGACCGCACAGCCTTACTCAAAATTAAGGAACTCTACAAGCGGCAATTTGACCAATTTGAACAACGCATAGCCAAAGAACTAACAGCCAATCTTCAGCGTTTAGATCAGGCTGCTACTTCTGCTATTGTTAATGGTTGGGAAAAGGGAATTAATCGTCCTAATGGTTTAGCTTACGTTTGGTATTTTTTAACCAAAATTTCCGAAAAACTAGATGAGTTGCAGCAGTTAGTACAGCGCAAATCTCAAGAAGCTCAACTTAATTTCAACAATTTGAAGTTAGAACCACAAGAAGAAAAAATTACAGAAGCGGCTCAAGCATTCTTTTTAAATAAGAATAATATCCAAGCAGCTTGTCAAAGATATAAAGAACGAGCGGATCACAAATGGAAGATTTATTTACATTGGAAGCGATGTGATAAAGCGGCTGAACTTTATGGTGTGTTGCGTAATAAGGTAGATGTCGTTAAAGAAAAATGTCAGCGTCTACACAGCAACCTAGATAAAGTTTATCGAGACATCGAGCAGAGTTATCAAGATATTAGTCGTCAAGTCAGTAACGATAATCCTTTTATTCATACCATCCAGCGCGTTAATTTGGAATCAAAACGCCCCAAAGTTACAGGTGAAGATTTCATTCGCTGGTATCGAGAAAAATCTCAAACTTTGAGCCATTGGGCAGATAAAAAAGCTGAAAATGTTAGGGATGAATTTATCGAATTTTTAGATGAAACTTACCTACCTCTAACCAGCATGACTGTTGAGGAAGTATTAGCAGATAGCAACCCCGAAGATGCAGGAGAAGATTTACAACAACTCGGTAAATTAGCAGTACCTTTGTGGCAGTATCAAGAAACAGAAATTCCTGCTAAACAGCAGCATGTCATTACAGAATTTTATTACTACGGCGTAGAAAGTAATAAAACCATTTTTAGCACTCCACCTCTAGCAAGCAGAGTACCAAAAAGCAGAACAAATCCGTCTTTTGTCCCCACCGGCGAACCTCATAAAGTTACTTTATTTCGTGTAGAAATAGGTGTACCTTTATTTGCCTTTAATGGTATGAAAGATATGGAATTAGCTTACCTAGATCCAGATAAAGTCTTCAAACACTTAGATCGGCGGTGGACAAACTTAGCTAATTTAATTCCCCCGGAAGATGACGGTGGGGCGTTGCGTTGGTTTGCTTTGGCGCTAGCAACAGAACCATATAAATTGATTGTCAATCAAAAAAGACAATACTCCGTTTATACAGATCAAGCGAGAAAGTTAGAAGGCGGAGTTTTACCTTTGGGAAGCGATCGCAAATCCGCATTTAAAGCTTTTAAAGGTAACCAGCTTTTAGTTAAGGAAATTGCTGACAAAGTTGAAAGTATTACCCACGAAGATCAAGACAAAGCGAGATTAGCTTTGGAGGGCTATATCAATCAAATTAATAAAGTTTTAAGAGAAAACAGGGTAGATGCTCAGATTAAAGAACAGGTAGAAATGGAAATTCAAGAAATTGAAGCCTACCTGGAAGATTTGGATGTGATTATGTAGAGATTAGCCTCATGTCAAAACCAACTATTTTAATTGCACTCGATCCGCACAGTGCTGCTTTTTGTGCAGCCATTAAACGCCAGTTGCAAGAATTATCGACGATCCAAAGTCGTTTAATTCAAACTTACGCTTTAACTTGGGATAATCAAACTTTTGGCTTTAGCACCGATTTAGATCGGTTTGCTGATGGGAGTTTTGATTTAGCTCAAACCCACAGTAAAAAAGCTGCTGTCTCCCAAATCCGCACTCAATTTAACCAAGCGGCTAACCAACTACAAACGGAACTAATCGATTTACTCAAAACCCTAAATCAATTACCAGAAGCGATTGCTGCTAAACGCCAGGGAATAGAAATTGGTAATAGTCATCGCGTCTATCTCATGCTCTCAGCTAGTAATAATTTTGCACCAGGAGTAGTATTTGAGCTAGTACGTTTGATGCGCTGGTTATTTACTAAATATTTCACAGATACACCCCATAGCTTAGAGGCTTTATTACTTTTACCAGGTTTATTTAACCAAGCTACAGCTTTTGATTATGGCGCTGCTTATACATTTCTCAAAGAGCTAGATTACAAAATGACTAGTGGTGTAGTCATTACAGCTAACCAAAAAGTACCGCCTTTTGATAACTGCTGGCTAATTGATGAGCGAATCGGGGGAATCAAAGAGAATTTACTCAGTTATGCTGATGCATTTGCAGGTTTTTTAACTTTGGAGCCAGAAACCAATGGCTTGTTAATTGGTACGCATAAAGTTAGAGGAAAAATACCTGCTTACAGTACTTTTGGCTATGGAGAATTATTTTTTCCCAAAGAAACAATAATTACTCGTTTAAGTAGTGCTTTAGCTGCTGATATCGTTATGAGGCAGTTTTTACCCAGAGCAGAATATACTCCCGAAGCAAATCGCAAGTGGCTATTAGATGCTAAAGATTTAGTCTTGAGTGATGAATTTAATAATGCTTTCCTTCAATTAGAACGAGATAACGGTAAACCAGTATGGCAAGATTTTAACCCACGCCTTGATATCCGTAATGGTATGGCGAAAGAATATGGTATGGAATTGCAGCGTGCTTACCAACAATTTGAAAATCGCGAATTACTTGCTTATAAACGCACGTTAGAAAATTCTAGTAAACAAGCCCAAAAAACTTTAGCCAATTTTTTAGATAACAGCATTAATCGCTATATTGATGCTACACCTAGAGGTTTAAATGAAGCAGTTAAGTTATTAAATTTATTGACTTATTTATACTTAGAACTGCAAACCGATTCAATTAGCGAACAACCAGAAAATCTTGTGACTCAATTGCGATTTGCGGAAGCATTTCTCGATTCTAGATTGCAGGTGACAATTGATAAAGAAGCATCCAAAAAGCTACTCAATCAAGTTTTATCTTTAAAATTACAACGGCAACAATTACAAGATTCTACTGTAGAAAACAGTTCGGAAGTAGATAAAATTCAAGAACAGCTAGAAACCGCGATCGCCGATTATAAACAAGCAGTAAATACAGAAAGCGAACAAGCGCGACAACTGCGGGTAATAGCGATCGCTCACGCACGGGAAACCGCAAGAGAAGAAATTAATCAATCACAAAAACATCTATCTGGTATTGAGAATCAACTGGAAAGCCATACTGATAAACTCAGTGAACTGCTAGCCGAAGAAAGCCTTTTTCGGACTAAATACTTAGTAATTTTCCCTAGTATTGTTGTATTTTTTGTCCTGGCTCTGGTGATTCTTACAGGTATTTTCAGCCAGTCAATACTATGGCTATTATTGCAAAATATCTGGGCTAACTTAGCTAATCATCTGCTAGGAACTGCGGTATTTATTTTAATATATCTAGGGATAGTTTGGCTGAAATACAGCAGTGATATCCGCGATCGCATTCAAAAAGTCCAAAAGCAAATTCAACGCTTAGAAAGCAGTTTAAAAGCCACGGCTGTAGAATTACGCCGCAATTATAACGAGCAACTAAAATTAGAATACGACCTCTATGTGCAAAATCTCCGCGTTGAATCGTTAAATTATTTAATTAAAATAGCTCGACAAAAAACCGAGACTTTACGTACAACTCTTACTAATTTCTCTAGAATATATGATGATTTACTAGCTCAAAATCACAAAGCGACAACTAGCTTTTCCGAAATTCGCCTGTCAGTGCTGACAGATACAGATATTGATAATTATTACGAGAATTTCTTGGCTAAACTACCCACAGAAAAATTCACTCAGGAACAGGTAAAGCGTTCGCAGTCGTGGCAAATGTCTGTGGGAGAATTTCAAAATCTACTCATGTCATTTGCTCGTCAACAGTTTGAGCATTTAACTAATTTGTCAGTTGCAGAAGTATTAAAACAACCGGATTTAATCGCGTCTCATAGTGCCAGCTTACGTTTAAATCAGCTTTACGATAATGCTAAACTCTTGCTAAGGTTGCAAGATATTGATGCACATTTAAACCCAACCTCTCAACGAGAGCTAACTCTGTGGGTGGGAGCTAAAGATAAGGAAGAAATTTTTGCAATTTATAGTCGTTTTAGTCGGACTTTAACAGCTTTATTAGGGGAAGACGAGCAACATTTAGCTCTTTTAACTCGTTCTTTAGGCTTCCCGGCTTATTTTCTCAGTCAGATAGAGTTTTACCGCGACTGTTATGAACGCACTCAAAGCGAACATCCAGCGCCAGAAGAAAACATTCCCGATTTAATTCCTGAGGAAATCGGCTCTAGTCAGGAATTGAAGCTAGCTTATCAAACTCTGCTATTAGCGATCGCGCTAGGGCTATTATCCCAAAATTCTCAAGGTAATTATCAATTCCAAGGTCGTTCGCTAGGTAAAGATAGAGAACAAATCGCCTTAGCTTTAGCAACTGAGTTTACTTTACAAGAACTCTATGGAGAACTCCAAGAACGAATTGAAACTTTTGAACACGATTTAATATACCAGAAATTACAAGAACTAGAAAAAGCTGCTCAGAATTTAACTCAATCGGAACGCAAACTTTTGGATCTGCTACTTTCAGACTATAATCCGCTAAATTAACGCTTTTACAGTTTTAAATTAGCAAAAAGCATCTGTAAGAACAGCTTCAGGAGTTTTAGTTACTTCCAGATGTAGCTATTTTGCTAAACCTCAATTTTGTAATTCAGTTCGTGTTCATCACCTGGTAATCCACGAAAACCCCAATTATGCTTAGGGTTCTCGAAAATTGTTATCTCTAAATCTTGCGCCGTAATCCCTACAGAAAGCGATCGCTCAAACAACAGCTTAATCAATTGTTTTTTCGCGGCTACACTCCGCCCTTCAATCATACTCAACTCGATAATGGTATAACGCTCAGTGCGCCCAGTCGGGTAATAAAAGTCTGACTTATCCAAGGGAAAAAAACGATGCGATCGCTTATTTGCGGGAAACTGTAATGCATCCATTACGCAACTATGAATCACATCTGAAAGTTGTTGCTTGATTGGGTTTAAATAATCCCTAATACCGTAAATTTTGACTTGAACCATAAATTTATCCTCATTTTTGCTCGTTACAGTTAACTTTCTTCAGCACAAATATTTCCTGAGATAGTGGTTAAGAAAATATAACTATGTAGTTAACTTAGTATAAAAACTGCTGTTTAAACTATTAACATTGATGTTTCTACTTGTAGCAGAACATCAATGTCAACCTGGTGAATAGAGCTATTAATAAAATAATTACAATTAGTCTTCATTAGTTGCAAACTACGCAGTATCTTAAAAATAGAGAGTTGATACTGTTTGAGAAACAATGGTAAACTTAACCGAATTTCAGCAGTTAATCGAAACACAGCAATTATCCCTAGAAACTCTACCGAAAGCTCTACAAGCACTGTTTTATGACAAAAAGGGTAATTGGAATCAAGCTCATGAAATAGTGCAAAATGCTAGTGATGTTGACAGCGCTTGGGTTCATGCTTATTTACATCGCAAAGAAGGGGATTTGAGTAATGCTCGTTACTGGTATCGACGTAGCAATCAGCTAGAATTCTCTGGGGAACTCAACCAGGAATGGGAAGCAATTACTTCTTATTTATTGAAAAAGGTGAAATAAGCATGGACGCAGCAGAATTAATCCGCCGTTATACGGGAGGAGAAAGATATTTTCCCGCAGCACATTTAACTAAAGTCAAATTAATTGCAGCTAACTTACCAGGAATCAATTTATGGGGAGCAGACTTGAGTGGAGCTAACTTAGCTAAAGCTAAATTATGGGGAGCAGATTTGAGTAGAACTAACCTAGCACAAGCCAACTTAACTAGAGCAAATTTAAGCGGCGTGAAGCTCAATGAGGCAAATCTCCGGGGAGCCAAGCTGAACTATGCCAAGTTGTATGGAGCCGATTTAACTGGTGCTTACTACGATGAAAGCACTCGATTTAGTATTGGTTTCGATCCAGTTAGTAGAAACATGCGCAAGTTTTAAAAGCTTATCGATCCACACTCAAATATTTATTTTTGAGTGTGTCATTAATTATTAAATTACTTTAAATAGCATTTTTTAAAATTTGTTTTATTTGGGAATTTAATTAAGCTTAGTTTGTAGGGTGTGTTACCCCGTAGGCTAACGCACCTTTAATTGTTAATAATGCGGTGCGCTACGCGAAAACATACCCTAATTTTTTTAAATTATTATTGTATATTGCTATTTTGTAATTTTACTAAATTTGCAGTATCGGGAAAATCACTAAATACCCCATCAACTCCTAAACTAAAAAATAACTCATATTCCTGTTGGGGATTATCTTGAAATTCGAGGGATAAAAATAAATTTTCATTGCGGAATGTCCAAGCATGGACTAGTAAAGACGCTGCATGAGCATCACTAAGTAATGATGTTGCAGACAGCATTTTTTTATTATTATCTATAGGAACGAGCAAATTTTTATGAATTCCTATCGCTTGTGCATATTCGGCAATTTCTTGTAAACCTGATTTTGTGATTAAATCTGTATAAATTCTAGTATCACCATGAACAATAAAATCATAGGGTTTACCTGTATTATTCAACAATTGCACCAAAGGTATATCAGTTTTACTAGCTAAATATTTGAGGTTGCTAACTTCAAAAGATTGAATAAAAATAGGTGTATTTGCGCCTTGATAACCATTAGCTTGTAAAATTGATAGTAAAGGTTCTTCTAAAGCTAATCCGATAGATTGAAAATAACTTGGGTGCTTAGTTTCTGGATAAATGCCAATAGTCCGCCCAACAGCAATACTTTTAGTTTTAGCTAAATCGATAATTTCTTGGAATGTAGGAATTGCAAATAATCCATCATAGTTTGTATTTTGCGATCGCACTTTGGGAATGCGCTCTTTTGCCCGCAGGGTTTTCAGTTCTGCTAAGGTAAAATCTTCTGTAAACCAGCCTGTTTTACTTTCCCCATCAATAATCTTAGTAGTTTGACGTTCAGCAAATTCTGGATGCTGGGCTATATCGGTAGTTTCGGAAATTTCATTTTCGTGACGCGCAACTAATACACCATCTTTGGTTGCAACTAAATCGGGTTCAATATAATCAGCCCCTAAATCAATTGCGAGTTCATAAGCCGCTAATGTATGTTCTGGACGGTAGCCGCTAGCGCCTCTGTGTCCAATAATAATTGGGGCTGTAAATTGCTTAATTGTCTTCATCGCCCTGATTCTAGATAATAGGGTTATTCTTATAATGAGATTCTCTATTTTGAGGAATGCTCAAAACCTCAAAGTCAGTCGCTATACTAGCAAAACATCGTTAAATTTATTTGCTAAGTATTTTGTAAACAGTCAATGATACAGAATCAGCCAGAAACCAAGCGCGTAGCAGAACTACGTCAGTTGTTGCAGCAAGCTAGTTATGCTTATTATGTCCTAGATGCACCGATTATGGAGGATGCTGTCTATGACCAGTTATATCGAGAATTGCAACAATTAGAAATTCAGTATCCAGAACTGATAACACCGGATAGTCCGACTCAGCGGGTGGGTGAAAGACCAGCGACACAGTTTACATCTGTGCGGCATAATATCCCCTTATATAGTCTGGAGAATGCCTTTAATATTGATGAGTTACAAACATGGGATCAGCGTTGGCAAAGACAAGTACCGAAAACTGATGCTGTAGATTATGTTGCAGAACTAAAAATTGATGGTTCTGCGATCGCTCTTACCTATCACAATGGCATACTAACTAGAGGTGCCACTAGGGGTGACGGGGTAACAGGTGAAGATATCACCCAAAATGTGCGCACAATTCGTTCCATTCCTTTGCGTTTAAATTTTGACGGTTTAGAACCTTTAGAAAAGGTAGAAGTTCGGGGTGAGGCGTTTCTACCCTTAGAAGTATTTAAACAAATTAACGAAGAAAGACAAAAAGCTTCTGAGCAATTATTCGCTAATCCCCGCAATGCTGCGGCTGGTACGCTGAGACAGTTAGATTCGCGGATTGTCGCCCGCAGGCGCTTAGATTTCTTTGCTTATACTTTGCACATTCCTGGTAGAGATGATGCCAGTATTGCCAACACTCAATGGCAAGCTCTGGAATTGTTGCAAAAAATGGGTTTTCGCGTCAACCCCAACCATAAATTATGTCCTTCCCTAGCCGATGTAGGCGATTATTACAAATTTTGGGATACGGAACGGCTAAATTTACCTTACATGACCGATGGGGTAGTCGTAAAACTCAATTCCTTTAAACTGCAAGAACAGCTAGGATTTACCCAGAAATTCCCCCGTTGGGCGGTGGCGTTAAAATATCCCGCAGAAGAAGCACCTACCCGCGTGGAAAATATTGCGGTAAATGTGGGGAGAACGGGGGCGTTAACACCATTGGCGGAGATGCGCCCAGTACAATTAGCGGGAACAACAGTATCAAGAGCTACATTACATAATAGCGATCGCATTTCTCAATTAGATATCCGTATTGGCGATACAGTAATCGTTCGCAAAGCTGGGGAGATTATCCCGGAGGTAGTGCGGGTACTGAAAGAACTGCGCCCTGATAATACACAACCGTTTATTATGCCGAGTAATTGTCCAGTTTGCGGACAACCGGTGGTGCGAGAATTGGGTGAAGCTGTTACTCGATGCGTCAATGCTTCCTGTGCGGCGATTCTCAAAGGCGCAATCGAACATTGGGTAAGCCGCGATGCTTTAGATATTAAAGGAATGGGGGAAAAACTAGTACATCAACTCGTAGATAAAGGTTTAGTGCATTCTGTCGCAGATTTATACAACATCACCGAAGCCCAGTTATGTAGCTTAGAAAGAATGGGACAAAAATCGGCACAGAAATTAATTGATGCGATCGCGCAATCAAAAAATCAACCTTGGTCGCGAGTATTGTATGGTTTAGGTATCCGTCATGTTGGTAGCGTTAATGCCCAATTATTAACCGAGAAGTTTAACTCTGTAGATAAATTAGCTCAAGCTAAACAATCAGATATTGCTCTTATTTACGGAATTGGTGTAGAAATTGCCGAATCTGTACATCAATGGTTTCAAATTGCAGCCAATCAAACTTTAATTTCTCGCTTGCAAGCCGCCGGGTTAGAATTAGAAACCACAGAAGAAACAACAATAACTGAAGGTAATCAAAAATTAGCCGGAAAAACTTTTGTAGTCACTGGAACTTTACCCACCTTAAAGCGAGATGACGCCAAAGCTTTAATTCAAAAAGCTGGCGGTAAAGTGACAGATTCAGTCAGTAAAAAAACAGATTACTTACTTGTCGGTGAAGATGCTGGTTCTAAATTAGCCAAAGCCGAATCCTTGGGAATTCCCCAATTAACGGAAGTACAGTTTTTGGCGATGTTAGCAGAGTAGTCATTGTTGACTGTTGACTGTTGACTGTTGAGTGTTAACCATTGGAAGCTTTGCAAAACTAAAGTTAAAATTGCAAGCAAAGTTCAAATCTGAGAGAGCGAACTATGAAGACTGCTGAAAAATTAGCTGCTGGTTGGCTACTTACACTCGGTTTCATGTTTTTAACGATATCAGTCTCAGCAGGAATTCAGAAACATGATATGTTGAAGCCTATCCCAGGTGCAGATGGTAACTCAGGGAAAGAATTTCTTAATAAACCGCGTCTTTATCGCCTTAATTATGAGGCTACCCAAGGTCTGATTTTTGGCGTTCCTACTTTAATTTTAGGGGGATGGCTCAGTTTAGGATTGTATCATCAAAGCAGACAAGAGAAAAAAGCTTTAAATCAACAAATGAGCGATCGCCTGCAATCGATTTTTTATCAAATGCTACAAGAAAATAAAGGGCGTATGACTCTTCTTGGCTTTGCAATAAAATCAGAATTACCTGCAATCGCCGCCAGACAGTATTTAGATGAGAAAGCTAAAGAATTCAATGCTAATTTTAAAGTCAGCGAAGATGGGACTGTATCATATCATTTTGAGATTTAGATGTTTCAGGGACTAGGGGCTAGGGACTAGAGGCTAGAGGCTAAAGATTTTCATGTTTGCTTGTGGGATTTTCCCGTGAATGGCTAACTTGAAAGAGTAATGTCTCCCTTCTTTTTCTGCTTTCATTCCTACATCTTCTTCACCAATCTACGCCTAAGTATAATGACGCAGATTTTTGTAAGTATAGCTGCCATTTTAGGCGGTTTATCTGTTGCCGCTGGTGCCTTTGGTGCTCATGCTTTACGGGACAAAATCAGCGAGCGATCGCTGGAGATTTTTGATATTGGTGCTAGGTATCAAATGTACCATGCTCTCGCACTGTTATTAGTAGGATTACTACTAAGCCGCACCGAGTCGCCACCCTCTACCCTCATAGCCAGTGGTTGGTTGTTTATTCTCGGTATTGCCATATTCTCCGGGAGTTTGTACGCCTTGAGTTTAACTGGTGTTAAATCTTTGGGAGCAATTGCACCTTTGGGAGGTGCAGCTTTTATTGCTGGTTGGGGTGCTTTAGCCTTTGCGGCTTGGAGTTTAAAACTTTGATTGTTGACTGTTGACTTTTGTACGGGCGGGTTCACAGATATCCTCACTGATTCATGAAGATCTTCCATAAACCCGCCCCTACTGACTGTTGATGGTTCACGGTTAACAATCAACAGCCATAAAAATACCCCCTATTGGGGGTTTTTGCTGCGGTTCATGTTTCTTGAGAAAACACAAGAGGATAATTTAGGTTCGGTATAACGACAGACGATAAGTTAGGTTCGGTATAAGGTGTTCTGTATATGCGCCCATATTAACAGCTAAATCAGTAAATGCAAGGGGCGATCGCGGATTCTTCAAAATTGCTTTATCAAAACTGGGCAAAACTCGCTCAGACACAGGAATTCCCCAACTAAATTTAGTTGGGGGGATGATTAAACTTAAGGCTTTTGTGTGGCGATCGCTAACCTTGCACCCTTAACCTGACGCACTTGATCCATAATCGTGACAATCTCCCCATGTTCCACTTGACGATCGGCGTTAATCACTACAATCGTGTCTGGGGTGGAACCAACCATTCCCCGTAGCTGTTCAGCTAGTACATCAACCGTTGTCGGCTGTTTATTCAAGCTAATTTTGCCGTTAGCTTCTACTGTTACAGTAATTTTGCTGGGTACTTGCGACTGTTGCGAAGTTGAAGCTTGGGGTAAATTGACGGGTAATCCTTCTTGGCGCGTCAGAAATAGGGTGGACATGATGAAAAACGTCAAAATCGCAAATATTACGTCAATCATCGGCACAATATTTATCTGTGCTGGAATATCCGCTTCATCTGGTAGACGCATAAACTTTTTCTCCTCCTCGTTCGTAACGACGGCGATATAACAGCTCTAATTGCCCACCATATTCCTGAATCAATCCAGTTTGACGTTGAGCTAGTCCGCGAAAAGAATTAGCAAAGAACAGGGTGAAAATTGCCACAATTAAGCCAGACGCTGTGGAAACCAGTGCTTCGCTGATCCCCGATGTCACACCTGCGGTTTTTGTCCCGCCAACATCACCAAGATTGAGAGAAGCGAATGAAACAATCAAACCTAGCACCGTTCCTAACAAGCCAAATAATGGTGAAAGACCGATAATTGTGTCAAAAATTGTGTTAAAACGCTTAATAATCGGTAATTCTGCTTGCGCTTCACTTTCCAAGGCCAAGCGAAACTCTTCTGGTGTCGGTTCTTCCAATTCCAAAGCAGCTAGGAAAATTCGGGGAATCGGTAAATTCGCATTCTGACGGGATTTTTCGATTGCTCCCACCACATTATCCATCCGGTAGAGATTGAGAATTTCTCGCACCACCTTGCTTTGGCGGGTATTGATTCGATACCAAAACCGCACCCGCTCAACAATCAAAGCTACCGCCACAATAGAGAACGCCAGCAGAGGCCACATTACCACGCCACCTGCGCTGAATAACTGTTTTATCCCCATAGATCCTTTGGTTTAATTTCAATGAATATGCTGATGCTGTAAGTTTTTGGTCAAATTGAGATCTACTCTCAATTGAGAATTATAGAATACTGCAAATACTTCTCAACTTGATGTGAAAGTATAATGACAGAAAACGCATTGATTATTCAAGTAGGATTAATCCAATTGTTCTAGCTTGATGCCTGACACGATGTCATAGTTGAAAACTAACGCAAAAGTAATAGTCAGGATATTTACAGAGATTGATTGACTTTTGCTCCAGGACACTTTAACCTTTTTAGTGAGAATATCTAGCAACATACTTATGAGCTTCTCCGGCACTACTTTCGAGCAGCGCGAGAAAGAAACAAAGGCGCTTAAAGGTTTTTTGGTTCTGAGTCTAATTGGTTCCCTCGGCTTCCATGTAGCGGTACTCGCTTCTGGGATTGGTAATTATTTCTCTAGAGTGTCCCCTCTGGAAGAGGAACCTATCGAGTTTACAATTCTTGACACCCCCGAAGAGAAAAAGTTAGAAGAAGAACCAAAGCCGGAGAAGTCTCCTCAAAAGTTGGCAATCCAAGAAAAAACAGAAATTCTGGCAAGTTCTACAAGTAACCCCAAAACTGAAAGTATTATCAAACCTGAAAATCCGGTACAGCCAGTTCCCCTTCCAGCCAAGGTGGAATTACCTCCCCCTAAACCTGTGGTACCAGAGCCACCTATCCAAAAGTTGGTTGAAAACTTAAAAAAACCTATCGAACCGCTGAAAACTCAAGTTCAGCCAGAAACAACCGCAACAAATATAGCCCCAAAACCAGTTAACAACGCTCCAGAAAAACCCGTAGACAAATCTGTTGCTTTATCTAACACAAGTTCCAGTAGTAAGTTACGCGATACTCTACGCGGAATTAGAGATTCTCAAGCAAGTCAGTCAACACCAGGAAATGGTACACCTGGGGGTGGCGGCGGTGGCGGCGGCGGTGGAACATCCGTCTTAACTGGTAACGGTTCTGGCAGTATTGGTGGTTCTGGTACAGGAACAGGTACTGGTATTGGTAGCGGTTCTGGTTCTGGTATTGGTAACGGCAATGGTTCCGGTGTCGGTAGCGGTTCTGGTTCTGGTATTGGTAACGGCAATGGTTCTGGTGTTGGTAATGGCAATGGTGGTAATGGCGGAGTACCTATAGCTACTGCACCTACAACCCCGAAGTTACCTAGTAATGGAGATGGAGAAGGTAATTCTCGGCGTGGCGGTGATGGTCGCGCCGCTTGTCAAGAGTGTAATGTTAGATACTCAGATAGAGCCAGACGGCGCAAGGCAGAAGGCAGAGTAAACGTAGCTGTTGATACTGATGTAAATGGTAATGTTACTAATGTGAGATTACTTGGTTCCAGTGGCGATAGAGAATTAGATGAAGAACACCTACGCCAAGCTAGAAACTGGAAACTGAAGCCTTCTGAGAGAGGGAGACAAGGAGTACAGATAGCTACAGAGTATGCGATCCAAGGTTCGCGTCGCCATAGCCAAGTCAGGAAGCAGCAACAGGAACGCCAAGAACGTGAAAGACAGAGAGAAACAGCAGCAGCCTCTTCTAACAACAATTCTAGTCAAGAAACACCAAGACGCAGACGGCGTTTAGAAGCAGCGACTTCTGGAGGTAACGATGTTCCTGTCAGATCAACAAGACAAAGGGAGCAAAGTGCTACTAACAGTACAGAATCCAGAATTAACCGGAGATTGCGGCGTACCAACACTACAGAAGCGACACCAACAAGGGTACAAAGTTCGGAAAATTCTTTGAGTAATCGTCTGCGACGGCGATCGCGGGAAGTGACAGCGGATGTGAGAACATCAGGACAAACAACGCAAAATTTATTGAGAAGACGGCGGCGGACTTTGAAACCATCTGCGCCAGCGTCGGATAGTGGTAGTCGTTTGCGGGATGCTCTGCGTCGTAGTCGTCAGTCTACTCCTACTGCTGCACCTAGTCCGAGTACAACAACACCGTAGGTGTGCCCTTCTCCTTCGCTCACGCTACTTTGTTGGCTTCGACTGCGCTCAGCCAACACTCTCTGGTACATTCTTGAATAGGAAATTTTGATTTTTTATTCTGTGCGATCGCTTTTTTCTCTGCGGTTTAAATGATCATTGGTTGAACCGCAGAGAACGCAGAGATTTAACACGATTTCACAAAAATACTTTGGGCTGTTTCCTGATCCAAAGCGGTGCGGGTTCTGCCAACTGTGATGATGTAGGATGGAAAGCGTTGCTCTAGCACTAAATTACTACCTGGTAAAATACCGAATGCCATGAGCTTGTGTAAAATTGCATCATCTTCAGTTTGCAAACAAACTACCGTTTGTGGTTGACCAATTTTGACTGTTGGTAAGGCGTTCATCTTAAAATTGCACTCCAAAGAAGGTTAAGCCAAGGTTGACAAGATATCCCATCAAAAAAGCAAAGGGGAAAATAAATAATACGATCGCAGTTGTAATTTTTGCGCCCCGTTCTTTAATTAGCATTTGCAATTGAGCAACACAGGGTAGAAACAATGTCAAAACAATCGCCGCTACGACTAACTGATTACCTGTGAGGCTACCTTGTTGTTGTAAATCAAATAGTCCGGCTGCACCATAATCTAGGGGAAACGCATCTTATTTCCTAATAAAAACTAAGAGAGATTTCAAAATGACATTGATAATTGTAAAAATTCCGGCAATGATAAATAAAACAAATAAAA
>NZ_JACJRE010000064.1 GCF_014697075.1 Tolypothrix sp. FACHB-123 | reverse complement strand
GCTCGGCTTATGGATTTAGAAACTTTGAAAACTTCCGAATTAGATGCTTGTTAAACTGGCATTTTGATTGTTAGTTTAGCATAACAAGTACTAAAGAACCAATTAATAAATTCTCAGGAGCTACTGATTATAGTGTTCCCTAGAAATTGCTCATATAAACAGTTTTCAATGTAATTAGGTAATTATTTCTATAAATTACTGACAATAACCAAACGAGAGAAACTAGCTGGCTTCTATAGCTATTCTGAGTTAAACAGTCAGATGCTTTTGATATATCAAATCAATGTGATTCCTATCACTTTTATTGAGTTATAATACCTAAATTAATTAATAAAATTAAGGATTAATAAAAAAATAGGGAGATAAAGCACTACTGATTTACGTGTAATATGTGCTTATCCCCTGTAAGTTTTATCAGTTGTAATTAAATCAGTATCTAACCAAAGGTTGTACCATTCCAACCCCACATCGCACCTTTGCTGTCTGCAAATTCAATGTAAATACGATTTTTTGGTATACCTAGAGATTGGTTAATTTGTTGACAAAAATCCTGACTCATACTTTGAGTTTGGTCAGGTTTCATTGAGCCGATACTTTTAATTTCAATATAGCAAACAGGGTCTGTAGTTCCAGCAAATGTCATGGGAATTTCCGGTTCAAAAGCCGTCATTACATAAGATTCCGGTTTTCCCAAGTGCTTGGCTAATTTTGCCGATAAGCTTAACAGCATTGCTTCAACTTCAGATTTTTCCGGCGTAGATACAGAAGTTTGTACTTTAATTAATGGCATAGTCAAAAATTCAATAATCAACAGTCAATAGTATTTAGTTTACCGAACCTGAGAGTCGCATAAGATAAATGACTACTGACTACTGACTACTAACTACTGACTACTGACAATTAACTAATGATGGGATGACCGAAACAAATGTTGATGTTCAGGATGATATAAACGCGATCGCCCTGTTGCTGGTGAAAGTGCTGGACTGATAATGTAAAGTGTGGTGCGAATTAACTGTTCTTTGTGGGTACAGTCAGCCATCTCCTTTAAGGGAACCACTCGAATTTTTTCATCAGGCCAGCCGACACGGAAACAAATTGCTACTTGGGTGTCGCTGGGATAATGTTCTAGTAACTTGGCTTGCGCATCTTCGACATGACGCGCACTCAAATATAAGCACAGGCTAGCTTGATGTGCGGCGAGTGTAGCTAATTCTTCACTGACGGGGACTTCAGTCCGTCCACTGATACGGGTAAGAATAATAGTTTGCACTAAACCCGGTACAGTTAATTCAACCTGTAATTTAGCGGCTGCGGCTTGAAAGGCGCTAATACCAGGAATAACTTCAAAAGGGATATTCGCCTCAGATAGCAGGTACATTTGCTCATGGATAGCGCTATAGAGACTGGGGTCACCAGAATGCAGACGAACCACAGATTTTTGCGATCGCACTCGCTCTATCATCAGCGGTACAATCTCTTCTAAAGTTTTATTCGCCGACCGAATAACTTCCGCATCTGGACGACAAAGATCCAAAATTTGTGCGGGGATCAAAGAGTCCGCAAATAAAATCACATCCGCTACAGCCAGAAGTTTTTGTGCCTTTACCGTTAATAAATCGGGATCTCCAGGCCCAGCACCCACAATGTAAACCCTCGGTTCTACAGGCTGCAATGTTTTTGGGTCACATGTTATGGCAGTAAATTCACTCATAAAAGCATATACTTCAATTCTGCAAAAAAAATTTTTGATAAATTTTCAGTGTCTCTCCGGATAATCTCTATTCCTCTAGTAGAGAGTAATGGTAGATGCACCCTGGTTAAGCCCTGGAGAACCCTCTGGGGCATTTTTTATTTTTTGGTCAATAGTCAATAGTCAATTGTCAGTTGTGAGGCCGTGCGTTGGGGAGCCACTGCGTTGGACGGGTTGCCCGACTTGTTCGCCGGAGGCGTTCCCGCAGGGTAGCAAGTGGCGTCGGGTTCCCCGACTTGTAGACGCGGAGCGGCTTCCCGCAGGGTAGCAACTGCCGAACTCGTAAGAGTCAGTTGCGATTGATTAACAGCCAACCGTTAACCGTCAACCGTCAACTATCTCCTCATTCCCCGATTGCGCCGTTACTTCTTGGGCTAGAAACGACATCTGGTAAAGGACGTTTCGCTAAGTAAAGCCAAGCTAATCCCGCTAATCCTAAAGCAATCCCGATTAAACTCACAACTTGAGCCATCCTTAAAGGGCCTAGCATTAAGCTATCAGTCCGCAACCCTTCAATCCACAAGCGTCCTAAGCTGTAAGTTGCCAAGTATGTGAGAAATAACGTACCTATCTTTAAGCGTGGTTTTCCTTGCAAACTGCGAAAAAACAAAGTTATCAGCAAGGCGAACACCATTAAATCCCACAAAGATTCATAGAGGAAGGTGGGATGAAAGTATTCATTATCAATAAAATCTGGGGGACGACGATCCACTGGGATATACAACTTCCAAGGTAAATTGGTAGGATCGCCAAACGCTTCCGAGTTAAAGAAATTTCCCCAACGCCCGATCGCCTGCCCTAAAATTAGCGAAGGCGCTACTAAATCTGCTAGTTGCCAAAAAGAAACTTGCTTGAGTTTGGCAAATATTAATGCTGCTACCAAGCCACCTAAAATCGCCCCATGAATCGCAATCCCCCCTTGCCAGATAGCGATAATTCGCTCTGGATGCTGGGCATATTCTGGCCATTGAAACAAAACGTAATATAGCCTGGCTGCGGGAATTGCCCCAATCACCAACCAAATCGACAAATCGCTGAGTAAGTCTGGGTTAACGTTACGGCGCTTTGCCAAGTACTGGGAAAGACTGACACCAATTAACACTGCTGAGGCGATTAATAAGCCATACCAGCGAATAGTTATTGGCCCAATTCTCCAGAGAATAGGGCCTGGAGAAGTAAATTGAAATGCCAAAGGCAATGTGGAAATATCCAGTGCCATGCAAAAGTACCTAGCTAAATAACTAAAATTATTAATCAGCCTGAGCAGTTTCCCATCATGAGGACAAGAAACCAGGGGCTTTGAGTATATAACTAATTAGAGCAGGTTTTGCTTTGCGGTAAAAACCTATCTATTAGTCAGCTAATCACGATAAAATCTCACAACCAAACAAGCAAATCTCTCCTTACCTCATGCCCCATACCTAACGATAAATATACGTAGTTAATAATAATTACTTAGTATCGTTAATTTCTCTAACAAAAATAATACTTCCCTTAGATGTCATGGGTTTATCAGCAGGTTCCGATATAATCACCTACATAACTTTGATGTATCGAAGACTGTGATTGCTATTTACCCTGGTAGCTTTGACCCGATTACTTTGGGACATCTGGATATCATACAGCGGGCTAGCCGATTGTATGACCAGGTGATTGTGGCTGTTCTTCGTAACCCCAATAAAACACCGCTGTTTACTGTGCAGCAAAGACTAGAACTAATTCGTGTATCTACACGACATTTGCCCAATGTCGAAGCAGATAGCTTTGATGGTTTGACAGTCAACTATGCTCAAAAGCGACAAGCACAAGTTTTATTAAGGGGTTTAAGAGCAGTTTCCGACTTTGAAATTGAGCTACAAATGGCTCATACTAATAAAACTCTTTCTACCCAAATAGAGACAGTTTTTCTAGCCACCTCCAATGAGTATAGTTTTTTAAGTAGTAGTGTGGTAAAAGAGATTGCAAGGTTTGGTGGCTCCGTCGATCATCTCGTTCCCCCACACGTTGCTTTAGAAATATACCAATGCTACAACCACAACTCTCCAATGTTGAACCCAATCACAACGGAAGCAATCCCCCCGCTGAAGACTATCCCGAAGGAGCGGGAACCATAGATCTTCAGGAGGAACTCGCTCGCCTTGAGGATATTATCGTTAGCGGATTCCGAATTCCATTAACTGGACGTACTTTAGTTGATGATGAAAAGCTGTTAGAGCAGCTCGATTTCATTCGGGTTTCTTTACCATCAGTTTTTCAGGAAGCAGCATTAATCCTCGATCAAAAAGAGGAAATTTTGCTGGAAGCTGAAGAATATGGCCAGCAAGTTGTTGAGGCGGCGCAAGCTAAACGCGCTCAAATCTTGGCGGAAAGCGATATTATCAAGCAAGCAGAACGCGAAGCTGAACAGCTAAGACGACAAGTGCAACAAGAATGCGACGCCATGATGCAAGAAACTCTGGCGGAAATTGAGGAAAAGCGCCGTGCTTGTATGCAAGAGTTAGAAGAAATGCGACAAGCTGCGATCGCTCAAGCTCAACAAATCGAAAATGGTGCGGATCAATATGCTGATAGCGTCCTAGAAGGTATTGAACAGGATCTTAAAGATATGTTGCGAATTGTTACCAATGGCAGACAAGAACTGCGAGCAGAAATGCCTCCGCAGCGAAATTCTCCGCCACCTAAGAAAAGATAAACTTGATGGAGGTTGCAAATATCACAAAACTGTGTTAATAAAATCAAAATTAAAAATCAAATTATGTCCGCACGGTAAGAATTATCGCTATTAATTAGCGGTGAATTGAATCTGTATAAGCTGTCTTTGTGCTTAAAGTTAAGAAAATACTTTGTTGAGAAAACAATTTTAATTCTTTTTTAGCGAGCAAGTGGAAGGTATTTTAAATTCATGAATTTCCGTAAGTTCGTAGTGAAATATGACTGCGAACTTATTTATTTTTTGAGTAAATTTATTACATAAATTATAGGTAAAAATATATGATGCCAAGTTTCCAAAATCTAGTTTTGATGCAAGTTAATTTCGGTTTTAATATAGCTAGCTTGCTAGGAATAATATATATAATTTTTGGGATATTTTACATGATTTTTATGGTAACTTTGCTATTTAGACGGGCTAGCAGCCTTAATGGTATAGCTTTTGTAATTTATCTGCTGCAAGCTTTATTAGTACCAAGTGTTATGTTGCTTGTAGGTTTTATTTTTGTTTTTCAAGGCTGGCGATTAGATCCGATTTTACAATTTGCTCAATTCTTATTAACTATATTAATTATTTACTTTAGCGTGAAAGACTTGCTGGTAAATGAAATTGAGAGAAATAGATGATGTTAGTTAAAATAGGGGCTAGAGGAGAAGTTTTTATGTTTTGTCAAGAAATTTAACTATAGGGAGTGGAATGAAGTGACGCTAGATTTTTGGGTGCGAACTAACGGCACTTGGATCAATGCTATCAGTATTATTGCAGGTACAATTAGCGGACTCTTTTTAAAGAAGCATCTTCCCGCAAAAATGCAGCTGATAATTACCCAAGGAGTAGCGTTAATCACCATATTTATTGGTTTGCAAATGGCTGGTAGTTTAACGCAAGTGAAAAATACTCGCGTCGATGGCATAGTATTAGGACTAATTGCGATCGCAGTTGGGGGAATTTTAGGCGAGTGGTGGAAATTAGAAGAAAGACTCTATTCTTTAGGCGACTTCATTAAAGCACTTTTTCCCGCAAGCGGCAATTTTACAGATGGTTTTGTGGCTAGTAGTTTATTATTTTGTGTCGGGCCAATGGCTTTAATTGGCAGTTTTAACAATGGTTTAACCGGGAATAACAATATATTAATGCTCAAAGCCACAATGGATGGCATCAGCGCGATCGCACTTAGTAGTAGCTATGGTATCGGCGTAGGATTTTCCGCCGTCATCCTACTTTTATATCAAGGTAGTGTCTCCCTCATCGCTGGATTGTTAATCCAAGTCTTACCCAACCCAGCCAATCATCCCTGCTTGTTATTAATTACAGGTGTAGGTGGCTTAACAATTCTCGGATTGGGATTAAACTTATTGGCAGTAACCCAAATCAGAGTCGCTTCTTTACTACCAAGTTTACTCATTGCACCTCTACTTTATTTATTTCTGAAATAGGCAATCATTGACTATTAGCTTACTCCTTTACTTGCCATAACTGGAATAGTAATTATAAACTCTGACCATGCACCAGGTTGAGAATTTACTTCAATTTTTCCCTGATGTTCATCAACAATAATTTTATGGGAGATTGCTAAACCTAATCCCGTACCTTTCCCAGTAGTCTTAGTTGTATAAAGATATTCAAAAATTTGTTGCTTAATATGTTGTGGCATACCAGTGCCATTATCTTTAATAGAAATTATTGCATATTGCTCATCCTGACTGAGATTTGTAGTCACAGTAATGCAATTTGGTTTAGCTTTAATTTCGGCAAAACTTCTGCCTTGATTTGCCTCTTCTAAAGCATCGATGGCATTAGCGAAAATATTCATAAAAACTTGACTGATGGGACTTGGTAAACATTCAATTAACGGTATTTCGCCATAATTTTTAATAACTTGAATTTCCGGACGATCCTCATTAGCTTTTAAGCGATGCTTGAGAATTAACAGCGTGCTATCTAAACCTTCATGGATATCAAATAGTTGCTTTTTTGCTGTATCACTACGAGCAAAGCTGCGTAAACTATGACTAATATTAGTAATCCGTTCAATGCCAATTTCCATTGAATTGAGCAGTTCGGGAAAATCTTTTTTGATATATTCTAAATCAATAGATTTAATGGTTTTTTGAATTACCGGACTCGGTTGGGGACATTCTTGTTGATACAAAGCAATCAGTTTAAATAAATCCTTGAGGTATTCTTGAGCAGGAAAAATATTACCAGCTACAAAACTGATGGGATTATTAATTTCATGTGCTACTCCAGCAACTAAATTACCCAAGGCTGACATTTTTTCATTTTGGATTAGTTGCAGTTGCATAACTTGCATTTGCTCCAGGGTATAACTCAGTCTAGCTGTTCTTTGAGCTACCCTTTTTTCTAGTTGTTCATTCATACTGCGTAGTTCTTGATTCAGGTTACACAGTTGTAAATGTACGTTGACTCTAGCTAAAACTTCTTCTTGTTGAAATGGTTTAGTAATATAGTCAACTGCACCTAAAGAAAAAGCTTTAACTTTATGTTCGGTTTCATTTAAAGCCGTCATAAAAATTATAGGGATATTTTGAGTGCTAGGCAGATTTTTCAGCCGTTGGCAGGTTTCAAAACCATCAATTCCTGGCATCATGACATCCAATAAAATTAAATCTGGAGTTATTACTGCCAATTTTTCTAAAGCACTCTCGCCACTTTGGGCAATAAAGACTCGATATCCTGCTGATTTTAAACAATCAAATAAAACTTTAATATTAGTAGGATTGTCATCCACAATCAAAATTTGGTTGGGTTGAGTTGAATTCATGATTTAACCTCCGCTATTGCCTGTTGAATAAAT
Organism: Tolypothrix sp. FACHB-123; assembly: GCF_014697075.1. Classification (GTDB taxonomy): domain Bacteria; phylum Cyanobacteriota; class Cyanobacteriia; order Cyanobacteriales; family Nostocaceae; genus Aulosira. The sequence continues at coordinate 33,385 of NZ_JACJRE010000064.1, read as the reverse complement.
TTAACGATCGCGCTTTCGTTCATCTCCTGTAGCAGTTGTAGTAATTGCGCGGCAAAAGGCTCGTAGCGTCGATCTAATTGAATTAGGTGCTGTGCTGCTTGTTCTAGGGTGTCAATATCACCCATGCGTGCTGCTAATTGCAGATTTTCCAATTCTTGAATATCCGGTAAGACTAAAGCGATCGCCTGATTCGCAGTATCATTCACAACAATAGGCACAGTCTCAGCTTCGCGAATCCAGGTTAAACCCAAGTGAACACTCAACTGTGACAGCAACTCATCAGATTGTATTGGTTTGGGTAGAAATTCATTGCAACCCGCAGTTTGGCTTTGTTGGCGGTTAAAATCAAAGACGCTAGCAGAAGCAGCAATAATTATGGTGTGCTGAAATTGGGGAAGCGATCGCAATTTTGCTACCATTTCTAATCCATCCATCACAGGCATTGACAAATCAGTAATGATACAGTCTGGTTTGTGTATCATAGCTTTGTCTAATCCTTCCGCACCGTTACTGGCTTCAATGAATTCAAAATCTAGTAATCCTAATAAATGGGAAATTACAGAGCGATTTTCCCAGCGATCGTCAACTATTAAAATCTGTCGTCGTTTGCCTTCATAACCAATAATGTTTTCAGTAGAGGTTTGCGGCGGAATTTCTCGCCACTCAGCAGCCGCAACCACATCTACATCAAACCAAAAGGTGCTACCCTCCCCCAAAGTACTTTTGACTTGGATTTGACTACCCATCAATTCCACAATCTGCTGACTAATTGCCAATCCTAACCCTGTACCATCAGCCATTCGCTGGCGATCGCCAACTTGCTCAAAAGGTATAAAAATTTTGTCTAATTGCTCTGGTGTCATCCCTACTCCCGTATCTGTGACTTCAAAGCGGAGACAATACTTAGCCTGAATTGATTCATTTATAACACTGACCCTCAGTAAAACACTACCGCGATCGGTAAACTTAATAGCATTCCCCAACAAATTAATTAATACTTGCCTTAACCGTTTTTCATCAGTATGGATGAACTGAGGCAATTTATTCACGGCTTCATAACTAAATTGAATATCCTTTTGTTCCGCACGAATGCGGCAAATTTCCACAATACTATTGAGAAAGCTATTAAATTGAAAATCTTGATTTACTAGTTCTAATTTCCGCGCTTCTATTTTAGAAAGGTCTAAAATATCATTAATCAATGTTAATAAATGAGAACCACATTGGTAAATAATATTGAAAGCATCTAATTGCTTGGCTGTAGATTTCTTGTCTCGCTGCAAAATTTGCGCGTAACCCAAAATGCCATTGAGAGGAGTTCTTAATTCATGGCTCATATTGGCTAGAAATTCACTTTTAGCTGCATTAGCTGCATCAGCCATTTCCTTAGCTTCTTGGAGTTCAGCAGTTCGTTCTTCAACCCTTTGTTCTAATAACAAATTAGTTTTTTGCAGAGTTGCAAAAGCATTTTGCAATTGTCCAGCCATACTATTAAAAGCTATGGTTAAAACACCTAATTCATCCTTTCGCTGTGTAGGAATTGTTTGCCCAAATTCCCCGTTAGCAAAAGCCGTTGCGGCATCTTTTAGCTTAATAATTGGTTTTGTAATCCAGCGAGCCGTGAGAATCCCAACTCCTATAGATATTAGTAAAGCTAACAATGATAAAATCAGAGTATTCCGATTATTTTCATAAATCTGCCCCATAAAATCTGCTGCGGGAACTGACTCTACCACCAGCCAATTCAAACCAAATTTATCTTTCCAAGGAGCAATTTTGACAAAAATTATTTCTTTATTGTCTACAAATTGTAGATGTTCCTCTCCTTGGATGTTGTAAAAATCAAAGTTAGCTTTTAAATATTGAGATGTCGCCTTGATTAGTTCGTCATCACTTTCTTCTGCTTTTAATCGGAGAATCTTGCCATTTTCATACTTAAATGGCGGCTGAATATTAGAATTAGCTACTAGAAATCCGTTACGTTCTAAAATAAATACTCTACCATTGGGGCTAATATTGATATTTCTTAAAAAATTGCCAATCGAAGACAGCTTTAAATCTGTTCCTAGCACACCAACTAAACGATTTTGTTGATTATATACTGGATAGCTATAAGAAATAGAAATAATCCCTAAATTTTGCCATTGGTAAATCTGGCTCCAAATCGGTTTACCAGCTTTCACTGCATCCGTATACCAGGGATCTAATAAAGGATTAATATCACGAGCTTCTAATTTATTATCCCTAGAACCATCTGGTTTTAGGTTATAAACATACATTTTTTTATCAGCCGTAGCATCAAAAACTTCTAGATTGAAATTAATTAGATTGTCACCTTTTTTTTCTTTCAGAATCCCGGTGAATTTACCATTTGCATGACCAAAATTTATATAACTAATATTAGAATTTTTAATTTGGGCATAGAAATATTTTTCTAATTTATCTGAATTTTGATAATCTAAAACTCCAGATTTGATTAAATCAGCGTTAATTTGATTTAACTTTACCGGATCTTTTAGGTAAGAGTCGAGATGTAAAAACACCTTAGAATTCACTTCATTTTGCAATTTAATGACTAAATCATTAACGGTTTTTTGTCCATTTCTAAATGAAAAATATCCTACTAATCCCACAGTAACGCAGATTTGTATGACAAAAGGCACAATTAAGATTGTGCGTATAGGAACCTTGCTTAATCCGTTTTTTATGCTTTGTTTCATGATTTTTCGCAGTTTGGTCATGCTCTTAGTAAAAATTCTTCAATGAGGATGATTTTGCTCCAGGTATCGCCGAGTTTATGCGTAAAAATGTCTTTATTGTAACTAAGTATTCGAGAATTTATTATATGTATCATCAAAAATCTTGATGACTATATTATTCACACGCTATTGTGATGCAAAAATTAATTTCTCCATCAAATCTCCAATCTATCTATAGCATTAGTATTTGCTGATTGAAGAAATTCAGTAATACTCAAAAACGCTAATTTTGTAGCTCCTACTCTTCCTTCGCACCTCAAAGCTGTTGGCGAAAGTAATATCAAATGTTTTAGGGGGAATTTCTAGAGCAAAAAAACTGAGCACAATATATATCTGAATTACGAACCAAATTATTTTATTTAAGCTTTAAAGTTGTGAGAAATAAACCAGTAATTCTTTATCAGATAATCACATTGAATAAGTAATGACACCATTGGTAGATATTTGATTTATTGCTTATATTTTAGAGATATTCAGGCGAAAAATCCTGGATATGTTGCTTGGTAAGTCAACACATATATTTGGAGTATCTATGTTACTGTCGATAGAAAATATTGAAGATGTTCTTCGCTTGGAATTCCGCAAGCAAGTTGTGGAACCAGGGATTAACGATGCGGTCACATTTTTACGTCGATGGTCATATCTTTCGAGTCAAGTTGTTCGCTTACATGGAGCAGCGTTAGCTAGAATACATATTCCAGATATCCAATATTTGTTAGCAGAAATAGCTTACGGTGAATGTGGTTCTGGAAATAGAAGTAAAATTCATAGCAAATTACTGCTGGAATTAATTAATCAATCTCCTAATGCTCAACTTATTACTCAAAAGATAGATCCATTTTTAGCCCAATTTTTTGAACACACCATCAGTCATTTATCCCAGATGAGTCAGGATGAAGCGATTGGATTTATTGTCGGCTTAGAAGCTCCTGCATACGATATTTTACATTTACTCAAGCAATCTTTTATAGCTGTAGATATACCAGAAATAGATGTATTGCAATCAGAGTATTTTATTATCCATGATGCAGTAGAAAAAGAGCATCAACAATCAGGCCATGAAGCGATAGAAATTATCATGGCTAATGGTTGTCAATTAAGCAAAATTCACAAAGGTGGAGATTATGCAATTAATTTCTTAATTACGATGGTAGGTAATGCAGTTACTGTTTAATTTCATCCCAACTACTGTGAAAGTACTAATTTTGAGAATCAGGTTGTATTCCTAAACTTTATAATGTTCCCTATTATTTTTTGCTATGGCTGTTGACTGTTGATAGACTTAAAAGCCTAGCTCTGCTTGAAGTTTGAATTTTGCTTTGTGCTGTTGGTTAGCTACAGAGTATATGTAAAATCTTCTACCAACATTCCGGGAACCAGGCTACCTCCTAGTTGACGGTTTTCGTAAGTTCCAACTTCAGGGATAAATTCTTGAAAATTAGTCAAATCTACTAAATTATCTCCCCAAAAGCGATAGAGACTTTCATCAAAACGCAGGTTTTCAATAGGAGCAATAATTTCGCCCTTCTCTACCCAAAAGCAAGCATAACGGGTCATACCTGTAATTCTACCTGTAGGGCGATCGCTCCAATTTAAATAATGTAAATTTGAGACATATAAGCCTGTATCTAAAGTCAGTAAAATCTGCTCAAAAGCTAAATTACCCGGACTGACTTCAAGCGCGCGTAAGCTTTCATAACTATTCGCACCGTTTGCTGTTTTTTGATATTCTTTAGCAGTCCGAGAGTTAACTAAACTATTGATTAAATATCCTTTGGCAATTATAGGTAACTCTGGTTCTGCCATTTCTCCTAATTCATTAAATCGCGGCACTAACCCTAGCTGAAAGTTTTCTTTTAAATTAAACTTAGGGGAAAGTAATTTTTCTTCGCGGGATAATGTAGCTAATGAACTATTTCCTTGTTGGATATCGGCTTCACTCACACCCCCCCAAGAAAGCATATTTACTAAATCGGCAACTGCGGCAGGTGCGAAATAAGTTTTATAATTGCCTCTAGGTATTTCCTTTGTAGTTAAAGAAAGTAATTCTAATTGTTTTTTATCTTCTTGAATTCTCTTTATATAAGCAGATTCATCCCAGTTACTACCTGCAAAAGTACCTTTAACTGCTTGCCCTGATGGTTTAAATAGAGAATAGTCTAAGGTAAATGTATCGGTAGTAAACCAATGTTTTTGTCCTTGGGAATCGCCATAAGCTTGAACCACAACACCGCCGGCATATATTCCTGTAAAATCTAGGTCAGCAACTAATTCTAGGATTGTAGGTACTACCGCTTCATTAGCTAACAATTTGCCAGAATGTATTTCTCTACTAGTATTATTTCCTGATGGTAAAACCAGATAGGGATCGACAGGTAAAAAGCGAATTTCTTCCCGTAATTCTTGTAAAGCTGTGTATGCTGTCTGCCAATCAATCTCCCAATTTCCAGTGAAAGGAAACTGACGCATACTAGTGCGTTGCTCTTCCATTAAAGTTAGTTCAATCCAACCATCAGCAACATAACCAGTTTGGCGGACTTTCGCATGATTAAACCTTGTAAATTGACTCCGCTCGCTGTTGAGTTTAACTGTGAATTCTTCAGTTGCAGTTTTTTTGATGAGGAGAGTTTCAATTAGCTGGTTAAAGCTGGTTTCTAATGCAGATAATTCGTCAATTTTCATGAGCAGGGGGTATTAAAGAGCAGGGGAGCAGGGAGCAAGGGGGACACTGACTAATGACTAATGGACTAATAAATATTTAACTTCCACCGCCAAATACTTCGACGTTAGCAAATAGACAAACTGGCGAACCATGTCCTACCCAAATAGCTTGATTTGGTTCGCCTTTACCGCAGTAAGGAGTACCGTAAATTTGCCAATTGGAATTATTACCAACTTTGGTTAAACTTTGCCAAAATTCGGGAGTGGTGGCGCGATAGTTGGGGTTACGCAGGGTTTTGGTGAGTTTGCCGTTTTCAATTAACTTGGCATACTCGCAACCAAACTGAAATTTATAACGGCGATCGTCTATTGACCAGGAACGGTTTGATTCCATGTAAACACCATTTTCTACCCCGGCGATGATTTCCTCAAAGGTGGCGTTTCCTGGCTCTAAATTTAAGTTAGCCATGCGATCTATTGGGGGGCGATTCCATGATGAAGCACGGGCACAAGCTACGCCTGCTATTCCCGCCCTGGCTTGGCTTTCTAGGCTGCCTAAACCTCTCTGAAGTACCCCGCCTTTAATGACATATTCTCTGGTGGCTACTGCGCCAGTGTCGTCAAAGTTATAGCTGGCAAATTCACCGGGTACGCTGGGGTCAAAGGTAATGTTCATCAGTGGCGAACCATAAATTAGGTTGCCAAAATCGCTCTTGGTGACAAAGCTACCGCCAGCGTAGTTCCGCTCATCTCCTAAAATTCGGTCAATTTCTAGCGGATGTCCGACGCTTTCATGAATTTGCAGCATCATTTGGTCTGGTGCTAAGACTAAATTGGTGCGGGTTGTTGGGCATTCGTCGGCTGTCAAGAGTTCTACTGCTTGTTCTCCAACTTGCTGCACCCGATCCCATAGTCCATCTTGTTTTAACAGTTCTAGTCCGCCTTGATAACAGTTTGCGTGCCAGCCGTTGTTAGTACGCTGCTGGACGATCGCCCCATCTTGGGCTGTAGCTCCGTAATGTGCGCCAACAGAGAGAAACTTTTGGTATACTTGGGAGCCATTACTACTGACAAACCATGTCTCTTTTTCGTTGCTGCTAAAGCTGGCTGTGGTTTGGACAATTTTGTCGCTAACTTTTAGGGTTTGGCAAATCCGCACGAGTAAATCGTTGATTTCTCTGGGGGTGAGGGCATCTAATGGTTTTACAAATGGTGAGTGATATTCACCCACAACTTTAGGACGCTGAGTTTCGCGGAAATCATAGATTCGCCATTCGCTAGCAACAAGTGCCTGTTTATACGCTATTTCGGCGGCAGCTTGTAAGCTGGCAATATCTAAATAATTGGTAGCTGCATAACCCAAACAACCATTTATCAAGACTTCTAGCATTGCTCCCTTGGTGGAGTATTTGCCATTAGCTTGGGGTAAACCATCACGAACATGACGGTTAACGGCTGTTTCTTTGACAACTCTAATACCAACCCAATCAGCAGGAATATTGATATTAGCGATCGCGTTTGTTAATTCAGAAAACATAATTTCAATTCAAAATTCAAAATTCAAAATTCAAATTGTTAACCCCTATGCCAACGGGTACCATCCTTACTATCAATTAGAGTAATACCTTGGGCTTGGAGTTCATTCCGGATGCGATCGCCTTCTGCAAAGTTTTTGGCTTTTCTGGCTGCTTGGCGTTGTGCAATCAAATTTTCTATTTCTGCATCGCTTAAACCATTATTCGCTGGTTTTTCGGCTTCTGGTTTGGCTTCTAAGCCTAAAACTCCCGCTAAGGTAACCAGGGTTTCCCATTGTTGGCGTAATTCTGCGGCTGGTGTTGCAGTTTTTCCTTCATGGACAATGATATTTCCTTCGCGACGCAGTTCTTTGGCTAATTCAAAGATGATTGCTAAACCGCCAGGGAAATTAAAGTCATCGTCTACGGCTTCTCGAAAACGGTTGACATATTCTGGGGAGATTTCTGTTTTACTTGCGGCGTTGTTGACTTCCCATCCCAGTTTTTCGCCGTATTCGTCACCAAATAGCAATCCTTCTTTTAAAGTATGCCAGCCATTAGTAGCGGCGGCGATCGCTTCGTCGGTAAAATCGATGGGTTTGCGATATTGGGCTTGCAGTACAAATAACCGCACCGCCATTGGTTCTACCCCTCGATCTAGGAGGTCGCGAATGGTGGTAAAGTTGCCCAGAGATTTGGACATTTTCTCACCATCTACTTTCACCATACCGTTGTGCAGCCAGTAGGTAGCTAAAGGTTTACCTGTTACCGCTTCTGATTGGGCGATTTCGTTTTCGTGGTGGGGGAAAATTAAGTCAGCACCACCAGCGTGAATATCTATGGTATCGCCCAGGCGATCGCGTACCATTGCTGAACATTCTATATGCCAGCCGGGACGCCCTGCACCCCAAGGTGATTCCCAAGCGGGTTCGCCTGGTTTAGCGGCTTTCCATAAAGCAAAATCAAAGGGATCTTTTTTCTTTTGATATTCTGGATCTTCGATATTAACGCGATCGCTGGCACCAGCTTGCAAATCGTCTAATTTTCGCCCAGAAAGCTTACCATAATCAGAAAACTGCCGCACAGCATAATAAACATCACCAGCAGAAGGGTAAGCATAACCTTTATTTTCTAAATCGTGAATTAGCCGTTGAATCCCATTCATCGTATGGGTAGCGCGGGGATACTCATCAGCCTCTTTAATGCCCAATCTAGCCATATCCTCAAAGTAGGCTTTAATAAAGCGATCGGCTACAGCTTCCATTGAGGAACGTTCTTGCCTAGCTCGATTTAAAATCTTGTCATCAATATCGGTAAAATTTTGGATATAGCGTACTTCATAGCCGCTAAACTGGAGGTATCGCCGGACTACATCCCAAACAATACAAGCTCTAGCATGACCCAAATGGCAATAGTCATATACCGTCACGCCGCAGTAATACATCTTAACCTTGCCTGGTTCTACGGTTTGAAAGGGTTCCTGACGACGGGTGAGGGTATTGTAAAGGGTTAGGGTCATAAACAATTCAAAAATCAGTTATTCAAGATTCAGAATGGAAAAACCATTATGTGCTAAACGTCTTAGCTACCTATCTATATGCAACATTAAAGCAAATACAGCTGCACTCAGTAATTGGGAAATAGATAGATACGTAATAATAGGGTAAAGCACCAGGGATGAGAGTCCAGCATCCCTATGCTAGTTTTTTCTGGACTCGTTGCGCTACACTCCTACTTTTTGACTTTATTTTGTTTTGATTAGAGCGCTATGCAATCAGCAGTTACTCCTGAATCTCAAGCAATGGATGCGCCAAAACAAGGTATACCTGTCACAATTATTACAGGTTTCCTTGGTAGCGGTAAAACAACATTACTTAATCATATCCTGACTAATCAGCAAGGATTAAAAACCGCTGTTTTAGTTAATGAATTTGGTGAAATTGGCATCGATAACGAATTAATTGTTTCCACCGACGAAAACATGGTGGAATTAAGTAATGGTTGTATTTGTTGCACAATTAACAGTGATTTAGTTGATGCCGTTTACAAAGTTCTAGAACGAGAAGAAAAATTAGATTATTTAGTTGTGGAAACAACTGGACTAGCAGATCCATTGCCAGTTGCTTTAACATTTCTTGGGACAGAATTACGAGATTTAACCCGTTTAGATTCAATTATTACCGTAGTAGATGCGGCGAATTACAGCCTAGATTTATTTAATTCTCAGGCAGCATATAGTCAAATTGCCTATGGTGATGTAATTATTCTCAATAAAGCAGATTTAGTTGATGAAGCTGCTTTAAATGAATTAGAAAGAAAAATTGGTGAAGTCAAAGAAGATGCGAGAATTCTCCGCACCACTCGTTCAGAAGTTCCACTTCCCTTAATTCTTAGCGTTGGTTTGTTTGAGTCTGATAAGTATTTTGATACTGTAGACGATGAACATGAGCATCACGATCATGACCACGATCATGCTCACGCTCATGACCACGATCATGACCATTCTACCTGCGGTCACGACCACGACCACGATCATTCTACCTGCGGTCATGACCATCACGATCATGAGCATCACCACCATCATTCTGACCATTTAGAAAATGATGGGTTTACCTCCTTGTCCTTCCAAAGTGACAAGCCTTTTTCAATTAGGAAATTTCAATATTTCTTAGATAACCAACTACCCACAGATGTCTTTCGAGCTAAGGGGATTATGTGGTTTGAAGAAAGCCCCAAACGTCATATTTTCCACTTGTGTGGTAAGCGTTTCACAATGGATGATGATGAGTGGAAAGGTCAACCAAAGAACCAGCTAGTTTTGATTGGTCAAAATTTAGATAGAGAAGCTTTGTTCCATCAGCTAGAAAATTGTGTTTGTCTTCCTTCGGTGAGTCGGGGTAAAGGTTTTGGGAAATAGGGATTGGTGATTTGTCATTAGTCATTACTCATTAGTCATTTGTAATGAAATTGACTAATTCAATGGCTGCGATGGCAAAGATATCTACGATTTTGGGGTTTAGCACTGCTAAACCCCTACAATAAACTTAATTTGTTTAAGATAAAAATTAAATATTTTTATATCAACATGTCAGTTATAAATAAGCCTTGTAATCTAAATTAGAAACTTTATTTTTTCTCTGCGTCTCTAGCTTGAAAAGTTCTGATGGATGGAAGCCGATGCTCAGACTTTTCGCTGTGTTCTCTGTGGTAAAAAATAAATAATTCGAGATTAGAATAATATTTTCTCAACAAAATTTTTATAATTTTTATCTTTCATGCGCGTTATTATCCAAAGAGTTAAATCATCTCAAGTTACTATTAATGGAGAAATTATCGGCAAAATTGGTCGGGGACTCAACTTACTTGTAGGGATTGCTGATAGTGATACGGATGTTGAACTCGACTGGATGGTGCGTAAATGTTTGGAATTGCGGTTGTTTCCAAATGAAGAAGGAGGAGACCGTTGGCAAAAATCTGTCCAAGAAATTGGTGGAGAATTATTGGTAGTTAGCCAGTTTACGCTTTATGGTGATTGTCGCAAAGGTCGCCGTCCTTCCTTTGATCGTTCGGCTGTTCCCTCCTTAGCTCAAGATTTATATGAAAGATTTGTTACAAAGTTACGTACCAGTGGATTAAAAGTGGAAACTGGTGAATTTGGGGCGATGATGGAAGTTAGCATTGAAAATGATGGCCCAGTAACTTTGATACTGGAAAGAGAAGCTAGTTAAGTATTGATCCGTAATGCAAGAATCTCCGTAATCGCAAAGATTGCTTGGTTCGCAAATGATGAGAGAATAATATATTAATCATTACAAAACTTTAAGTTCACTCATCATGGCGAAAATCCAATTTTCTAGAGGTATAGACGAAGATGTAGTACCTGATGTCCGCTTAACGCGATCGCGTAGTGGTGACAGTAGTACTGCAACATTTATTTTTGTTAATCCCAAAGCTTTAGCTCAAACCACTACCGAAGATATCACCGGGATGTATTTGATTGACGAAGAAGGCGAGATCGTTACCCGTGAAGTGAAGGCTAGATTTGTTAACGGTAAGCCAGAAGCATTAGAAGCAATATACCTAATGAAATCTGTTGAAGAATGGGATCGCTTTATGCGCTTCATGGAGCGTTACGCTGAAGAAAACGGTCTAGGATTGAGTAAATCTTAATTAGTAATTAGTAGGGGCGGGTTTATGCGAAATCGTTATGGATATTTGAGGATATCTGTGAACCCGCCCATACATTAGTCATTAACTAAAGACTAAGGACTAATAACTTCCCCTGCAAAACTTAAATTTATGACCCAACAACCTCATCCAGATTCGGTAAGAATCGCGGTAAATTGTGCTGTTGTCACTGTTAGCGATACACGTTCTTTAGAAACAGATAAAAGTGGTCAGTTAATTAAAGAATTAATTTTAGCTGCCAATCATGCTGTATTAGCTCACAAAATTATCAAAGATGAGCCAGCACAGATTCAAGCACAGATAAAACTGCTGGGTGAAACTACAAATTTGGATGTGATGATTTTCAATGGTGGCACAGGTATTGCACCCAGAGATACCACCTATGATGCCATTGAGAAATTATTAGAGAAAACCTTACCCGGATTTGGAGAATTGTTTCGGTTTCTCAGTTATCAGGAAATCGGTTCGCGAGCGATCGCATCTCGCGCAGTTGCTGGCGTTTACCAAAATCAATTAATCTTCTCCCTCCCTGGTTCCAGTAATGCAGTTCGCTTAGGGATGGAAAAGTTAATTTTGCCAGAACTAGTTCATTTAGTCAGCCATATGAGGGGATAAGGGGGATGAGGCTGAGGAGCAGTGAGCAGGGGGGAAAATAAGACTGGGCGACAGAGAGAAATAAATAATTCTCAATGCCCAATGCCCAATGCCCAATGCCCAATGCCCCAAAACAAAAAACCCCACTGTGATGTGGGGATGGGTGATTTTTATTTCAAATGATTTTGTTAAACAAGTTGCGAATTAAGCGATCGCCATCGTGATTGTAGCTAAGATTGCGGCGATTAAATAAAATACTGCGACCACTTGCAATTCTGACCAACCAGTGAGTTCTAGGTGATGGTGTAAAGGTGCCATTTTGAAAAGTCGCTTACCTTTACCATCGGGGCCTTTGGTGGCTTTGTAGTAACTTACTTGCGCCATTACAGAGAGGGTTTCGACGAAGAAGATACCACTGAGAATAAACAGTACCACCAAACTGTTAGTTAGCAATGCTACAGCCGCTAGAGCGCCCCCTAAAGCCAGGGAACCGGTATCTCCCATAAAAACACGGGCTGGGTTGCGGTTATGGGCTAAGAAACCTAAACAAGCGCCGCTTAATGCAGCACAGAAAACCATTAGTCCTGGTGCGGTGGGTGCAACTACAGCAGCAAGTGCTAAAAGTGCGATCGCAACAGTTCCACCTGCTAAACCGTCAATACCATCAGTCAGGTTAGTTGCATTACTTTCTGCCACTAAAGCAAAGCCTGCTAAAGGCCAAAAGAGAAATCCTAAGGGAATGGAAACACTAACCAAGGGTAAAGCAATATTTGTGATTCCAGCAGGTTGATTGAACATCAGCCACACACAAAACAAAACTGCAAAACCAATCTGCAAAGCTAGTTTGGTGCGAGGAGATATACCCTTATTGGACTTGCGACGTAAAATTTGCCAATCGTCTAACCAGCCAATAAACCCGTAACTGAGTGTCAATGCAGAAACAGCTACTACTTCCTTAGCAAAATTAGACAATACACAAGCAGCTACTACCGCAACAGGAATAAAGAATATTCCCCCCATTGTGGGTGTACCTGCTTTTTTGAGATGGGCTTGGGGGCCATCTTCACGGATAATTTGCCCAGTTTTGAGTGCCTGTAGCAGCGGTATCACCCAGAAGCCCAAGGCTGCTGTTATTAGTGCACACAATAATAGGGGCAGGGTTAAAGACATACCCTGCCAAGGCAACCTATTAGCCATTGAATCTAAAATCAGTGCTGCTCCGCCTAGCCCGATAGCCAAACAAGAAGCGATACCGATTCCAGAAAAGTTTAACCCTTGGTCAGGAGATATTTTAGCGTCCACGGAAATTTCCCTTCACTCCACACTTACAAAGCTGAACAATAGTGACAATATAAGCCACAAATTTCTCAGCCATAATCAGGCTAGTCATCGGTAATACTTACATCATCGTCGTCATCAAGATCGTAATCACCAATACCATCTTCTCCACCGAGAAACTCTGATATTTCTTCTTCATCTTCGAGAAAATCAGGTTCGTGAACGTCTCTCGCGATAATCCGACCGCTGGCTTGTAACCAGTCTAAAAGAGAAGTCTCTTGTTTTAATGGAATCACAGCAGCTCGCTGATTGCGGGGTTCTTCACGTAATGGAGAGTTCAACATATGGTATTTGAAACCGAGGAAGTCAAGTAGCTAGACAATAAGAGTCTATCACTGGATATGAGTTAATTTAGTTATTAATTCAACTCAAGAGTTGATTAATCCGTAATCTATCAAAAGACATTTATTTAATTACCTTATGACAGATGACGGAACATTATTCACGATCTGGGGAGACCGAATACATTCAATATTTTTATATGTTTGATACTGATTTCATCCTGATTATTTTTGAGGTAATAGGCGATGCTGGGAAAATCGGCTCTCTTAGATGCGATCGCAGGCACTAATCGCGGTTTACTTGCTGGTGACCAACAGAAACAAGCTATCTTAGCAGCGATCGCCACTTTAGAAGACTTCAACCCCACACCACGTCCTGTAGAAGCTCCTGAATTGCTAGATGGTAACTGGCGATTAATATATACCACAAGCAAAGCTCTATTAAATCTGGATCGATTACCTTTTTGTAAACTGGGACAAATTTATCAGTATATTCGCGTAGAAAATACTAGCGTTTATAATATAGCCGAGATTTATGGCTTACCTTTTTTAGAAGGTTTGGTCAGTGTTGCTGCCAAATTTGAGCCAGTCTCAGGTCGTCGTGTCCAAGTCAAATTTAATCGAAGTATCATTGGTTGGCAACGGTTATTAGGTTACAATTCGCCAGAAAATTTTATCCAACAAATTGAATCTGGTAACAAATTCACAGCGATTGATACTGCGATTAACAGTGATAACCAACAAGGATGGTTAGATATCACTTATTTAGATAACGATCTGCGGATCGGTAGAGGGAACGAAGGTAGTGTGTTTGTACTGAATAAAGTATGAGGTTTTCTTGAAGTGTTATCTGCGAACGACACGAAATTAAACTATTGTCAGATTTTTGTCAAGAAGGATTTCACACTTTTTTAATTATTGGGCATGGGGCATTGGGCATTGGGCATGGGGGGGGAAATGACAACCGACAACTGACAACCAAGAAAAATAACTTAACAAAGCTTCTGGCTGCGTCCTTCTAGTTGTAGAGTGAAATCAATTAGCCGTAATTATTGGCAATTGATAACTAAAAGGGAAAAAACTCATGGTTCAACGTGGTTCTAAAGTACGTATTCTCCGCCCAGAATCCTACTGGTATCAAGATGTCGGTACCGTAGCTTCTGTTGACCAAAGCGGTATCAAGTATTCAGTGATTGTCCGGTTTGACAACGTAAATTACGCAGGTGTTAACACCAATAACTTTTCCCCAGATGAATTAAAAGAGGTTGCACCCCCAGCCGCAAAAGCTAAAAAGTAAGCAATTGAGCTATCAGGGGATTTTTTCGTGGGATGATAGAGTAGGATTCCCAGGTTACAAACTAACCATTGGAATTTTGGAGGTTTTCGCTACCTCCTACTCTGTTATCCTCTATCCTCAAACAGCAATTTGCTTGCTTAATCAGCTTGAATGCCTGAACTGCCTGAAGTTGAAACAGTACGCAGGGGACTAAATCAATTGACCCTGAATCAAGAAATCACGGGTGGAGATGTGTTGCTCGATCGCACCATTGCCTACCCGTTTTCTGTTGGCGAGTTTACTCATGGAATTAAAGGAAATACTATTTCTACTTGGCATCGTCGCGGAAAGTATCTCCTAGCCGAATTATCTCCCTTGTCCCTCCGAAGTTCTGATCGCCGGAAGCCGGCGCTCAGACTTCTCTCCTCGTCACCCCCTTCTTCACAGTCCCATACAGGCTACCTGGGGGCACATTTGCGGATGACTGGGCAATTACTGTGGCTGCATCGAGATGAGCCATTACACAAGCATACGCGGGTGCGATTATTCTTTGGGGATCAACAAGAATTGCGCTTTGTCGATCAGCGTACCTTTGGGCAAATGTGGTGGGTTCCGCCAAACGTACCTGTGGAAACTGCAATGACAGGTTTAGCTAAACTGGCGGTAGATCCGTTTTCCCCAGAGTTTACAGTTGATTACTTGGCGCAAAAGCTGAAAAATCGCCGCCGTCCGATTAAGACTGCTTTATTAGATCAATCGGTGGTGGCGGGATTGGGTAATATCTACGCTGATGAAGCACTTTTTAAAAGTGGGATTTTACCCGAAACTCTTTGTACAAATTTAGAGCGATCGCAAATCGAACTTTTACGCACTGCCATTATTCAAGTATTAGAGGCGAGTATTGCGGCTGGCGGCACAACTTTTAGTAATTTCCTCAATGTTAAGGGTATTAATGGTAACTATGGCGGTGTAGCTCTGGTATACAATCGCACGGGAGAACCTTGCCGCGTCTGTGGCAATGTGATACAGCGCATCAGGTTAGGAGGTCGTTCGAGCCACTTTTGCCCTGAATGTCAACATTAGTAGGGGCATGGCACTGCCATGCCCTCTAGAATATATTGATGTACCGCCTTATTTACGTTTCGTAATACATTGGAAAGTTAAACCTTAATATTCACAGATACCAATGCCAGCTTTTAGCCTTTATGTATTGGCACGAGCTAAGATCCTGTATAAAAGGATTTATAAAATCGAGAGGGGAACTCATGCCAATCAAAAAAGGTGATATGGTTCGCGCTGTTCGCGAAAAGCTGGAAAACAGCTTAGAAGCAAAAGCTAGCGATACTCGCTTTCCTAACTACTTGTTTGACAGCAAAGGCGAAATTGTTGATCTCAAAGGTGATTACGCCTTGGTGAAATTTGGCCAAGTTCCAACACCCAACATTTGGTTACGTGTAGATCAACTAGAAGAATTTAAATAATTCTCTCCCCTCAGACTAATTTTTAGTCTGGGGTTGATCGAACTAGTAATTGGGACTTCAGTCCTGGATTTTAAAGCACCTTTGTGCTGATAAAAAAGTTATAACCCTATGAATCAGGACTTTTGTCCTTTGTTGGAAAACATCTTTTGTGCTGAAAACAAACTCATCATAATTTATCAACCAAACCACTCATCTATCGTTGAGGTAGGTGGTGGAATACTATCTCCGACTATTTAGTCGCTTATATATATGTCTTCTTATCTTGAATCTCCGGCTGTATGTCATTTACCCCGCGTGACTGTTATTGGTGCTGGTAGAGTTGGTAGTACCCTAGCCCAAAGAATTGCTGAAAAAAACCTAGCAGATGTAGTATTGCTAGATATCGTCAAAGGTATGCCTCAAGGCTTGGCGCTGGATTTGATGGAAGCTAGGGGAATTGAAATCCATAATCGTCAAATTATCGGTACTAATGATTACGTTGATACATCGGGTTCGGAAATTGTCGTGATTACCGCAGGTATTCCCCGCAAACCCGGTATGAGTAGAGATGATTTACTCAAAACCAATGCCAAGATTGTGGTGGAAGCAGCCAAAAATGCGATCGCACATTCTCCCAATGCAATTTTAATCGTTGTCACCAATCCTTTAGATGTGATGACTTATTTAGCTTGGCAAGCTAGCGGATTACCACGCGATCGCGTCATGGGTATGGCTGGCGTGTTAGACTCAGCCAGATTTGAAGCTTTTATTGCTTTAGAATTAGGAGTTTTACCCGCCGATGTTAAAGCGATGGTATTGGGTAGTCATGGCGATTTAATGGTTCCCTTACCGCGTTATGCTAACGTCAACGGCATCCCAATTACAGAATTATTAGATACATCCACCATTGAACGCTTAGTAGAAAGAACCCGCAATGGTGGGGCGGAAATTGTCGAATTAATGCAGACAGGCGGTGCTTTTTTTGCTCCCGCTTCTGCTGTTAGCGTCATGGTGGAATCGATATTGCTTAATCAGTCGCGATTGTTACCTGTAGCCGCTTATCTGCAAGGTGAATACGGCTTAAATGATGTCTTCATCGGCGTTCCCTGTCGCTTGAGTTGCGGTGGAATTGAGAGCGTATTGGAATTAAATATCACCGACGAAGAAAAAGCTGCTTTGCATATTTCTGCCCAATCTGTACGTCAAAATATTGACCGAGCGCAAGAAATTTTAGCGGCTGTGAGCGTTTAATCAACAAATTCGGAGAAATTTCACGGTTTAGTAAAGTTGCTGATCCCGCAATCTCGCCGCTACCCTAGAAGGGTGCGGCTAATTGAACAAAGCCTGCAAAGGCAGGCTTGGTAATAATAGCCCCAGGCTTCTAGCCTGTGGGCGGTATATCGGGTAAGCAAGAGAACTATTTGCTTATTCGCAAATGCCGAGTTTCTTTAAAAAAAAGGCAGTAGTTTTCAATCCTACTGCCTTTTATGCTATCTACCAAGTTATCGAAGCCTCAACAATCCTAGTTAGCTTTAACGGCGGTATTCTTCATCGGCGGGATCGCCGTATGGATCTTCGCTAGCTGGACGGACATCACCGTAAATGTTCTGGTCTGCGGGGTCGCCGTAAGGGTCTTGGCTAGCGGGGATAGCGTTCCCGTAATAGTCTCCCGGATCACCATAGGGGTCTTGACTAGCGGGGATAGCGTTCCCGTAAACGTCTGCGGGGTCGCCGTAGGGGTCTTGACTAGCGGGGATAGCGTTTCCGTAAACGTCTTGGTCTGCGGGATCACCATAGGGGTCTTCACTGGCTGGACGGACATCGCGATCGCGGTATTCGTCTTCAGCTTGATTGTTTTTGTTTCCTAAGAACAAATCCCTCGCTCTGCGGAAAAAATCATCTACCACGATCTGTCTCCTTTGTGAATATTGTGGTTTCACCTGCGTGACAGGCGTTATTCTCTCAAGTTGCTTGCATGACACACAGGTTTAACTGATTTACAATGCTGGAGCTTCAGTTGCAGAGATACCAGTTAAATCTCTACCTGTAGAGCGCCCGTTATAACCTTGAAAGTCGCGGTATCTTTGCGCTTCCGATTCAGGGACGCGAATTCCTTCTGGTGGTGGAGTTACCCAATGAGCGCGGTGTTGAGCATCGCGGTAGTATACACGCCCGTTTTTAGAAAGGTAATATTTACCTTGAGGCCCTTCTTGTTGCGCGTTCTGATGTCTGTTGTAGAGGTAGTAAAGCGCTGCGGCTCCGGCCAAAATTGCTACTTTTTGTCCTGTACCCAGCCCCTTCTTAGCTTCGGGTTGGTTTGTGATGTTGCGATCGCTCACTGTTCTACCAACCGTATCATCAACTGGTGGTGGGACATTAGCAGTTCGGGAGCCTCCGCAGCTAGTTAGCACGGGTACTATTAACAATGCTGACAGACAAATAGCCAGCAGACGCGAAACAAATGTACGCTTTCCGTATGTTGTGTTCATCGTTTTTTTTACCTGCATTTGCTAAAGCCGTGCTGTTGCAAAATACAGAATCAGAATTTCCAGGATTTTTCCAGATATAGAAAAAATATTGGCTCATTCACAACAGCACAAGTAAAGCGTGTCACTGTTATGTATATTGATGCAGTTTTGCAAGTATTCCATCTTGCCTTTGAAAGAAACCGCATTCATCCTTAAGTAATATGTTGAAATTTAACCTAGTAGCTTTTGGGAGAGGGACGCGATCGCTATTATTTAGCACACAGATTTTCTAGTACTCACAACCTATAAGCTATTAAAAGTCTAAAAATCTAAGATTTTAAATCATAAAGCACTAAGTATTTTTACTTAAAATTCTCCTGTGCTAATTTATTATTCATAATTCGGACATAACTCTCATTTTTTAGGCAAATTTTTGATTATTCTTAAGTAGTCAATGTAAAAAAAATAAAACTATCATTATTAAAGTAAGTTAAATAGGCTACAGATAATGACTGTAAAGAAAAATAATTTAACTAAAACTCGCTTGCTACTGGCTTTATGGGATTTGGGAGGAACACAGCAAGAGGTAACAAAAGGACTACTTACCAAGAGAATTGTACCTAAAGGCAAGAAGGTAGCAGAATATCAGGGAATCTTTGAAGAATTGCAGAAACAAGGAGCGATCGCTATTTCTAAAAAGGGATACTCTTTAGCTTCTCCCAAGGGTTTAGAGGTATTGGGTGAGGGTTTGAAAGATAGCGATTTTAAATTTGAAGGGACAATTGTTGGTACTTGGGCTGCGAATGCGTTGGTGAAATGGATTAGTCAGATAGATGTGGCACTAGATAGTACATCTGTATCATTAAAAAGTACAAATACGATCATTTCTTACGACGAATTTAAGCCAGTTGTCTTGGAAACCTACGAAAAATTGAACCAAAACTACAACCTCAATGATTTGGTACCAATTTATCGTATTAGAAGAGAAATAGCTAATCGTGTTAGTCGTGAAAATTTCAATACGTGGCTTTTGGAAATGCAGGCTAACGATATTTTTCAGCTAATGGCTGGAGAAATGCCAGATATCACACCTGATAAGCGTGATGACTCGATAACAATTCCTGGTGGTGGATTGCGCTACTATACAAAGCTTTTAAATTCCTAAATCATTCTAAATTCCCTGTGTAGCTCCTTACCTCAAACATAATCACTATGGATAGTTCAACAGTTTCTCCGTTAGAAGTTCTCAATGCCGCTATCAAAAGTCACAATCCATTTATCAATGCGGGAATAGTCAAAGAACAAGATATCTGGGGGAAGGGATTCCCTGATGTTCCTTCTCTTAATGCTCATGCTTCTGATGCAGTATTTCAGGCGATTGAATTAGTAAGTACAAGTCAGTCTAGTTATGACAAAGTAACATCAATTGCCATAACAGCTGCACAAGGTGTAGGTAAAACTCACCTCCTCAGTCGCATTCGTCATCGTTTGGAACGCGATGGTGGGGCTTTATTCGTTTATGCAGGTGTGAATAACTACACTGATTTAAATTTGGTTAAATACCAATTCCAACAAACTTTGACAGATAGTCTCAGCAAAACTGGTAGCCAAGAGGTTATGCAGTGGCAAGAAGTAGCAGCTGCAATGGCAAACGAAGGATTTAAAGCTATTAATGCTGATGCTCCGAGTCTTTCACCACAAGAACTTCTAGAACGATTTGACAAAGTATATGCAAGTTGGTTAGCTAGAAACAAAAATTTAATGGATAGGCTAACGAAAGAAGTTCTTAGAGCAAAACCAAATGCAGATCCTTATATTGTCAGGGCTATTTTGTGGACACTTTCAGAAACTAGAGCAACTTTTGCAATCAAATGGTTATCTGGGGAAGAATTAGCAAACTCTAATGCCGATGCTATGGGATTACCCAATCCTCAAAAAACTAATCAAGATAGAGAAGCTGAAGCTCTTAAAATTATTCAAGAAATTCTAAATTTGGTAAGTTATTATCAACCAGTAATCATTTGTTTTGATGAGATTGACGTAGAAAATAATTGTAATGATGATGGATTAACAACTCCGCAGGTAATTGCTGATTTAGTAAAACGTTTGCATGATACTCTCGAACAGTCTGAACTAGGCCGAGGTGTCGTTATTCTCACAGTTATGCTGCCTGATACATGGACAAATAAAGTAAATTTAATGCCTGGAGGCACGCCAGATAGAGTTTCAAAATATACACAACGTAAAGCTATAAATTTAAAAACCCTGGGTGCTGATTCTATGGTTCAACTAGTCACCCTTTGGCTACAAAATTTTTACGAAATAAGAAATTTGATACCGCATAATCCACTCTATCCATTTCAAGAGAGTGAAGTGAGAAAATATGGTAAAAACGGATTAACTGTCAGAGAAGCATTGAAATGGTGTGCAGATAATTTTAATGTAGAAGAAGACACACTACCAGTAGAACCACTAGAACGTTTCCAGCTAGTATTAGATAGAGAAAGTAAATTAACACGTCTAAATATAATAGAGGATAATGATCTAATTAATCATGCTTTACGCTTTTGTTTTGAGGCTTTAAAAGGTCAGACATTAAATGGTGAAACTTCAACAGGTGAGAAATTACAAGAAGTCACAATTGAAGATGTTGTTGACATAGAGCCAAAATCAAAAAATCAAGGTTGGATTAATTTTAAAGTAATTGGCAAAGAGAAAGATAAGGTTTTCAAAATTGGCGTCGCTGTGCTGCAATACTCGCATGGAAAAGCCGTAGGGGCAGGCATGTGGCGTTTAATTGAATATAAAACCTTTGATATCACACGAGGATGTTTAGTCCGTTCTAAAATCAAAGAAAAAAAGATTCACAAGAATTGGGATTCTTACGGTCATCTCAAGAAGTTGGTTGAAGAATTAGGTGGAGAACATGTTGATCTAAAACTAGAAGAAGTTCGTCCACTCATTGATATATATTCTGTGTATCAAAAACGCAATAGCTATCAATTAACAGAAGAACAAATTTTTGATTTTGCAAAGCCCCTAACTGCTAATAATCCTTTGTTGTTAGAAATTCTCAGCGATCCATCTGGACAGATTGATGAAGATACTATTGAAGGGGAAGAATTATTAAACGACTTTCTTAACCCATTAATTGTGCATGAAACAGATGATTCTGACGATTTGAGTGAATTGTTTAATTAAAGATGAGCGAATCGGTGTTATTAGATACAGCAATGTGTTTACCAGCCTCTGATATTGAATCCTTAGTACAAGGGCGGATGATTGCTGTAATACCTGGTAAATTCATTAATCTAGGGCGACAATTTGCTCTCTATCCAGTCGATGACTCGATGAACTTCCAATTATTTCAGCAATACTATTGCCCAAGTTTTTCTATGTTTGCTAGAGGAACTTTAGAGAAACTAGACCCTAACAATATTTTGATTAGAGCTTGGGCTAGATGTGAAGGATGCAAAATTTACACTGCTGAGTCTTTCGATGTTTTATCCCAGTTAACAATCTGGACGAAAGAAGCATTGCAATATGAACTTGGGCAACGACCTTATATTTTTCTAGCCTACCTACGCATCTATTTATTTCTCCATCCAATTGAGATATCGGTACGAGCCAAACATCGTCAGTTTGTACCTTTACGTCATTCCTTAAATGCTTCGGAAGTAGAACCTATATTAAGCGATCGCACTTTCGCCCAGCGCAAACGCCAGTTAGAAAATTTAGAACCAACCCAGTATCCTGAATTGGAACAATTGCAGAGTTCATTAGCCTTATTTAGCATGACTAATGCAACTGCTAAACAATTAGATGATGATATCAAAGTATTTTTAGGTTGGAGTAGTAACAAACTAATTAAGCAATCCGATCCAGATTTAGCTTGGATAAAGGATATTGCAGCATTAGGCGATCGCAGTCTTGAAAAAGACGAGGGTAAAAGTAACTATCAAGCTGGTACAGACTTTGAAAATATCGCCCGCCGTAGCCTGGATTTTTTAGGATTTAAGGTTGAGGAAAACTACAAAGGTGGTGCAGGTGGCTTAGATTTATTTTGCTCAAAACCTTATCCTCTTGTTTGTGAATGTAAAGCAGGTAAAAGCATTCCCGATCGCGCAGTAGAAGAATTAGATAGGATTGGTAAAAGACATCTTAAAGAAAATTATCTGCAAGCGGTGCGGTTGATTATTGGCCCAGGTCAACCCACAAAAAACCTCAAAGAATCTGCCGCAATATCTAAAATCAGTATTATCAATGTCATGACTTTACAAAAACTAGTTGAATTCAAAGCCAAATATCCAAGTGCAATTAATTTAATAGAATTGCAGCAATACTTAGAACCTGGGCAGATTGACTATAAAATTGATGAATATATTGAAAAAGCTGAAAAACAGATTAAGTTGCGATCGCACATCATCCAGCTTGTCAAAAATTATTTGCAAAACTCAGGTGTAGACGCTGCTGGTGTCGATGCTTTACATGGTGCTTATTTTGGATCGCATCCACCACAGCCATTAAAACCACAAGAAATGCACGAAATCCTGATTGAACTATCATCGCCCTTAACAGGCTATTTAGGACGAGTTAAAGGAGAAGATAGAAAAGGCGATCACTTTTACTACCTACGCGACTTACCCCTTTAATCCTCTTACCTTCGCTTCCTTTGCGCCTACCCTGTGGGAACGACTACTCTGCGAGTTCTCCTTTGGAGTACGTCGAATGCGGTTCGTTAAAAAATACGCTCATAAAAAGCTTCATCTTCAGCTTTACGCCTAGCAAGTTACTCTGGCGATAAAGTCCGTTCTGGAAAAATTCACCCTCTACGTGCAGTTTGTTTTGCTGTGGATTGCATCATAATCCAAATTTCTGCTACTTTTTGATTTTTATTTTACAGAAATAAAATCTGCAATACTTTCCCTAGAGTACGCATCACCAACTTACCCATACTTTTATCCTACCTTGGCGTACTTGGCGCACTTAGCGGTGCATTTCCAACAGTTATTACTATCGCTTCAGTTAAGTTAACAATAAAATTAATCCTAATCGACCCATCACCCCACATCCTCTATTACCTAAACTCCTGATAAACTAACCAAACTCACACGCTGCCAAAATTTCCCTATGGCTAAAAAATTAGTATTTCTCACCATACATGGCATGGGAGAAACGGAGAAAGACTATTACCATATTCTCAAACAATCTCTAGAAAAAGCTTTAGGCAAAGATATTTGGGCTACAGTTCATTTAGAACCGATTTACTATCATTCTGATTTGCAAGAGTACCAATATAACGTTTGGGAAAAGATGCGTCAAAGTGCGCCTCTATCTTGGCAAGATTTGCGCAAATTTATGTTATTTGGGTTTAGCGATGCATCTGCCTTAGAACATCGAGCTACAGATGATGGTAGTGTATACAAAAAAATTCAAAAATCGATTATTTATTCCTTAAAAATAGCCAGAAATCAATTCTCTACAAACGATGTCCCTATCATTATTTTGGCTCATTCATTAGGTTGCCAAGTTATCTCTAATTATCTTTGGGATAGCCAGAAAAATAAAGGCATTTGGCAGAAAGGTAGCCCCGATTATCCTGTATTTCCTCCAGAGCAAGAAGATTTTTTGAAGTTGAAATATCTCCGCTATTTATTTACCACTGGCTGTAATATCCCCTTATTTGTGGCAGGATTTGCAGATATTGTGGCAATTTCTAAACCAAATCCTGATTTTAAATGGTTTAATTATTACGATAAAGATGATGTTTTAGGCTGGCCCTTAAAACCTTTATCGCCTTCTTATGATTTAGTAGTAGATAAAGATATAGAGATTGATTCCGGAAATCTTTGGCAATCGTGGAATCCTCAAAGCCATGATGGTTACTGGACTGATGAAGAGTTTATTGAACATTTATCGCAAGTTATTAAGCGTTTAAGTAGTTGAGAGGGAAAGGCAGAAGGGAGACAATTGTACAGACGCGATCAATCGCGTCTCTGCCCAATGCCCAAAGACATAGCTTTTTTGATACTATAAAAACTCTCACTCGTTAAATTAACGAATAGATGTATGAGCAAAGGCACATTGTTCGATAAAGTTTGGGACTTACACACCGTCGGCACGCTTCCATCAGGGCTAACGCAGCTATTCATCGGACTTCACCTTATCCATGAAGTCACCAGTCCCCAGGCCTTTGCTATGCTACGGGAACGGGGTTTAAAAGTACTGTTTCCCCAGCGCACGATCGCCACGGTGGATCATATTGTACCTACAGAGAATCAAGCGCGTCCTTTTGTCGATACGATGGCAGAGGAAATGATTCAGGCGCTAGAGCAGAACTGTCAAGAAAATGGCATCACATTTTATAATATCGGTTCTGGTAGTCAAGGTATTGTTCACGTCATCGCGCCAGAACAAGGACTTACCCAGCCAGGAATGACGATCGCTTGCGGTGATAGCCACACTTCCAGTCATGGCGCATTTGGGGCGATCGCATTTGGTATCGGTACTAGTCAAGTACGCGATGTTCTCGCTTCCCAAACCCTCGCCCTGTCTAAATTAAAAGTCCGCAAAATCGAAGTTAATGGCACTCTCAACCCCGGTGTTTACGCCAAAGATGTGATTTTGCATATCATCCGCACCCTCGGCGTTAAAGGTGGTGTAGGTTACGCCTACGAGTACGCAGGTACAACCTTTGAGCAAATGAACATGGAAGAAAGGATGACTGTCTGCAATATGGCCATCGAAGGCGGGGCGCGTTGTGGCTACGTCAACCCCGATCAAGTCACCTACGATTACCTCAAAGGGAGAGATTTCGCACCCAAAGACGCAGATTGGGATCAAGCAGTGGCTTGGTGGGAATCCATCAAGAGTGATGCTGATGCTGAATACGATGATGTTGTCGTATTTGACGCTGGGGAAATTCCGCCGACAGTTACCTGGGGAATTACCCCCGGTCAAGGTATCGGTGTTAACCAATTGATTCCCAAGCCAGAGGAATTACTGGAAGAAGACCGATTTATCGCTGAAGAAGCCTACAGCTACATGGATTTATTTCCCGGTCAACCTATCAAAGGCACAAAAGTTGATGTCTGCTTTATTGGTAGCTGCACCAACGGGAGAATCAGCGATTTGCGGGAAGCGGCGAAAATTGCCCAAGGTCGCCAGGTAGCAGAGGGAGTCAAAGCTTTTGTAGTTCCTGGTTCGGAAAGAGTTAAAAAAGAAGCCGAAGCCGAAGGATTAGACAAAATCTTCCAAGCAGCCGGCTTTGAATGGCGCGAACCAGGATGTTCTATGTGTTTAGCCATGAACCCAGACAAACTACAGGGAAGACAAATCAGCGCTTCCTCCTCCAACCGCAACTTTAAAGGGCGACAAGGTTCAGCTTCTGGGCGGACATTGCTAATGAGTCCGGCAATGGTGGCGACGGCGGCGATTAAAGGTGAAGTCTCTGATGTAAGGGATTTGTTGACGGTTGACGGTTGACTGTTGACTGTTGATGGTTGACTGTTGACTGTTGACGGTTGACTGTTGACTGTTGACGGTTTACCAATGTCCATTTTTATACATGATTATGAAATGTTTTCATTGGGACTGTCTTTCTCTGCGGTTGTAAATAATCCTTTGAGGTGATGGGTAAAATTTATGGTTAGTGAAGTGAAAACAGTCGCAGGGCGCGGCGTACCTTTGGTAGGTAATGATATAGATACCGATCGCATTATTCCAGCGCGTTACTTAAAAGCCATCACCTTTGATGGGTTAGGCGAAGGCGCATTTATTGATGATCGCACTGCACTTAAAGGTGAGCATCCCTTCGATCAAGCACAATACCAAGGGGCGAATATTCTCATAGTTAACCGCAACTTTGGCTGCGGTTCATCACGGGAACACGCACCTCAAGCACTTGCTAAATGGGGAATTAAAGCTTTAATTGGTGAAAGCTTCGCGGAAATCTTTTTCGGTAACTGCGTGGCGATGGGGATACCTTGTGTAACGGCTGATAGTGCGACTGTCAAAAAGCTCCAAGAATTAGTAACCGCCAATCCTCAAGCATCTGTCACTGTAAATTTGGAAACTTTGCAAGTCCAAATTGGAGATTACACTACCTCAGTAACTATCAACAAAGGTACGAGAAGCACTTTCACTGCTGGGACTTGGGATGCTTGCGGTCAGTTGGTAGCTAATGCTGAGAAAGTTCGGGCGACTGCGGCGAAGTTACCTTATGTTGGTTGGGGTAATTTAGCTGCTGGTTAGGGGTTAATTTTGCAAAGCAATGCGGTCGCATTTTCACGCAATGCAATTGAATTGTTTCCGGATACAATCGAATTGCAACCCGATGCGATCGAATTGTTTCCGGATGCAATCGCATTGTCACCCGATGCAATTGAATTGTTTCCGAATGCAATTGAATTGTCACGCGATACAATCGAATTGCAACCCGATGCGATCGCTTGACTGTATAAAATAATAGGGTTCAGTTAAGCTTGAAACTTTGTCATCAAGGTTATTTTTTTTAATGAACCGCCAAGTACGCCAAGGACGCAGAGAGAAGAAAGTAGGGGCACGGCATCCACAATCTTCTGGTACATACAATAATATTACTGGTGCCGTGCCCCTACCGCGTGGTCTATTTACAGGAAAGAGTATTAAATCAAACAGTCGCTACAAAACGAGGGGTTGAACTGTCATATCCTTGAGGGTAATGGTAAAATTTCGCTGTTGTGCGATCGCAATGAAGGAAATCACCGCTTCACACGCCACCGCAACGGTTAACATTACCAAGTTTCGCGCTAAGGGATAATCACAGATATCATCATTGACATCAGAAGGAACGCGATAAACGTCATTCCAAATCACTTCTGCATAATCGGCTGAAAGCCCAGCATGAAGACAAGGTATATTGAATTTCTCCGCATAATCCTTGACTGCTTGACGGGCGATACTGTTATCAAAAGCGTCGATAATTAGCTGGCTATCTTTGAGGAGTTGACTGGTATTTGCTGGTGTTAACTCCTTTGTTTTGCCATCAATTTTAGTACCAATGGCGCGATATAGATTATTTGCCAAAATTTTCGCCTTAAATGCGCCCACATCTGAACGGTAGTAAGGCTGAGTTGAAAGATTACGCTCTTCAATGCGATCGCAATCAATCACTGTCAGTTTATCAAAACCAGACCGAGCCAAGTTTTCTGCAATGTTAGCTCCTAATGCACCAGCCCCACAAATGGTGACAGGATAATCCTTCAGCTTTTTCATCACAGTATTGCTGCGGTAAAGCTGTTCGTGAAAAAATATGGACATAATCCTTACCATTCCTGTTGTTCCATCACACCCACTAAGGATTGCAAATCAAAATCGCGATCGCGTCCACTCAGACAAATACCAGAACTAATCACTGTCAAGTCAATTTTAGCGATCGCACTTGTATGGCGAATACCATCAGCAGTTCGCCAATTCACCGTCCAGTAATCACCATGATCTTGGAATTGGCTTAATTCACCACCGCCTTGCTGTAAGGCTTTGCGCAGTCGTTTTTCATCTTGTTGGGGTTGAAAGCCCTCAATTCGCTCAGTGGCTAATTCATACACTGTCCGCATTTCTGGAGTCATCCCCTTGAATTGCAATTTTGCAGATGGGGTTAATTGCTGAATCGCAGATTGCAGAGTTTCCGCAATTATTGGATCGGTACGGCGATCGATTTCTTCAAACCAGCAGGATTGTCCATGACAACGGGTAATGATTTGCTCAAAAGCGACACCCTCAGTTACTAAATGGACTGCGATCGGTTTTACCACCTGCAACCGTTGACGCATATCTACTTCATTCACAGGATATGCTAACCAAGTTTGTCCCCGCAATTGGTATGCTAACCGCAGCCGAATTTGGGGAAAGTGTTGCAAGTATTCTGCTATTTGGGGTAAATCTGCTGATTCCACAACCGTTGCTGTCTTTGCATCCACAGGCTGAAATATACCCCAACCTTCAAATTGACGCGGCTTTGGTGTGAAGGTGTAAACCATCCCAGCTACCTTTGTGCGAACTCGTCCACCTTTGACACAAGGCGCGATAAATTGGGTAGCAGACAACTGTGCTTCTGCTTCAGCAATTTGGTTGATTAGCTTACGGATGTCAGACATAAATAATCCTAATTTATAGGATGCAAAGCTAAGTAATAATTTGGCATCAGGAATTCCTCTGTAACTTCTTACCTCTGTGTTCTCTGCGCCTCTGTGGTTATATTTCTTATTTTTTAACCGCAGAGTACGCAGAGGACGCAGAGAGGAAATAATTTGATAAGTTCCTGATGAAAGGACTAATTACGAATTACGAATTACGAATTACGAATTAATTGCGTGCAAGTTGGTGGAGCATTGCGTGTTCTCAGTTACTAGGGGGACTCCGCTGGTGAGTTGTTACACACTCTTTCAAAGATGGCTACTTCTAAGCCCACTTTCCAGGTTCTTCGCACTCCCCGTTCACACACGCCCACTGGTTTTGACAGTGTTACTTTTCCTCTCGTACTAGTATGTAGGCTCCACGAGTTGGGGCACGCAAGAAATATATTACATTATACTACAATTAAAATTTGCTATTTTCCAAAATATATTTTGGTCGTTGATTTACTGTTGATGCAAATCAAATCTTGGGAAGTACAATATAAATGTATTCCTATTGTTGATAATCAGAGTAATAATCAATATGAGCATCGAACAAATACTGGAGAAATTGCCAGCTTTAAATGCAGATGAGCAAGAAAAAGTTTTAGCATTTATTGATTCACTCGAACGTCAAAAGCAGCAGCTAAAATCTGGCTCTAAGTTAGGTAAAAAATTAAGACAAATTCGTCAAGAAATTATTGATTCTGGTCTTCCTTTGTTAACGGCTGAAGAAGCAGATAGAAAAAAAGCAGAACGTCGAGGTGGCTGTGGAGAAGACCTGATATGATTCGTACTTTCATTGATGCTGGTGTTTTAAGCTGTTCCACATTTAAGTTGCTGTAACAGCATTACCTTTGTTTTTCACTCGACGATGCCATTTAATAATTAATTCGCCTTGATTTAGTAAGCGGTCTAATAGATTCTTTAATTGCTCAACTGATTGGAATAATCTATGAGCAATATATTCCTTGGCTGAGTGCCACACTAACTCGATGAGATTATAATCGGGATTATAGGGCGGTAGAAAATACAGTTGAATATTTGGTAAATTTGTTTCAATTTCAGCTAAGATTATTTTCTTTTTATGATAGCTAGCATTATCTAAAACAATGAGAATCTTTGTACCTTTTTCAGGAAAGTCTTCCGATGCGTTACCCTGCTCTATCCATTCTTGCTTTATTTGTTCATATAATTGTTGTAATTGTTGATAAAAAATTTCACCGTTTCCTTTCTCTACAAAAAAACACATTCTTTTACGGTCATTAAATCTTACTGCTCCCATAAGATTGACTTTGCCACTGCTACGTTGTCCTGTAACTTTTTTTCTTTGACCTTTTTGGCTCCAATTTTTCCGTCGAATTACTCTTAAACTGAAACCTGATTCATCCCAAAACCAGACCTGAAGCTTTGCTGGTTCTGATTTGGACACTTCTAGATATCCTTCTAACTTCTGCTTAAATGCTGCTCTTTTAGTTGGGTCTTGCTTATCTTCTAAGCTATACTTAGCCCAGAGGTAAACGTACTTTTTTTTAAGTAGTATCCTCCTTACTTGTTCTCCACTTAATTTTATTCCTGTTTTTTCTCCCAGGTAAGTTGCTAATCTTGCTGCCGTCCATCTCCCAAACTCATATCCTAACTCTGTTGGTGGTTTTTCAATTGTTTCCATTAATAATTGAACGTACTCATCCGTAGCTTTTAAATTATTTCCTTTCTGCCGTTTATCTTTAAGGCTTTCTATATTATTTGGGTCTCCATGCACACACCAATATATTACTGTTCTCAGTCCGCATCCGAGAAACTCACTAATTTCTCTGTATTTCTTTCCATCGTTCATCAGCAGCAACATTAATGCTCTTTCTCTTACTAATGCACAATCGCTCTCTTTCACTACTTTTTGTAAGTTTTCTCTCTGTTCTGTTTTGAGAAATCCTTTGACTGGCATGATGCACACACGGAAATTTATCTTATTGCTATTTTATGCGCTTTAAATGTGGAACAGCTTAATTTACGCTGCTCGTTCTCAAGGGGATATGGCTGAGAAAGCTTTACAAATTTTAGAGGATGAAAACCGAGAATTTGCTTCTAGTATTTTTCTCAAATTAGAAGTATTACCGAAAGCAATTTACAATCAACAAAAAAGCGAATTTAAATTTTACGAAGCATTCTTTGATGAAGTTTCCTATTGGGCAAAGGATATCAATTCAATTATTGCAACAGCTTATGAAGAAGCAAGTAAATTTGGAGTGGGGCAATGGACGCTTTACATATTGCGTCCGCTATATTTGTAGGAGCAACGGAATTTATTACTAATGAAAAACTAGAAAGATCAATTCATCGCACTCAAAGCATTAAAATGATTTCTATTCATTCATAAAAACATAATTAACCTTTTCATTTGAAGTGTTATCTGCTGAATTAGCATTGCTCATTATTAAATCTGATGAGCAATGCCGTATTCTAACCTTACTTATCGTCGCGCACCGGCAAAGGCAGATCCATAATCTCCATCAGCAAATCCAGGCGAGAGGGGCGCGTTAGCAGTGGGACAAGATTCGGCAAGCTGTAGTAGTCACCCGCAAAGGTAAACGTATCTACAGGTGCTTGCTGCTGCTTCAGTTGACTCTCCAGCCAGTTGTAATGAGTACCTACACGGACAATCACTACATTGGGGATTACCGCCAATTCTCGGCAGTAAGTCTTGTAGACTTCACTGAAGTAAGGTGTAGCATTTTCACCTTCATCAGTCACTATAATGATCTGGTCAACTACCTGCTTTTTCTTGCGCATTGCTTCCAATGCACAACCGATACTAGTACCACCACCTGCATTGATGTGCTGGAAAGCACGCTCCCAGTCGCTTAACTCCTTGCCCTTGGCGGTGACAGCATAAGGAATAGTATCGAAGGCGTAGACATACAAATCTGCCTGGGTGATACCAGAGATGAGGGCAGCAAGTTGCTTACCAACTGCGATCGCATTTTCCATTGAACCAGACTTATCCACCAGTAAAGCAGTAGGACGAGCGATCGCACCACGCCGCTTTACCTGCTCGTTGGTCACTTTTTCCAGTTTAGCAAGGGTGTCTGCGTCTAAATCTGCGGCAATCTGTGCTTTGAAAGCTGACACACGCCCACTCTTAGATGCTTCCTCCAGCTTGGAGTCAATCAGCTTTTTGACTTCTGGGTGATCCATTGCACCTCTCGCCTGGAGAGACTTGAGGTTGTTGATCACTTCTTGGGGAGTCATACTGTTGATTAACGCCACCAAAACAACAGGTGTGAGTTGCTTGATTGCACCAATTGCGATCGCATAGGGAATATTGAATTCCACAATTAGCTGTGCTTGTTCTGGGGCACTTTCCGCCTTAGCAAGCTGCTTCAGCACATTTGCTAAAGAACCCTCTGGCGGAGTATCGCGGAAGAGAATCGCATTTGCTCGTTCATTTGGCTTGATGTGTAGCGAAGCATACAAGTGCTTCATCGCCTTTCGACCCCGCAGCGCCGCCCGATCAAACAATGCTGGATTGCTTTCCCGTGCTTTCAGGTAACGCCGCACCGCAGTCCGCGCCGAACGAGGTAGTTTATTTTGCTGCTGCTTCATAAAGTCCACTACACGAGCCACCTGATAGGGCGGAAACTCTTGCAGCATCATAAATCCAGCATCTCGGTGTTCAGTTAGATTGCTAGTTAACAGGTGAGCAATAAATACTTCCTTATGATCGCGGACATCACCATAACGCTGATACCAAACCGCTAGGTGTCCGTAGAACAGGGGATCTAATTCAACAATTAACTTATGAATTTCTGCGACTTGCTCAAGTTTGCGGTGAGGAGTTGTGAGCAAACTATTGAGCATTTCCAAGCGTAAATCGCGTTCTGCTGTATTCATAATAACCTCCTCCAGTTGTGATAAATGAGGAGGCAGATGTTGCACACGGGGCGATAAATTCACCGCGCAAGTTGTAGAAGCATAGTGTATAACTTATTCAGAGTTATGTAAGCTTCTGCGATCGGGGCGCGGCAACAACTGCCAATTAATAAATTTGAATTTCTATATATCTGTCCTAATTCACTTGTGAAATCCTCTATCTCTTTTCTTCTCTTCGTGTCCTTTGCGCCTTTGCGGTTCGTTTAAAAAAGAATCTCACGCAAAGACGCAAAGAGGAAATCTTTAATTGCACCGTTTTATGTCAAAGAAACGATCGCTCCTGTTTCCTCTAACTGTTGCTTGAGGATTTGGGCAGCTTCTTGATCCAATCCTGTCTGCACGACTTTAGGAAGAGAGTCCACAAAGTCTTTTGCTTCCTTCAATCCCAGTCCAGTCACCGTCCGAATGACCTTGAGTAAGGCAATCTTTTTCTCTGCTGGAACCGATACCAATAACACATCAAATTCTGTCTGAACTTGTAATTGAACCTCATCTTCATCTCGTTTATCAATTTGAATGAGCTTCGGTATGAAAATATCAACATTGAAAGTTGCTTCAATCTGCTTTACTAGTTGAGCAGTTTCGTTGACATTTAGAAACTTGATTTGTTCTAAAATTTCTAGAGTTTTCACAGACATGGCAACCTCCAATGAGTTGCAGTTAAGCTGTTCAGCATTTAAATAGGGTATAATAAAAAGCCGAATTCAGTCAAAAAATGGAATAATGCCAGCAAAAAATCATTTAACTTCCCAGCAAATAGAG
>NZ_JACJRE010000063.1 GCF_014697075.1 Tolypothrix sp. FACHB-123 | reverse complement strand
TTTTAGCGATCGCTCTCTTCACCAGTTATATATAGTTCTCTTGTACTACTCAAAACACACCTCTACTTAGCACTTTTCTCTATTTAGATGCGTTTGCCCTGAGCAATGAATAATGCCACCAGAGAATCCTTGATTGCTAAAGAAGAAATTACACGGGCTTTTGCGAATAAAAATTACTGACAAGGACTCCAAGCGCAAGATAAAAGAGCAATCCTTAATGGCTGCGTTAAAAAAATTTGCGTAGATGGTAACTTTGTCATAGCCATTGAGTATCGTTACTAAATTAACATGAGTTTGAGGAAACTAAAAAATAGTAGAAGTAATCAATATTCACTTGGATTACTTGGCTTGGATTAGGAATTTTACAAATCGGAACACCTTCATTCTATCTATTAATATGGATATTCGGTAGTAAAAACCTAAATACATATCAACTATTTAAATTGGTCGATCTGAGCCATTAATCATTAAAGCTGCTCTTTTGCCCGTTACCAACAATACCTAAAATATTTATCGAAGAAAGTTTCAAGTGATCTAAAGCCTGTTGTATTTTTGAAGAATCTGTTTTATCAATCCTGGCTACTAATAAAATGCCATCAGTATTTGGTGCTAGTAAGCTAGCGTCAGCTAAGCCCACAATAGGTGGTGTGTCATAAATTACTAGATCAAAGGTATTATGGAAATCTGCCATCATGCGCTTCATTTTCTTAGACGAAAGCAACTTTGTGGGATCAGGAGGTACGGGTCCAGCTGTGATTACAGATAATTGACTCATAGAAGGAAGTTTCCGAATTACTTCCCCTGGTGGTAAATTCGTAGAAATTAAATTACTCAATCCCCAGAGGTTATTTAAACCAGAAAGGCTGTCAATCACAGGTTGACGCAGATTTGCATCTATAAGTAGTACTCTTTGACCCATTGCTGTAGCTATTTGAGCCAGATGGAAAGCAACTGTAGATTTACCATCACCAGACATTGCTGAACTAATAATGATGGAACGCATTTGGCGATCGCCATTGAGAAGTTGAATGTTACTATAGAGTACCCGTAAAGCTTCCAAAAATTTTACAGAATGGTTGCTGTAGTCTTGATCCGGTATGACTGCCAATCCAGGAATAATGTTAGGTGGCAAATCAGGTATCCTTACTAAAGGAATATTTCCTTGGATAGTAGTGGATTGAGTAATTTGGAGTTGCTTTTCAAAAGGAATATTTCCTAATAATGGAAGTTTCAGCTTTTCTTTAAGATCATTGGCACTATGGTATGTACTGTCAAATTTCTCAACTAGTAAAGCAACGCCGATTGCCAATACTAAACTTGTGGCCAATCCCACTAGTAAATTTCGGGCGGTATCAGACGTGGTTACAGGTTGTTCAGGGTCAAAGGGCTTTTGAAGCAATTGCCATCCTAACTCTGTCTGGGATACTCGAATTTGGAGGTTTTCACGGGTAGATAGAAATTTATTGAGACTATCTGTAGTCAGCTGTAATTTACGTTGCAGTGCATTATACTGCCTTGCTAGTGCTGGCAGTATCTTACGTCTTTGTTGAAGTTTTTGTATAAGTTTGTCTATCTCTTGTCTTTGCACTTCTAGAGTCTGGACTTGAACCGCAGCCTCTGAAAGTTTTACATCCAAAAAGCGTTGTCCTTCATTGTGTAGCAAGGGTAGTAAACTTTCACGTTTATCCTTCAATGCTTGGAGAGTAGGATTATTTTCTTGCAGACGTGTTGACTCTTGGGCAATCTGAGCATCTAGTTGACGAATCTGGGACAGTACCTGCTGATATAAATTGCCATTATTCATAACAGCCGCAGATCCATCTTTTCCCTTTAAAATATCAAAGTTAGAGCGAGTTCGTCCTAACTCCATCTCAACCTTTTCTCGTTGCTCAGATAAAGCGGCGATTTGGTCATCAATGCGCTTGGCCTCGACTTCTGGGTCGTTAAATGTGTAATTTAGCCGAAAAGCTTGCAATTCTTTTTGAATCTGATCAACTCGATTTTGCAACAAGGGCAGTTGTTTTTCAATAAACTGAATTCCTTGACGTAATTTAGTTTGGCGTCTTTCCTGGCTATAATCTATAAATTCCTGAGAAATTTTATCTAAAACAGCTTTAGTTTTCTTGGGATCTTGACTCCGATACCTCACTTCTATAATCTTAGTTTCACCTAAGCGATTAATCTGCAAAGCATTCATGATATCGTTATAGGTGAGGTCTGGATAAGAGACTTGCAACTGTTTAATCAGGCTACCCATAAGTTCAGGGCTTTTAAGAACCTGAATTTGGCTATCATAATCTAGTCCACTGGTGTTGTTTGATTTAGGGTCATTGACGACATCCACTACTTTGCTGTCATCGTTCACAGGTTCCACTAATAGCTGAAAACTGCTTTCATATTCTGGTTGCTTCTGGTTCAACTTCAGATTGACGCTATTAATTACCATCACAACAGTAGCTACTCCAGCAACAACTAGCGCTCGCCTTCTCAAAAGACTGAGAAAATCATCAACACTCCAATCATTTCCCGAATCTTCAGTTTCCAAAAAAGGTTGTGACTGCTGAGATTTCGGTACAGCGTTCATATTCCGGTCATATTCTGAGAATTGATTAGATTGATTCTTCATTGTGTTAAGACTTAGTAATTAGTATTTAAAACTTGCTAATTGATCAGTTAAGTATCGAATAACAGCCTAAAAAACTATGTAATGATGCAGCAACTAACAGTTTAATTGATAGATAAACGAACGTTGGCTTAAATTTAGGCTTTTCCAAAAATTAATAATTTTCTCAGGGTCTTGACCACAGATCTACAAGAGTATGGTTTTTAGCGAGCACCAGTATATTTAATGAGGCAATATAGGAAATAGGGCTGATTATTAGCTGGTTGATTGAGCTAGTTTGATAGAATTTTTAAGTAAAATGAAAGATAAAATTATAAATCACTAACATCTAAATCAATAATTTTTTTTAATATCATTGATCCCTAGCGAAAAGATTACTTTACTATCTAAATTATCCTGTTTCTCTTATAGAGCATTTTTGTAATTCTACTACATTAATAGTTAGTCCAAAAATATTTATTTATATGTCCTTCGGCTGGAAATTGCTACACAGCCTTCTAAAAGGGGATTTTTACGTTACTTATTCTTAAAGGTAAGTTTAAAGTATTCTATTTTACATATAGGACTCATACTTGATTTTTGAAATATATGTAGGGGAGCCACTGCTCCCTTACAGGTTTCCTGGCTCTCTCAGTAGCGTTGGGTAATGCCCACTGAAACCCTGAGTATGGTGGGCATTGCCCAGGCTGTTGACTTTGTTGGTTTTTAGTAAACTTGTACCATATCTATTCATTTTTGTTAAAAGCCTTCTCAGTACGGGGTTTCAGGCATGATGAAAGATCAGAAATTTTGCATGAACAATACCCAAAAAAGGCAGAGAGTGAACACCATAGGCATTGCTCACCCTACAGATACGGATATTTTTTCAAAAATCAAATTGGATTATTACATAACCTATTTGTATAACGTTAAGCAAGTAATTTATCTTACGCAAGTTTGGAAGATACTTAAGCTAACTCATTAGATTTTAGCTCCTAATTGCAGAGTTTACATAAATACAAGTAGTAAATATTCAAATATAAAGTATATAAAAATACTAAACTCATTTTTGAATTTAAGCAAAAACATTTAAAAAATATTTGCATTTTAAAAAAGAATAATGAAGTCCTGACAAAGCTGCCATTAAATAAAGATCATATGTAGTATTTTTCCGAAAATATAAAGTTATGGTAAAGTACGCATATACACTGGAAACATGGTATTTTAATTGAAGATTGCTTGCCATAAACATATAAGTATAGAAAAACTTTATGTTCCTATGGCTTAATAATTCCTTGTTAAAACCAGTACACCAAAAAAGGTGTTTTTGTACGTTCTATATCAGTGTGTAAATACCCGTTTCGCAAATTGTAACCAACCGAAACTTATCAATTAGAACTACTAATATCCATTGTGAAGAAATCTAAACTGAATTTTAAATCCTACACAACTCCAGGGCGAACGCACTGGAGTTCTGAAACTCCTGCTGGATCAAGATATTGACGAAAAAATAGGCTAAATCATAAAATGCCGAAACCCTTACTGTTAATGAATTCTTACCCTTTAGATGCGTTTGCCCTGTACATAATTCCTAGTGAAGTAAAGATAATCAAAAGCTCAGAGTATTAAAGACTAAAGCCGAGTTAACTTCTTTACCAGGTAAAGATTTTGTTTTAATAATCAGATTCATCCGACTTAAATAATTGTGTTCCCTTAGCTGCCTCGATTTTTCATATCTTCTGTATCAGTTAAGTCAAATAATTCTGTCAATAAGTTTGAAAGCCTTGTTGTTCAACAATAATAGGCTTTATTCTTAACATTTAAGTTTTAGAGTTTAAATTGACTATAATCGCCTAAAAACCTGATTTAATGGCAAAATCATTTAATTTTATGAAAATTTCTGCATAAAACTGCTGAATAATCAATTTTTTATTATATAATTATTCGGTAAACCTTTTTACTAAACTCTATAGTAAAAAGACGAATAGAGTAATATCTATTGTTTTGGGTTTTTGTAAATTTGCGTTTTGCTAATTATATTTTTGAAAGAAGATATAGCAGTATATAAGATGACGCATTTACTAATAAATACATCTACGAAAAATAAAGAAAAATTGGCTATTTATCTATGCAAATTAGCATAGAAATTCAAATGTTTTCATTAGCATCTTCGGCAACATTTATACCAAGGAATATAGGCGATGAGACTTAATGAATGGATTAATCAGAAATTGTTGTCATCCATTTCTAATCAATTAAAATCTAAGCATCAGAATTCTTTTGAGGCTCCAAAATCCTTACAATTGTCTGTGATCACCCAGTTCTTCCCCCCAGATTATGCAGCTACGGGACAGTTAATTGAAGAACTAGTAAGGCACTTAGGACAGCAAGGAATAGGTGTTGAGGTTTTTACCAGTCAACCTGGATATGCGTTTCAATCAGATACGGCTCCATCTGTTGAGCATTTAGGTCGAGTGCGAATTCAGCGATCGCGCACGGCTCGACTCTGGCCGGGACGAATTCGTGGTAAGGCGATTAATGGTGTCTTATATACTTTGCGTGCAGCACTTTATTTAATTAGAGGCTGGCGTCGCAGTAATTTATTGTTGCTAACTACAGCTCCCCCATTTTTACCAATCGTCGGATATTTAGCTCATACCTTTTTCCGGCTTCCTTATGTCTGCATCCTCTATGACTTATATCCAGATATTGCGATCGCTTTAGGAGTCATCTCTAAACATAATTGGATGACACGATTGTGGCAGAACCTCAATAAACAGATTTGGTTGAACTCCAAGGGGATCGTAGTTCTCAGTCCGGCTATGAAACAACGAATAGTGGCAAACTGCCCACAAATAGCCAATAAAGTATCTGTGATACACAGTTGGGCTGATCCCGAATGGATTATGCCAATTGCCAAACATAAAAACTGGTTTGCTTGGAAGTATAATCTCGTTAAAAAATTTACCGTACTTTACTCCGGTAATATGGGTCGCTGTCATGACATTGATACCATACTGCAAGCTGCTCAATATCTGCATGATGAGCCAATTCAGTTTGTCTGCATTGGTAGTGGAGCAAAACGTAGCGAGCTGATGGAGGAAGTGAAACTATTAGGATTGAACAATTTCTTGTTTCTACCCTATCAAGATCAGCAAGTGCTTCCCTATTCCTTAACTGCTTGCGATCTATCACTGGTGAGTGTTGATGCCTCTACAGAGAGCTTAGTCGTCCCTAGTAAGCTGTATTCAGCCTTAGCATCAGGACGACCAATAGCAGTAATTTGTTCACAGGAATCATTTTTGAGAGAGATGGTTGCAGAAGCTAATTGTGGTGCCACTTTTGATAATGGCGATGGCCATAGTTTAGCTCAGTTTATTCGCTTACTTCGTAACGATCGGCAATTAGGGGATCGCATGGGTAAGGCGGGTCGGCAATATTTGCGATCGCATTTCACACCAAAAATCATATCTAAGCAATACCTTGATGTTTTGCAACAAGCAATATTGCCTGAAAGTGTGGCAACTATGTCGCAGAACCATAGAAAATGAAAGTTTCTACTTTCTACAATTAATTAGCTAATTCAATCAGTTATTCGCTTCTTATTAGCTGAAACTCAATATTTTTTCTGTCGTACTCATGCTTGATTCAGTAAAAATCGTGAATTGGAACGCTTTGCCTATGTCATAAACATTTCAATAAAACTACTGCTAGATATTAGAGTTAAAAGGAGGTTAATTTATCATTCTAAATACGCAAAAATAATCTCTATAATTGCGGATTTTTTAAATTTTGAGTTTTAGCGTTTGTACAATTGCGTGAGCTATTGTCAACTTAAAGCTCATAATAGAGGTTGTTAGCTAGATACATTTTAAATTCTAATTCAGTTCTAAAAAGCAATTTTAGAGCTTGTTTTTGATGACTAAAAATTAGAATTATTGAGTTTAAAAAAAATTGTAAATTAGGAAAATCATGTTATATTTATATGTGGTAACAAACAAGAAATATCACTCTAATTTAATGTTAGCCAGTTATTTAGTAGTAGTTCATCAGTTAATTTAACCTTTTATTAACTTAATTTCCATAATTTGATTTACAAAATCAATTACCCAGGAAACTCTGAGCACAGAATAACTAAATAATTTATTGTTTATGTAGGAGATGGGCTTTGATGGTCTTATTGATCTCAGTCCCTCCAAACCTAACCTTCCTGATTGTGTTGTCTATTTACTGATATGGGAGGTCAAATTGCAGAGAAGGTGTGACCGAAATCGGAAACGTTCAAAAAGACGTGCTATCTACTGTCCATATCACGGCTGCTATCTCGATAGTGTCAGTCAAAAATATAAACTGTTTGCCAATCAAGCTGGACAGTTGCAGCAACGAGGTATGAATCGGCGGAATGCATTGATGTTGGTAGCAAATCACAGTGCTGTACCTATAGAGGGAGAATGGTTAGAGGCTTTTTGGTGTGACCAGTGCCAGCAAACAAAGTGGTATCACGTCCATCGGTGCGGTGAGCGTACCTATAATCTTTCTCTAGCACCACTAGAGCTTTGGCAGCAAGTAACAGGAGTAATAAATCCTGAGGGGAACCCTTCTGTAGGAGAGTTTACTCGCAGACAAGCAAGAGTACTTGGCGATAAAAGCATCAAAGATTTTCATTTTGTAGGTCAGCATTAACCTATCTCACGTAATTTTACAGGTGGCATCGTAATTTTTTGTATGTCATTAAGAGTGAAGCAAAGCAATCACAAAATCTCTACCTTAGAGTAAGTTCATGCGATTGTTATTATGCACTAAAGCTATGCAAACTTCGTGCCTCCACCCTGCGGAAAGTAAGCAAAAACTACTAAATTAAAATCAACTGTAATTATAATTATTTACCCGTATACAAGACATAGAAATTTAACATATAAATAAAGCCCATTAAATCATGAATATGAATATGAATTTGTATGATGCTGAAAAAAACTAAAGTTGTGTATCGACCTGAAAGTCGAATCAGACATCCGCTACAATTATTTCGAGAAATGTGGCGAGACTTATTAGCATCACGAGAGTTAGCTTGGCGGTTGTTAGTTCGTGACATTAGTGCTCAATACCGTCAATCTTTATTAGGAATTTTCTGGGCATTTATCCCGCCAGTAATTACAGCAGCTGGTTTCACTTTGGCAAAAAACAATGGGATTGTCAACATTGGTAATACAGAACTACCCTATGCAGCCTATGTAATGTTTAGCATGTCCCTGTGGCAAACCTTTATCGAAGCTTTAAATGGCCCAGTCCAAGCAGTAACAGCAGCGAAGGCAATGTTAGCGAGAATTAACTTCCCTCGTGAATCATTGATTGTTGCTAAATTAGGCGAAGTATTTTTCAACTTTGCCATCAAGCTCATCTTAATTGTCGGCTTATTTATCTGGTTTAAAATTCCCGTAACCTTGAGTATAATTTTAGCGCCAGTAGCATTAATTCATTTAATATTTCTAGGAACATTTATCGGGTTAATTTTAGCCCCAATAGGCACTTTATACCAAGATGTGACCAAAGGGTTAACACTAATTACTGGATTTTGGTTGTTTCTCACACCCGTAGTTTATCCAATACCCTCTGATGGTATATTTGGCGGTATTGTGAAGCTAAATCCTGTGACTCCTTTGTTAGTGACGACGCGAGAATTAGCAACAACAGGTGTTGTCTCAAATCCAATAGGGTTTTGGGTAGCGAGTGGAATTGCATTAATTGGTTTGCTAGTAGCCTGGGTTTTTTATCGACTGGCAATGCCGTTTATTGTGGAGCGTATGAGTTCTTAAGATGAGTGACGAAGTCTTAGTCAAAGTAGAAAACGTTTCCAAGAAGTTTTGCCGTAGTTTGAAGAAGTCTCTGTGGTATGGGGTGCAAGATATTGCGACGGAAATCACGGGACGTAAGTTTGATCATTCTCTGCGACCAGATGAGTTTTGGGCAGTGAATGATGTATCGTTTGAACTACGGCGGGGAGAAGGTCTGGGACTAATTGGCCGAAATGGGGCAGGTAAATCAACATTGTTGAGAATGCTCAACGGTTTAATTAAGCCAGATAGGGGCTACATTGAGTTAAATGGCCAAGTAGGCGGATTGATTGCTTTGGGAGCAGGATTTAACCCGGTGCTAACGGGGCGAGAAAATATTTACGTGAATGGGTCAATTTTAGGACTGAGCAAAAAGGAAATTGACACTCGATTTGATGAGATCGTTGCCTTTTCTGAATTAGAAGAGTTTATTGATGCGCCGGTGCAGGGCTATAGTTCGGGGATGCAGGTGCGTTTAGGCTTTGCAGTGGCGGCGATTTTGTTGAAGCCGGATATTTTGCTGCTGGATGAGGTACTGGCGGTAGGGGATATTGGATTTACGATTAAGTGTTTAAATGTGATGCGGCAGCTTGCTGATCAATGTGCCGTGATTTTTGTCACCCACAGCATGCAGTATGTATCTACCTTTTGTAATCGGGTAATGGTGATGAAACAGGGGCAACGTATTGCTGAAACACGAAATGTTGGGGAGGGAATTGAAGCTTATCTAGCCTTGTTTGCGGTAGATAAAAATGTGGCGGGGACTGGAGAAGCTTCGATACCGTTGGTTTTGCTGAAATGCCAGGAAACCAATGAGACGGGTGTTGACGGGGTGCGGGTTCCGCATGGAGCATCTCTGCTTTTGGAAGTTGAGATTCAGACTCATCGCGAGGCGCAACTTTGGATTCAGATTGATACCCAGGGGTTTGTGCCGGTTATGGCATCAAGGGTTTTAGATGAGCAAGGAGATAATTTGCGTTTGCCATCTGGAAGGCATCGGCTCAAGTTAGACCTGGGCAAGATCGAGTTCAATGCGGGGCTATACTCAATAGTGCTTGGTGTGAGCGATCCAGTGACCCGAATTAGCCTTTGCCGTCATCAGGGAATCGCATCTTTTCAGGTTGT
Organism: Tolypothrix sp. FACHB-123; assembly: GCF_014697075.1. Classification (GTDB taxonomy): domain Bacteria; phylum Cyanobacteriota; class Cyanobacteriia; order Cyanobacteriales; family Nostocaceae; genus Aulosira. The sequence goes on along the minus strand of NZ_JACJRE010000063.1, from coordinate 31,442 downwards.
TTCCAACAGCGTGGAGTGGGGATATATGGTGCGGAATCTTACAGCAACTATCACAGAAAATTCCAATGAAGAATAAAATTAAGCCGCAAATTATTGGAAATATGATTGCTATAAATTTCGACATTAAAAAAGATAACAACTTCACTTATAAATAACCCTGGATTTTCTCATAGCGAATGTTAGATAGGGCATGTGGCTATTGAGCAATTTACTGTTGCTACCTCAAGTTTGGATAGCTATCTATAAGACATGATAGGCTATTTTCCTGAGTACAGAAAATATTTAACTATCTCAATATTATAAGCAATGATTAAAAAAACTTACGTAAAAGATTTAGCAATCTTTGGCGGAATTCCTGCCTTTGATGAAAAGCTCTATGTAGGTCGTCCTAACATTGGTAATCGCGATCGCTTATTAGAACGTATCAACGACATGCTTGATCGCCGTTGGCTTTCCAATAATGGTGCTTTTGTTCAAGAGTTTGAGCAGCGGGTCGCTGACTATTTAGGCGTCAAGCACTGTATCGCTGTATGTAATGGCACTATTGCTTTAGAGTTGGTGATTCGGGCACTAGAGCTTAAGGGGGAAGTGATTGTTCCTTCGTTTACCTTTATTGCTACGGCTCATGCACTGCAATGGCAAGAAATCACACCTGTCTTTTGTGATATTGACCCTAAGACACATACGCTTAATCCTTGGCGGATCGAGTCTCTGATTACACCTCGCACCACGGGAATCATTGGGGTGCATGTTTGGGGACAACCTTGTGATATTGATAACTTGAGAGAAATTGCTGATAAACACCACCTCAAACTAATGTTTGATGCCTCCCATGCCTTTGGATGTTCTCATAACGGCAGAATGATTGGCAACTTTGGCAGTGCTGAAGTGTTTAGTTTTCATGCAACTAAATTTATTAATAGTTTTGAAGGAGGAGTGATTGTTACCAATGATGACGAGTTAAATCAAAAAATTCGCCTGATGAAAAATTTTGGTTTTTCTGGGTTTGATAATGTTATCTACCTTGGTACTAATGGGAAAATGCCTGAGGTTTCTGCGGCTATGGGTCTTACTTCTCTGGAGAGTTTGGAGGAGTTTATTAAGGTCAATCAGCATAATTACAAATGTTACCAGGAAGGCTTGGCTGGTATACCTGGGGTATCGTTGTTTCCTATGGATGTCTCTGAGAAGCGTAACTGTCAGTATGTTGTGTTAGAGATAGATGAATCTCAGACTATGGTTAATCGAGATTTGTTAGTTAAAATACTCCATTCTGAAAATGTAATCGCTCGACGGTATTTCTACCCGGGTTGCCATCGTATGGAGCCATATCGCTCTTACTTTCCTCATGCTGGTTTATTGCTACCAGAAACAGAAAAGCTGAGTCAAAAAGTTTTGATATTACCAACAGGAACATCTGTTTCAGAAACCGATATTAGCCAAATATGTCAAATCATCCAATTTGTAGTTAAAAATCAAATCACAAATTCTAAGTTAAGCATTAATTGAATTAATGTTATGACTGATAAAAGATAGTTGTTGATAGATTTTAACGTACATGAATGTAGCATTAACTGCAATTGGGTCTATGTCATCCGAAGCTGTCATCAGCTCATTGAGAAAAAACCATTTCCATAAAATTATAGGTTTTGATATCTATCCTCAAGACTGGATAGCTACTTCAAAACTAGTTGATTTATTTCATAGAGTACCTTTAAGTAAAGACAAAGAATATATAGAAACAATTTTAAAAATTTGTTTGCAAAATCAAGTAGAATTTCTTATTCCCTTGACCGATCCTGAAGTAGACATTTTATCTGTTCATGTCGAAAGATTTAAAGAGAATGGAATAAATCTATGCATATCAAATCAAGACTCTGTAGCAATAGCGCGAGATAAACTAAAGGTTTTCAACTTTTTCAAAGAAAGTAATGAAATATTAACCATACCAACTTTTGAAAAATTAGATGAAATTAATACAAATATTTTTAAAGATGTCATTGCAAAGCCACGCAGAGGTAGAAGTTCTGAAGGAGTTATAAAGTTTAGCAAAATAGATAATCTGAAAAATTATCTCTTTGATAGAGATGATTATATTTTTCAGCCTATTATTGAAGGTACTTTTATAACGGTTGATACTATTAGGAATGACAATGGCAATCATGTTTCTATTTCACGCAAAGAGTTATTGAGGACGAAAAACGGTGCAGGTATAGTTGTAGAGCTTTTTAGAGATAAGCAATTGGAGAAAATAGTTAATAATATTACTGATTACTTAGGCATAAGTGGTTGTATAAATATAGAGTTTATTTTATATAATGGCAAATATCTGTTAATGGATATCAATCCAAGATTTTCAGCTGGAATAGGCTTTTCTATTATTGCTGGTTATGATTTTGTAGGAAATCACCTAAAATGTTTTCAAAGTATTTCCATAGATGAAGAAGTGAATTATGAATCAAGAATCCTGTCAAAAAGATATGTAGATATCATAAACAATTAAATAGATCGTAAATAAGTATAAATTGAGGATGCAATAATGGAATTATTAAGTAATAAAAAATATTGGAATTTGGAGTGGGAAAAAATTTTTGATCGTTACCAAAACGATCCGAGATTTGCATATTATTTATATGCAGTATTAGAGGATAACGAGAAAAAAATTTTGGAACTTGGTGCTGGCAGTTTTCGAGATATGCAAAAACTAAATAAATGGGGACTTGAATGCTATGGTATTGATTTTTCTGATAAATCGGTTGAAAAGGCTAAGAAGCAATTTCCAGAATACAGTGATTTAATAATTCAATCTAATGCTTTTGACTTGCCTTTTGATGACAAATATTTTGATGTTTCCTATCATAATGGATTTTGGAGTTGCTTCTCAGATAACGATATTAAGTTGTTGGCATATGAGCAAGCAAGAGTTACCAAAAAAAGAATGATTATAGCTGTACATAATGCTCATAATCCTGCTTTTATAGAGTACTTTAATAGACTAAAAGTAGATGATCCACTTTATTCTGCAAGATTTTTTACCATTTCAGAAGTTACTTCTATGATAGAGACTTGTTGCTCTGAGATTCAAATTATTCCTGTTGGAAAAGGAAAAAAATTTTATGAAGATTACTTGATTAATTTAGGCTTGGGAGCACGAGATAACTTAAGAAAGTGTTTCGAGTATCATAAAATGGATTTGCTAGAGACAAGTGAAAGATTGCTTTGTATTGGAAAAGTAAAGTAAGAATTAATTATATTATGTCTGTAACTTTAATATCTGAAGAGGAAATTCTATCAAGTTGGGGGGAATATTCTACTCCTTTAGTCAGTATATGCTGTACTACTTATAATCATTCAAGGTTTGTTCAAGATGCATTAGAAGGTTTTTTAATGCAAAAGACAACTTTCCCCTTTGAGATAGTTATTTTTGACGATGCCTCAACTGATGGTACACAAAAAATAATTGAAGAATATATGGAGAAGTATCCAAATTTATTTGTGCCTTTTTTACAGAAGGAGAATTTATGGCAGGGTAAAGGTATTTCTGGTACATTTACTATTGCTTTCCCTAATGCACGAGGTAAATATATTGCCTTGTGTGAAGGTGATGACTACTGGATAGATCCCTACAAGCTGCAAAAGCAGGTATATTTATTAGATAAACATCCTGAATATTCAATATGCTTTCATAATGTTACAGAAGTTTATGAAGATAAAACTCAAGAACCCCAGAACTCTATTTGCTGTTATCCAAAACAAATATTAGATATTGAGGATTTATTGTATCAAAACTTTGCTTATACATGTACAGCAATGTTTCGTAGAAGTTTATTTAGCAAACATAAATTTCCAGATTGGTATTTGCGACCAGGCTTAGTAGAAGCAGCAGATTATCCCCTTTGGATTTTTAATGCTGAGCATGGTAAAATTGCCTATCTTCATGAGGTCATGGCTGTTTATAGACATCATAGTGGAGGATTTTGGTCTACAAAAGATAAAATTCACCAACTGAAAAATACAATTAGAACTAATCAGTATATAAATAAATATTTAAATTTTAATTATCAAAAAATTATTAAGTCTAAAATATCTTATTTTTATTATGAAATTGCTTTAGAATACCAAATAAAAGGCAATATTGCACAAGCAAGAAAATATTTTATTAAATGTTTGTTTGAATTTCCTTTTAATCGAAGAGTTTCAAAAAAACAATTACTAAAACAAATTATTTGTTGTATAAATAATAAAAATATGTTTTTGATATTTAAAAGCGGTATCAAAATTGATTAAATCAATAATCATTATAATAAATACGCAAGAGTAAAATTAGAAAGCGTTGCTAATTTAATTATGAATGTTAAACCTTTGATATCCGTAATTATGCCATTTTTAAACACTCAAAAGTATATTCAAGAATCTATTGAGAGTGTTCTGGCTCAACACTACACCAATTGGGAATTATTATTGATTGACGATGGTTCTACTGATGGAAGTACAGAAATAGCCAAGCAGTATGCTCAACAATATCCCGAAAAAATACACTATTTAGAACATGAGGATCATCAAAATCGAGGAGCCAGCGCTTCTCGTAATGTTGGTCTTCGCAATTCTAAAGGCTCTTGCATTGCTTTCTTAGATGGTGATGATATTTGGTTACCGTTCAATCTAAGTCTTTTGGTTGGGCATTTGAATTCCCATCCTGAAGCAGCTATGGTATACGGGCCGACACAGTGGTGGTATAGCTGGACAGACAATTCTGATGATATGGCTCATGATTATGTTTGCGATTTAGGTCTTCAAGCTAATATTCTGTACAAACCACCAGCATTATTTATTCCTTACTTTCTAAAACAATCAGCTATTACACCTTGTACCTGTAGTCTTCTAATTCGACGTGAGGTAGTTGAGGCTATAGGAGGATTTGAGGAAAGTTTTCGATACGTTTATACTGACCAAGCATTTTACGCAAAGGTTGCTCTGAAATCAGCAATTTTTGTAATTAGTGAATGTGGTGCGAAGTATCGACAGCATCCTAATTCAAGCTGTGCTGTTGTAGAAAAAACGGGAAAAGCTTTTGCTGCTCGGTCAAAGTTTTTACATTGGGTTGAGAAATATTTGTCCGAACAAAAGGTTGAAGAGCCTCAAATTTGGCAAGCACTCGAAAAAGCTTTATGGCCTTATAACCATCCATTTCAGAATAAATTAATAACATATGTACAAGATGGTGTTAGTCAAATAAAGATGCTGGTGAAGTCTATAGTAAGGAAGACATTACCTGTCGAAATCCGTAATTGGTTACGAGTGCAATGGCAAGAAAAAGGGTAACTAATTAATATTAGTTTTTAGATCAAATAATTTTAATTCTGCACTCATAAAAATTAGACGAATAACATGAAAGATAAACTCATTCAACAAATCCAAGATAAAACCGCCGTGATTGGTATTGTGGGTTTAGGCTATGTTGGATTACCTTTAATGCTTAGGTTTGTAGAAGCTGGTTTTCATGTACTTGGTTTTGATATTGACAAAAATAAAGTTGAGCAACTGAATAAGGGCAAAAGTTATATAAAACATATTAACCAAGAATTGATATTTCAAGCTCAAAAAGCAGAAAAATTTGTAGCAACTTCTGATTTAAGCCGCGCACATGAACCTGATGTGTTGATTATGTGTGTCCCCACACCACTTGGAAAACACCACGAGCCTGATCTATCCTTTGTTATCAATACTATTAACTCTTTAATTCCTAGTTTAAGAGTTGGGCAACTATTAAGTTTGGAAAGTACAACTTATCCTGGTACTACAGAAGAAGAAATTCTACCAAGAATAGAAAAGCAAGGATTTAAAATTGGTGAAGATATCTTTTTAGTCTACTCTGCTGAACGTGAAGATCCAGGCAATAAGCACTTTTCTACTCAAACTATTCCTAAAGTTGTTGGTGGTACAACAAAGTCATGTTTAGAAGTGGGAGTAGCCTTATATGAAAGTGTGATTAACAAAGTTTGTCCTGTTTCTTCTACAAAAGTAGCTGAAATGACTAAGCTACTAGAAAATATTTATCGTGCTGTAAATATTAGTTTAGTAAATGAGTTAAAAATTATTACCGATCGAATGGGAATTGATATCTGGGAAGCGATTGAGGCTGCTGCAACAAAGCCCTTTGGTTTCACTCCATTTTACCCTGGGCCTGGTCTTGGTGGTCATTGCATTCCCATTGATCCTTTTTATCTAGCTTGGAAAGCTAAGGAATATGGAATCAACTCTCACTTTATCGAGTTAGCTGGTGAAATTAATATTAAAATGCCTGATTGGGTGATTGGTAAGCTTGTAGAAGCGCTCAATAATCAGGGTAAAGCTTTGAAGGGTTCAAAAGTTTTAGTATTGGGAATAGCATACAAAAAAAATATTGATGATACACGAGAGTCGCCAGCAGCTGAGTTAATGGAAATACTAAAACAAAAGGGAGCTATTATTTCCTACTCCGATCCTCATATTCCAGTTTTTCCTCAAAAAAGGGATTATCAGTTTGATTTAAAATCACTTGAAATTAATGTTGATACTTTATCTCAAATGGATTGTGTTTTATTAGCTACAGACCACGATCAGTTTGATTACGATTTTATTCAAAAGAATAGTTCGCTTATTGTTGATACCAGAGGACGTTATCGTCATCAATATTTTGCAAATGTAGTTAAAGCATAAAATTTTCTCCATATTCTGAGAAGTTGACGTTCTTAAATTGGGTAGAGAAATATTTATCTAAACAAGAAGTTAAGGAGAAAAAAGTCTGGCAAGCACTCAAAACAGCCTTACTTCCTTACCATTATCCTCATCTGTATTACATCTCAAAACGCCTTCACTATCTAAAGGGACGTATGAAAGCAGTTATAAAATCAATTGCCAGACAGACATTACCTGCCTCTGTTAAGGTCAAACTAAAGTCTCAGTTGCAAGGAGTAGAATATACTCCTCCAGTAGGAGAGGTAAAATTTGGTCATTTGCGACGGGTAAAACCTATTAGTCAGTACTTCGGTTATGATCGAGGTCTGCCAATTGACCGTTATTATATTGAAAATTTTCTTTTTCAGCAGGTTGAAGATATTCGTGGACGTATCTTGGAGATAGGTGATAATTTTTATACTACAAGATTTGGAGGCGATCGCGTTACCAAAAGTGATGTGCTACACGTCAAAGACGGTAACCCAGATGCAACTATTGTTGGTGATTTAGCTAATGCTGAAAATATTCCTTCAAATGCATTTGATTGTCTTGTACTAACACAAACTCTGCATTTAATTTATGAGCTCCCGGCTGCACTCAAAACCATCTACCGCATATTAAAACCAGGTGGTGTGGCTTTAATTACCGTTCCCGGAATTACCCAGATTAGTGTTGATGAGTGGAAAGATTACTGGTGTTGGAGTTTCACTGCTATATCTGTGCAAAAGCTGTTTGATGAATTCTTTCCCCAGGCAAATGTGCTGATTAATACCTATGGCAATGTACTAGCAGCAACTTCCTTGCTCCAGGGATTAGCAGCTGAGGAACTGCAAAAACAAGAGTTAGATTATCACGACCCAAGTTATCAAGTTTTAATCAGTGTTAGAGCAGTGAAACCAGAATAAACGCTATGGGAATACGTGGATTCGGCAGATTACAGCAAGTTCGGCAACGAATTGCATCAAAGGCGCTGATTTTAATGTACCACCGTGTTGCTGAAGTAGATTTAGACCCTTGGGGACTATGTGTAACTCCTCACCACTTCGCTGAACAACTGGAAGTTGTGCAAAAATATGCTTATCCTTTGAGCCTGAAACAGTTTGTGCAAGCTTACCAGAATGGCAAGATTCCAAACCGAGCAGTTGTGATCACCTTTGACGATGGTTATGCAGATAATCTCCATAATGCAAAACCCCTATTAGAAGAATACAACACTCCAGCAACAGTATTTGTCAGTACTGGTTATATAGGACAAGAGCGTGAGTTTTGGTGGGATGAGTTAGAGCGACTACTGTTGAAACCGGGTAAATTACCAGAAAAGCTTTCCTTGACTATTAACGGTAGTGTTCATCAGTGGGAGTTAGGTACAGCAGCAGATTATAGTTTAGAAAAATATCAGCGCGATCGCACTTGTAAAGCCTGGGAAGCTGCGCCAGGTTCACGAATGCATTTTTATTACACAATTTGGGAAGTATTGCGACCTTTAAGTGACAGTCAGCGGTTGAAAGCGTTAAAAGATATCCTTACTTGGAGTCATGCTCAACCTACTGCACGTCAAACGTATCGTCCGCTGTTTCTTGAAGAAGTATCTACATTAGCTGATGGAAAATTAGTAGAAATTGGCGCACATACAGTTACCCATCCCTTTCTCTCAGCGCAATCAAAAGAATTGCAACGATATGAAATCGAGCACAGTAAAACTTACTTAGAAAAAATTTTAAATCGTTCAGTCACCAGTGTTTCCTATCCTTTCGGCGATCGCACCACGGAAACCATTGAACTAGCTCGCTGTGCTGGATTTGACTGCGCCTGCTCTACTGCTCAAGGTCTTGTCTGGTACAAGAGTAACCGCTTTGATTTGCCTCGGTTTGCCGTTGAAAATTGGAATGGAGAAGAATTTGTTAAGCAATTACTGAGGTGGTTTCATGAGTGAACAGATAAATAAGAAACCGTTAGTTTCTTGCATCATGATCTTTTTAAACGCTGGGGAAAAGTTCTTCATCGAAGCCATAGAAAGCGTTTTTTCCCAATCCTATGATAATTGGGAACTTTTGCTAGCAGATGATGGTTCAAACGACGAGAGTACTGCTATTGCTTGGCGATATGCTCAAAAATACCCAGACAAAGTGCGCTATCTAGAGCACGAAGCTCATCAAAATCGCGGTATGAGTGCAACACGCAATTTAGGTATTCGCCATTCTCAAGGAGAGTACATTGCTCTTCTAGATGCAGATGACATCTGGTTACCACAGAAACTAGAAAAACAATTAGCAATCTTGGAAGCACAGCCTGAAGCCGCTATGGTCTATGGCTCTACTTTGATGTGGTTTAGCTGGACGGGTAATCCTGAAGATACTCAGCGGGATTTTGGACGACGTTTAGGTGTGAAACCTGATACGTTGGTACAACCGCCAAAACTTCTTAAGCTCTTCTTAGAAGACAAAGCATCAACACCAGCTACTTGTAGTGTACTCATGCGACGTGAGCTAGTCAAGAATGTTGGCGGTTTCGAGGAGTCCTTCCGAAGTATGTATGAAGATCAAGCCTTTTTTTACAAGGTCTCTCTTCACGCACCTGTCTTTATTGAAAGTAGTTGTTGGGACAGGTATCGGCAGCACTCAAATAGCTCTTGTTATGTCGCACAAGCTTTAGGACAGTACAATCCCTCACAACCTAATTCTGCCCATTTATCTTTCCTAAATTGGTTAAAAAACTATTTATATAAAAAAGAAGTGAAGGATAGTGAAGTTTGGCAAGCTTTGAATAAAGCTTTGTGGCCTTATAATTACAAAAAATTGTATGAATTGTCACAATTTTATCAACATATTAGGCAGTCTGTTAAAAAGAAGATAAAACAATTTATCAAGCTGCCATTAAAAATGAATTCAAAACTGAGAGAGAGTAATTTTTGATAAATTTATTGAATATACATATGAAATTAATCATTAGTGTTATCATTTGCACTTACAATCCCCGGCGCGATTATCTTGACAAAGTGCTAGCAGCACTAAAATCACAAACGTTGTCACTAGAGCAATGGGAATTATTGTTCATTGATAACGCAAGTGATCAATTTCTTTCTTCAGAAATCGATATTACCTGGCATCCTAATGCTTATCATATTCGAGAAGAACAACTAGGTTTAACACCTGCTCGGCTACGTGGAATTAAGGAGGCTAAGACCGAAATACTAATTTTTGTAGATGATGATAACGTTTTAAATTCTGACTACTTAGAAGTTGCTTTACAAATTAGTAAAGATTATCCCTTTATCGGCGCTTGGGGTGGACAAATTAGACCAAATTTTGAAATTGAACCACCAGAATGGACTAAGCCATATTGGCCAATGTTGGTAATTCGAGAATTCGAGCGAGATAAGTGGTCGAACTTGCTACATCAGCATGAAACAACACCCTGTGGTGCTGGACTTTGCATTCGCAAATTTGTAGCTGAAAAGTACGCTGAATCACTATCTATTCAAACTGAGAGAATTAAATTAGATCGTCAAGGTAAGCAATTAACTTCCGGTGGAGACTCAGACTTGGCTTTTACCGCCTGTGATATGGGTTTAGGCACAGGTCAATTTACAGCACTCAAAATGACTCATTTGATTCCAGCTTTCCGCCTGCAATTGGATTATCTTGAAAGATTAGCAGAAGGAATGACTTACTCTCATACAATTGTTAATTCGATTCGAGGCCAAATACCCAAAAAACCGTCTTGGCGAAAGAAGCTGTTTCAATATTATATTCGTTGGCGGTTAACTCCTAATCAACGTCGTCTTCACGATGCCTCCATCAGAGGTCTAGATATGGCTTTGAAGTCCCTAACTTCTTGAGTGTCGTAGAAGGAAGCCTAGAACTCCAGGTGCGCGAAGCATAAATATTGTAGGGTATTACACAAATGAAGAAATTACTTGTCACTGGCTCCTCAGGGCTGATTGGTTCTGAGGTTTGTTTATATTTTGCTAATCAAGGCTGGGCAATTTATGGTGTTGATAATAACCAAAGAGCCGTTTTCTTTGGTTCTCAGGGAGACACTCGCTGGAGCCAACAGCGGTTACAGTCCTTAATTAAAGGATTTGTGCATTATGAAGTGGATATTCGCGATCGCCAAGCTATCCTAGATCTCATTGATAGCCTCAGACCAGATGCGATCGTCCATGCAGCAGCACAACCTAGTCACGATCTCGCAGCAACAATTCCCTTTGAAGACTTTGACACCAACGCTGTCGGTACATTAAATCTTTTGGAAGCCACTCGTCGATTTGTTCCAGAAGCGCCTTTTGTGCATATGTCTACCAATAAGGTATATGGGGATGCACCTAACGAGATTCCAATGGTGGAGTTGGAAAAGCGCTGGGACTACGCTGACCCAATTTATCAGTATGGTATTCCCGAATCATTGCGTATTGACCAATCCAAACATTCCCTATTTGGTGCTTCCAAAGTTGCTGCCGATATTATGGTACAAGAGTATGGCCGATACTTTGGTCTCAAAACTTGCTGCTTGCGTGGTGGTTGTCTGACAGGCCCTAATCACTCTGGCGTGGAATTGCATGGATTTCTCAGTTACTTAGTTAAATGCAATCTTGAGAAAAAGACTTATAAAGTATTTGGTTATAAAGGCAAACAAGTTAGGGATAATATCCATTCTTATGATGTAGCACATTTTATCGAAGAGTTTATCCAGACTCCTCGTAGTGGTGAAGTTTACAATCTTGGAGGCGGTAAAGAAAACACATGCTCAATTTTAGAAGCATTTGATATCGTTGCTTCTCTAACTGGCAAAAATATGGAGTATGAGTATGTAGACAAAAACCGTGAAGGTGACCATATCTGCTACTACAGCGATTTACGTAAAATGAAAACACACTATCCTAACTGGTCGATAACCAAATCACTACAGACAATATTTACAGAGATTGTAGCAGGCTGGTTAAGCAGAAATCAGTAGTTCTTCAAAGATAGTTAAAACTAACGATAAATGAGTAACTTGCCACGACTTTTAATTGTTAGCGAAGCAACTCTTAGCTTAAATGGCAAAGGAGTAAACCGCACGCTGGCTAATCTATTTGATAATTATCCCTCTGATCGCTTGATGATATTTGCTCCAGCAGAACAAATGCGAAATGAGCCAACTGCACCACAATGGCAACAGCAATCTTGCTCTTTCCGCGAACATTATATTTCACCCCTACGTAATAGATTTGGCTTTTTAGTGAAGTCATTTATAAATTTCATAAATTTGCAACTGCTGGATTGGTTACCAATTCCTAATAAAGTAAAAATAGCAAAATTTGCGCCAGAAGCAATTCTTATCTGCCCTATAACACCTTTATGTCTCTTGATGGGATGGAAAATTAGCAAGCAATTCCAGTGTCCATTTCTAATTTATTTCATGGATGATTGGGTGGCTGATGATAATACTCGTTGGTTATCAGGAAGTGTACAGAATGTCACTGCCCAACTTCTGAGAAACTCAACTGGGTGGCTGATGATTAGTGAGCAATTACAGGAGAGTTTAGTTAGTCGATATCAAGTTACACCGAAGAATTCCATCATTGTGCATAATCCTGTCGAATTATTAGAACAATATGCTCCTGACTTTAATGTTATTGAAGGAGAACCTTTCAGAGTAGTTTATGCTGGCTCAATCTGGCAAATGCATTACGATGCAGTCGCTGTTATGGCAGAGGCTATTTTTCAATTAAGAACTGAGGGTAAAGCCATTGAGCTTATTTTACATACCGACCAGTCTTTTTGGGATTGGTATAAAGAAAAATGGGAGCTATGGCAAGTAACTAATGGTGATTTCATTCCTTATGAAAAATTGAACAATGCTTTAATTAAAGCAGATTTACTACTAGTTGCTTCGTCATTCTTGCCAGATTATTATCATATGACTCAGTGTTCAGTGCAAACAAAAATAACTGACTATATGGCATCAGGTAGACCTATTTTATCTTGTGGACCTACTTACTCTGCCTGTAATCAATTTGTCAAAAAATGGAATTGTGGTCTTGTTTGTGAAACCAACAACGTTTCGGAAGTTAAGCTTTTTGTGGCAGAACTAATGGAAAATCGAGACAAGAATCAAAGATATGCAAAGGTAGCATATGATGTTTTAAAACAAAACTTTGAAAAAAATAAGGTTAGTAGTGAGCTATATCAGTGGATTTCTAAAACCACTCTAAAGACAAGCAAAGAAATTACTCGCATCTGAGGAAGTGAGTATATTGGCGCATACAATTTTTTATAAAGTTAGTACATGTATGAATATAAAAACTACATTTTCAGTAATTATTCCTACCTATGATCGCAATGATTTACTAGCAAAATGCCTAAATTGTCTTGCTCCATCTGTACAAACATTGCCCGCAGATCAGTATGAAGTCATTGTCACAGATGATGGCTCCCAAACTACTGCTGAGGAAATGATTCGGCAACAATACCCTTGGGCAAAGTGGGTTGCTGGTCCACGCAAAGGCCCAGCTGCTAATCGCAATAATGGGGCTAAGTATGCTCAAGGGAAATGGTTAGCTTTTACTGATGATGATTGCTTACCCGACCCTCAATGGCTAGAAGTTTATGCTAAAGCTACAGTGGCTGAACCCTCTTGTTTAGTTTTTGAGGGTAGGACTTATGTTGATCGCCCCAAAAAAACACTAAGTGAAATCTCTCCTGTGAATGAAACAGGAGGATATTTATGGTCATGTAATTTTGCAATTCAACTGCAACTATTTCAGTCTTTAGGTGGTTTTGACGAGCGATTTCCCTACGCGGCTATGGAAGATGTGGATCTGAGACTAAGGCTCACAAAGATAGAGCGCAAATTTATTTTTGTAAATTTAGCCTCGGTATGCCATCCTTGGAGAACTAAAGGTGGCTGGAGAAAGCTCAAACAGCATCAGGAATCAGTATTAATTTATCTATATATTCATCCAGAAGAGTTAGTTAATATTAATTTTAAAACTTATTTAAAGAATAATTTATATAGTTTTATAAAATTTACAATACCAGAATCTTTAATATTTAAAGGACATGGAATTAAAGAAGCATTTTTAGAACATATAGCCAATTTTCACATGGCTTTTAGATTATACAAACAGTTTCACTTCAATACAAATAAAATTAACTAAATTATTAATTATGCGAAACAATAAAGCGTCTGCTAATTCTATTAATAGACCTTGGTTAATGAATGTTAGACCCTTATGGTTAAGAGAAACTTTATTTTGGAAGTTGTATGCAAATACTACAAATACGAAATATTTAGACTTATTTAATAAAAGTAATTTAGAATTTTCTCCTCATATCTTTTTGCACTTAATGCCAACAGATATAGCTCATAAATCTATTGCCTTCTTGGGATTTTATGAATTACCTGTTTCTAGGCGTGTGATAGAACTAGCAAAGTCTGGAGGTTTAATGATTGATGTTGGTGCTAACTATGGTTATTATTCATGTCTTTGGGCTGCTACTAAAGATAATAACAGAGTGATTGCATTTGAAGCATCTCCCAAAAACTTTGAGGCTTTAAAATTGAATTTGCAAAGTAATAGTATTATTCATCAAGTAGATTTACAAGAGACAGCTGTAGGCAAAGAGAGTGGAAGTATAAAATTCGATTTGGGACCTAATGATCAAAGTGGATGGGGAGGGATAGTTTTCCAATCCCAGGATCGAACTATTGAAGTCCCGGTTGTTTCACTTGATGATTTTTTACTCAACAATGAGTGCCAACACATCGATGTTCTAAAGATAGATACAGAAGGTGCGGATACTTGGGTACTCCAAGGAGCAGAAAAATTATTGCGATCGCACAAAATTAGCCATATTTTTTTTGAAGAGAATGTTGTTCGTATGTCAAAACTCGGTATAAAACCTGGTGAGGCACAAAAGCTTCTCCAAGATTACGGTTATTATATCGAAAGTTTAGGTGGAAATGAGTGGTACGCAAGAATTTAGTGAGAAAACGATTCAGATTTAATAGATTCATTCAAGACGGTAAAAAGTGACGCTCAAAAATCAACCTATCAAAATTATCCAAATTGTTCCACAATTGCCGCCATCCATTAATGGTTTAGGTGATTATGCCCTGAATTTAGCACGTCAGTTGCAAAAAGACTACAAAATAGAAACGCACTTTGTTGTTGGCGATCGCAACTGGAATGGCCCAGTAGAAATTGAAGGATTTCCTGTGAGCAAAATTAGTGATCGCTCTGCTGATGCATTGCTAACTTTATTGTCAAGCGATCGCACCTCTGCTGTATTGTTGCATTATGTAGGTTACGGCTATGCCAAGAAAGGCTGTCCGGTGTGGCTGCTTGAAGGTTTAGAACGTTGGAAAACCAACTCTGCTAACTCTCGGTTGGTAACTATGTTCCATGAAGTCTATGCTTCCGGTTCACTTTGGACAAGTGCTTTTTGGTTATCTCGTTTGCAAAAAAATTTGGCTGTCCGATTGGTTAAATTAAGCGATCGCTGTCTAACTAGCAAAGTAAGTTATGCTGAAATTCTCTATAAACTTGCACGGGTTAAACAAGGCTCTATTACTTCACTCCCTGTATTTTCCAATATTGGAGAACCAGAGTACGCTCCACCTCTAGCTGAACGTACTTGCCGGCTTGTAGTGTTTGGTAGCCGCAACTCAAGGCTGCAAGTATATCAACAATGCCGTGCAGGTTTGGCATTAATATGCCAAGCTTTAGAAATTCAAGAAATATATGATATCGGTGTTTCTACTGGTTTAGATCTGTCTGAGATCAACGGTATTCCTATTGTGGAAAAAGGAGTTACTCAAGCATCAGAGATTAGCAAGATTCTACTAAATTCTGTAGCAGGCTTTTTAAATTTTCCCCTACCACCATATTTAGCAAAATCAGGTATTTTTGCTGCTTACTGTGCTCACAGGCTTATTCCTTGTATGGTTTCTTTCAGCACCACACCAAGAGATGGTCTTCAAACAGGTAAACATTATTGGTCTGTTGATAGCCAAAGTAAGCATTTATGCTTAGAAATGGCACAAGAAATTGCAAACAATGCTTATGCCTGGTATCAAACCCACAGCCTGACCGTGCAAGCAAAAATTTTTAAAGATCAGCTTAATCTTCCACTTCAGCAGAAATTAGATTAGCTCAAGTAGTAGTTTTATCCATCGCTATGAATTTCTCTAATATTTCCAATAAAAACCTGCTAGGTCAGTTATTGCGTTTTCCTTTGAAAGTAATTCCACCTGCAACAATCATGCCTATTTTGCAGGGAAAACTAAGGGGTAAAAAATGGATTGTTGGTTCAGGTCAACATGGCTCTTGGTTAGGGAGCTACGAATATGACAAGCAAATTCTCTTTCAACAAATAGTTACACAGAGAAGTGTAATATACGATATAGGAGCACATACTGGCTTCTATGCACTCTTAGCATCAGTTCTAGTTGGAGCTAATGGAAAAGTAGTTGCCTTTGAACCAGATCCTCGTAACCTTTTTTATCTTAAAAAACATTTACAACTCAACCAAATTCAAAATGTAACAGTTATTGAAGCAGCAGTTTCAGATTCCTGTGGAAAAATGTTCTTTGAAGGAAGCACTTTTCTCGGACAATTACCATCTCAGGGAAATATCGAAAGTAGTTTTCTCGGACGATTATCATCTCAGGGAAACATCCAAGTTAAGACAGTTGCTATAGATGAATTGATTAATAAAGAGCAAATTCCGATACCAAATTTCCTCAAAATTGATGTAGAAGGTGCAGAACTGTTAGTTCTTTCTGGAGCCAAACAAACTTTGAGCAAGGCTCACCCAACAATTCTTCTGGCAACTCATGGAGCAAAAGTTCACCAACAATGTTGTGAATTTCTAAAATCACTAGATTATAAGTTAGAAGCAATTAATGGAGGAAGTATTCAGGAATCTTGTGAACTCATTGCTTACTTCAACAACTAAAAAGCAGTAAAAAACTTATGAATGTTCATAAATTCCGCGTGTTAGTCATAGCTTCTCATCCTGTACCTTATTCAGTTCCTCTTTTTCGGCTAATGGCACAACATCCAAAATTGGATATTTTGGTAGCTTATTGTAGCTTACAAGGTGTTAAAGCAGAATTTGATTCTCAATTTGGTGTAGAGATTGCATGGGACATACCATTACTAGATGGTTATCCTTGGATTCAAGTCCAAAACAATTATGGTAAACCCAGACTGGGTAATTTCTTTGGATTAATAAATTTAGGGCTATGGAAACTTATAAGTCAAGGAAGTTTTGATGCTGTAATTTCCTATACAGGTTATTCTTACGCCAGCTTTTGGATTGCTGCAATAGTAGCTAAATTGAACAGAATATGTTTTATATTTAGTACAGATGCCAGTACGATACAACCTCGCGATCGTAAACAATGGAAAAATTCTTTAAAGAAACTTTTACTACCATCTATATTTACACTGGGAGATTTCATACTGGTTTCTTCAACGCCGGGGAAACAGATGGTTCATAGCTTAGGAATTCCTGAAGATAAAATCGTATTAACTCCATCTTCAGTTGATAACGATTGGTGGAGTTCCCAAGTTACCTTAGTAGATGTAAAAGCCATACGGGAGCAGTGGAATATTCCAGAGAATGCACATGTTATTTTATTCTGTGCTAAACTTCAACCCTGGAAACGCCCACATGATTCTTTACGAGCATTTGCCAAAGCTAATGTTTCTGGTAGTTATTTAGTATTTGCTGGCGACGGTCCATTGCGCTTAGAACTGGAAGCAGAAGCGAAAGCTTTAGGAGTAGCAGAGCAAGTTAGGTTCCTTGGTTTTGTCAATCAGTCCCAGTTGCCTTCTGTATATCGCTCTGCTAATTTGTTTGTCTTTTCTTCAGAATATGAACCTTTTGGTGTTGTTGTTAATGAAGCAATGCTCTGTGGTTGTCCTGTAGTAGTAAGCGATCATGTCGGCGCACACTACGATTTGGTAGAAAATGGAGAAACTGGCTTCGTTTACCCTTGTGGCAGTATAGATGCACTAGCTGAGATATTTCAGACAGTACTACTAGCAGACAACAACGAACTTTTAAACAAGATGAGTGCTGCTGCTGTTAAGAGAATGGAGTCTTGGTCACCACGTGAAAATGTAGCAGCTCTAGTACAAGGATTAGAAAGATCTGTAGCTATCAAACCCACACTTCCTTCTTCATGTCAATAACTCAGTGTGAAACTTGTCATACACAAACCAATAAAATTAATTGTTCAAATTCAGATTACTGAGTAAAGAATGCTAAATCACCAATTATTAGAACGTACAATTTCAGGGCTACATGATAACCTATCGCGCTCGCTTCCTACACTCAATCATGATACACCAGTTCTTGATATTGGTTGTGGTACGGGTGCTTGGCTGGAACGTCTAGCGAGCCTTGGCTTTAGCCAACTACATGGAATTGATCTAGAAATTGAACAATTTAGCACAAAAAAAGCAACTTGCTCACAAGCCAACATAGATTACGATGACCTGGGCTTGGGATCAAGAAAATTTGGCTTAATTACCTCTATTGAGGTTATAGAACATTTAGAAAACCCTGGTCGTCTTTTTTATCATGTAGCTAAACATTTAGACACAAATGGATTTTTTCTACTGACTACTCCAAATATTCACTCAATCAACTGTAGATTAAAATTTTTAATTACTGGGAAGATGGCATCATTTGATGAAAAAGGAGATCCAACCCATATTTATCCAGTTTTACTGCACAGCTTGTCTAGAATTCTGGCACGTTATTCCCTAGAGATTGTAAAACAGTGGAGTTATCCAGATAAAGGCTCTTTGATTTATCGATCAAAAACACAAATGATATCCACTATTTTGAACTTATTTTTACCAAATCAGGTGCCTGGTGATACTTTGTGCTTACTACTACAAAAAAATGCTAGCTGATAATTTTATATAAAAATTTATGAAAATTCTTATATATTCTCCTTTATTTTATCCTAGCGTTGGTGGGTTAGAAACAATAATTTCAACTTTAGCTCATGAATTTACCTATCAGGGACACCAAGTCAAGATAGTCTCACAAACTCCAGCAACAAACTCAAAAATTTTTCCATTTGAAGTCATCCGAAAACCTAGTTTACAACGAGTATTCAACCTGATTAATTGGTGTGACGTTTATTTTCAAGGCTGTGTAAGTTTAAAGGGTCTTTATCCCCTAATATTTGTCCCTCGTCCTTTGATAATAACTCATCACGCTTGGTATCAGCGTGTCAATGGAAATCTAGGTTGGCAAGATTATCTCAAGAAGTTTGTTACTCGTTTTGCGACTAATATTTCAGTAAGTCATGCTTTAGCTGCAACTATACCAGCACCATCCAGTGTAATTCCTAATTCTTACCAGGAAGATATATTTTATGAAATCCCAGAAATTATTCGCAACCGAGAACTCGTTTTTTTAGGGCGGCTAGTTTCTGATAAAGGAGTCAATTTACTACTGGATGCATTATCTCAACTCAAATCGATGGGACTTTCTCCCCAATTAACAATTATTGGTAGTGGACCTGAAGAACCTATATTACGCCAACAAGCAAAAGACTTAAAAATTATAGAGCACGTTAGTTTCGTGGGAGTTAAAGTTGAGCATGAGTTAACCCAATTATTAAATGCTCACCAAATTATGGTAGTTCCATCTATCTGGAATGAGCCTTTTGGCATTGTTGCATTAGAAGGCATTGCTTGTGGTTGTGTGGTTGTGGGTTCTCAAGGAGGTGGTCTAAAAGATGCTATAGGTTCTTGTGGTGTGACATTCCCCAACGGAGATGTACAGGCATTAACACAAATTCTATTTAATTTATTACAAAATCCTGAGCAACTTGCTACCTACAGAAATAATTCGCCATCTCACCTTTTACGGCATCAGAAATCAACAGTTGCTACAGCTTATCTAGAAGTAATTGAGGCAGCAATTCGGTGAAAGAGTACGTCGGAATTTTAGCTCCCTTTGCTATTATACTTATTGTCTATCTCTCTGTTCAAAACTGGCGGACTTCTATAAAAACTGTACTGGTGTTGGTGATACTTGAGGGTGTTTTGCGGAAATGGGTTATACCCCAAGCCAGTCAGTTCATCTATTTTTTAAAAGATATTGTAATTATAGGGGCTTATCTTCGTTATTACTTTTTCTCATCTACTGAAAAAACCTTTCGTATCAAAGGCAATTCGGCAGCTGAAGCTATTGCTGCGATGATGTTACTATTAACAGGTTGGTGTATTTGGCAATGTTTTAATCCCAACTTGGGTTCTCCTATTATCGGTATTTTCGGGATTAGAGGCTACTTGTTATACATTCCTTTAGTATGGATGTTGCCCAAACTCTTTCGTTCTGAAGAAGAATTATATCGATTTCTGCGTTCTTACCTGCTGTTGGTCATTCCGGTGGGGCTATTAGCAGTAGCACAGTTCTTTAGCCCCCCCTCAAGCCCCCTCAACGTCTATGCCCAAGATTTGAAATTAGATGTTGCAACCTTTGGCGATGGAAATTCTACAAATGCTCGCGTAACAGGAACTTTTTCATACATAGTTGGCTATTCAGTTTATGCAATTATTTCCTTTGGATTTTTAGTTCCCCTATTAGCAGTTCAGCAATCCCGATGGTGGCGCTGGGCAACAATTGTAGAGTTAATGCTAATTATTGTTACATCGTTCATGAACGGTTCCCGAACTCTTTTTTTCGGTGAAATTTTGTTTTTAATTGGTTATTTTGGCGCACAGTTAATAACTAACCTAAAAACAGGAGTGGCCTTGATTAAAAAGTTTACTGTACCTTTTATGATTACAGCTATTGCGGTTGTTACTTGGTTTCAATCTGCTCTCAATTCTATACTATTCCGTATCAATGCTAATAATGATATATCTGCTCGCACTTCGGGAGGCTTTATTGAACCGTTTGAATTTATGAAGTTAAAAGGACTGGATAGCTATGGTGTAGGCGCAACCCACCAAGCAACTTCAGCATTACGTAGTATCTTAAATTTACCTCCTACAGAGACTATTCCTGTTTACTATGAGTCGGAAATGGGTCGAATAGTTTTGGAGATTGGTCCTACAGGCTTTTTTCTGTGGTATCTGCTGAGACTCATACTCATTTATTTACTGTGGCACACATTCCTTAAATTAAAGCGCCCTCTGCTGCGACAGCTAGCGCTGTCAGCTTTTTTGATTCATACGCTTCAATTTAATGCTCAGCTTGTGTTCAATCATACTCTCCTAGTCTACTACTGGTTCCTAGCAGGGTTTATTTTCCTTCTACCCCGACTTGAGCAGATAGAGAATTGGAAACAACAGGAATTACTTGAATGACCCAGCTACCTCTCGCCCTAACACACCCTACTGGTAATCCTTTCGCCCGCAATGCTGCAATCTCATTAGCAGAAGCAGGTCTACTTCAGGAAATAATTACAACGATCGCATACAACCCTCAAGGAAGTATCAGTTACTACCTAAAACTGCTTCCTGAGCAAATTAGTCATTCTATTACTAATGAACTAGGGCGGCGTACCTGGTTTCCTCCAAAAGGTGTAGCCTTACGAACCCACCCTTGGGGTGAAGCATTGCGGATGACTTTAGTTAAAACTGGACTTAGTAGATATTTTGGGTTTGGCCCTCAAGGCCCCATCGATTGGCTTTATGCTTCTCTCGATCGCCATGTTGCTAAACATCATCTCCAGGGTTTGGCAGCAGTTTATGCTTATGAAGATGGTGCAGCTACTACCTTTGAATTTGCTAAGGAACAAGGTATTTTATGCTTATATGACTTGCCCATACTGTTTTATCGCATGGCACGGGAGATTCAACAAGAGGAGGCTGAGCGTTTTCCAGCATTGGCAGCATCACTGCAAGCAGTAAAAGAACCTGAGTGGAAGTTGAGACGCAAAGAGCAAGAAATTGCCCTAGCCGATTATATCTTTGTTGCCTCATCAATTACTCAAAAATCTCTACTCAGAGAAGGAGTTAGTTCAGAAAAAATAACAGTCATCCCCTATGGTGCACCGATTGATTATTTTCGACCTCAACCCAAACTAGATTCTACCTTTCGTGCATTGTTTGTTGGTCGTGTAGGACCTCGTAAAGGAGTTCACTACTTATTACAAGCATGGCAAGATCTGCAACTTCCACAGACAGAGTTAATGCTAGTAGGTGTTAACGAATTTCCAGAAAGTTGGCTTTCCCAAATTCCTCATGGAGTTCATTACATTCCCTCAGTTCCCCATACTACTCTTAATCAATACTACAGTAATGCTAATGTATTTGTTTTTCCTTCCTTAGTAGAAGGCTTTGGACTGGTACTTCTAGAAGCGATGGCTTGTGGTATTCCTGTAATTACAACCCCAAACACCGCAGGAGCAGACATTATCATTGATGGTGTAGAAGGCTTTATCGTTCCTATTCGCGATCCAGAGGCTTTGAAAGAAAAACTTGAGTGGTGCTACTCCCATCCTCAAGAATTAGCAGAAATGGGAAGAGCAGCTCGTTGTAAAGCAGAACAGTTGACGTGGGGTTTGTATCGTCAAAAATTAAGTACTAAAGTCAAAGAAATACTGAGAATTCGATATTAAACGTTACAATCACAAACATGATTATAAAAATATCATAATTAAGCTAATAAATTTATTACTTCAATAAAGATAAAGTATAATTGTATACATGGTATATATGTTATGAAATAATGTTTACTTTATCGTTTTTAGACATAAGTAGTAGCCAAATAGTTAATGAGCTTAAAAGCAACGGATACTTTATTTTTGAACAAGCATTAACTGAACAGTACGTTGAGCAACTATTGCAAGAGGTAAATTTTCAGCAAATTCTAGTTAATACCAATGATGTCGGTGTAGTTTATGCTTATAACCAAAAATTTTTAACCCATTGCTTGGCTAGCTCTAAAAAAGCTTATGATGTTATCACTTCTCAAAAAGTTTTAGATATTTGCCAAGAATATTTTGATGCTAGTTATAAGCTAACTAATCATAGGATTTTTCAAAATAGTAAACATGCACATATGCCTTGGCATACAGACAACAATCTCCAGATTGGCAGTAAGATAGTTGGCAAACATAATATGCCAGGGCTATTATTTCTATTTTATCTGTCCGATGTTACTAAAAATGCCTTTCAATATATTCAAGATTCTCACACTTACTCTCATAAATATAATAATGAAATTTATTTGAGTGATAGTTTTATTAATGGAAACTATAAGAAAGATATACTAACATTTCCTATGTGTCGAGGAAGTATAATTATATGTAATATTCATGGAATACATAGATCTGAACCTTTTCAGGATAAAAATTATAGCAGAACAAACTTACTGTTCCAAGTTGATCAGATTGGTAGTGAAAATATAGGGCATGGTGAAAAAAATCTAGTTAATACTGAGTATCTTGATAATTTAACCCCAGAATTAATGGATTACTTGGGATTTAACTTTAAGAGAAATTACCCGCCATTTCCTAGCACGTCAGTTGCAACTATGACACCTAATGATATCTTGCTACTGCAAAAGCAGTTGCTACCGCAAACATTAAACGCTTTTGCAAAAAATATAGTCAAACATATTTTGCCCAATGAGCTAATAACTAATGGTAAGCGAATGCTGTGGCATCTGAAATCAAATCGGTTAAATATCAGTAAATTTTCTAATAAGCAATGAAGGTTCTGTTGATAGGCAATTATCAACCAGATCGTATCAAAAGTATGGATCTGTTTGCTTCTATGTTAATAAATTACTTAACCCAGTTTGGCATTCAAGTAAGTGTAATTCGCCCAACTCCCTGGTTAGGTAGTCTTTGTCAATCCTCAAATGTATTGAGCAAATGGTTAGGTTACGTCGATAAGTTAATTTTTTTTCCACCAAAATTACATGAAGCATTATCATGGGCTGATGTCATCCATATATGCGATCATGGTAATGCTATTTATACAAAATATTTGCAGAACATACCTCATGTTGTAACTTGTCATGATTTATTAGCAATTCGTTCTGGTTTAGGGGAATTTTCAGAATATAAAACAGGATGGACTGGTAAAATATTACAGCAGATGATTGTGAGGGGTATAAATAAAGCTCAGAAAGTTGCTTGTGTTTCAGAACAAACAAAAAGTGATTTAGTACGTCTGAGTTCTTTGAAAGAAAATGCTATATCTGTAATTCCAGTGGGTTTAAACTATGCCTATAGTCCTATGCAACCCCTAGAAGTTAAGCAATACTTGCAAGCTTTAGGAATTCCTCAAGATTGTCGTTTTCTGATGCATGTAGGGGCAAATCATTGGTATAAAAATCGCTTGGGAGTTTTATTTATCTTTGAGCAATTGATGCTTAAGCTAAAAGAATCAGAATTTTATTTGGTGATGGTAGGCAAACCCATGACTAATGATATGCATAAATTTATTCAAACCCATAATTTAACTCAAAAAGTAATAGAGCTTGTAGAGGTTAAAAATGAAGATTTACAAGCTCTTTATTCTGCTGCTACTGCTTTAATATTTCCTTCACTACAAGAAGGTTTTGGTTGGCCTATTATAGAGGCTCAAGCTTGTGGTTGTCCTGTATTTACATCCAATCGTCCGCCAATGAATGATATAGGGGGAGAAGCAGCTATATATATAGAACCAGATAATCCTGAGCAAGCGGCGGAGAAAATTATTGACTATCTTCCTAGACTAGAAACATCTATAGTCAAAGGATTTGCTAACTCTCAAAAATTTACAGCAGAGAAAATGATTAGAAGATATATAGAACTTTATCGGCAAGCGATCGCGGAAAGAAATATACAAATATGATCACAAATAAACGCTTCTAAAAAACTTACTTATTTAGATACAATCCAACCTCATTTATTCGCTTATTTTTCCTTTTTTAAGGAAAAATAAGAGTAAATTGTTGTTTTTTGTGTTTGTCTATCAAATCAAAAATCACAAAGAATGAATGTTTTGGTTGCTAAATTGCAGTAGTCTGTGCATCTACCTGTGTTGCTGAAATTATAAATGATCGTGCTAATAACTAATCTTACTAAAAAATGAGTCTGTGAAATTGGATCTATTTTAGGTGTGCATAACTAATAGCTAAATATCCTAATTATTATTAATTGGATTTTATTTACTCGCATATTAATTATGCGAGTGGAAATTTACCATGTCAACAATATTCTAGACTAACAGAATCAATCTCATCATTAATTAGCCAGGGAGCATAAATGATCAATTTTAAGTTTGTTAGTACATCAAAAAGCGAACAAAATGGAGTTTATAAAAATTCAAATTATCAGAAACATCGGCATTTACATTTATGGTTTCCTAATATGTTTGAATTTAAAGGTGGAATTCAAGTTTATTCATCGTTTCTTTTAGAAGCATTACAAGATTTATATGTTAATAGTAAATATGATGTATTTCTAAAACATGATACTTGCTGTTTATCAAATTTTGATTTATTTCCTAATACCAAATTTCACTTTGCAGGAAAGTGGAATCAAACTTTACGAACGCTTGCCTTTGCTAGTCAAATTTTAGGGCATGGATTTTGGCAGCGCCCTAGCTTGATTATCTCTTCTCATTTGAATTTTACGGTAGCAGCCTATTTGCTCAAACAGCTAACTGGCATTCCTTACTGGGCTGTTGCTCATGGTGTAGATGCTTGGAATATCACAAACCCGGCGCTAAAAACTGCTCTGTTTCATGCCGATCGCATTTTGGCAGTTAGTGAATATACACGCGATCGCCTCTTGAAAGAACAAAATCTTGATCCCGCTAAAATTTCGCTTTTGCCCAATACCTTCGATGATAGTAAGTTCCGCATTAAACCTAAGCCAGAAAAACTGTTGCAGCGTTATGGATTACAAGCAGAACAGCCGATAATTCTTACCGTTGCTAGGCTTGACATTCAAGAACGATACAAAGGATATGACCAAATTCTCCTAGCTCTACCGGAGATTCGGCGTCATATTCCTAATGTTCACTATTTGATAGTTGGTAAGGGAAGCGATCGCACTCGGATTCAACAGTTAATTACTCAACTGAATCTGCAAGATTGTGTGACATTAACTGGATTTATTGCCGATGAAGAACTTTGCGATCATTACAATCTCTGCGATGTCTTTGCTATGCCAAGCAAAGGTGAGGGGTTTGGCATTGTTTATCTAGAAGCATTAGCTTGTGGCAAACCCACCCTAGGAGGCAATCAGGATGGAGCCATTGATGCCCTTGCTCATGGTGAACTGGGAGCTTTAGTTGATCCCGATGATGTAGAGGCGATCTCCAAAACCCTGATTCAAATATTGCAAAGGATTTATCCACACCCAGTCATGTATCAACCTGAAATTTTACGTGAGCAAGTGATTGAAAAATTTGGTTTTGAAACCTTTCGCCAAACTCTTGCTGATTTAATGCAAAACTCTCTGTTAGAAGGTGGAGTATGAAAGTTCTACATGTTATTCCTTCAGTTTCTCCGGTTCGTGGTGGGCCAAGCGAAGTTGCTTTGAACCTTGTCAAGATGTTGAGAACCATTGGAGTTGATGCTGAAATTGCCACAACTAATGACAACGGGCCGGACGATATTTTAGATGTACCCTTGAATCAGAAAGTTGAGTATAAGGGAGTACCAGTTTGGTTTATGCCTCGGTTTTCACCACCAATCAAAGAGTTCCTATTTTCTGCCGATTTCTCTAACTGGCTTTGGCAACACATTCGTGATTATGATATTTTAGATAACCACTATCTTTTCTCCTATGCTTCTACTTGTGCTGGTGCGATCGCCAGATTGCAGGGAGTTCCTTATACAGTTAGGACAATGGGTCAACTTGCTCCTTGGGCATTAACTCAAAGTCGCTTGAAAAAGCGTTTGTACTCACTGCTAATTGAGAAGCATAATCTGAATCAAGCAGCTGCTATTCATTGCACCTCAGTCGGGGAAGTGGAGGATGTTCGTAACTTTGGCATTCAGACTCCAACAATAAATTTACCTTTAGGTGTGCCCATACCCCCAACTTTGACTGAAGCTAAGCAGAAGCTACATCATATATACGGCATACCTATGGAGACACCTATTATATTGTTCCTCTCTCGACTCCACGAGAAAAAACGCCCGGACTTATTACTCCACGCACTCAGCAAACTTAAGGCTCAAAACTATGACTTTCACCTAATTTTGGCAGGCTCAGGAGAAGCAAATTATGTCAATTACCTAATTAATTTAGTATCATCCTTGGGTTTGACAACTCAGACATCGCTACCAGGATTTGTTGTCGGTGAAGACAAAAATTTGCTACTACAAGGCTCAGATATGTTTGCTTTGCCATCCTTCTCCGAAAATTTTGGTATAGCTGTTGCAGAAGCTATGGCTGTGGGATTGCCAGTGATTATTACTCCTGAAGTACAAATTGCACCAGAAATTACAGCATCATCCGCAGGTATGATTATTGAAGGAGAAGTAGATACGTTAGCTGCTGCGATCGCACAGTTGCTGACCTACCCAAAATTACGAGAGCAATTGGGTACAAATGGCAAATCGCTTGTAAGTAATCGATATTCCTGGAGTGCTGTCGCTCAAAACCTGACCTCTAGTTATAGTGCGATTATTAAAGGAAAACTTTTGCCAGAATTTATTGTAGACTCAAGTGCAAAAGTCTAAATTGGCAAAATCACGCCGTTTTATTTGTTTGGCAATCTTAAGTTGCCTGTTAGTATTGTGCAGCATTATTCCTCTACGAATAGAGCTAGCCTCTCGGCAAGCCCCTCGTCCTCAAGCAATCTTTACCCTCGGTGGTTGGCGCGATCGCGAAGAATTCACAGCTGAATTTGCTAAATGGTATCCATCTTTGGAAATTTGGGTATCTTCAGGGTCACCACCAGATGTCGCATACAAAATTTTTCAAACCGCAGGTATTCCTAAAAGCAAGCTTCACCTGGACTATCGCGCTACTGACACTCTTACTAACTTTACTACTTTGGTTTCAGATTTTAAAGAACGCCAGATTCACCATCTTTTCTTAGTTACCTCTGACTATCACATGCCCAGGGCTAAGGCGATCGCGTTTTTCGTCTTGGGTAGCCAAGGGATCACCGTTACCCCACTTCCTCTAACATCTAATCAACCCAAAGAACCACGCCTTCGGATTCTGCGAGATATTGCGCGTTCCCTATTGTGGATTTTCACAGGTTATACGGGAGCAAAACTCTAATATTCACTTTGCATCTATAATTATGCGCCTAGATCAATATACTGTCGGTACTTATACCCCAGGTGCACCATACTGGAAACAACTTCTCTGGTATTTTATCGGGTCGCCTTTGGTTGAGAGTTATTGGCTTCCCATGTCAACAATGAAAGTTTGGATACTGCGGAGATTTGGTGCCAGCATAGGTCAAAAAGTCCGCATTAAACCAGGGGTTAAAGTAAAATTTCCCTGGCGCTTAACTGTTGGAGATTTTGCTTGGATTGGGGAAGATACTTGGATTGATAACCTTGCACCTGTAGTAATTGAGAATCATGTTTGTATATCCCAAGGCGTTTATCTCTGCACTGGCAATCATAACTGGAATTATTCTGATTTCAAACTTATTCCTGCGCCAATTTGCATTCAAGAAAGTAGTTGGATTGCAGCCAAATCGGTAATTGGCCCAGGAGTAACAGTTGGTAAGGGTGCAGTGCTGACCTTAGGTGGAGTAACTGGCCGTTCTTTAGATCCAATGATTGTTTATGCTGGTAATCCTGCTCAGCCTATCAAGAAAAGATTGAATTTTTAATTAAAAAAATAGCAACAGCACAATAACAATTTTCTGAAGGAAGCGTACCAGTATCTACTAGTATATTCATGCAAAAAAAATTGACATCCACACTAGCCAATGGCTATATTTTAGATTTTTTTAATTTTTGATCGTCACTTAATTTTAGATTAAGAATTAATCTCTCCTTGTAAAAAAGATTCTCGAATATGGTTTTTATTTTCTTTTATATCATTCATTTTTTGATTTTAAATTAACAAAATAATCGTAAAATCACGCATTTTCTCACTCATTATTGATATTTAAAAATGATATTATTTTTTTGTAATCAAAGAAATTTTGGTTATGTAATATATCTATTAATTTAATATAAATTTATTGTAAACTTTGGTCAATAAATACTAAAATAAATCAGCACTGTAGCATAATAAACATGATACTTAAGTAAAGAAAATTACTTAATATGAAACAACCGTTGAATGCATTGTTTGTGTTATCTGCAATGGCATTGGCACCTATTGCTATAGGTTTAACCCAAACACCTGCTTCCGCTCTATCATTACAATTAAACAACATCAATTTTGTTGATGGTGGTACAGCAACAGGCTCCTTTGACTACAATACAGCAACAAACACAATATCAAACTGGAATATTCAAACTACAATTGGTAGCGTTTTAACGTCAGGATTTAACTATACAGGCTCCACCAGTACAGCGTCGGCTCCACCTCCAACAGCATTTTTTAATGCTATAAATGATCGCGTTTTTGTCTTCTCTGGTAATGCACGCGTTCTTGCCATGGTCTTATCTAATCCAGTAAACAATACACCTGGAGCGAGTTTTCAAATAAAGACTCTTGGTGAGGGTAATATTTCCAACGCTAATATTGCTACTCTTTTTAGCGGAGGAGCTATCCAGTTTCAGGGTGCCGGACAAGGAAGATTAGCTGAATCTGGCGGTACAGTTAATGGTGTTCCAGAGCCGGAGGATATAATGGGTCTTGGAGTTGCTTTAGGTGCTCTATTTTTATTGGGTAAGACTTACTACAAGAAGAAACAGATACGGCCTGTTTCAAATATCTGATTCAAACATCTGAATC
The DNA here is from genome assembly GCF_014697075.1 of Tolypothrix sp. FACHB-123. Lineage (GTDB taxonomy): Bacteria > Cyanobacteriota > Cyanobacteriia > Cyanobacteriales > Nostocaceae > Aulosira. Next base: position 1,871 of record NZ_JACJRE010000063.1, on the reverse strand, counting down.
ATATCTGCTGGAAATTTGATTTCCTTGAGATGCATCAACACCCTATTACCTGAATAGGTTGAGCTTGATCATATCTTAACGGTCTTAACATTTAATGGTGAGGTGTGTTGAGTATATTTTTGTTTGATAGCTAGGTTAATTAAGCTATTTTTAACCTAGCCTTATTCTAAATATAAGAATAGCATATTAATCATGAAATCTCCATTACTTGAGCGCAGTTTTATTAAAAGATTTAGCAATTTAAAACTTAACCAATTGTTAGTATTAGGAATAGTATCCGGTTTAATTGCTATTCATTTGAGCCTAACGATTCATCATGGAATGAGCCTATTTCTTTGGAGTATTTTATTTTCGTTAGCGATATTATTTTTAATTGGGCAAAAACGGTCTCAATTAAATGTAAGTAGTAATATTTTTTGCACTTTATTAGGGCTATCTTTAATTACAATAACTCTTGTTCAACTTTGCTTATCGCCCAGTTATTTATTTCTAGGTTTTTCGCCTTTAATCTCAGCATTGGGTTTAATATTGATGGCTTCTGGTTATCAAGGATTAAAACAGTACAAGCAGGAATTAATATTACTATTTTTTTGGCAAATTCCTTTTTTCTTCCTGAGTTATGCTATTGATATAACTAGTTTTACAGTCAAATTTGCAACCTATATATTATGGTACTTCGGATACCGAGTAACTATTCATGGATTTTATATTGTACTGCCTGCAGGAAGTATAAATGTTTATGGTGGTTGCTCAGGCTGGGATACTATCCTTAGTTTGCTAAGGCTTTCAGTAGTATTTTTAATACTCTTTCCTCTAGCAGGTATAAAAAAAAGAATTATAGTGCCTTTGATATTTATGCTGATTGGATTTGTGATTAATGGATTTAGAGTTGCTTTAATGGCAATTTTAACGGCTGCTCAAAACCAGCAAGCGTTTGAATATTGGCATACAGGTAAGGGTTCTCTGATTTTTTCAATGATTGGTATCAGTCTATCTTCTTTATTTTATTATTTATTAATTTTACGAGAAAATCCAGAAACTAAATTGCCATATTTAGAAGGTTTAGATAGGTAGTCTTAATATAATGGACTGGAAACAAGCGCATTTTTGTATTTTAAATCTCACCTTTTTAGGAGTAATATTGGTACTTTTAAAATCTATATTTGCTCCAGGAAAATTCCAAATAACAGCTAAAACTTATAGTTTTCCTGAAAGTGTTATTTTACCAGAATGGCAGTTTCAATCTAGTTACCCGCTGTCAAACTTAAGAGGGAGAATTTACCAATATAAGCGCGACAAAATTAACTTACAAATTGAAATGCAGTATGAGTTTGGCGCTAACGAAGAACTATTTCGTCAATACAATCCCAAAATTAACTCTGCCAACAAAACGGCTGCAATTATCCGTGAAAAAAATAAAATAGGCGCATACAGTTTATCAATTGAAAAAAATCGCGCATATTTACGTTCTTGCATCAATCCTTATGCTCCCGCTGTTATAACTAAAGAACAGTTTGTCTATAATCGTTATACTTTCGATTTACGGTTAGATCGTCTGCTACCAGTATTTTTACAGCAGGAGCCAGTACTGAATAGACAGTGTTTTTGGGCACACTTATCTGTTCCTGTTCAAAATTCATCTTCTGAAAATGCCTACCAAGTTTTAGAAAATGCTTGGATTTCCTGGTATCCTTATTGGCATTCTCGGTTTCCTTAAGTTTTGAATAACTATTCAATAGACTAAATCCATTTTATTAAATTAATAATATTTTGGTTCTTCAGTAGCTATTATGCCAAATTATTAGTTATAGCACTCATATAAACACAAAAAAAGCATCTTTATTTTGCCAAAAGCCTTATATGTATTGACA
>NZ_JACJRE010000062.1 GCF_014697075.1 Tolypothrix sp. FACHB-123 | reverse complement strand
TTTTAGCGATCGCTCTCTTCACCAGTTATATATAGTTCTCTTGTACTACTCAAAACACACCTCTACTTAGCACTTTTCTCTATTTAGATGCGTTTGCCCTGGTCATTAGGGAGTTCAAGCCTCCTCAGACACCTTTGAATTGATAATGGAGGTTATGATGTGAAGATATTTTTGAGAGGTATATTTCTTAAACTTTTTTTGTTGAGAGCAGTTAATAAAGGCTAATTCAATTCCCTTTTCTAAACAAGCTTGAAACTTACGCTTATCATTATTTTGAATAGACGCTAGTTTTTCTGCCCCGTAAATTGGCTCGTAATGGAAAATACCATTTAATTCAAAAGCTAAATTTAGAGATGGAATGTATATATCAAGCTCTGCATTTATGGCATCTTTGCGATTGAAATGAATTTCTAATTCTGGATAAAGCTTTAAAAGCTGCTCTTCCAACCAATCTTCAAGCTTAGATCGTCTAGTTCCCTGATTTTTATGGCAATTTTTATAAGTTGCTGCACATGAATTTGAACAAAAATCGGGTTTGCCCTCTTGTAGTCGGTGTCTTTGTTTATAAAAAACCTCACCACAGTTACAACAAACTACTTCCTTCGCTAGGATTGGTTTTACAAATAACGGTAAGCCTGCTGCTTTCAAAGCATTATTCCAACTTCCAAATTTCCTGACAATTGTATTGTGTATTACTGGGCAAGAAATACTTTTATCTCTAACTTTATTTAAAGCAGGAACTACACCATAAGACTGATAGTATTCTTGGAACCATTTTATTAGTTGGTCTTGAGTGATTCTCATGACAAGCTTTTAAACGTCTCGCCATTTTACTATTAAATGGGGTGTATATCAATTAAGAAAAATTCATCAAGAATCGCTATACACCCAAAATTTGGGAAGCTGCCGAGAGGACGGTAAGCTGTCTCGAACGCAGGAGTGCAGTTAACAACTGTAAGGGTTCGACTCCTCCAGCTTCCGTCATTCAACTTGGAAGATGTCGCTAAATGGTCGGCAACCGGTCTTGAAAACCGGGGTAGGGTAACACCTAGGGGTTCGATTCCTCCATCTTCCGCTTTCCACCAGAAGCCGAAAAGTGAGGCGCTGTGCTGATAACACAGATACAGAAGGGGCAGTACCTTCCTGGTGGATTATGATTAAATCCAACTCAGCAAAACTACAATCGCCTTCATCTTAATTGAGCGAAGGTATTACATTACAGTTAGATTGCAGCGCTTACTGCCTATTCAGCTAAAATCTATCAAGTGAGCGCGCGAGGCCAACGAGATTGGACGACAATTATCAAACTTACCTAAATCGGGTAGCCAGAATGACGCTACCAGAAGCCTACAGATCCCAAGTTCAGCGTATCCAGGAATCTTCTAAATTCCAGCCAGATGCTACTGGATCGAGAAAAGCCGTACCATTTCCTGGCTACACACTAATTACCCCACCTGCGGTAGAAGCAACAGAAAACTCTGCTTTCTACGCTCAATTGCAAAGTTATCAGCAACAATTATTACAATTGTCTGCTGACAGTAATTTGATTGTACCTGTACCTTCTACTAGCTTTCATTTGACCTTAGCAGACTTAATTTGGGATAGTGCCTACCGTCATGCTTTTGAGGAAAACCCACAATTTGAACAAGACTTAAGTTCTTGCATCGCTAATATCTTTGAGGACTCTAAAAAATCTCTTAACGCCGACAGTCAACCAATATATTGGCAAGTACTGGGACTGATAGTCATGCCAAGAGCAATAGGAGTTTGTTTAGTACCACAGGATGAGCGTTGCTACGAACAGGTGATTAAATTTCGCCGCACTGTTTATCAAAATTCCCAGTTAATGGCTTTGGGTATTGAACAACATTATCACTTCACTGCCCATATTACATTAGCTTATTTTGGAGACATTTCACCCGAACTAGATAGGACAAATTTCAGTACACAGTTATCTGAATTGAATCAACAATGGCCGTTAAATTCACCAGACTTTTTCATAGATCGTGTGGAACTGAGAAAATTTGACGATATGACAAGCTATCAGCGTCAGCCAAATTGGCCAAGTTTAGTCATTAGTCAATAGTCATTAGTTAATGGTCAATAGTCAATAGTTATTAGCTTCTGTACTTTTGACTATTGACTGAGCATCAAATATTCTACAAAATCTATATTTTATATTTAAAATTCTGTTTGTTTATAAGCAAGATAAATCGCTTCTAAAAATACATCAGGTGCTACACTTACAGGTATTTGCTCTAAATTAATAATAGCTTGAACCTGTTGAGATAACTTCAAAGATAAAGAGGATTTAGCTCTAGGCGACATACCATTACGTCTTTGCAGATATTCTCGAATCACAGCAAAATCATCTGGTAATAATGCTGATAAATCGGCAATTTGCATTAGTTCTTCATAGAGTAACTTTGCTTGGTCAGAAATATTTAAAGTTGCTGAACCTATAGGTATTTGGTCTTGAATAACAATTGTAGATGCAGCGAAATCACCTAAGCGTTTTTCGTGATTACCCAACATAATTAAAAAAGCACCAATAAATAAAAATTCATCTAAAGGACGTAACAAACCACGTAAAGCAGCTTGTTGCAATCCAATTGGTCTACCATCATCGCGGATAACACGAATTTTCGCAAAGCGTTTACCAAGGGTTTGCCCTTGCCATAGGGTTTCAAAAAATACGAAATAACCTGTATAAATAGCAAAAGTAAGGATGAAAACGATCGCAATCATCCACAAAGCTAAATTAGAGCCAAAAACTGTTAACCAAAAATCTGCTAACTGTACTAAAATTACCCCAAAAATAACGTATATCAGCACTAAAATGAAAGCCAAAATATGATAATCAATAATCAAAGCCCAAGCACGATTACCAATTCCTGCAAGGGTAAATTCTAGTTCTACACTTTCTGGAGTGCGGAATTTTACACGATTAAAAAGGTGCATATGCAATTTAAAATTTTACGAAATGGCAGATAGCAGAAGATAGTTATTGATGAAAAAATTGTCATCGCCTGAGATAGGGACAGGGAGGACGGGGAGGAGTAATTAATTACTATTGACAGATGCCTAATGACTAATGAATGACTAATATTTAAATATCGCGATCGCGTAACTTTAAACCTAAGCCTTCACGCCGACTGCGCAAGTCGTAATAAATTACAGCTTTGATAGTTTGCCAAAATGGTACGATAGCTGCCCCACTAGCAAAACTTAAGGCTAATATCAGTAATATCATTAACACAGCCGCTGCCCAATTAGAACCCTGTTGCATCAAAGGCAGAAATATTAACTGAACAATCATAGTGAGAAGTTGCACCAGAATTTGAATAGGTACTGTAATCAAAAAGGCTACAAAGCTAATCAATACAATTCGCCAGACATAACCTTGAGTTAACTCCCAACTACGACCAATAGTAGAAGTCGCATCAACGTTATCCTCCACTGCAAGAGGTACATCTACTAAATAAAAACGTGTCAACAGCCATATAATTACGACAAGTGCTGCTAAACCTAAAACCAACGCCACTAAAGCTACAAGTAAACCAGCCGCAGGACTAGTTTGTTGACCTATCCCGCCCAATACTACAGCTGCTAAAGCACCGACTAAGACAAATATAAATGCAATTCCAAAGAAAATTCCCATACCTACAATCGACATTAGCAGCATTGTCATTAAAAACTGCCATAATCGGGTATTAACAAAACGTTCTCCAGTTGTAACACTTTCGGGTTGATCGACCAAATCGCCAAAAGCCAAGCGAGAAATCAGGGCGATTAAAGCATAAAACTTTGCCCAACCGTAAACGGGAACTAATATCCAAAGATAAGCTTTCAGTGCTAATAAATAGTATTCCTTGAGGTGAGAACGATACAATCGTATTCCTGCACTCACGACATTTCCTACACTTAGGGGTTGCATGGGGCTGGGAGAACCAAAATCACCAGACATGATGTTAAATTTTCCTTGCAAGTACGGAGATGAATTGAGGCTATCTTAAAGTACACTCAAGCGAATCCTCCTAAAATTTATGAATATTCAACGTTGGATTGCACGACGAGAAATATATTGGCAGCGTTTGGACAACCTTTTACGACAAGTAGAAAAAAAAGGGCTAAAATCACTACAAGCTGGGGAAATACGGGAATTAGCAAGTTTATATCGTTCAATCGCGGCGGATCTCGCCCGCGCCCGGACTCAGAAAGTCGGTAACACTTTGATACATAGTTTACAATCTTTAACAACTCGTGCCTATACCCAGATTTACCAAGGTTCACGACGACAAGAATGGCAAGCTGTAGTGGAATTTTACAAATGGGGATTACCAGCGGTAATACAGCAAACATTTGTATATATAGTGTTTGCTACTTCCTTGTTTTTGCTGGGGGGGTTAGTTGCTTGGTGGTATGCTTGGCAAGATCCTAGCTTTATGTCACTGATCGTACCTGAAAGCTTAATTTCTCGCGTGCGAGACGATCGCCAATTATGGATGGGTTCGATTGTGGGTATTGAACCTCTAGCATCCAGCAGTATTATGGTGAATAATTTGTCAGTTTCCTTTGGGGCTGTTGCTGGTGGGATGACAGCTGGCGCATATACAGCATATTTGATGATATTTAATGGCTTATTAATTGGTGCTATTGGTACTTTAGTAGGACAAAATCATCTCGCCTATCCCTTTTGGGCATTTGTGTTTCCGCATGGTTCTATAGAATTACCTGCCATCTTTTTGGCTGGTGGTGCGGGTTTTCTATTAGGAAAAGCGATTTTATTCCCTGGTAACTACCGTCGTCGTGATGCACTCAAGTTTTATGGTTCTCAAGCGGTGCAGTTAGTATATGGGATTGTGCCGATGTTAATCATTGCTGGTATTATCGAAGGTTTTTTCTCTCCTAATCCCAGCGTACCAGACGCTTTTAAGTATCTTGTTGGCATGGGATTGTTTATACTTTTGGTGATGTATTGTAGTCGCAAAAAATCCTAAAATTTAAAGATTATTGTTGATATATAGAGTACCAAACTCTTATGGGGAGTATCCCAGTTTTTATAAACGCCCACAGGCTATAAGCCGCTGGCTATAAATACGAAGCCTGCCCACGCAGACTTCGTATTTATAGCAATACCCTTCTAGAGTATTGATTAAAAAAGTGTGATGCTCATGTTCATAAAGAATTTTTGTAAGGATTATCTACTCAAGTATTGCTACGGATAGTTATCGAAATTATTACTATTTTCGTAATAATACTTATGTTTGAGTAACAATACTAATCACCGAAGTGCATTAAAAAGTAATAGTAAATAGTTGAAAATTAGGTGGACGAATTTAGAGACTTTCCAATATTAATGGATTAAGCCTGTAAAAGTTTTTATTTTCCTCAAATCAGAATAACTCATGAAAAATCAAATTTTTACTTCTCTCCTTGCTGCTATTACATTAGGAACTAGTATTTTATCTGGAAGTGCTTCTGCTAGTGCTTTTGATATCAAAAGCCGAAACCAAGCTCCCGATCCATTCAAAAGTATTCTTCAAGATTTTCGTGCTTTCGTTGGCGAAGAAGGTAAGACTTTAAGCCCTCAAACCATTCAAGCAAAACAAGTAGACCTTTCTAAACTACAACTCCAATTTGACCATGATGTAAACATTTTCTTTATTGGAGAAACTGCTGGCGGATACCGCAACCGTCTAGATTTTTCTGCAACTGGCTCCACAGTAGCTTCAGGGAAAATCTTTGGTGATACTTCTTGTAACACTGGAGATAAAAATTTCCTCAATTTTACTAAATTTTGCCCTAATGCCAACAATCCATTAGCCAATACAGTTGCACCTAATAGACCTTTAAATGTAGGTGATTGGGCAAGCATTGGCTCTATGAAAGCTGGTACTAAGTTGGACTTTTTGTTACACGCCAATGATATTAATGGTGGTATTACTGGTAAAGATAAAAAGGGAAATACTGTTAAAGGTGTTTGGAGTTTAAATCAAGCTTTGAACCCAGATGGTTTACAGCACGCCATTGCTTATTACTACAAAGATTTCTTAGTATTCGGTTTTGAAGATTTGTGGGGTGGTGGCGATAAAGACTATAACGATACAGTGTTCGCCATTGATATTGGTGCAGCAAACGCTCGTTATGTTGCTGGGATTACACCTGTACCAGAACCTTCCGCAACTTTGGCATTATTTGGGATTGCGGGGCTAGGTTTGTTTAATGTTCGTCGCCGCCGCAGTGCTTCAGTTGTTAAAGTTGATTCCGGGCTTTGAGTTGCAAGTATCTTTCAACTAATTGATCTGTAATCTGATGTGCTGGTGCATCAAGTACCAACACACCTTTTTGCTTCAATTGAGCGAATGCAACTTGTCGCTGTGCTAATAAATCTAAAGCTACCGCCCGCACATAAGCATCTGTAACATCTTCAGTTAAAGTATGCGCCCGCCGCTCAATTTGCGGATCGCGCAGAGTTACACAAAACGGGAGATAACGGGGGGCTAGGCGAGAAAGGGCGGCGAGAAGTTCGGTGGAGGCGGTGACATCAACTATGTCGGTAATTAATACTACTAATGCCCGCCTTGTTTGTTGTTGGACGACGCTGGTAACGGCTCCTAAATAATCAGATTCTAGCAATACTGGTTGAATTGGGGTGAGACGATCAATTAAATGAGGGAGGTAATTTTGACCGCGTTCTGGCGGAATCCACGTATGCATTTGCTTGTCGAATACGCCCACGCCGACGCGATCGCCTCGATGTAATCCGGCTAAGGCTAAAGATAAAGTAGCATTTAACCCCCAATCAAAGCGCTGCAAACCCTGCACTTTTGCTGTCATTAATCTTCCCCGATCCAGCAAAATCAACAGGGTTTGTTCTTGTTCTGGTTCTAAAACCCTGACTAAAGGTGTTGTATTTCCATAAGCGCCAACTTTGCGGGCGGTAGCTTTCCAATCAATTAAGCGCAAATCATCGCCAGTACGATAGTTACGCAGTTCAGCAAATTCTGTGCCAATTCCGATGCGGCGTTGGCGAATCGATCCAGATGATTGCACGGCGAGGCGAATGGAAAGCGATCGCAATCCCACTAAATCTGGATAAACTTTAACTGTCACTTTTTGGGGAATCTGCCAATCATCCCACGCTAACCCCCATAAACCTAACTGTCTTACCTGAATATTTCCCCAGTCAAATTCTCCTCGTTGTGTGGGGTGGACAGTATAAGTTAAGTCTTGAGTAGTATTGGCTGCTACATTTGCCCTCAGTTCTGATGCAGATACACCAAAGCCTGTAGGGTAGTAATCGCGGATTTCTATGGCAGCATTAGTATTTGCTGCGGTTACCCTGAGCACAACGGGGTTATCTCGGCCTATAGATAACCGTGATGGGAGTTCCCGGCTGATTTGCACGCGATCGCGTTTTACCCGCAAACCATCCACAACCATTAATCCTAATACCAGGACATCAAATAAAAGCGCGATCGCAATACTGGCGGGAATACCCAAAACCATAGCCAAGATAGGGGCGATGGCAATTCCTATCAGCAATAATAAATAAACTCTATTGGCTGGAACCATTTTTAATTAATCAACTATAGCGATAATTATCAGCAATTGCTGGCATTTTAAGCTAAACCTAGAGATTTTGCCAGTAATTACTCATTTAACAGCTATAGTAGTCAAATTATCTAATAATCATTAACATTAAAATAATTAATATAGAACTTAAATTTTGAGATGAAGTTTCTAATGTAGAGTCCGTTATTAATCCCCAAAATCCTCATAAATAGTGTGACATGCTGTCTCTCACACATCCTAATATATCAGATTAAAATTATTAATATAGGGCGATAATTTCGGTATACAGTAGTAAAAAAAACTTGCCAATTTAGTCAAAAATAATTATTAACTTTTGTCTCTAATATGCCATAATGTCACGAGTCAAAAGGTATTACCTAATTAGATACCCCTAAGTAACATAGGGATAAATTACTAATTTACTGTTAAGCAAGCTCTACATTTAGTTACCCAATCCTAAAGCAGAGCTTGGTTAGAAGATAGTAAATATTTTTAGGTATTTGTATAGTTTTGATACTGGAAATATTGACCAAGACCCAAGTTTTTTAAAATCTTTTACCAAGTAAATTTAGGAATATATGACAATGAATTTGTTGGATTTGGCAAATAATCCGGTGGATTTAAAATCTCATGCACTTAATCAGCCAAGTTTAGAGTTAATTGATATAGCTTATCCCCGTCCGCAATTGCAGCGTATTTCTACTACCGATGCGACGCGATCGCCTTGGCAAAATCTCAACGGTCAGTGGAAGTTCGCATTTGATGACCAAGGCAAATGCGCTCAACCAAGTGACCTCAAGCAATGGACACATGATATACAAGTTCCTTTTGCTCCCGAATCTATCAAAAGTGGGATTGGCGATCCAGGATTTCATGCTAATTGCTGGTATGAGCGAGAATTTACCACCCCAGAAGGTGAGGGTAGGTTATTACTGCACTTTGGCGCTGTAGATTATCGCGCTCGTGTTTGGGTGAACAATCTATATATTGGTGAACATGAAGGCGGACACACCAATTTCACAATGGATATTACCCATGTCTTAAATGACAGTGGTATCACAAAAGTCACAGTCTGGGCGCAAGACGATCCGCAAGACTTAGCCAAGCCTCGGGGAAAGCAGGATTGGCAGCTAGAACCCCACAGTATTTGGTATCCGCGCACAAGTGGGATTTGGCAGACAGTTTGGGTAGAACGTGTAGGTGTGACTTATATCGATCACATCCGTTGGACTCCCGATTTTGAACGTTGGGAAATTGGTTGTTATGCGGCGCTGGCAGGTGATACACCCGCAATGGGCGTACAAATGAAGATGAAATTAACTTTAGGCGATCGCATCCTGGCTAATGATATTTATGAAGTATTCAATGGCGAGGTTAACCGCCGCATTTCCCTTTCAGATCCAGGTATCGATGACTACCGTAATGAATTGTTATGGAGTCCAGAAAAACCGACCTTAATCAAGGCAGAGATTGAGTTATCTCATAACGGAAAATTATTAGATAAAGTAATATCTTATACAGCTTTGCGGACTGTGAGCATTCAACGCGATCGCTTTATGCTCAACGGTCGCCCTTACTATTTACGCTTGGTGCTAGACCAAGGCTACTGGGTTGATAGCTTAATGACTGCACCCGATGATTTAGCATTGCGGCGAGATGTGGAACTGGCAAAAGCGATGGGTTTCAACGGAGTTCGCAAGCACCAAAAAATAGAAGACCCACGATTTTTATATTGGGCAGATGTGTTGGGATTGCTAGTATGGGAGGAGATGCCAAGCGCTTATCGCTTCTCCCCCAGAGCAGTGGAACGTATGACCCATGAGTGGACAGAAGTTATTAAGCGTGATGCCAATCACCCCTGTATTGTTGCTTGGGTACCATTTAATGAGTCTTGGGGGGTGCCAAATTTAGTGGAGACACAAGCTCACCGGAACTATGTTTTGGCTATGTATCACCTCACCAAGACCCTCGATCCGACTCGTCCGGTGATTGGTAATGATGGTTGGGAAAGTACAGATACAGATATTCTCGCCATCCATGATTACGATACAAATCCCCAGCATTTAGCTCGTAGGTACGGGCCAGAAGTCCAGCTATCAGATTTATTTAATCGTCAGCGTCCCGGAGGCAGAATCCTCACACTGGATAACTATCCCCATCAGGGACAGCCAGTCATGCTGACCGAGTTTGGCGGTATAGCCTATGCGCCAGAAGAACAGCCTGATGCTGACAAAGCTTGGGGATATGAACGCTGCTGGAATCTCTCAGAGTTAGAAATCAAATACACTGCTCTGCTGGAAAGTGTGAATAACATCGATATGTTTAGCGGTTTCTGCTATACGCAATTTGCCGATACCTTCCAAGAAGCTAACGGGTTATTGTACAGCGATCGCACGCCGAAAATTCCCCTGGAGACGATACGCGCAGCCACCCTTTCTGGAGGATTATGTACTCCCACAAGTTGTTAAAGCCAGATGGACGCCAACTGACTTTATATAGTCGCTATCCAATTTCCCCAGATATTACAGCTACTAGTCCCAGTAATGAGCCAGTGCAAGCCAATCCCCACATGCGCTGGCACCCTTTGCGGGGGGAATGGGTAGCTTACGCTAGTCACCGTCAAGGGCGGACTTTTATGCCGCCGCCAGAATATAACCCCCTCGCACCCACCAGCGACCGAGAGTTTCCCACAGAACTACCCCCAGGGAAATATGATATTGCTGTGTTTGATAACCGCTTTCCCTCAATGGCGCTCACAGCACACAATCCACCAGCAAGTATTGTGGAAACCTTACCTGCTAATGGTGCATGTGAAGTAGTGGTTTTTACTCAAGACCCCCATACTTCCCTCAGTTCCTTGGAATTAGCTCACCTAGAATTGCTGTTACAAGTCTGGGGCGATCGCGATCGCGAACTCGGCGCAAATCCCCAAATTCAGTATGTTTTGCCCTTTGAAAATAAAGGTGTGGAGGTAGGGGTAACTTTACACCATCCCCACGGGCAAATTTATGCATATCCGTTTATACCACCAGTTCCCGCCAGAATTTTAGAAATGCAACGGCAATTTTATCAAGAACAGCAACGGGGTTTGTTAGCGGATTTAATTGCCAAAGAGATAGCCGATAACCAGCGTATTCTATATCAAGATGAAGATGCGATCGCCTTCGTCCCCGTCTGTGCGCGTTATCCCTACGAAGTATGGATTGCGCCTAAACAAGCAGTTCCTAACTTTCAAGACTTGAGTGCAAACCAACGTCAGGGATTAGCCAAAGCATTAAAAACCGTCACTCTTAAATATGATGGTTTGTGGAATCGTCCATTTCCCTATCTCATGGCTTGGTTTGGTGCGCCAACCGACGGTAAACCCCATCCAGAAGCCCATTTACACGCCCAGTTTTATCCACCCTATCGCACCAGTGACAGACTTAAGTACTTAGCAGGAACCGAACTCGCCGCCGGTATGTTTGCTAATGACGCCTTACCAGAGGAAAAAGCCAAGGAGTTACAAGCGGTGGCGGTGAATATCGAAATGCCAATTTCCGCATAAAGCGAGAGTACATAGATAAAACAAGCGCATCTGTCTAGAGATGCGCTGATTACGCTTGTTATATATGGTGCATCATCTTTATAGCAATTTGAAAAAAGAATGTGACAGATGGTAGGGGCATGGCAGTGCCATGCCCTCTAGAATATATTGATGTGTGTAGTACAAAATATAACTATATTAAGCAGAGTAAAGAGAAAGAGCAAAAATCTTTTTCCCTACAAAAATTTACATATTGCTGATGCATTATCAACCATTAACTGCATAGCTTTTCTATCTAATCAATGTTTATTTTGCGTATATTCCACATAATTTATGTGTTATTACTGATGGCAAATACGCATATAAGCTGATGATAATAAATGTTGGTTATTGTCAAAGACATAAGGGAACTTCAAAAAATAAACAACAGCCTCATGTCTTTGACTGTTGACTGTTGGCAGTGAACTGTCAAAGGTAAACAAACCAACCTCTAGCAAAAGAATCTTCTTTTGTACTGACACAATTACCCCAAAACTCTAATTCTCAAATCTAATATGAGTATGACCTCTTGGTTTCGTAGACTCTCTGCTATTGCTTTCGCTATTATCGTTAGCTTAACGTTCTCTACATTACCTGCTAACGCTGCCGTTTCAAGGGATTACGATAAGTTGCTGATAACTAACGCATGTGTTAACTGCGATTTATCAGGAGCCGATTTATCGAATAAAGATTTATATGGTAGCGCTCTCAGTGGCGCAAATCTATCAAAGGCTAATCTCTCTGGTGCTTTACTCAATGATGCAAAACTCGAAGGAGCTAACCTAACGGGAGCCAATTTATCGGGAGGCATCCTCATGGGAACAAACTTTTCGCAGGCTAATCTAACAGAGGCTAATCTAGCTGATGCAGATTTATATAATGCTCTGATGAGTCGTACAAGGCTATCAAACGCCAATCTCACCTCAGCCGATTTAACAGATGCGATTCTCTCTGATGCAGATTTGTCTAATGCATCGCTGAAAAATGCCAAGCTAAGGGGAGTAATTCTCTCTCGTGCTAATCTATCGGGAACAGATTTGTCCAATACTGAAATGAGAAGATCAAGGTTATCAGATGCCAACCTTAACCAAACTAAGCTAGTTGGTGCAAATCTGGCTAATGCTCTGATGCCCGATGGAACTACCTATAATGGAAATGTTACTCAGTTTGGTGCCTATCAGTAAGCTGAGAAAATCTCAGAATTAACCATAAAACATCAGGTGGGTTAGCAAAATTTGCAAACCACCTGACTATGTATATTTCAGACATCAAATATGAATCTTATATATATATTTCTAAGTTGTTTGATGATTCATAATTATACAAAGCACCAAAATTATATAATAGCAATAGTTTACCTTCTGCCTTCTGTATTTTACTATAACTTTTCTTCAACTTTTATCGCTCATTTTAAGGCTAATAATTTATTACTGAATTCTGAGAGTTGAAGTTGAACCCAATTACCACCCCTAGCTGTGCATTCGGGACAAATATCACCATAACCGTCGCCTTGGTCATTACATACGATCAATCTTGCTGCCAGCATCTGAAAAGTTTGGTGACAAATTAAACACACTTGACTGCTTTTTTCCGTATTACATTCTATTTGAAATTTCATGTTTATTATCCTGGTTAAATGCATTTAAATAAATTTATAAATAACATACGCTTTGAGGCATTTGGTATCTATAAGATAAAGTGAATTATGTAAATATAAGCCTGGCTACCAATAAACGATCGCAGTTTGGAAATGCTGAGTTTCGGTAGAGAAAGCACTTCTCCCACGCCAATTAAATGAATGTGTGCGCCTGTTCCTGGTTGCTCAAAGGTGATGGGAATTTTGACTGTTAACCATTAACAGCCAACGACCTCAGAAATGAGCCAATGAATATGATTCAACACCCTACTTAATTGTTGAATATTCTCTGCCTATATACAGATGGAATTTGCCACCAAGGTACATGGGGATATTCATGATGTTCTTCATGATAACCAAAGTGATAGCAAGCAATGAATGACCAAAAAATTGGCAATGCAATTGTTTGGCTGCAATGGGGATAAATGTACCCTGCTTCTGGTTTTCGATGCGGCAGATAGGTTCCAAAATAAAACAGTTGCATGGAACTTAAAATTGGCGGAATAATCCAAAATAAAATAAGATTTATTTCCGAAACATGAAAAATGTATTTAGCTAAATTAAATACGATACTTAGCAGTATTAGCTGTTGCCAACTAGAATATTCTAGCATGAAGCGAAAATACCATAAAATTCCATTTTCTTGGTTAGCATTATGAAAATCAGGGTCAAATTCGCTTGCCGGATGACGATGATGCAACCAATGTTTTTTTAACATTTTTTGATATGGGAACCAAGCATAAAGTGCTACAGTTAGCGACCCGATAAAATTATTGATTTTCGGATTTGTGCGAAAAACAGATCCATGCATAGCATCATGTGCAGTAATGAATAGACCTGTATAAAGAAACATTTGCCAAACTATCGCGAGTGGTATCGACAAAATTGGGAGCTTGGCATAGTTAATACTAAGTAATAAAGCTAAACTACCTACCCATAGACTAATAATCACAATAGCAATTACCAACCCGTAAATACTATCTTGTTTAGTAGTAAATTGCTCAATTTCCACATAATAGCTAAGTGGTCTCTCACAAATATTCAAGCCGATACCCCTTTTTGTTTCACAGGTTAAATTAGAAAAATAATTTTTTTTAGCTAGTTTGATTAAATGTTCAAGTATTTTTTAGCAAAATCAATGACTTTATTCTCTAATTTAATATCTCTATTTTATCAATACAAATATTGTCTCGTTTCTATCTTTAGGTGCAAAAATACCATAAGCTATTTCTAACCTAAAGACTAATAAAGTAATAGAGGAGGGAAAATTGGCTAACAGTTGGTATTGCTAAAGCCTAATTTAGGCATAAAAAATCTAGAACAACATAATGTAGTCCACAAAATATTTATAAATCAAACTTAAATATAGCAATCTTATTTCAGTTGTGAAAATATCGGTTTTGGCTGTTGAGTGTTAACGGTTAACAGCCAAGAACCCTACATGTAATATTTCACAAATCCTCAACAGATTGCTAT
Organism: Tolypothrix sp. FACHB-123; assembly: GCF_014697075.1. GTDB lineage: Bacteria > Cyanobacteriota > Cyanobacteriia > Cyanobacteriales > Nostocaceae > Aulosira. The sequence goes on along the minus strand of NZ_JACJRE010000062.1, from coordinate 28,670 downwards.
ATATCGTTTTTGGTGCTATTGCCAAACGTGCCTAATAATTCATCTAAATTTGGGTATTGAGGTTGCCAACCTAATTTTTGTCTTGCTACCTACAAAACATCTTCTACAAGTTCTCGATGTCCATTAGATAGGTTATCTCAAACAACTACCTCATAACCTGTATTTTTGAGGTCTAATACCGCATTGGAGCCAATATATCCGGCTCTTCCTGTGACTAAAATAGTGTTTGTCATTTGTTAGTTGTTAGTTTTCATTGGGAATTGGTTATCTTCTTCTTTATCTTCCTTTCCTTCTCTTTTAGGTTCTTTCTTCCAAATAGCGAGAAATGGCACTATCAAGGTGTGGCATTAATTCACCTCGACTGCTACCGAGAACGCTGTAGACTGGGCGGGGAGCGATGAAACCTAGTTCTTGGCTAGGCACAGAAATTAGACTGTTAACACTTACACCGGCTTTTTTTGCGGCTAACCTTGCCAAGTCTGCCCAAGCGACAGCGCCTTTATTCGCTAAGTGCCACAAACCATTTTCGCCATCAATTAGCAAATCAAGGCTGGTATGAACCAGATCTGGTACGTAAGTAGGCGAGACGATCGCATCTTCTGCGGCGACAAAAGTGTTACCTGCTGCTAATTGGCGTAGGGCAATGGTGACGAAGTTGTATTCATCCCAGGGGCCGAAAAATGCACTGGTGCGAATTACCAATGATGCTGGATAAGCCTGCAATACTAGCTTTTCTGCTAAAACTTTGCTACATCCATAAACATTAAGAGGTGCAACGTTATCAGTTTCCACATAAGGATTAGAGACAGCACCATCAAATACTAAATCTGATGAAAAAGTTAACAGCGCCACATGATTTTGAGCGCAAGCCGCAGCTAAAATTGCTGGGCCTTCAGCGTTTACCTTTAAACAAATATGGGGTTCGCGTTCGGCATCGTCTACTCGCACGTATCCCGCAGCGTTGACAACTGCCCAAGGTTGTAACTCAGCCAGAACTTTATCGATAGAAGCAGAATTGGCAATGTCCATGTCTTGGCGTGTCAACAGGCGATAAGAGATGCCTCTGACTTCGCACAACCTCGCAAAAGCCCTACCCAGAGTACCTGTGGCTCCAAGGATCGCCAAGGGACGAGGGGGTAATTTAGAAACCAATTCCCTCATGCTGTGCCCACAACTAACAGCTGGATAACCTAAGCGCTCTTGGCGATGCCACCATCCTGGGGTTTCGAGTATTGGGTGATTGGGTTTATGTCCTGCGGCTAAATCTTGCGCCATTTTAGCGATCGCTGTTTTTCTCGGACGCAGCGATTCTCCAGAGGAGACGCTACGCGATCGCAAATCAAATGCGCCTGACTCGTAGTATCCGACACAACGAGTTAGTAAACTATTCCAATCGTAGCTGCCCAGAAGTGCCCAAACTGTTACCGCACGAACATCTGCCCCCTGTTCTCGTAGTTCTTGGGCGGCATTCCAAACCTCATGGAGCCAGCGTAACTGTTCTTCGCGGGTGCAACTGAGGTGAACTTCGGTGACAGCTAGGGGCAGCTGATAGCGTTCCCATGTCTCTTTGAGCAAGGTATAAGGGCCTGCCAAACCTTCAGCACAGACTCGCACGGCTTCCACATCTGCATAGTTGTCTCGCCCATTACCGCCATGCGTCCAAGCGGGATAATTTTCTAAATGCTCATCTAAAAAGCGATCGCTTGTGAGGTAATGATTAATACCAATTATGTCAGGGGGACAGGGATTTTGTAAAAATACCTCCAGTTCCGCTTCACTGACACCACATTGAAGCAAGTAATCCCACATGGAATGAGTTGAGTTAATGCGACCACACAATAAATCGAAACTCATCCAGCGGCGCTCATTCTCGAATTCTGCTTGATAAGAGAGTTGAGGTGTACTGTAAATCTTACCCAAATCCTCCGTTTGTACCAGTTGGGCATCGGGGTTAACTTCGCGTATAGCTTGCATCGAAAGTGCGATCGCTCGACATTGTCCTAATAAAGCACGAGCGAAAGTTAAATTGTCCCTGCCGTGAGGATACCAGTGTCCATACATGCCACTGAATCTTGCTGTTGTTAGTGGTTCATTTATAGGTGTGTAATATGTTACCCAAGGATAGTGTTCTGCTACTGCACAGGCAAAAGCTGCTAATTTCTCCGGAAATTCCGGGTCTATCAAGCTCGTATCCCGCGGCCCGCTGCCATGATGCACTAAGCCCACAATCGGACGAATACCGAGTTCGCGCAAGCGTTCCAATCGTTCATCCGCCCACGACCAATCAGCATTCTCTAAACCATTGGGAGCTATACGTTCCCACAGCACAGGATAGCGAATCGCCTGTATCCCCAGTTCAGCGAATAAATCTAGGTCATCCAAGCGCGTTGCATGACCATTGCGTTCTAACTGATCGAAATACTCGTCACCCACACGATTAACCGTACACTCTACACCAGCCCACACTTCTAGGGGAAGTTGTGATTTTCTAGCGTTCGGTGTCGATTGAAAAGCAGAAGCCATAATTTAACACTCAAGCTGATATTTGGTTTTTTAAGAAAGTCTGTATTATGTAGGGTGTGTTATGCCCCAGGCTAAAGCACCGCACCATCTAAGATTTTTAGGGTGCGTTATGGACACGTAACGCACGAAAATTTCGGATGGTGTGTTGCTCTAAGTGACAACACACCCTACTTACTTACAAATTAATTAAGCCTTCACGGCAATTTGCTTGTACACGGAGAGTGCCTGAGCAACACATTGATCCATGTTGTAGTACTTGTAGGTTGCTAGCCTGCCAACAAAATATACTCCTGATGTAGTATCTGACAGCATCTTATACTGCTTGTACATTTCGTTATTTTCCGGACGCGGTACAGGGTAGTAAGGATCGCCTTCAGCCTTGGGAAACTCATATACAATACTAGTTTTATTGTGTTCCTGACCAGTCAAGTACTTAAACTCTGTCACGCGAGTATAAAGGTGTTCGTTCGGGTAGTTGATGACTGGCGCAGGTTGAAACACAGCGGTGTTGTGTGTCTCATGCTTAAAATCAAGCGATCGATATGGGAGTTTGCCGTAGCGATAATCAAAGAATTCATCTACCGGGCCTGTGTAAACCATCTCGCGACAAGGAATGGCTTTGTGAATCTCCCGGTAATCTGTGTTTAGCATTACCTTGATATTTGGGTGATTGAGCATATTCTCAAACATCCGGGTAAAGCCATGCAGTGGCATTGCCTGGTAAGTATCTGTAAAATAACGATTGTCGCGGTTATTGCGTGTGGGTATCCGAGCAATTACTGATTTATCAAGTTCCGATGGATCGAGTCCCCATTGTTTGCGGGTATAACCCCGGAAAAACTTTTCATACAGTTCTCGACCAATTTTACTTACTACTACATCCTCGCTGGTGCGGATTTGTTCGATGGGTTCGGCAAGAGATTTGTAAAACTCCTGTACCTCCAGGGAATTGAGGTTCATCCCATACAACTTATTGATGGTGTCGAGGTTAATGGGAATGGGAACTAGTTGACCATCTACACTTGCAAGAACCCGATGTTCGTAAGACCGCCACTGAGTAAAGCGTGAGAGGTATTCAAAGACTTCGCGGGAGTTGGTGTGGAAGATATGAGGGCCGTATTTATGTACGAGAACCCCATGCTCGTCATAATGGTCGTAAGCATTGCCACCAATGTGATTGCGCTTGTCTACAACCAGCACTTTTGTACCAGACTGAGTTGCTAAACGTTCGGCAATGACGCTACCAGAAAACCCCCCACCAACAATCAGATAATCAAAAAGAAAGTCTCTGGTAATGATATTTGGTGCTTGGGTACTGGCTGCACCTTTAGAGTTAATTTTGTCTTCACTATCACGGGCGGCGATCGCCGAATCGATCAGTTTCATCATCGAAGCCCAAGTCCGATCCCAAGAAATCTTCTCTAAAAAATTATCTACCCGACTCAACCATTCTGATGTTCTGGTGTCCTCTTGCATTGCTTGTTCGGCGGCGGTGACAAACTCAGAAACCGTATCTGCAATTCGTACCAGTTTCAAATCTCCGTAAGGACGCACCACATCGCGAATTGAGGTAGATACTACAGGTCTCCCGGCTGCAAGATACTCTGGGGTTTTGGTCGGGCTAATAAAGCGTGTTGACTCATTACGCGCAAATGGCAACATTGCTAAATCCCACCCTGCTAAATATGCAGGTAGTTGTTTATAGTCTCTACCACCGAGATAATGTATATTCTCTCCTTGTGGTAGGGATGCGGGATCGATTTTGACAATAGGCCCAATAATGACTAAATGCCAATCTGGACGGGCTTTTGCAATCCCAGCTAGCAGTTCGATATCCATCCGTTCATCTATCACGCCAAAAAACCCTAGGCGAGGATGGGGAATATGGGCTTGGTCTGCTGGTTCTGCAATAGTTCTTGCTTGGGCAAAGTGGGGGACATCTACACTGCTAGGAAATGCATAAACGTTGAGATGTTGGTTTACCTTACTTTCGTAAAGGCTTTGTCCGCCTGTAAATACTAGGTCTGCAATGCGGAATAGTTCGGCTTCGTAATTTTTTAATGTAGGTGATGCGCCTTTGAATGCCGACAATTCATCCATGCAATCGTAGACGACGGCTTGGGGTTGCAAGTGGCGAGTAAATGCGATCGCCATTGGTGTGTAATACCAACAAATATATTTGTTGATTTTATGCTCGCTAAATAAACCATCAATTAAAATTTGTAAATCTGCATTGATTCTTTCTTCAGTTAAACCTTGTGGTAGATGTGGTACAACTACAATAACTCCACTAGCATCTTCGTTGATATCTAACCTTCCCAAAGGATCGGAGGAAAAAATTGGTTCTTCAATCAAGAAAACTCGTTTTCCTTGAGCGCAACGACTTAAAAGATGTTGTGGCCTTTGATATACGAAATTCCAGCGTAAATGAGATAAGCAGATTATATCTGGTGTATCTTTAAAGGTTTGAGTGAGTTGGCTCTTTTTATTTGATGAAGTTGTATTTAGCAGTGATGTCCCTGATGATTGTGTCTGTTCTATCTGCGATCGCTTAGCTTTACCTTGCTTTGGCGAAATAATATTGCTAACACCGTTGCTGTTAACTTTAGCTTTTTCACTGACCATAGATGCTCTCAGTATTTAAATTATTAATTCTCACTAGCCAATCGCTAATACCTTTCCTTTCTCAGGCAGCACCAAACTCATTTTCAAGTAATGCAACATAGTTTGGCTGATTTACCTATGGAATCGGTATAATCATTACTTGGTTGAATTAATCATAAATTACTATTATTTTTCACAAATATCATCTACCTAAATAAATATAATACGCAGTTTATAGATTAATTCTTCAGTATTAGTTATTTATCCAAAAATTGATATTATTGACGACTGGTTTTAGCTAGCACATCAACTCCTGTTAATCTTGAATTATTGCCAATTTATAATTATTCCAATAGCAATAAATTACAGCTAATATTTTGCTAAATTGCTGTAAAAAGTAGGTTAATTAATAAATATGAAGCGTCATGAAATTGTTCAAAACCCTTGAACTAAAAATATTTAGTAAGGAAAACTTTAACTGCTTATGGACAATAAGCAGCCTAAGAACCTACCTGATCTACTTTGATAAACAAGCGATCGCCTTACAATAGATCTAAAAGCATAGCTGTACGACAAGGAACAGTTACTGCTAATTGTAAGTCTAGATGAATATATTTATTTTCGTCTGCCCGGTTTCGTACATAAAAATTTTCTATTGTTGCATAACAATTGCATTTTATTTAATTTATTGGGCAATTTTTAAGTTATATTGTTGCATTTAACACATTAATTTGTAACAATGATTGCTCAAAATTAGTCAATCAAGCAATTTCATTGAACATAAATTAGATACTTTTAGGACTTACGCAAAAGTCACGGAATTACGTCATTACGAGCTAAGGGAGGTAATCGCCTGATATTCTGGGATTGCTTCCCTAAAATTCGTTCCGGTCGCAATGACAAATTTTGCTTGCGTAAGTCATGAAGAACCATATTTCTCAGGCTCTACTAGGCTAAGTTCCAATTCAAGTTTAATTTGTAATTTTGAATTATTCATATTGGTTTTTATAAAAACGATTATAAATTTCAACCTATTGATAGATAACAATTATAGCTTAATAATTATTCTAAGCGCGGAATTTATTCGTATATTTAGCCACAAATAATGGGGGAATTGATATATATATTTTCTCTATCTTAGGTTAGGTGAAACCATTTTTATTAATGCATAATATCCTTGTATTGGGATTAACAAAAATCAGGCGATCGCTTCTGTTGGCGTCAATCAATAAAGCGATAATTTTGCTCTTCATCGTTCTCCAAAGCAGTAGATATCGCCCAAACGAAATACAGTCATGATTCCTACAGAAATTTAGATGGCTTTGGAGTAGAGAAAACCTATTAATATTTATTTCTCAAACATAGGTTTTTGACTAGCGAACATTATTGCATCAACATCCATACAATTAACAGGAGAAAAAGTGATGGAAAACGTCAATCAGGCAAAAATGATAGATCGTTACATTTCTTTAGTTATCGGCATTAGTTATTTACTTTTAGGTTTAGCTGGATTTATTCCAGCGTTAGTTTCATTACCAGGCTCAAACGCATCTTATGTGCCGCTGGATGAAGCTGCTGGGGCTTATTCTGCTGGGTTTGGTTATCTTTTTGGCTTAATTCCCACTAATTTCTTGCACAATATTGTTCGTTGCTCTGTAGGATTATTAGGCATTAGTGGTTACAACAATTACACTACTGCACGGCTATTCAATCGGAGTTTTGCAATTGCTTATGCATTGTTAGCCATCATGGGATTGTTGCCTTTTGCGAAGACATTTTTTGGTTTAATGCCAATATTCGGTAATAATGTTTTACTAAATGCATTAGCTGCGATCGCAGCTGCTTATTACAGTATTGTCATACCAGCAAAAATTATGGGTGTTAACGTCTCAGAAAATATTTAAATTTTCTAACTAAATGCAGTTACACCTGATTTAATCTAAAACTACAGATAGACGCAAATGAATGCAGATGATTTTGATAATTAATCATCTGTGTTTATCTGCGTGAATTCTATAATGAATGAAGAAGTTTCTCAGAAATTGGAGATTGTCAGACAAACCCTCGCACAAACTGAAGCGGAGGGTGTGCGTCTGCGGGGTACAGATTGGTTTGCTTGGGCGACAGATGGCGCTTCTCACACTGTCTTACTAACTGCGGAAACTGGCGTAGCAGAATTGCTAATTACTCAGCAAGATGCATGGGTATTGACGGATGAAATTGAAGCCCAACGCCTAAAAGATGAAGAATTACCAAGTAATTTTCAGGTGTATATTCACCCTTGGGCTGATGGGGCGGCGCGTGAAGCTTTTGTGCGTGATGTCACATCTGGTGGTAAAATTATCAGCGATGTCTGCAATAATGCAAAACGCGATCGCTCTGCTGATACTTCTCATCTAGAGCAACCAATACCACCATCCCTACAACAATCTAAACGGGTATTATTGCCAACTGAGATCGAAAGATATCGCCAAGTTGGGCAAAAAGCCAGCGCTGCGATGACAGAAGTACTACAAGCCGCTAAACCAGATTGGACAGAATATCAATTAGCCGGTGCGGGCGCTGAAGCTTTGTGGGCGAGAGGTTTACATCCAGCCTTAACATTGGTAGCAGGTGAGAGGCGTTTACCCCTTTACCGTCATGCTACAGCTACAAGTGAAAAGATTGGACGACAAGCAATGCTAGTCTTTTGCGCTAGAGGATATGGATTGTTTGCTAATTTGACAAGATTTGTCTGTTTTGGTAGCTTGACTCAAGATGACGGCGAATTACATCGTCATGTTCGGGAAATAGAAGCTAAAGCCCTATCTGCTTCTCAACCGGGAATGACTCTTGATGCTATTTATTATGCACTAACTCAAGCTTATGAACAGCATGGTTTTGCTGATGCTATCCGCCAACATCACCAGGGAGGAACTACAGGATATTTAGCGCGAGAAATTGTAGCTAATCCCCAAACACAGGATTTTTTAACAGAAAATATGGCGATCGCTTGGAATCCAAGTTTAATAGGCGCGAAGGTGGAAGATACTTTTGTCATTCTCAAGGATGGAAAACTAGAAAATCTGACTTTTGATGCAAACTTTCCTCATATTGAGGTAGAAGGAAGATTTCGCGCTGTACCGTTAGAAAAATAACTGGGAAATTCAACAGCAATTATGACTTTTCAACAAATATTTAATCATCCGCCAGAAACTCAAGCTAGTGCATCAGGAAGGGTGAATTTACTTGGTGAACACACCGACTACAACGATGGTTTTGTTCTCCCGACAGCGATTCCTCAACAAACAACGGTACAGCTAGGTTTTAGTAATGATGGACAACATCAGTTTTATTCAGAAAATCTCCAAGAACGTGTGAATATTTTAGATATTCATCATTCGCCTTCGGGATTTGCTAGTTATATTTTTGGCTGTATAGAGGTGTTGAAACAATCAGGATACACCATACCTTCGCTAAATGTTTACGTTCAATCTTCAGTTCCTATCGGTTCTGGTTTATCTAGCAGTGCAGCATTAGAAGTAGCAACAATCAGAGCAATTCGCCAACTTTTAAATCTTCCCATTAATGATGTAGAAATTGCTCAAATTGCCCAACAAGCGGAAATTCACTATGCTGGCGTACAATGCGGCATCATGGATCAAATGGCTTGTAGCCTCGCTGACACTCAACATATTTTATTTTTAGATACCAGAACTTTAGAACGTCGCTTACTACCTTTACCTGAGCAAACTAGTATTGTAGTTATAGATAGCGGTGTCCCCCGCACCTTAGCCAGTAGCGGCTACAATCAGCGTCGTGCTGAGTGTCAGGAAGCAGCGAAATTATTAGTCGTTAATGCTCTAAGAGATATTACTGATGAAAAGGTAACAGAAACCTTACCAGAACCATTAAACCGTCGCGCCCGTCATGTGGTGACAGAAAATAACCGTGTCTTAGAAGTCTTGCAAGGAGTAGAACCTGAGCATTTTGGGGAGTTGATGAATGCATCCCATGCTAGCTTACGGGATGATTATGAGGTTTCCGTACCAGCATTAGATACATTAGTAGAAATTTTACAAAAAACACCAGGTATATTTGGTGCGAGGTTGACGGGTGCAGGTTTTGGGGGGGCTTGTGTAGCGTTGGTAGCCCTAGGTAAAGAAAAAGCCGCAACTCAAGCTTTGGAACAATACTGTCATGCAGGTTATCAGGGGAAAATTTTAGTTCCTAGCTAGAAAATAGGGGCTAGGGGCTAGGGACTAGAGGCTAGGAAAGAGATATTTTCATGCTGTCGTTGTGTGAAAAATCACATGACCGTCTAGCTAGAAAACAGGGGCGCTTAGGCTAGGGACTAGGGAAGAAAGGTTTTTGCTGAATAGCTGACTTGGAGATAAATGATGCAATCTAATATATATATTGATGCAGCAGAACGTGATTGTTGGGAATGCTGCTAGCGAAGGTGCAAATCGCTGGGGTTGGTTTATGGGACACTTTATCACCCCAGATGACGATCCGCGATCGACTACAGCCCTAGAAATTAAGTGGGGTATCCATAAAGCGGGAGACTGTAGAAACGAGTGGGCAATTAATCATCAAGCAGCTACCCTTTCTATCTTAATTAATGGCAAGTTTTGCCTTCAATTTGCGGAGCAAGAAATTACCTTATCTCGTGAGGGTGATTATGTGCTATGGCTTGCGGGTGTGCCCCATTGTTGGATTGCTCAGTCTGACTGTACGATTCTGACGGTGAGGTGGCCTTCTACGCCCAATGATAGTACAGCAGTGCGATCGCCTCAATAGCAATCTTGACCAACAACACACTTATTCATGTTGTAGAGACTGGCGGTGCGTTATGGATGTTAATTTTAACGCATCTTACAGAGCTACATTCAAGCGATCTCTACAGAGATTTCATTTTGTAATAAATTAAACAGTTAACTGTTTTTTTTCGGCTTAGGACATCTTGGACTTTGGCTACCACCGTTAGGACATTCGCGACCGCACAATTCTATTAATTGATTTACTTTCTCACCAATGTGATAGTGATTTATTTTCAAATATTGGTTGTTATGTTCTGAATAATTGTTGGAAATTGTCGGTAATAAAATCAATTCCATATTTCTTAAATCCTTATTTTCTAATATTATGATAAACACCTTACAGTTTTTCAATTTATCTTGAAGATAAAAATTGTATATGGCAAATTGGACATTCTCAATTATCAATATTCTCGCTTATTTATTGAACCATGAACTCAGTAAAGATGTGAAAGTGTTTGGCTGATTCATAGATACAGAAAATACACTAGTTAACATATCCAAAACTTTTAATCCATCAATATTCATTAAATAATTATATGCATCTTCTGATAATCGTTTTACGAGTTCTTCTCTACTTTCACCAATATGTTTAGTGTCCCAAATTCTCACATTTTTATCATCACTTCCTGAAGCAATAAATTTACTATCGTGACTAAAACTCACACTATTTATCTGCATTCCATGCCAAAACTCTGCTATTGGTTTTGCCGTTGAATTGTTATAATCATTAGTCTTCCAAATTCTTACAAATCCATCTTTACTACCAGATGCAAGTTTCGTCGAATCAGCACTAAAACTAACTCCATAAACCGGATCTTGATGTTGACAGGTTTGTAAAACTTGCGGTGTTTCTATTTCCCAAATGCGTACAGATTTATCTTGATAAGCTGCAATTATTTTCTGATTATCAACACTAAATTTAACATCAAAAACTGCATTCGCTGCATCTGCGAAATTTTCAGATTGATATTCTAAAGATTGGTATGGTTCCTGATTAGTCAAATTTGTATCAGCTACCTTCCAAATCTTAATTTTATTATCTCCACCACCAGAAGCGATGTAACTACCATCATAACTAAAGCATACTCCATAAACTTTAGATTGATGATCGCCGATTTCTATAGGGTCGGGATCGTATTGATTATTATCCAAAAGTCGCCAAACTCTTACCCGATTATCCCAGTTAGCTGATGCAATTGACTTTCCATCAGGACTAAACATTAGCTTTAAAACAATTTGTTCTTGTTTTTCTTCATCATCTAATTTAGGCTGAATTTCTATATCAACACTATTATCATTTATGCTTTTAATTTTTATGATGCCATCAGCATCACCAGAAGCAATCAATTTACCATCGTAACTAAAGCTAACAGACCAAACCGGACTATTATGTTTGATATTCAAATTTTCGATAATTGCCCACGAAGTCGGTAAAAAAATGTCATCTTCTTGTTTACGCCAAACTTTGACAGTTTGATCTACACTTGCAGATGCAATCATACTACCATCTTGGCTGACTCTAACATCATTTACATTACCATCATGAGCGGGAATTTTACCATTATTACCTGGTAAGCGCCGACCATATTTACCTTCATATATTATTTCCTGAATATAATGAATTGCTTCAGGATTTTGTTCTATTATATATTTAAATAAGCCTTGCAAAAAATTTTGAAATTCAATATTAGTTTGTACCATAGTATTTCATACAATAAAATCTTTATTTTTACTTAATAGATGGACGATTCAATACAATTCATTTCTGCACCAGGTTATCACAAATATGTTTATCTTCCTGACTAAGTTGCGAATTGTTATTTAAATAATCATGCAAAAAGGCGCAATTTTTTTTCAAGAGTTGGTTAGTTTTTAAGTTACTGTTTTTTACCTTGAGAGTTGCATCTACTTGCCAAATTCTGACAAGCTTATTATCGGCTGAAACTATGATTTTATCTTTGGGACTAAAAAAAACACTGTTAACAGAATCGTCATGCCAAAATTCCTCTAATTTTTTGTTATCCTTAATGCTCCAAACACTAACAGTTTTATCTTGACTAGCAGCAGCTACCATTGTATTATCTGGGCTGAAGTTGACTCCATATACTGCATTTTTATGCTCAAATTTTCTGAGTAATTTATTATTGCTAAGCTTCCATATTTTTACCTGACTATCTTTACTAGCAGAAGCTAGCATAGTATTGTCTGGGCTAAAATTCACTGCAAAAATCGTATCTTTATGTGAATCTTTTGGTGAAAATTTATTAATTACTGTCTGAGTCTTAATATCCCAAACTTTTATAACTTGATTGATACCTACGGCAGCAATTCTTTGCCGATTACTACTAAAATCTATCCCTTGAACTATAGCACCATAATTTAATTTATGAATTAGTTTTTTGTCTGCAATATTCCAAATTCTCACATCTGTATCATAATTAGCAGCCGCAATAGTTTGATTATTATTACCAAACCTTAATCTCAACACTACTCTTTGATCTGCAAGCAGATCTTGTTGTTCAATTATTTTATATAAGCTACCGTCATTAGTACGCCAAATCCTGATGATTCCATCACCATCTCCGGAGGCGATTAATTTACCATCATCACTAAAACTAACAGCCCAAACTGGTTTGTTATGTTGTAGAGGCTTGTGCAATGGTTTACCGTCCTTAGTCCAAAGCCTAACCGTTTTATCGGCGCTAGCAGAAGCAATCATTTTACCATCAGGGCTAATACTCAAATCATTAACTGTATCTATATGTCCTTGTAGGCGGTTCCGTTCTTTAGATTGATAAATTATATTTTGCAGACTACTAATAGCATAGTTCTGCTTTCCACCAAGCTCTTTTAATTTTTTCAGTACTTTAACACTTTCTATCAGTGCTTCCAGTTGATTATGAGTTTTAAATAATTGTTGTGGTTTGGCAATTAAAGCTTCAACAACAGCTTTTTCACGTTCTTCTGCTTGTTGCTTTAGTCCAATAGTTAAAGCAGTAACTACTACCAAACCACCTAATGCTAATGACAGCCACCAATTTTTTTGCTTTTCAGCATTAACTCTCTTGCTGGCTTCTTGAGTTTTTTCGGCTTCAGCTTTTGCGCTAGCTTCTGCTAATTCTCTCAGTTGGCGTTCTTTTTCTAATTCAGCTTGAGTTTCTCTATTATGCTTCTCCAAACTCTTCTGAAAAAATTCGGTTTCTCCTGGCGTCAATCTTGGCTGAGTTCTCTCTACCCACTCAGCAATTATTGCCAGTTTTGCACCAGTCAATAGTGCATCATCTGATTTATTAAACCGTTGTTGCCATTCTTGGCAATCTGCATCTAAGGAGCGGCTCAGACGAATATTATCTTGATTTTCAGAAATCCAACTATTGAGTAATTTCCATTCAGATAAAAGTGCTTCATGCGCTACTTCTACTGTATTAGCATCAGTAATAATCAAGCGTTGTTGAGAACCCGCCAGTAATCCCACAACTTGTTGCAGTTGTAGTTGCGAATCTGCTACTGCTTCTAATCTTTCCCAGTTAGTACGTCGTCGAGTTATTTCTCCAGCGTCACCTAGCTGTACCAATTCCATAAACAGGCGGCGTACAAATGCTTGATCTGCGCTAGTTAAACTTTGATACAAAATTGTAGAACGCTTGTCTAAAGCTCCTTTCACTCCACCAATTTCTTCATAGCCTTTGTAAGTCAACAAAGGCGTGGGAGATTCAGGTTTTTCAATACAAACTCGCCATAATTCTTTTAGTGCATATTGTAGTATGGGTAATGCACCCGGACGATTCATCACATCGGCAGCAATTTGCGACACTAAGCCATGTTCAAAAGTTACACCATGTATATGTGCAGGTCTTTCAATTGCTGCTTCTAAGTCAGTTAAAGACATTGATGTAACAATAAATGATGTGGGAGGAACACTATTAATGAGATCAGCTATCTCTAAATATTCAGCACATCGATTTAAAAAATCACCACGAATTGTGATAACAATCCTTGTTTGACGTTCATTCGTTTTAACTTCTTCTACCACTAATTTAATAAAAGCTTTGCGTTCTGTTTCATCTTGACAGAGCGTAAATATTTCTTCAAACTGATCTATAAACAGTAGATAGAGTTTATTTTGTTGTTGTTGTTGAGTTAAAACTTCAATAAGTTTGCCTAAGGGATGTTCTCCAGGGGTAAAAGCAACGATTTCCCATTGACTACTTCCAGGAAGGCGATCGCTTCTCAGTTGCGGTAACAATCCCGCCTTGACTAACGACGATTTACCGCTACCAGAATAGCCAATTACAGCTAAAAAACGGCTTTCTACCAACCTCGCAACTAGAGTCCGAACTGCTTGCTCTCGTCCGAAAAAATACTGTGATTGTTCTAATTCAAAAGCATAAAGTCCGCGATAGGGATTTTCACGATTGAAAACTGATGTGACTTCTGTAGGGATATCTGATTGGGGATATGTTACTAGGGTGATCGAACGTCCCCAACCCATGCGAATCGGTTCTTGTACAGAACCTTTGAGTGCGTTACTAACAAAATCAAATAAGCGATCGCCAGTAATTCGGCGACTATTACTTGCATTTTCTGGTGCTAATCCCTTAATTACTGCACCTGTGAAAATGCTATATTCTTCACTTTTAATTACTCCTGCTAGTTCAAAACCGCGACAAGCGGTAATTAGGTAATAATCTTTCTGTGAACTGAAAGCAGTCAAAGTGCGTTCTACTAACTGTCTTTCTAAAAAATAGCCGCTATGACAGCAATCGAGTAGCATTACCAAACTACTCAATTGGGAATTTCCAATTAGTTCGTTGAGACTATCTAGCGGGATGGCATATTTTTGTTCGACAATTTCATTACCTGTAACTTCAATCTGACAATCAGAACTTGCTAAATATCCCTTTTGTTGACCCAAATTATCAGAAATAGTAAAACCATGCCCGCTAAAATAAATTAGCGCTTCATTATTAGCAGCTTGTTCTAGTAAAAAGGTTCTCAGTTCTTGCCCCAATTGTGAGCCATTCAACCTGGATGGAGCTATTTCATAGCCATTTTTATCTTTGTTCCAGCGTTGGGGTAGCCTTTTTACTGACTGAAAATCACCATATTTTTCTAATAATTGTGCTACAGCTTCAGCATCATTTGTAGTCTTCGACAAACGGGGTAATGAAGGGCTTTGATATTCCCCTATGCCAATAACAAGCGCGTATCGTGCCATTTAACACACTCTGGAATAGTAGATGCGGAAAATTTTTGACAGCTAGTTACTGATAATGGTATTAAGAAAAACAATATCACATCCAAGTTATTCCGCAAGTAGGTTGAAATTTTCCGGACACAAAACTAAATGTTTAGTTGAGGCTGCCTATGTTAGAAGTACAGCGTCTATTTTTTGAAGCTGATGGAGAAATCGGTGAAATTGAGGTTAATCTCTCAGCCACTGAAATCACACCGGAGATTGAGGAGGAGGATGACGGCATAGAATATAAGGATGTACGGACAGATGCAATCACGCGGATGCAACAAGCCCGACAAATGATTCGTGGCTATACTATGTATGCCCTCAGTGCGTTTAAAGACTTCAATATAGCTGAAATTGAGGAAATCACCCTTAAATTTGGAATTAAAATGGGTGGCAAAGCTGGCATTCCTTATATTACAGAAGGTTCTGCTGAAAGTAATTTGGAAGTTGAAGTGAAGTGTAAATTTCCTAATAAACAAAAAACTGGTTCTCAGTAGACAAAAATTCAGTATTTATCAGAAATTCAGGTAGAGCGATCGCTCTGCCTATAATCACTAACTAAATTAAATTTGTTTGGTTCCGACAATCTAGCTGCATACAGACTTAAATAATTATATAAATGTTATATTTTAACTACAAATTATACAAGTGATATAACAAAACACATCCTGAGATCTTAGATGTCTCAGTTACTGCTAAATTGGGATATTTTATGTTTAACCCGACATAGCTACAAATTCGGAAATTAAAGCTATAAAAAGTTATATTTTACTCTACGAGAACCGCTTTAGTATTTTAGATGTTACTTAAAAACCTAATAAAGTTTTATACGCATTTGTTGAAAATTGTTATTTAACGCAATATAAATTATTTTTCTAGTAAAGAAACTGGAATTTAGTATCCTAAATAACAATTTAGTGGTTAAATATCAAACTAATATCACAGTTTAAAGCTTGCGCTGGTTAAATTTCTAGGAGCTAGCTGATTCTTCATTGAGAGAAAATTCACAAATATATGAGTAGACTTAACCGACGTAGGTTTTTGATTTACGGTTCCGCAACGATTGGTACCAGTATCTTTCTCAAAGCTTGCGCTAATGAATCTCCCAGCAGTACAAATAGTCCCAGTCCCACTAGTGCAAATAGTCCCAATGCTTCCCCTGTGGCTGCTACTGGCGATAAAATTAAAATCGGGATTTTGCACTCGCTGAGTGGCACAATGGCTATTAGCGAAAAAAGCGTTGTTGATGCGGAAAAATTGGCAATTAAAGAAATTAATGCCAATGGTGGGGTTTTAGGAAAACAAATCGAAGCCATTGTTGAAGATGGTGCTTCTAACTGGGATACCTTTAGAGAGAAAGCAACTAAGCTGATCGATCAAGATAAAGTAGCTGTAGTTTTTGGTTGTTGGACTTCAGCTAGTCGCAAGAATGTCAAACCTGTGTTTGAAAGTAAAGACCACATGCTGTGGTATCCCGTACAGTATGAAGGTCAAGAATGTTCTAAGAATATTTTCTACACAGGTGCGGCACCAAATCAACAAATTGAACCTTCTGTAGATTGGCTGTTAAAAAATAAAGGCAAAGAATTCTTTTTAGTCGGCTCAGACTACGTATTTCCTCGGACTGCTAATACCATTATTAAAGCTCAATTAGAGGCTCTTGGTGGCAAAACAGTTGGTGAAGATTATTTACCATTAGGTAACACAGAAGTTACACCAATTGTGACGAAAATTAAGCAACAGTTACCCAATGGTGGGGTAATTTATAACACCTTAAATGGTGATAGTAATGTGGCTTTCTTCAAGCAATTGAAAGGTGCGGGATTAACACCAGATAAATATCCTTCGATGTCAGTAAGTATTGCTGAAGAAGAAGTGAAAGCCATTGGTGTGGAATATCTCAAAGGTCACTATGCTGCTTGGAATTATTTCCAAACAGTCGATACTCCTGCGAATAAGAAATTTGTCGAAGCGTTTAAAAAAGAATATGGTGCAGAAAGGGTAACAAATGACCCAATGGAAGCTGCATATATTGCTGTTTATTTGTGGAAGCAAGCAGTAGAAAAAGCGGGTAGTGTTGACTTAGCGAAAGTGCGCGCAGCAGCTTATGGTCAAACCATAGATGCGCCAGAAGGAAAAGTGACAGTCAGCCCTAATCATCACATCTCTAAAGTGGTGCGCATTGGTCAAGTGAGAGATGATGGTTTGTTTGATATTGTCTATGCTACACCTGCACCAGTTGAACCTGTACCTTGGAACCAATTTGTGAAAGAAACCAAGGGATATGCTTGTGATTGGTCTGATCCAGCTAAAGGTGGTAAGTACAAAAAGGCTTAATTAGTCATTGGTCATTGGTCATTAGTCATTGGTCATTGGTCATTGGTGAAAAATTTGACGGAATTGGCTGATCTGATATATCTTTATTCCCCATAAATTTCTATAAAAACTCTACGCAACCAACAATTGTACAGACGCGATTCATCGCGTCTCTAATGAATCACCGATGAATCGCGTCTCTGACTAGTGACTCATTTATCAACAAAAAGCTGATAGCTGGGGAATCAAAATGTTAACAGGTTTTTTAGATGCTGTATTTAATGGTATCAGCATCGGTTCTGTGTTATTAATTGCTGCTTTGGGATTAGCCATTATCTTTGGCTTGATGGGCGTAATTAATATGGCGCATGGTGAATTGATGATGTTTGGGGCTTATACAACCTTTGTAGTGCAAAATGGTTGTAAGCAATTAGGCGGCTTTTGGTGGGAAATTTATATATTTTTGGCTTTAATTATCGCTTTCTTTTTCACTGCATTTATCGGCTTAATTTTAGAAAGGGGCGTGATTCGCTATCTCTATGGTAGACCCCTGGAAACTTTACTCGCAACCTGGGGAATAAGTTTAATTTTTCAGCAGTTTGTCCGCAGTGTAAATTGGGTTTTAATTATTGGCTTGGTCTTGTTTTCAGGATTATTTTTTGGGGGTTTATGGTTCTTAAATTCCCGCACCAATTTAGAGAGGGTGCGTAACTGGGTTGTCGGCGTGATTTTCTTGCTATCTTTGGGTGTGACAGTCACTATAGGTAAGATATTAAGTCAAACCTATAAATTAGCTGTAACTCAACCTTGGTTTGGCGCACAAAATGTAGATGTAACCGCTCCTAAATGGTTACAAACTGGTATATCTGTAGGTGGCGTACAATTACCATTTGCCAGATTGTTTATTATCAGTTTAACAATAATTTGTGTCGCCGGAATTTATCTATTTTTACAGCGTTCTAGTTGGGGATTAAGAATTAGGGCGGTTACCCAAAATCGCAGTATGAGTGCTTGTTTAGGTATCCCAACTCAAAAAGTTGATGCAATTACTTTTGCGCTAGGTTCTGGTTTAGCTGGTGTAGCTGGATGTGCAATTAGTTTGCTAGGTTCTGTAGGGCCAAATACCGGACAAAATTATATTATCGACACCTTTATGGTGGTGGTTGTCGGTGGTGTGGGGAATTTGGCTGGTACTATTGTTGCGGCTTTAGGAATTGGTACAGTTAACTTTTTAATTGGTTCGGGAACCTTGGCTTTATTGTTTGCACCAGTGAAACCTTTAGCAGATTTGTTGAACTTTTTTGCGACTACAAGTATGGCAAAGGTGATGGTATTCGCACTGATTATTATATTTTTACAGTGGAAGCCAGCAGGGATTTTTCCCCAAAAAGGTCGGACTGTTGATGTTTAACCTTAAGTATTTCACAATCTTGCTTCAAAATCAGAGGGCGCAAACATGAAGAAGGGAGGACGGTTAATCTTAATTGAAGTTGGGGTGGTGGTAGCGATCGCACTCATTCTCATCTTAATTATGCCAGTAGTACTGTCAGAGTTTCGCTTAAATTTGCTGGGACGGTTTTTATCCCTGGCGATTGTGGCTTTAGGTATTGACTTGATTTGGGGCTATACTGGGTTACTCAGTTTAGGTCATGGTATATTCTTTGGTCTGGGTGGATATGCGATCGCAATGTACCTGAAACTGCAAATTCCATCGGGTGAGTTACCTGATTTCATGGAATTATACGGTGTCACGGATCTTCCCTGGTTTTGGAAACCTTTTTATTCTTTCCCTTTCGCAGTCACAGCTGTAGTCATCATTCCCGGTTTACTGGCTGGGTTCCTGGGGTATTTAGTATTTCGCAATCGTATTAAGGGCGTTTACTTTTCTATTCTCACCCAAGCGGCAATTATTGTCTTCTTTAACTTTTTTAACGGGCAGCAACAATTTTTTAATGGTACAAACGGGCTGATAGATTTTACAACTTTATTTGGTGCAACTGTCAGCGATGCCAAAACCAAATATATTTTCTACATCCTCACGGTAGTCTTTCTCGCTGCTACTTACGGCGTTTGTCGTTGGTTAACTAGCGGGCGTTTTGGGAGATTGTTAATCGCCATTCGCGACGATGAAAGTCGGGTGAGATTTTCCGGTTATAACCCTACAGATTTTAAAACATTAGTCTTTGCCGTGTCCGGTGCGATCGCTGGGATTGCAGGAGCATTTTACACCCTACAAAGTGGTTCTGTCTCACCCAGAGCAATGGATATTGCTTTTTCGATTGAAATGGTGATTTGGGTAGCCGTAGGGGGACGCGCAACATTAATCGGCGCAGTTTTAGGAACTTTATTAGTTAATTACGCCCGTGCTTTTTTAAGCGAACAATTTGCGGAAATTTGGCTATTTTTCCAAGGCGCACTGTTTTTAATAGTCGTCACAGTTCTACCTGACGGACTAGTTGGCTGGTTCCGCAATCAAAACTTTGCTATTTTCAAACGTCCTCAAGAAATTTATACCTATCCCAGCTTAGAAGAAGATCCGGAAGTGCAACATGAACGCCAAAATCTTGGAAACTGAAAACGTTACTGTCAGTTTTGACGGTTTTAAAGCTCTCAACCAATTAAATTTTAATATGGATGTGGGCGAATTACGAGTAGTAATTGGCCCTAATGGTGCGGGTAAAACGACATTTTTGGATGTAATTACTGGGAAAGTTCAACCAACTATCGGAAGAGTTTTATTTAAAGGTAAAAATCTCCGTTCTTTACCCGAATATGAAATTGCAAGGCGGGGTATTGGGCGAAAATTCCAAACACCAAGAGTTTATCTGAATCTCACGCCCAGGGAAAATTTAGAAATTACCAGTAACCGTAAGAAAAATGTTTTTTCCACATTGTTTGGCGCTGCTCCTGAGACAGAGAAAAATAGCGTTAAAGGTTTATTAGAAACCATTGGATTAACGCCTAAAGCCGACATTCCCGCCACTTTATTATCCCACGGCGAAAAGCAACGGTTAGAAATTGGGATGTTAGTGGGACAGTCACCTGATTTATTACTGGTTGATGAACCTGTTGCAGGTTTAACCGATGAAGAAACCTATAACATTGGCGAATTACTTTTAACATTAGCGCAGAGTCATTCAATTTTAGTAATTGAACATGACATGGAATTTGTCCGCCAAATTGCGAAAAAAGTCACAGTATTACATGAGGGTTCCGTACTCTGCGAAGGGAATTTTGAAGAAGTGCAAAATGACCCCCGTGTGGTGGAGGTTTATTTAGGACAACAGCAAGAGTAGTGAAATGTTGACGGTTGACCGTTGATGGTTGACTGTTAACAACTGACAACTGACAACTGACAACTGACCAATATGCTCAATATTTCTAACCTGAATGTTTACTATGGTGAAAGCCATATTCTGCGGAATGTAGATTTGCATGTTCCTAATGGACAAATGGTATGTCTCATTGGACGTAATGGTGTCGGTAAAACAACATTACTTAAAAGTATTATGGGTTTGCTGAAACCCCGCAGTGGCACAATTAATTTATCAGGAAATTTAATTAACTCGAAAACTCCCGACCAAAGGGCGAAGTTAGGAATAGGTTATGTACCTCAAGGACGAGATATTATTCCTAGATTAACGGTGAAAGAAAATCTGATTTTGGGATTAGAAGCTAGACAAAAACAATTGAAAAAACCGGAAATTTCTGAAGAGATTTTTAGCTTATTTCCAGTTTTAAAAACCATGTTGGCGCGGATGGGTGGCGATTTAAGTGGGGGACAACAGCAACAATTAGCGATCGCGCGTGCTTTAATGGGACAGCCTCAATTATTAGTCTTAGATGAACCCACCGAAGGTATTCAACCCTCCATCATCTTGGAAATTGAAGCTGCTGTTCGCCGGATTATTGAAACTACAGGGATTTCTGTATTGCTTGTAGAACAACACTTACACTTTGTCCGTCAAGCTGATTATTATTACGCTATGCAAAAAGGTGCTATTGTCGCTTCAGGTTCAACTGATGAATTGAGTCAAGATGTGATTCAAAGATTTTTAGCGGTTTAATTATGACCTCATAACTTTTTCAACGCAAAGGAACGCGGTGAACCAGCGCTACAGGAGGGTTTCCCTCCACAGGCGACTGGTGCTCGCGTAGCGTATCCGAAGGATTCACCCGAAGGGAGGTTAGCGCAAAGTTTCGCAGAGTATTTCCAAGCCAATTCGCTATGAATTAATAAAATGATGTACTAAGCTAATGTGCGTCTAAATTGCATAACTAATAATAAGGGCTGTTGACTGTCAACGCTCAACCGTCAACAGATCTGACGATGGATTGTGCAACTTAAAAGCATAATATTTTACCAACCTAAATAACCAAATTTCAATAATAACCAGAGAAAATTTATCAATAAAAAACAGATTACTCCCAATCCTGCGATCGCGCTCAATATCAATACTACTGTGGTTTTGATTCGCTGATTTTTATGGCGATAAAATCTTGGCGTATAAAAAAAGACAGATTCCGCCACATTAAAGCCACTGAATATTGAGAAAAACCAAAATAAACCTAGCAAGAAAGATCCATTGACTTCGTGATTTTCAAAGATTCGCAAAGTCGGCAATGGTTTAATTGAATGCTTGATGTATCCTATTTGTATTGGTGTTAGTTCTAAGCCTTCAATGAAAATAGCGTCGAGTGCTGATGCTTGGAACCATATACAGGTAGGTGTTTGTTTGCCAAACCTGGCTCGACAATTCAGGGAAGGAGGTTGAATTTCTTCTACTATCAATGCTTGATGGTCGATGGGAATCTTGCAGTATAGGGTTTGTGTTAACTGACAATGTAGCAAATGTCTAGGAACTGCTATTGATTGTTCATCTGTGGTGGCAATAGATAATTCAAAATATGGACTTGGGGAGCGATCGCCTATAATTAACATTGTCAGCAAACACGCGATCGCTAAATTGAGAATCAAGCGTTGTCTGCGATGCATTACAAATTATGAAAGTAATTGACAATGCTTTCTTCAACTTTGATCGCAGGTAAAAATAACTGGTACTCCCATCCTTCCCCAGGGGTACGATCCTTTTTAGCAATGTAGTCTTGTCTTGGTTTACCTTTACCTTCTGCACCTGCGTAATTTTCTACAGCGTGAAAGACGGCTATTCTAGCATAAGCATAGCCGAGTGAATACAAGCACAACACACCGAGTAAGGTAGGAAGTAATTTGCTCACCTTTTGCATAATCATCGATGAAGTCGGGGAAACGTTTCTTTCTTTATAACTACAACTCCAGACGATGATTTTACTGATTAGATCCCCGATTTCTTGAAAAATTCGGGGATCTAGAGTGAATTTTAACTACAAATTACCAACATTAATCAAACCAAAACCCCATTTACTATCAAAGGTTCCTGGAGGTTTACCAGGAATTGAGCTATTTTTACGCAATAAATCTTTGACTGTTGCTGGGTCAAGATTGGGGTCGCGTTGTAATAATAATGCGACAACACCTGTAACGAATGGTGTCGCCATACTTGTACCAGCCATGACGACAAATTTAGAATTAATCATCATCGAGCGATCGCTATCGGCATTAGATGACAATGCAGAAGCAATCATCGCCCCTGGTGCGGCTATATCTGGTTTTTGTCCATCATTGCGCAATGGCCCTTCACTGCTGAACTCCGAGATAGTATCCAACTCTAAGCCCATATCGCGGACTTGACCATCAATATCTGTATACTCAACTTTTGTCGTGTAAGCTGCAACTGTAATCGCACTGCTAGCCGCTCCAGGAGAGCCAATTTTTACACAGTCTTTCACACTTTTGCCTGTAAAAAATACTGAGGAATGATCGTCTAGCGCCCACACATCCAAGCGGGTATCACTGTTACTAGTATTGCGCAACCTTAACTGCCAAATCCCACCCATTACACGCGAAGGGCCATTACCCCGAATTTGTACAAAGAAATTGTGGTCGCCATTACCTTTATCTGGGGCTGGTGTGACAATTTCTACCAGGGAATCTGGTAATTGATAGTTCTGGGTAGGATTGTCATCAGCAATAATTTTTTGGTAGGGAGTGACGAAACCATTAGGACTGCGCACAGAGATTTCTAACTCGCTGTCAGCATCATACCAACCGTTTAACCAGACGATGCCGACTTGATTTAAGGGCACATTAAAGCGCATACCCCGTGATTTTTGTGCAGGTATGCTTGCTTGACCATGTATGTTATCGTTTCCTTCGTTACCAGCAGCACAGCAAACAATTTTACCCGGCCCAGTTTCTGCATCAATAATCCGTGATAGGGAGTCACTACCATCATGAGCATCAGCATGTCCGCCCAAGCTCATATTTAATACTACTGGTCGTCCTAATTCTGTGGCTACGCGAAAAACGTAACGCACCGCATCAGCAATATGAGCATCCTGTAAGTCAGACTTAACAATAATTAATTCTGCTTCTGGCGCTACCCCTGGGTAATTTTCATCTGCACCCGCAGCAATACCCGCCACATGGGTACCATGACCGTTAGTATCTTGGGAAACAGTCATTTGTTCGCCAGTAAATTCCGCGCCATAATCGCCTTCTTTAACTCCCGGCCCTGGGAGTGTCTGATCCCAAATGCGTAAAATGCGTCCAGCAAAGGCGGGGTGCTTGGGGTCAATACCGCTATCGATAACGCCAATCAGGACTCCCTTCCCAGTCAATCCCGTTTTGCTTTTAAAATCTGGTAATTTTACTTTACCTGGAGCCACATCCATCCGCAGATGGAGTTTGCGTGATGGTTTGATGCGTTGAATCACATCCTCTTCTGATAGTGCATCTAAAGCTTGTATGGGTAAAAAAGCCGTGCGGACACTACCAGAATTTTGATTGATGCGAATGCCATACTGTTCTAAATGACTCAAATCTGCATCAGGTTCGCAGTAGAGAAACACAATACTCTTAGTCGGCTTAACCGCACTTTTGGGAGCAATTATACCAAGCGATCGCCTGTGGGTAATTAAAGCTTGTTCCCCTTCATTCTGATAATCTTCATACGCTAACAGCAAACCAGGAGATAGTTTATCGTGTCTCATAAGTCTTACCATCTTCTATGTAATTGTCCTGAATTAGAGCGGTAATTATAGTAGTCTTAGTTGTTTTAGCATAAATACTAAAAATGTCATTTTTTTAACTTGTAATTTTTATGGCAATACAGTTATCTACAGGTGTAAGTAATGCTGATTAGCAGCCCAAGGCATTTTCAGCCAAACTTTTGTATTGATCCAGCGCCTAATTCCCACATTACAGATAAATCTCTAGAGAAAAAAATAAAGAATTATTAATTGGGCATGGGGCATTTGGCATTGGGCATTGATAAATTCTATAGACTATGAACTGTTGACTGTTGACTGTTGACTATGGACTTTTGACTAAACCCATAAATGATCTACCACAGGTGGGAACCATAAAGAAGCTATGATTTGCAACGATCGCTCCTGTAGGTATAAATAGAGTAATCAATGCAAATTCAAACACCAGACTGGGTAAAACACGCTGTATTCTACCAAATCTTTCCCGATCGCTTTGCCAGAAGCAAGCAACCCCGCAAACGATTATTACATGAAGCTCGTTGGGAAGATTGGGAAGCAATGCCTTCACTGCAAGGTTACAAAGGCGGTGATTTATGGGGCATTATGGAAGGTTTGGATTACATCCAAAATTTAGGAATTAACGCTATCTACTTCACACCCATCTTTCAATCGGCTAGTAATCACCGCTACCATACCCACGATTATTATCAAGTAGATCCGCTATTAGGGGGTAACGAAGCTTTTAAAGAATTGTTAGACGCAGCCCACGAACGCAATATAAAAGTTGTCTTGGATGGTGTATTTAATCACTCCAGTCGCGGCTTTTTCTTTTTTCACGATGTTTTGGAAAATGGGCCTCATTCCCCTTGGGTGAATTGGTTTAAAGTTGAGGGCTGGCCTGTTTCTCCTTACAATGGCGAATATCCGGCTAATTATGAAGGTTGGGGTGGAAATCGGGCTTTACCTGTATTTAACCACGATAACCCAGAAGTCAAAGAATATATTATGGAAATTGCCGAATATTGGATTAAATTCGGCATTGATGGTTGGCGGTTAGATGTCCCATTTGAAATTAAAACCCCTGGCTTTTGGCAAGAATTTCGTCAGCGCGTCAAGGCGATTAATCCCGAAGCTTATATTGTGGGCGAAGTTTGGGGAGATTCTCGCGAATGGTTAGATGGTACGCAATTTGACGGCGTGATGAATTATTTATTTGCCGGGCCGACCATTGCCTTTACCGCAGGCGATCGCGTAGTCTTAGAACAAGTCCAAAGCCGCGACTATCAACCCTATCCACCTTTATTTGCTGCGGAATACGCCGCCAAAATTCAAGAATTACTAGAATTTTACCCTTGGGAAATTCAACTAACCCAATTAAATTTACTCGCCAGTCACGACACCGCCAGGTTAATGACAATTGCTGGGGGCGATAAAGCCAGTGTCGAATTAGCTACTTTACTCTTAATCACCTTCCCTGGTGCCCCTAGCGTCTACTATGGTGATGAAGTCGGGTTACCTGGCGCGATAGATCCCGATTCTCGCCGTGGTTTTCCCTTAGAAGCAACCTGGGATAAAGATATTCTTGATACTCATCGTCAATTAATTGCCATCCGTAATAGCTACCCAGCATTGCGGATAGGAGATTATCAAGTACTTTATGCCCAAGGTACACTTTACGTATTTGCTAGAACCTTAGGAACTGAGGAATTAATTATTGCTGTGAATGCAGGTACAGCACCAACAAAAGCAGAGATTCCCATTAGCAATTTGCAGACTCAACCCAACAAACTTTTATATGGCAAAGCCGAAGTAGAATGGCAAGATGCAGGAGAAAATCAGCAGCTTTCCTTATCTCTCGATCCGCGTATGGGTTGCATATTAGGTGTAGGTTAATCCTGGAAATTCGGGAATTACTCAATGATTCCGATACTTATCAACTTAAGGTAAAACCCAGTTACCACAAGGAACTGAAGTTCCTTGCTAATAGCCAAAGTCATCTAAAGATGACTAAATATCCTCAAAATCTTGAGTCTACTTCAGTAGACTTAGGCTATTAGCCTGAGAATTCATTCTCAGGCGGGTGAGAAAGCCTACAGGCAAGCTATTTCTCACTTAATTTGATACTAATAGGGGAAACCCCGCCCCTACGATTGGGTATAAAAATAAGGGCACAAATATAATTTATAATTGTGCCCTTATATTGATTCTGTATTCAACTAAAAACCACTGATTTATCTGTCCACAGAACCCATAATTACATCGATACTGCCGAGAATTACCACAATATCTGCTACTTTCATTCCGCGTAATAAATGGGGCAGAATTTGCAGATTGTTGAAATCGGCGGCGCGAATCTTCCAGCGTGCGGGGAAGACATTATCATCACCCACCAAATAAATACCTAATTCACCTTTACCGCTTTCGACACGGGCGTAAATTTCACCTTTAGGAATCTTAAAAGAAGGAGAAACTTTTTTACCAATATATTGATAATCAAAAGCATCCCATTCTGATTTTTTCCCAGCAGCTAAACGCTTCGCTTCTAAGTTCTCATAAGGGCCGCCAGGAAGTCCTTTAATTGCTTGGCGAATAATCTTCACAGATTCGCGCATTTCCCGCATCCGCACCACATAACGGGCAAAACAATCACCAGCAGTTTCCCACTGTACATCCCAGTCGAAGTCATCGTAGCATTCATAGTGGTCAACTTTGCGTAAGTCCCACTTCACCCCAGAAGCCCGTAACATGGGGCCAGAAAGTCCCCAGTTAATTGCTTCCTCGCGGGTGATTGTGCCAATACCTTCAACCCGACGGCGGAAAATGGGGTTATTGGTAACTAACTTTTCGTACTCGTCTATTTTAGGTAGCAAGTAATCGCAGAATTCTGAGCATTTATCTACCCAACCGTAAGGTAAATCAACTGCTACACCACCAACACGGAAGTAATTGTTATTTACCATCCGGTAACCAGTAGCCGCTTCCCATAAATCGTAAATCATCTCCCGTTCGCGGAACTGGTAGAAGAAGGGAGTTTGTGCGCCTACGTCAGCCAGGAATGGCCCGAACCACAATAGGTGGTTGGCGATGCGGTTCAATTCCAGCATAATAACGCGGATGTAGCTGGCGCGTTTAGGTACGGCAATACCTGCTAATTTTTCTGGGGCGTTGACAGTAACGGCTTCATTGAACATCCCTGCTGCGTAGTCCCACCGACTCACGTAGGGGACATACATAATCGTAGTGCGGTTTTCCGCAATTTTTTCCATTCCCCGGTGCAGGTAGCCAATTACTGGTTCACAATCAATGACATCCTCGCCATCCAGGGTAACAATTAACCGCAGAACCCCGTGCATTGAGGGATGGTGCGGGCCCATATTGAGCACCATAGGTTCAGTGCGGGTTTCTATTCTGGCCATAGATTATGTGTTCTCCCGTTCATGAAAATTTAGACTTGGATCGCGTAGATGCCAACCAGACCCCATTTATCGTGTCTGCCACAATCAGACTCTTCAGGGTAATGGGTTAGGTTGGAGAGAAGATGGCAGCCGAGGGATTTTGGTTGATGTTTAATTTTGTTGCACTTCTTCAATTATTATATGGAATACGCAATGCCTAACACCGATTGTCCCGAATTTGCCCGCCTACTATTGATGGGGCACTCAGCTAGCCATTTGTCCAAGTTTGTGCTTGATCGAGTTTTCCCCGTCCTTAAGGATACAGCTGGCGAGTAGTAACGTAGGGTGTGTTGTCGCGCAGCACAACGCACCTTGAATTTGAGACGGTCTTTAGCCTACGGCATAACACACCCTACGAAGAATTTATATTTAATTTATATTTTATTTATATAAATTAAATTGATTTTGCAAACTTTTGGAATTGCTATGCATAGTTTCTGACAGTCATCCATTCCAATTCAAGTTGCTATTAATCGCTGTTGTATAGCAAACATTATTGATAATTTTGATTAATTTCAATTATTAAAATATAAAAATTATGGTTCTTTAGTACTTGTTATGCTAAACTAACAATCAAAATGCCAGTTTAACAAGCATCTAATTCGGAAGTTTTCAAAGTTTCTAAATCCATAAGCCGAG
>NZ_JACJRE010000061.1 GCF_014697075.1 Tolypothrix sp. FACHB-123 | reverse complement strand
ATTCTACTTTTAGCATTCCTGTTTGATTTTCTACCACACCACCTATCCACAGTAATATGTTTTCTGCGAAAACTCCAGTTTTCAAGATGGATGAGGTTTAAGTTTTATGCTTTCCGCTTCTCTGTTAAGGATGATAGACCTGAGAACCTGGCAACAAATTCTGATTTTTGGATTTTTACTTGCACTCCGCACCTTTCTCAAGAAAATTTTTGTTTGGGAAAAAGCACGGATTATTGTAATCAAAGGAAGTTAATTATGAGTAATCTATGGCAACCTATAGGCAAAAATAAACCCCAAGAATTGATTGAAACTAGATTGCAAATGCACTATGCAGTTCAGTTCATTAGTATTATTGGATCTGCTCTTGCAGAACCTCTACCAGACTACAGTCACACAAGTTTGCAATGGCATCCTGAATTAGAAGTGTTTGTCGGAAAGTTAATTCGGACAATAAAACCCTTTCGAGTTGCACTAGATCCAGTTAGCCTCACTGCAATAATTTTGGATAAACAAAGTGATACAATTGCAACTTTTCCCCTACATCAACAAACCATGAAAGAGGCTTTGGATTGGCACAAACAGGAGATTGCTAAATTAGGTGTTAATGTTAGCAATATTGAGCTTCCTACCTATCCACGAGCAGATTTTCCAGACCATGTTATTGCTCATGGTGCAACTTTCGATGCTAACAGTGGACAATTTGGACGACAGGAACTAGCAAATTACTACGCCAATACCAATCAAATTTTACAAGAAATAGTTGCGATCGCAGAGGAAGCATCTGCTATCCATATTTGGCCTCATCACTTTGATATTGCCACACTCATTACTCTTGGTGGCACTAAAAACGGAGAACCGATGACTGTAGGAATTGGGATGTCACCAGGAGATACCAGCTACAACGAACCGTATTGGTATGTTTCTCCTTATCCTTACCCCAACTTTGAAAATCTTCTACCCCTTGATGGTAATGGTTTTTGGCACACTCAAAACTGGGTTGGTGCAGTTCTAACTGCTTCTAAATTAACTAGTGAACCAGATATGCAGCGCCAGCAAATCACAGCTTTTTTAAACTCTGCTTTCCCAGCTTCAAAAGCCTTGCTTCAAGCATCAAAACTCTGATGATTCACAGTCCTACTTGTCTTTTTTGCTCTCATTTAGTACTTCGCCACATCCGTTCTGGAAATGTTTACTGGTTTTGCAAGTATTGCTATCAAGAAGTCATTCCTGTTTCTGGGGTTGTTAAATACACTCATGGTTCTGTCTTGGGGATGCAGCCACAGTGCAATAGCACAAAATCTACCCTACTAAATTAAAGCATCGAATAATGAAAAATTAAATTTGATGGAGTGTCACTATGGCTGCAAAATTCAGTAAAAAAATAGCTGGGGTAATTCTATCAGTTGGAGTATTTACCACAATTGCCCTGACACAAAATCCGGTTTTATCCCAGGTTTACCGACGGGAAAACAACCGTTCCACACAAACAGCCCAGATTCAAAAATTACCGTCACAAGCAGTAGTTTCCGCAATAGAATCGGTAGGCATGACGGTTTCTGATATGGATAAAGCCGTTGATTTTTACTCTCAGGTGTTATCCTTCCAGAAAGTCTCAGATGTAGAAGTGTTGGGTACTGAGTACGAAAAGCTGCAAGGACTGTTTGGGGTACGGTTGCGGGTGGTGCGGATGCAGTTGGGCAACGAGTCGATTGAACTAACGGAATATCTGACACCAAAAGGCAAACCTATCCCTGTAGATTCACGTAGCAATGACCGATGGTTTCAACATATTGCGTTAGCAGTTAGCGATATGGATAAAGCTTATCAGCATTTACGTAAATTCAAGGTGCAACACGCCTCAACTGCACCCCAGCGCATCCCCAACTCTAACAAAGCAGCAGCAGGAATTCGCGCTTTCTATTTCAAAGATCCAGACGGACACAACCTGGAGATTATCTACTTTCCCCCAGGAAAAGGCGATCCGAAGTGGCAAAAACCGAGCAATCAGTTATTTTTGGGAATTGACCATACAGCGATCGTTGTATCCAACACCGAAGCCAGTTTGAAATTTTACCGTGATTTACTTGGCTTGAGATTGGCGGGAGAAAGCATGAATTACGGTACAGAACAGGAGCATCTTAATAATGTTGAAGGAGCCAAGTTGCATATTAGTGGTTTGCGTTCCCTTGCTGGGCCTGGGATTGAATTTTTGGAATATTTGACACCAAAAGATGGGCGTTCTTTACCAAATGATGCGCGTCCCAATGATTTGCTACATTGGCAAACAACCTTGGTAGTCAAGGATGCAGAAGCGGTAGCTCAACGGTTGCGAATCAATAAATCTGCGTTTGTTTCTCCTGGTGTTGTGGCGATTCCTGGGGAGAAGTTGGGGTTTAAAAAGGGCTTTTTGGTCAGAGATCCAGATGGTCATGTGATGCGGGTGGTGCAGAAGTAGTTTTTAAAAAGCAATCCTGTGAGAAACTAGAAACCAGAAGTTAACAATCTTACTTAAAAATCCAATTTTTGCTAGAAGAAATATTAACTTATGCAAGTTATCTCAGTGAATGTAGGACTTCCCCGTGAAGTACTTTGGAAGGGCAAAACAGTTACAACTGGGATTTTTAAAGAACCCGTTGAGGGACGGGTGATGGTGCGATCGCTCAACTTAGATGGGGATAGACAAGCTGATTTGAGTGTCCACGGAGGCAAAGACAAAGCAGTTTATGCTTATCCATTTGAGCATTATGACTATTGGCGGCGCAAGTTACCTGACATGGATTTGCACTGGGGAATGTTTGGTGAAAACCTTACTACGATTGGGCTGTTAGAAGATGAGATTAATATTGGCGATCGCTTCCAGATTGGTAGCGCAGAGGTAATGGTGACTCAACCTCGAATGCCTTGTTATAAACTCTTAATCAAGTTTGGACGGGCTGATATAGTTAAACAGTTTTTAGATAGCCGCCTAACGGGGTTCTACTTTTCGGTGCTGCAAGAGGGTAAAGTCGGAAATGGTGATACTTTGTCGTTAATCAGTCGAGACTCAAATAATATCACTGTTGCTGATATTACCCGACTTTATGCACGGGAAACACACGACTTACAATTGTTACACCGCGCCGTACAAGTTGAGGCTTTACCTACAGGTTGGCGAGATTACTTTCAACAGCAAATCGAAAAGTTTAAAAGATGAATTTCATTAATGCTTAGAAAATAAAGCTGTAATCCGTTCTCTGTATAAATTATTTTATTTTTCCAGAGTTATGTAGAAGATTAATTTGTCATAGCGATCGCACTTCTGTAGTTTCTAGTTTAATGATTCTACGCGAGAAGCAGTGTTTAAACTTAAAGTTTTTTAGCGTTGCTGAATTTCAAAAGCTGCTTTCCAAAATTGGAGCATTTCAGGGAAGGCAATATCTAAATTTATTACACACGCATAAGAAGATTTCATTTTAGCTTCATCTAGATTTACAATATCCAGATGTTCTAGTAATTCATATTCAGACTTATCAATGGGTAAGGACATTCTTGCTTCAAAGTGATCCGTATTAAAGAAAAATTCAACGGATGATGGATTTTTCTTTATTTCATTTCTTATTTTTCTAATGTGAAATATATAATTAATGTTTGTTTTTAAGAAGGAAATAATTTCCAGATTGAGATGATCGATGTCCCCACACATTAAACGTTTAGCAAACGGCAGAAAGTCTTTCGGGGTTTGATTCCCTGATGAAGCTGTTTGCTGACTTATTCGACCCAGCAGTAGGTCAAGCAATTCTCGACTGTTAAAATAGATATCTCTAAAGGCGGAGAGTAGATTGATCTCATTTCCAAAACCTTTTATAAACAATGCTGTGTGTTCGTCAATTTTGTGTAGATATGGCTCTTTCAGCTGTTCAGCAGAGAATTGAAATTGAGCGATTGCCCTGTTGATTAAGGCCAATCGAACATCGTCTTTTTCTAGAAATTGGTGATGTTGACCGAAGCGCATAATGAAGTTTTAATTATTTATTTAGTGGTATGGTGCGTTAGCGTGCAGCATAAAACACCCTATTACTTGTTAAACTGTGCTTTTGGAATGTTTATGTATCATACCTTTGCGATGATTCTGCTTTATCTGATTCTGAAATCTTTATTAACTCTATACCTTGACATTTACTGGCCACTTCGTTGTATAAAGGTACAAAGGCTTTAATTTCACTCAGTACACCATGTTTGGGTGATTTTACAAGAGTTACATTTATGATGGCTACTGGTTCACCATTTTGCATATAAAAATCAACTACTGTGCCATCAACACTCATTAAGCTCCATACATCAGGATGCCCACTCTCCCTTGTCCAACCGTAAACATCCAACGATAGAAGGTACAAGATTTGCTCTAGGCAACTTTTCATACACTTTAAGAAAGATAATATATCTACGTAAATCCAGTAGTCTTCTGGTTTGATTACAGCGATTTTATCTATATGTGAATCAATCTTATCTCTTACAATACGCAAATTACTTTTATTATCTGTAGATACTTCTACTATAAATTTTTTTTTCCTACTGATGATCTCTTGGTGTTGAGTAGATCCTATCAGTGTGTAGTCTTTGGCATTACTTTCTAATTCGTTAAACATATCCAGAATGCCAGATCCCAAAGCATAAAGCGGGGATGCAAGTTGCTTTACTAGTCGCTTCTCGGAAGTAGGATCATTAAGTTTAGCTAGACCTTCCATGCTTTTTGAAAGATCCCGCATCGCTTCGAGGCATCGGAGTAATTTAAAAGATATGTCATTTGAGCCACGCCAAACTGTAGTGGCTTGTGATAAGGCTGGGTCATTAATTTCTGGTTCACTCCGATCAGCATATAAAGGAATACCTCTTTTTGGCTCTTCTCCACTTTTTGTTTCCGTATTTTTTTCCGACATATCATACTTCGCTCTGTCTTAGATTTATAGTCTAATATAGCAACTGAAAAACGATTTGATTGGGCTACTTATAATTTAAGCTTGATTAGCAATTAAGATTCTAGTTGAAACAATTCAAAAATTGATATTTCATCAACTCTTAATACCACTCTCAGCACACTATAGGATTCATAACTGATAATCCAAATATCGATCGCCAGAAAGAGTGTTGACTTATGTGTATTGAATTTGGACGGGAAATCTGCGGCAATCTCGACATTGCAGAGTCACGGGAATAGTTAGTTACTAACGGTATTGGTGGTGGTTACGCCTCTGGAACACTAGCAGGTTTATTGACCTGGTGCTATCACGGCTTACTAGTAGCGACAGCGACATTACAACCGCCTCTAGGTCGCACCTTACTGTTGGCAAAACTAGATGAGACTGTCCTGTATAGCGTTAGCGCAGATCCTCCGCAGCAAGCTCGCTCTTTTCCTCTGAATACAAACCGTTGGGCAGATGGTATCGAAGTGATCATTTACTTTGATAACAAAAATTAATATAAATTTTTCCTGAGTTTATCCTAGATTTTTATTTATCAATTTACCTAGCAAATTTTAATCAAAATATCAGCCCCATCTTTGATAAAAACGTGATACTCAATATAGCAAATTAATTAAAATAAAGTGCAGATATGCAGAGGGTGAGATGATGACAACTCCAACCCAAGAAGAAATCAGATTAGCAGAAGCTCAAAATCAGATAGCCCATTGGCGCAGATGGGGGCCTTATTTAAGCGATCGCCAATGGGGAACAGTACGCGAAGACTACAGCCCCAACGGTACAGCCTGGGACTATTTCACCCACGATCAAGCCCGTTCTCGCGCCTACCGTTGGGGTGAAGATGGAATTTTTGGTATTTCTGATAATCATCAACGCCTTTGTTTTGCGATCGCTCTTTGGAATGGTGAAGATTCTATTCTCAAAGAAAGAATTTTTGGTCTAACTGGTAATGAAGGTAATCACGGTGAAGATGTTAAAGAATATTACTTTTATTTAGACAGCACTCCCACACATTCCTACATGAAAGCGCTGTATAAATATCCTCAAACAGCCTTTCCCTACTCCCAATTAGTTGCAGAAAATCAACGCCGAAATCGGCAAGAGCCAGAATTTGAACTACTAGATACAGGCGTGTTTGATGATAATCACTATTTTGATGTTTTTGTGGAATATGCCAAGCATTCTGCGGAAGATATTCTTATCCAAATTAAAGTAGTCAACAGAGGTACAGAAGCGAAGACATTGCACCTGTTACCTACCCTCTGGTTTCGCAATACTTGGTGTTGGAATGGAGATGCAGATAAACCTACTTTAAAAGAGATTAAATCAGATCGTAGCTTCAATATCATTGAAGCATCTCACCCAAGTTTAGGAAATAGGTGGCTGTATTGTCAAGAAACAACAGAGGTTCTCTTTACAGACAATGAGACAAATATAGAGCGATTATTTGCTTCTCCCAATACCTCTGCTTATGTGAAAGATGGGATTAATGACTATGTTGTAAATGGTCAGAAAACAGCCGTAAATCCTGATAAGATTGGCACAAAAGCATCTGCCAGTTATGTATTAAAAGTTGAGCCTGGTGAAACTCAAACTATCAAATTACGACTGAGTAATGCAGCCAATTTATTTGAGCCATTTGGTAAGGAGTTTGATTTAATTTTTAGCCGACGACAACAAGAAGCTGATGAATTTTATCAACGTATTACTCCATATCCTCTAAGTGAAGATATGCGTAATGTGCAACGCCAAGCATTTGCCGGAATGCTGTGGAGCAAGCAATTTTATCACTATATTGTAGAGGATTGGTTGAAAGGCGATCGCAACACACCAACACCCCCAACAGAACGCCAAAATGGTAGAAATCAAGAATGGTTCCATCTCTACAATGAAGATATTCTCTCTATGCCTGATAAATGGGAATATCCCTGGTTTGCAGCTTGGGATTTAGCATTCCATACCATTCCTTTAGCAATGATTGACCCAGATTTTGCGAAGTACCAATTGGATGTTCTCACACGGGAATGGTATATGCATCCCAATGGGCAAATTCCTGCTTATGAGTGGGCATTTGGTGATGTTAATCCCCCTGTTCATGCTTGGGCAACTTGGCGCATTTATAAGATTGAACAGAAGATTTACGGGCGAACAGACCGACAGTTTTTAGAACGGGTTTTTCAAAAGCTGATGCTCAATTTTACTTGGTGGGTGAATCGTAAGGATGCTGAAGGTAATAACGTCTTTCAAGGGGGATTTTTAGGATTAGATAATATTGGCGTATTTGACCGCAGTGCAGCCCTGCCGACAGGTGGACATATTGACCAATCTGATGGTACTAGTTGGATGGGAATGTACTGTTTAAATATGTTAGCGATCGCTCTAGAATTAGCCAAGAGCAATCCTGTTTATGAAGACATTGCTACCAAATTTTTTGAACATTTTCTTTACATAGCCGATGCGATGAATAAAATTGGCAAAATGGAAGCCAGTTTGTGGAATGAATCAGATGGATTTTACTACGATGTGCTACATTTACATGAACGGCAGATTACCTTAAAAGTCCGGTCAATGGTGGGATTAATCCCCCTATTTGCGATTGAAAGCATTGAACCAGAAACCTTAAAGATGCTTCCTGGCTTTAAGAAGCGGCTGGAATGGTTTATTCAAAACCGTCCTGACTTGCGGCAAAATGTAGCTTGTATGGAAACAAAAGGAATTGGTGCTAGAAGATTATTAGCAATTGTTTCACGGGATAAATTAAGAAGTATTCTGCAAAAAATGCTCGATGAAAGTGAGTTTTTCAGTCCTTACGGTATTCGCGCAGTTTCCAGATTTCATGCCGAACATCCCTATACTTTTGATGTCAAGGGTTCGCAATTTCGTGTAGATTATGAACCTGCTGAATCTAGCAGTGCTTTATTTGGTGGTAATTCTAACTGGCGCGGCCCTATTTGGTTTCCGGTGAATTTCTTAATAATAGAATCTCTGCAAAAATTCTATTATTACCTGGGCGATGATTTCAAAGTGGAATGTCCCACAGGTTCTGGTCAGATGATGACGCTTTGGGAAGTTGCATCAGAATTATCTCAAAGGTTAACTAGAATTTTCTTGCAAAATTCCTCTGGTCAACGACCTGTTTATGGTGGGATACAGAAGTTTCAAAATGACCCACACTGGCAGAATTTAATTTTATTCCATGAGTATTTTCATGGTGATAATGGAGCCGGAATTGGAGCCAGTCATCAAACTGGATGGACAGGATTAGTTGCTCAACTTATTCAGCAATTTGGTGAAGATGAAGCACAACATCAGGAACGAAAAATTGAGCAGGATAAAAAGGCGATCGCTATAGTATAAATATGCCTAAATCACTGCTTTCATAACAGTATAGCAATCCTATTGGTTGAATATGCAGTCAATCAAATGTCATTGAGAGTAAATACATCATGAAAATTGACTTCAAGCTAGCAGAAAATACTGATGTTGAGGCATTTCTCATTTTAATGCAAGAACTGTATGAAATAGACGGTTGTATCCTCTTTAATGCCGTAGTTGCTCGTAATGCTCTGATTCAACTGCTGAATGATAAGTCAATGGGTCAGGTCTGGTTGATTAAGTGTCAAAGTAAAACAATCGGTTATGTCGTTCTCACATTAGGCTATAGCCTGGAATACGGAGGGCGTGATGCTTGGATTGATGAACTCTACATCCAGGCTAATTACCAAGGGCAAGGCATAGGTAAGCAAACAATTAACTTTCTTGAGCATGTTTGCACCTCCCTCAATGTTCAGGCATTACATCTAGAAGTTGAACGGAAAAATACTTCTGCCCAAAGTTTTTATAGGCGAGTTGGGTTTGAAGATCATAATCGCTATCTGATGACAAAATGGCTCAACAAATCTTAGCTTCGTCTATTAAATAAAGGAGTTCACAACCTCATATCAATTCATAACTTTACCATCTCCTGCCAGTTATTAACTTGTCCATCATTTCGCTGACTGTTGTACTCCTATACAGTGCATCTGGTATGATACTCCCTGCTCCCGCCATTGATATCTCGACAGCTACACCGAAGGGTTTTCGCTGGTAGGTGCTACCGAAGAGAGTTTTCTGGGCATGAGTGCTGCTACAACCTATGCCCATGTAGGCATGGCTGCGTTTTTTATTGCTGTCTCTAAGGTACATATCTGAATTAAAATAAATTTTGTTCACTAGGCATGAGACAAGTATAAATATTCTCTACCTTGCCATAATCTAACTTGACTATCCTGTCGGATAAATAGAAATATTGGTCATCGTGAGTGACTACTATTACAGTTTTACCTTGATTTTTCAATTCAGGTAATATTTGGGTATAAAAAATTTTTTTAAAGATAGGATCTTGATCGGCAGCCCATTCATCAAATACATATATAGGACGGTCTTCTAAATAAGCCGTCAACAAGGCTAGACGTTTTCGCTGTCCTTGAGATAATGAAGTGGTAGAAAGGATTCCATTGCTTATTTGAACTTTTTTATCCAGTTGTAATTGAACTAAATAGTCTTTAATTTTATCATCAGTATTATTTTTATCTAAATTAAATAAATTATCGAATAGATAAAAATCAGAAAACACTGCTGAAAAATGTTGGCGGAACCACTCTTGATTTTCCGCAGTCACTAATTTGCCATTGAAATAAATTTTTCCGCTTTCAGGAATGTATAAACCAGTGATTAATTTGATCAGCGTAGATTTTCCACTCCCATTACCACCAACAATAAAAACAATTTCACCTCCCGAAACCGTCAAATCAATTGGGCCAAGAGTAAAAGCTGTATCTTCTGAGTCTTGGTAATAAGTATGAGTGATACCCACAAATTCTAAACTGTGACAAAAATTATCTGCCCGCTCCCAAATCATTAAATTATCTTCGTAACAGCGATTCGACAATAATAGTTTAAGAGATTCAAGCTTCTGTAAAGCAACAGTTGCTTTGCTAAAAGTAGGAATAGCACTCATAATGTAGTCTAAAGGTGAAAGCAAGTAGAGAATAGTCAATGCATATCCAGATAAAATATGATTAGGGATAGTTTGGAAAGTAGGCAGAGCAAAAATTACCAATCCTACAACCACAAAAAATAAGCTATTACCCCAACTAGCAGCAACTGCAAATATAGTCATTCCAACTACATTATTGCGTCTAGATAATTGTGCCGTTTCTCTAAGTTCTTGCTTTAAAAATATTTGTCGTCGTTCTTTGTGAAGCTTTAGTTCTTTAGTTCCCTCAGTTATACTCTGAAAATGGTTAAACAGTTGATCTTCTTGCTGACGAGCTAGGGTAAAAAATGAGGTTGCTTTGTATGCAATCTGTTGATAGCTAAATATTCCTAGCAATAGAGAAATGGCCACCAGAAAAAATATCGTTGGGGATAACCAAAATAAATACAAAAGACAACTCACTACGATGGTCATATCAATACACAACGTAGGAATAATGTAGACTGTGCGAGAAATTGCTAAAACATCGTCTGTTAATGTAGCTAATATACGATGTTTCCCTAACTTTTCTAGATCATATAGTGGTGCAGATAAAATTCTCTCGCTCAATGTGAGGCGTAATTCTACAATTGCTTTTTCTGCTAAGTTTATTAACAAATATTTAGAAATAATATTTGTTAAAAACTTGACAAGACAAAGACCGATAAAACTCCAAATTAATATTATTCTCAGAGATGATTGATTAATATGTGTATTGATTGTTATAAGTAATCCGGCTGTACTAACCCCACTTAATAACCCAATGCAGGTAGCAAGAGTGAGAATTTTCCAAGAAGAACGTAACAGCAAAGTTATTAAGTTCATGTCAACTCTTTCGTTATAACTAGTCTAACTATTTATATTTAGAAGTAGACGATTGCAGTGTCGATACAGAAAAGTTAAGGAGTTAGACAGGGAAATGACTTAACTTGCAAACTTAACTAATGAATAGAGGAAGCAGGAAAGAGAGTTAAGTAGGTTGGCAACGGGCTCAAATTCCCTAACTAATCTATATCGACTATTGAAGTACCAAATTTTATAAAGATAAGAGTTAAGATTCGCAATCAAAGTCAATTTTATGAACGCTGAACTAGACGTTATCGTTATTGGATCTGGTTTTTGCGGTATTACCGTAGCTGCAAGTTTAAAAAAATTTGGAATTGATAACTTTGTTGTGATAGAGAAAGGTGAAACTGTCGCAACTATCTGGAAAAACGCCTACGAGCGATTAGTTACTCAAAATCCTTATTTTACTTTACCTTTTTTTGAGGGTAAGCAAAAATATTCTACATTTAAGTCAAAAGAGGAAATAGTGGAGTATTTAACAGAATATGCAGATCATTTCCAAGTTGATTCACATATTCTTTTTGGTGAAGAGGTTGAGAATATTACCAAAATTTATAATCAAAATCAAACGGATTATACCTGGAAAATACAAACAAACAAAGATATTCTCCACTGCAAGGTTCTTGTTATCTGTACTGGACTAACTAACGAACCTGTGATTCCCAAATTTTTTGGACAAGAAGATTTTGCAGGTAAGATTATTCATAGTAGTGCCTATAAAAACGGCATTCTTTATCAAAATCAGAAGGTTTTAGTCGTTGGTTCGGGAAATTCCGCAGCAGAAATTGCACTCGATTTATATGAACATGGTGCTGCTCGTGTAGATATGTTAATTCGCGGTAAACGTTGGGTATTTCCTCTTTATCCGAGACTGCGATCGCTACAATATTGGTTATGGCGCAGTAGGTCATACTTTAAACGTTTGTTTAATAACAATACAATAGATTCTCGAATAGAAGCTATGGAAAAAGCCATAGATTTCTCACCAGAAGAATTACAAGCAGACATCAAGGAAACTGATAAATTTATTCAGCGTTTTGCTTTAGATTTGAGTGCATACTCTATCTATCCAGAAGATAAAGGGCCAATGGATGTGGAAGTTAATCATGGCCGTGTAGCTTGGGTAGATAGAGGTACTGTTAAACAAATCAAAAAAGGAAATATTCGAGTCATCTCTAATAGTATTCAGCAACTTACAAAAACAGGCGTAATCTTTAGTAATGGTGTAGCGCAAGATTATGATGCAATTATTTTAGGTACTGGCTTTCGTCCTGGTATCAATAAAATTTTGAGACAGCCGCAATTGTATCTAAATGTGAACGATAGGTTATTACCAAAAACAGATGGTAAATGCCAATCTATTGTTGACCCTACACTTTACTTTGTAGGTTTTGAGAAAATTGTAGGCGCATCGGCAACTTATGGATATTACGGCTGGTGTACAGGGAAAAGAATTGCCTTGCAATTGCTGGAAAGAAAGTTTTTATCGCCTCAAGAATTGCAGATTCTCCTCTAGTTAAGAGTGATGTTGTAAAAGTTAAGTCTCTAGTTAAGTTAGCTTCTAAATTTAATTCCTTAACTTTTCTGTATCGACTTTTACCTTGGCAAATTCTATAAAAATAACAGAACACCTGCAATCAAGGAGTTGAACTGATGAATCGTGTAATGAATTCTATGAACAATATGCGCTGGAACAGAATACTTACATTAGCCTTACCAATTAGCATTTTGTTATTTACACAAGCTTGTGCGCCACCTCCTTCTCGAATGATATCTACACAACCTACTGTAGATAATTCTGTGAACTATCCACTCAATCAAGCTGGTAATTAAATTTATTTCAGCATGGGAATGCTACAAGTTTAATCAAATTTGAGATTTTCAGGCTGAGGTTATATCAATAGAGAGAACTTACACAAAAATTCATTGTGTAAGTTCTTTACCCTAAACTTGTTTACCTAACCCTTACTTGAATTAATAACTAGGAGAAAAATATGCAACTTCAATGGGATAATTATTTACAGACCTATACTAATAAAGCTTATCAGTATACAACTCTGGTAGAACATACAGGAGTATTGATATCCTTGGCGATAGATAGCGATCGCCGGATATATTACACTGTTCTTGACCAGCAAGATGACCCCAATCCAATTGATGCCAGAAATTGGTCGTCTACACCCCAAGAATTAATTTTTCCCAACGAAATTACACAAGTCGGATTTAGGATTTTGCCCAACAAAGTTTTACCGACAGTGAGAAGCAATGGTCAACCTGCAATTAATATTTCCGAAATCGATTTATTCCGTTCGACAACCGCAAGGCTAACAGCAGATGCACCATTTCAAGCTTTGAGTGATGGACAATATATTTACCTGTTCCGACAGTCTATTGATGGTAATCATCCTGATAACGTCACTGTCACAAATTCAGATGGACAAACATCTATTCCTATTGTTAACAAAACTCTCTTAGTAGACAGATTTATCCTTTCTGGAACGCAACTCAAAACAGCTAGAGAAGTCCGCTATCGTCGCAGTCGCCATAAAATTATCAAGAATGGTGCAAAGGATACTCTCGGCGCTACAGATATGGATAATCGTCCATTTTTTGAGCCAACTATGGAGTTAGGTTTTGTCGAGAATTTGGTTGATGGACGGTTTACGGTTTTGCAAGTCCCAACGGGTATTCCTGATATTAAACGTTGGCAGATATTTGTCCATAATCAACGGACTAACAGAATTGATGCTTACAATATCGAACGTTCTGCTGATGGATTTTTCAACACTCAAGGTACAGAAAGTCCAGATGCATTTACGAAAATGGGTTATGCAGAATCAGCTATAAAGTTAGATGCAGATACCTATATTGCAGGTAAAGCGCAAGTCATCAACAAACAAGAGTTTAATATTTCCGCTTGGATTAAACCAGAAACTACTGGTGTAATCTACTCAGAAGGAACACCAGCAACAGTTTTCCAAATTCGCTTGGTAGAAACTCAGTTAAATACTGACGGACAATTTCTTCCTGGTTACGGTATTCAGGTAACTGCTAACTCTAAAACAGTGACTTCTGCGGCTAATGCGATCAAAATGGGGCAATGGAATCATATTAGTATTTCTCTGGCTCCAGCTCCAGATGGCATAAATGCACCTGCAAATTCTGGTGTGGTGAAAATTCAAGTTGGGGATGCAGTTGTTAACGGTGAAGGGGAAGAAAATCAATATTTATTGTTTCCCAGAACTACCACAACGACAACTTACATGGTTGTGGGGAGAAATGTCGGTTCGTTGTACGGTGGTTCCCAACCCGCTTTACCTATTGTTGCAACTGTTGATGAATTATCGATTTGGGAACGGGAACGTTCAGAACTGGAAGTTAGAGAAACGAAAAAGTTCCGCAAGGCGGGGAATGAACCTGGTTTACTTACCTATTGGCAATTTGACGAAGGTAACGGTACAACTGTTTACGATCGCACTGACACCCTCAATAATGGTATTGTCGAAGGAACAGCGCAGTGGGTACAATCTGACGCACCTGTAGGCGATAATCCTGGTATCCAACGGACGAGTTTTGGATTTGGCGATCGCACTGTGGCAGGTAAAGGTATCTCTGCTATGTTGTATTATCAGCAAGAGGAACTACCTTCTGGACATGATAGAACACCTGCACCCATCAAGCAAAATGCCCGTGTGTTGGTGGCGGTATCCACAGCACATGAAAATGATGACAATAAAAAAATAGCTGTCCTGGACTTTGCTGTAAGTAAACGGGGTCGGTTATCGCAAATTCCTGATAATATCAATCTACCGTTGATAGACACAA
This sequence comes from Tolypothrix sp. FACHB-123, assembly GCF_014697075.1. GTDB lineage: Bacteria > Cyanobacteriota > Cyanobacteriia > Cyanobacteriales > Nostocaceae > Aulosira. The sequence goes on along the minus strand of NZ_JACJRE010000061.1, from coordinate 28,355 downwards.
AGACAAAAGACCCGAATACCTTTATCAACCAAATCATTCAATTAGAACAAACTGAAATTCCCAATACCCAACGGGAAATTGACTCTCTCAATCGAGAAATTGCTACGCAACAAGCAACAATTCAAACATTAATTATAGACAGGGCAAACAGTGCACGATTGAGAGCAAATCTTGAAAACGGTACAGGTGTTACAGGATATTCCCAGCCTCAATTTACAGGTGCTAGTCAAAGATTAGGTATCGGCGAACATCCAACATTACGGATTGCGATTAACTCTGTAAAACCCGATCCAGGTTTGTATGTCATCCTCTATGAACAACCAAACTTCCAAGGTGCTTCCCGCGCCCAATATGAGGACGAAAATAGATTAGGTGGAACCTATTTTCTGAGTAATTACATGAGTGCGAGGGTGCGTACCACTGCAAGTTTTCAGAATCAAATCAATGCTTACAACTCCCAAATCGAGGTCTACAACCAACAAATTACTAACATTCAAACGGTAATTATTCCTAACTTAAATAAGCAGCTGATAGCACAAACGGAACATCTGCAAAACCTCAAAGCCCAACTAGCAGATTTACGTGCCCAACTTCAAGGTAAATTTGCTTTCCCCATGCGCTTAATTCATATTGACCCCAATGGGTTAAATGTGGTGGGTGGATTGTTAGATTTTGCTTGGACAAATGATGCACCGCAATTATTTGAAAGTGCTAACGGAATGCTGCGGTTGTATTTCCGGGGTGATGCAGACCAATTTTTTGCTGTTAGTTACAACACCAATGTTGCCCGTGCTAGCATTTTACTTTCTAATAGTGTGCAATTGCGGGAACGTTCTCCAGGGTTGGGACGCAGTGAAGTCAAAGTGATTATGGCTAGTGATGCCAATCCTGATACTACTACTGTGAGAATTACCGACGGGGAAGATGCCAATACTTGCAATGTCACCCTCGAAAATAGCCTGCTGCAAATTACCGAAACTTGGCAACGAGTCCCCCGCAACCCGATGGGATTAGCACGAGTACTGAGTGGACAGGCGCGGGATGTGGTTTATCTCGGTCGTTTGGGTGCTGCTGTCACAGGTACGGTGGATACAATTACGCTGGCGGAACCTGCGACTCAACGCTACGAACAAGGTGCAACCCTGGTAATTGGTGCAGGAACTCTGACTTTAAGGAAAGCGATCGCACCTGGGGACAAAGAAGTTAGCATTAGTGAAATTACCTTTACAGGCACTTTACCTGCTGGTACAACCATCAACTTGGTTGAATACGATTATGACAGTTACAGCAGCTTCAGCAACACAGGCGAGCTGATGAATGCTCCTTATAATCTCAAATTTGGTTCTGTTTTGGTAGAAGTGGCTGGGGTATCCAACACAGGTAACATTGAAAATCTCGCCACCCGTCCCCTGACTGGCTTATCTCAACCCAACGCTTGGATTTCTGACACCCCAGGAAATGCGCTGCAAATTCGCAGTGGACATTTAAGCGGCGATGCTACCGAGTTATCAAATCAAGGCGACATTTCCCTAGAAGCTTGGATTCGTCCCGATAAAGACATCTCTCGTAACATTACTTGGATTGTCTCGCAAAATTCGCCCACATCTAGATATTCCTTGGGGGTTCAAGGAAAGCCTGTAAATTCTGCCTTGCGATTCAATGGAGTCAGTGATTATATCCAAGCTGCTAACCTCAACTTGGCAAATCAATCCTTCACCATTGAATTTTGGGCAAAACGAGACTCCGCCAACTTCAATGCTTTCTTCTCCGCAGTTCTCACCCAAGGAAGACCTACAAATAATAATCAACTACACTTCGGTTTCCGCCAAAATGGAGTCTTTACCTTCGCCTTCTTTAATAATGATTTGAATACACCAAATGGTGTAGCAAACGATACTAATTGGCATCACTGGGCTTGTACTTATGATGCCCAAAGCCGCAAACGGATTATTTACAAAGATGGAGAAATGGTAGTAGAAGATACTGCCACAGCCGCTTACCAAGGTACAGGGGCATTACTGATTGGGGTGATTGAGAATCCCAGCAAGCAGTTTTACTTCCAAGGTGCCCTTGATGAAATCCGGGTTTGGGGGAAAGTACGTAGTCAAAGAGAAATTAATGACACTAAAAATTGTCGTTTAGATGGCAATGAAACAGGACTGCGGGCATACTATCATTTCGAGGATGGCACAGCAAGCGATCGCACTGGTAACGCCAGCAATGATGGGCAAATTTTCGGCAGTCTCGCCAAAGTAGAATCAGGACTCACCGCCTACAACGTTGTCGCCGGGGTGAGAGACCGCTACCTCACCACCACCGAACCCATGTGGACAACTACTTGGGAACACGTTGCTGCCACCTACGCCGAAGCCTATGCCTTGAGATTCAATGGTGTCGATAATTACCTTGACTGTGGTAATCAAGTTGGCTTGGGTACAGACAATGAACTGACAATTGAACTGACCGTCACTCTACCTAACAACAATCAAATGTTCTTCCCCTTGTTGCAAAAAGGTAGAATTGGCAGAGACAACCCCGAACTCACTGCTTGGCTATACGTCAGACGAGATTCGGCGACAAACTACAGCCTGTGCTTTGGTTATGAAGATAATCAAGAACCACGCCTAGTGATTGCCCCCGTTGACGCACCTACCCCTGGTACGCCGGTGAACATTGCCGTCACAGGTAGACAGGATGATAATGGCTACACAGTTAACTTATACTGGAACGGACAATTCAAGGGAACTAGAACTAGTAGCGCTAAACCAGTCACCAGTTTACAACCTCTAGAAGTAGGTAGGTGTAATGGTATACCCCAAGGTACAAGAATTGTTAATGGCTATCCCCGTTATCTGTTGGGAACCATCAGCAGCTTGCGGGTGTGGAACCGTGCTTTAAGTATGGGTGAATTGCACCAAAATAATAGCGATCGCAATAAATTAGCCGGTGAGTGGCGCATTAACGAAGGTTCCGGTAACACTACCGCCAATTTAATCGGTAACGATGAAGCCAGAATCATCGGTGCGACTTGGGTTGCTGACCCTGCACCCACAGCTACCAGGCTAGATTTATACATCAACGGTATCCCTGCCCAGATTGCCCCTCTCAATGCTGTCACCCTGCCACAAAATCAGTTTACCTTGGGTCGAGATTTCCGGGGAGCAATTGATGAAGTCCGCATTTGGAAACAGTTCCGCACCCAAGAACAAATTCTAGATAACCTGTTTGGACAACTCAAAGGCGAACGGGAAAACCTGCTAGCTTACTACGAATTTGAATCTGACCCGACAACCGCCGGAAAAGTCACCACTGTCAACGACAGCAGTCTGCGAGGCAACCACCTCAAAGCTAGCAACAATGCAGATATTCTGCATACCTTATCCCGCGCACCTCTATCTGATGACATTCCTTTAGTTAGGAATGCTCTGGGTAGCGTAAGAAACAGATACAACAATAATATTACTAGCCGTCCCGCGATCGCCGAATACGCAGACATCCAAACCGCTAACAATGGCGAAATCACCGGAGTTCACAAACGCTGTTACAGCTTCATTCAAAACGGTCATTGGTATTTGCTCACAGGTTACAAAGTTGGTAACTTAATTACCGAATGGATTAGTCAAGTTCAATTTGACCCGCAAATCAAAGGTTTCATCGAAGGTGCGCCCCCGGTTCCTTCCGAAAACCTCACCGCCGGGCCAATTGATGATTCTTCCAGCACTTACGTTGATACCACTTCTATAGAGTTTGTCGAAGCTGATAGCGTTTCCTACACAATTTCTGCGAGTAAAAGCAGTAGTTTCAACTCCTCCTTTGAAGCATCCATCACTGGAGAAGTGAGCCAAAATATCGATGGTGTAGTTGCTCCTTTAGGCTTCGGTATTATCACTAGAGATATTATTGCTGGCGGTGTTAAATTTGGTGGCTCAGTCAAATTAGATACTGAGTTGAGATGGTCGAGTAACCAGCAACAAACTAACAAAACCAATGTCAGCAAAATGACATCTGTTGGTTTAGGTGGCGCTTGGGAAGATCCAAATATTAACAGACGGCTAAATAAAGCCATGCCTCGCCGTTACCAACCATCCAACGTCGGCTTTGCTCTAGTAGAGTCGGAAACTGCTGATATCTATGCCCTCCGCTTGGCACATAACCGCGCCCTCGTTACCTTCAGGATGGTTCCCAATCCCAATATTCCCAAAGATACTAATATCATTCCTTTCCCCATCAAACCTGGTTACACCAAACAAGGCACCCTCGATGGTGCTGTTGGTTATGACCAAAACGGCAAAGTCCTAGACCCAGATTATTCTGAAGCTACCACCTACGGCGAGTACAGTTACTTCAAACCCAGCGAAGCTTACGCCCTACGTCAGCGTATCCAAGCCGAAGAAACCCGCTTGCGTACCTACTACGAAGACTTCCGCACCACACCCCCCGGTGCAACTGGTGTGTTAGCTGGAGGACTCACAGGTGCGATCGCCGGAGCCTCAGTTGCCGGCGCAGCCGCACCCTTTGTAGCAGCAGCAGGAATTGCTGCCGGTGGTTTAATTGATGCGTTGACTTCCAACAACGATTTACCAGAGCAATACAGCAAACGGAACTTAGTCAACAGCTACATTTGGACAGCAGACGGTGGACTCTTTGCTGAATCCACAGAAACCACCGATATACAGCAAGAATCTACCAGTGGAGCGTATAATTTCACAGGTAACGCCACCTTCAGTGCTGCCGCCACCGGAGAAGTAGTTGGTATCAGTTTAAACTTAGAGACTAAAGCATCCTTTGGTGGTAGTTTAAACCTCACCAAATCCAAAACCAAAGAAGCCAGCCAATCTTTTAGAATCGACTTAACAAACAACACCCAAGGCGATTTACAGAGATTTAGGCTAGATGAACGCGGTAACTTGGTACGAGATGAAGCCGGTCGCCCCATCCGTGAATACGATGCCAATGGTAATCCTTTGGATGCTCCCGGTAAAGTCAATGCTTATCGCTTCTTGAGCTTCTACCTCACCCCAGATACTCAAAATTACGACGCTTTCTTTAATGAGGTTGTCGATCCCATCTGGTTAGAGGAAAGTAATTCACCTAATGCTCAAGCACTCCGCCAAGCACAACAACCCGAAGGCGGCCCCGCTTGCTGGCGCATCTTCCACCGCGTCACCTTCGTTAGCCGCATCCTCCCAGAATTCCCCGACCCCACAGCCCCACCATTGGATAGAGCAATTCAGGATACGGACTTGAGCAGCAGTTACGAATTAATCAAGTTAATTGAGCCATTTGTCCGTAATGCTACGGCTAATGCTGGCGAATTCGATGCGGCTGTCAGGAATGCAATTCGGGTTTATTTGCCAGAGTTATCTGAGGCTTTGACTCAGGAGGTTGTATTGGCTTTAGCTAATTACTTTGGTGTCGATGGATTGAATTAATTAGCTCACTATAAATAAAACATTAAAAGTAGAGTGCGTGAGGCTTTTTGTCTCACGCATTTTTATGTAAAGCAGAAAATACTATAAGTATCAGCGCGTTTGATTCTAGATGTGAACTATGGTCAATATTTCAATCGATTTTAATTCCCTAGTCAATTGGTCTACAGTCACATCAGGAAATAAAACCAATAGCACCGTCGCGATTGTAATAAATTAAAGCTCTTAATAATAGCAAGTTTTGCGTACCAAAGTTAACTAACGCAGGAGTTAATTGAATAGCATAGTACACAATTTAAAGCTAACAAACGAGGGTTTTGAGAGTTTTGTGTAGTTTGTAGCTAGTTTCTTAATTTGATGGCGATTTTTTCTGTATTGCTTGGGCTATTGTCCCCTGCCCACAATCAGGAGTGTCGCCCTCATGCTGGAGACTCATGAAGAGTGTCTTGTTTGTCTGGAAAAAATTCGCTGGAATGGGACACCAACCTGTCCATATTGCGGTTCACTCAAAGCAACAAAGTATAATAACGAACGTAGATACCGTTGTAATAGTTGCTTTACTTCGTATAGTGTTACGGTTGGTACTATTTTTCATAAAACTCATGTGAATTTACACAAATGGTTTCGGGCTATCTTGCTGCTTTGCAAGGTAAATCGTGACATTAGTGTTCGCAAACTTGCTCAGGAAATTCAGGTAAACCGAGCAACCGCATCTCGGATTGTTAATCAAGTGCTCAACGTCCCTCCTGAGCAAGTAGAAATTTTGAAAGAAATTGTTCGCGTTTTTGAAAAGTCATTGTGAGGTGCATCAAAAATGTCGCAATCTGCAAAAGATAAGAAAGTAGCAGCATGGCAAGAAGCACTCAAAGTCTCTATGTCTGTGTTCATTCCGGCTTTTGTGTTTATGGTAGTAGCTTCCTTTTTATTTAACCCTGCTCAAGTGAATATGTTGAAAGATTTGCGAAGAGAGCAGGTAGAGAAAGAAGTAAAAAAGCAATTGGGTGAGGAAATCAGAAAACAGGTACAAGAGGAAGTTAAGAGCCAGGTTGCGGGAGAACGATCTAAAATATTAGATGGTCAAAAAGCACTGTTGAATCTTGATAAAGAATCTCCTTTAGGAAGAACCTATGTTAGTGGAGAAATCAACAAACAGGTGAAGGATGAGGCTGAGAAAGTAGCAAAAGACGAAATCAGTCAAGCAAAGGGAGATTTATTTGGTCAGATCATTTTTCCCGTAATATTTACCATAGCATCAATATTTGCAGCTTTTGCTGTTAAGGACATTCTTACAGAAGTTTTAAAGGAGCAAGAACGGGACAGAATTAAAAGAGATATCGAAACAAATTTGAGAAATGATTTGGAATATCGGATAGTACCAAAACTTTTCGCCAAGGAAAAACAAGATACTAGTAATCGATTTAATGAGCTTGAAGGATATGTACACTGGCTAGAACATCAGATATTGAATATTATCATCACTAATTTAATAGATGATATGAAGAAAAATAATTTATCGCAAATCGAGAAAGAAGTTTCATTAGCAATTGAAAAAATTCGTGATAGATCGATAGTTACTTTAGAAAAATCTTCTGGCAAATTTATTCAAAAATATTTTAAAGACATTAAGAATTTTGAAGATTCGGTTCTTGATTCTCAACTTAAGAGTATTCTATTGAATGAAGCCGCAAAAAATACTCTCACTTCAACCTTTAATAAATCTAGACAGAAAAGAAGCGAGCGAGAAGAATTTGACCAAGGTCAAAGCATTTTTAAAGCGCAAATGGGACTACTTATAATCACACTAGGTAAGCTAGTGGGAGAATATGAAAACTCTGATGAAATAATAAATCTTATTGAAGAAATTGATAAAAGAATTAGCTATGATCCATTTGCTGAACATCAAAAAAATCTGAAAATCGTTAATGAATTAGAAGAAGATGGAGTTCAACCGTAACCTTTAAACCCTTAACTTGTGAGTAGTTCTAATCATTTTGGAGATAAAGTTCTAGATGGAGCTTGGAACTCTGCTCCATCTTCACCTCTAATTCAGTCTGTGATAACTGATTCTTGCCTTGTTATTTATGGAGAAATTATATCTCTGTTAGCTTGTTCGTAGTACTCTGCTAACTTACTTGCTATTTGACTTTTTTTTTCATCTTTGGATTTTTTGGCTTCTTCTTCTTGTTGTTTTTTTCTCGTGACTTTATCCTTTAAAAAAATACTAGTTTTTTCAAGTATCTCTTTGCTAGAAATTTTATCGCGAATTTTCTTATCGTCACAGAGAGATTTCAAATCATTCTTCAAAGTAACAATATATTTTCCAGCACCTTCCGCATATTCTAAATCAGTACTAGCATGGTAAGTTATAATTTCCTTTAACCCATTTGCAAATGAGAGATATATTTCGTTTTTCTCAGGCTTATCATTCAATTTCTGTTTGATATTGTTGTACATATTCTCAAACTCTTCCTGCACTTTAGCCATGAGTTTTTCCCTCTGTTGCATTCTGATTTGTATTGCGCTGATTCCCCAATTAATAACCGAGTGATCCTCTAGCGGAAGTTTTGTCTTTTGGCTTTCTAATTGCTCTAAAATATCTTTCAATTGTTCCTCCGTTAAATTTTCTGTTTACGTAAGTTTTTGTCGGAGTACTTCGATCAATAATCGTTTGTTCATAAAGTACTTCCTCTGAAATAGAAAAGCTGTACCGCTAACTATGCCAATTCACTAGTTCTGATGCACTAGTTGGACTTTAAATTGTTTTGAAAATGCGAAATAACTAGTTTTTGATGGGCGATCAATGAGCTACCCTAAAAATATGACTGGTGAGACAATCCTGCTATGAATGTCATAATTTCAGACGAAATCCTGCAAGCATCTGGGCTTACCCCTAGCTGGAGCCTGGAGAATCTGAAGCAATCGCCCTTGCCCTAGAACTAAATGCCGATTTACTATTAATTGATGAGCGTCGCGGCAGAGCAGAAGCTTATCGTTTAGGGCTAAGTATTACTGGTTTGTTGGGTATTTTGGTTGAGGCGAAAGACCAAAATCTAATTGTGGCTATCAAGCCGTTAGTAGATGCCCTAATTGCTACTTTGAAGTTTAGAGTATCTTCAATTCTATACAAACAGATTTTAGAGATGGTGGATTAAGCATGATGTCTAAGTGGGTTGGTGACATCTGCATTAGTTAATTTGTCCCGCCTATTACCTGTGATGGTAGTCGTGATAGCGATCGCGCTATTTCTTACTTTTGCTAAAATGAAGCTCAAAGGCTTAATGCCAAACGAAGTAGCTTTATGACAATTATTGTGACCCTTACTCCAGAATTAGAGGCACGACTGCGCGACAAAGCTGCTCGGCAAGGTCAAGATGTTAGTCTTGTTGCATCAGAATTGCTGGCTAATGTCTTAGAGTGGGAAGCACAAGATTCAGAAGAAGCGATCAAGGGTATTCAACAAGGATTAGATGACTTTGAGGCTGGTCGGTTTCGGTCTTTTCATGAGTTTGCTGATGAGCAGCGTCGTAAGTATAACTTGCCAACTGATTAATGTAATACCGCATCGAAATGTCTAGTGTACTTTTGGTGAAGAGCCAGAGAAACCCGAGACAACTTAACAAGACGGTACAGTAAATCTCATTACGTATCTATCTACATATTACGTATAGTGGTTGGTCGTAAAGCTTCTTCAAAATACTTTCGATATAGTTCACAACTAGATATCACCTGATTTCCTTGCAGCTTGACTAACCCCATGCTGTGCAACTTAAATGCTAAAATCTGTTCCAACTCTACAGGATTTGATGAATGGATTACTTCCCCATACGCAGCTGCTAATTGCGGATGTTCTTGTAAGCTTCTTAAATGGCGATGCAAGTGATTACTATAAATACCTGCATCTGTAGCTGCGGTTTCGATTAACTGCTTTAAACTCAAATCTTGCTGCGATAAATGATATAAAGCCTGTTGTATTAAATATGGATGTCCGTCCACAAGCTGCATCAATTCGGATAATTCATTTTCAGATAAATTAATTCTATAAAGTCGGGCTAAATTGAATACCTGTAAAGGTGTAAATGTTTGCAATTCAATTGCCAAACCCACATTAAATGGTGATTTATTAATATCTAGAGGAATATATACTTCTGTGGAATGAACAATAACCAAACGGAAATTTTGCCACAGAGGATTACCGCTATCTCCATAAGCTGCTTCTTCATACCAGGAACGTAATAATGTAAAGAAATCATCGGCAATCTCTGGGTGTAAAAATACCTCCTCAACTTGATCCAAAGCTAATACCAAAACCCCATTAATATCTGGCAGCAAACAGTCTTCAAAATAAGCGGTGCAGTTGCTTTTACTGCCAAAAGTTTCACTCCAATAATCCTCAACTTTATGGAGTAACTGAAGCTTGCGAGTAATCGAAGCACAAAACCAACGCAAGAATTTATCTAAGTCATTAAAAATACAACGTTCTGCTCGCTGTAAGCTTAAAGCTACAGTACGTACTTCCGTAGGATTCTGCTGTTTAGCATGAGCTAAAATTCTTACCATTAAAGAAGTCTTACCCATTTGGCTAGGTGCTTTAATGCGAATTAATGCCCCCGATCTAGTAATTTCTTCATAACAGCGAGATTCCACCGGAGGACGTTCTACATACAAATTAGAATCCAATGGTATCAGTCCAACTGGTGACTCTAGTTCAAGAGATTGGGGATTGGATACTGAGGAGTGTGGACTAGAAAATGAAGAATAATCTTCAATTTTGAATTTTTCAGATACTCTTTGTGCGAGAACAGCCATCAAATTTGTTTTACTGACTTTTTCGCCTAGACTAGATGAAAGTATCTGCCATAATTTTGGCCCCACATCATGCTTGATATACTCTGGAGCATAGTCACATTCTGTGGCTATTTGGTCATACTTTTGACCTTGTAAAGCTCCCCGTAATACAGCTACTTCAATATTTTTTAAATGTCTCTTATGTTTGGCAAATACGGATTCATCTGCTACTTTTAAAGCAGTTTCAAATGTTATTGCTTGTTCTTGAACATTTTCAGTCATTGTCTTATGGTTACTTTATGAATTTATCTAAATATTTCTATGATTTTAGTATTGAGTTTTAAATTTTTAACTGATTTTATCTGCTAAATGTTGCAAGATTTGAGTAAAGGAATGGTCAGGATATTGCAAACAGAATAATCCACTACTACCGAGTTGTGCCATGTCTTCTGAAAGCGGAAATATACCTGCGACTGGAACATTATAAGTTTTCTCTATTTTTTGCTGTAGCGAAGAAAAGTCCATGCGGCTTGGAGTTTTATTAACTATCATCATCATATTGCTAACTTGCAATTGACGAGAGATATTAATAGTAACTGCTGTGCCTTGAAAGTCTTGGCGATCTGGACGAAGAATTACAATTAACAAGTCAGAAATAGCTATAGATAATAAAGTTTCTCGGCTTAACCCAGGGTGGGTATCAATAAATAAGTAGTCTAACTCTAACTCTTGAATTAATCTTTGAAATCCACTATTAAGTAAACTAACGTTGTATCCTTCGCTGAGAATCTTAGCAATTTCGTCAGCATTTATACTAGAAGGTATAAGGAAAATCTTACCTTGAGAAATTGCTAGAAAAGAAGTAACATCATAGGCGGTATCAGCAATGGAACTACGATTCCATAAATAGTCATTCAAGGTTTTACATGCAATTGTTTCATCAATACCAAATAGAGCATGAATACCAGGAGATTGCAGGTCAGTATCTACAATTCCAACTCGCTTGTCTTGCAGTGCCATTGTTACTGCTAAATTTGCTGTTAAGTTAGATTTACCAGTTCCACCCCGGAATGAGTGAATTGCAATAATTTTAGACATAGAATATTAATTTGTAATTCGTAATTCGTAATTTGTAATTAAGGTATTTTGGTATGGCGAAGGGATTCAACTTCTATTTGCAATTGTTGAAAGTAATCAGTTTGAGTAATTTCTGCTATTTGATGTGCAAGTTTATTTAAATCAATCTCGATTTGCATCTCTTGAACTTGGATTTTTCTCGCCTCTTCCTGCTGTTTTAATAGAGTTTCTAATTCGGCTTTCTGCTGCTTGACAATTGCCAATTCCTGTTGCAAAGCCGCAACTTCCGCTTTTAAACTCTCTTGAGTATCTTGCGAGTCATACTTAGCCTTGTGTTTTACCTTATCCTTCCTCAAAGGCATGAGAATATTGTTATTCGCTGCATTCTTAAACGCAGTGAAGCTAATAATTTTGCTGGGGACTGCTTCGATACCGATATCAAGAGGATTTTGCGGCATAGTTATTAACGCCTGTGTTGGCATTGTGCGGATCTTTATCTTTCTAGGATTACGCGATCGCACCACCCAATAAAAGATCAGTTTTTTAGCAAAGCGACACTTGAAAAACTGGTCTTGACAAAAAATACTTTTTATGTGTTTGCGCGTAGACCCAAAGCGGCTTGTCGTAAGACATCGCTCCCATAAAAGTTAAGTCGCACAGATGGAAGCAAGTCCTTAACTTTTCTATATTGCTTCAGCAAGCTTGAACCCATATAACAAGATTAGCGATCGCGAAATCCACAACCCCAATAGCAAGGGATTCCTAGCGCACTCTTATTTTCAAATCCTATAAGCACGTTTGATGCTCTTCATGGTGCAGTTCACTGCAACTGTCATTCCAGGGCATTGCTTAACGTGCAATTGCAAAACATAACCATACAAGTAAATTTAGGAGCAATTCAAATGGCAATCTTGACAGTAACTCGATTTGACGATGTTGTTGACCCCAATGATGGGCAATTAAGTTTACGCGAAGCGGTTACCCAGGCAATTAACTCTTTTGGTGATGACACCATTAATTTGAATGGCATTGCCCAACTCAACCAGTCGATCGTCATTACTGCCAATTCTGGAAGGATTACCTTTCAAGGCAATGGTGCTAACACCAGTGGGTTTAGTGGACAAAACCGTACCCAAATTATTACCGTACATCATCAGGGCACAGCCACCTTTTCTAATCTGGGATTCTATAACGGCTATGCCTATGGTGGAGATGGCCAAAAGAGTGGTGGCGGTGGTTTAGGGGCTGGCGGCGCTCTGTTTATCAATCGCGGTGATGTAACCGTCGATCGAGTTAGCTTTGTTGCTAACCGAGCCGTGGGTGGCAATGGCGGCTTCAACCTCCAGGATGGCGGACGCGGAGGCAATGACTCTCAGTCTGGTCAATCTGGTTTTAGGGGCGGTGCCGGTGGGGGGACTATATTTCGTGCCGTCCCCGGTAGTGGTGGTTTGGGGGGACAGGGCGGCGTTTTTACTCTCAACAACCTTGTTAGCGCAAGGGCGGGAACCAGCGGGGGAAATGGCAACTATGGTACCGGCGGCGGGAGTGGTGGCGGTGGTGGTGGTGGTTACGGCGGAGATGGTGCTGGTGGTTCTAATGGCGCAGATGGTGCTCGTGGTGGGAATGGTGGCAATGGTGGTTTTGGTGGTGGTGGTGGCGGCGGTGGTGGCGGCGGCGGTGGTGGTGCCAACGTCCTACTGGGAGGGGTTGGAGGGGGTGGTTCTAGTGGCAACGGAGGCACGGGAGGGGCTTTTGCTGGGAACGGCGGTGCCGGGAGTGCGGGTGGCAGCGGTAGCGCTACCTTTTTAGGTGATAGTCCTGGAGCAGGAGGCTTTGGCGGACGGGGCGGCGGCGGTGCCGGTTTAGGGGGAGCTGTGTTTGTGACCGACGGGGGGCGATTCACCGTAACGAACAGTTCCTTTATCAGCAACTCTGCCACTGGCGGAACAGGTCATCAAAATGGACAGGGGCGAGGTGGCGCTTTCTTCGGGCAGTTTGGTAGCACTATTCTCTCAAACAACGTTGTCACTTTCACCAACAACACGGCATCAACTGGAGATCCCAATGGCAACATTTATCCAGTCAAGGTCAATCGCGGTGATGGAACCATTGTCGTTGAAGATTTTACGGGTGTCGGTCGCGGCAGTAACCCATCAGAAGAAGTACTCTCTACCTTTGATGAATTGGTATTCAAGGGAGACGATTTAATCGCTAAAAATTTGCTGCTGACTCAAGTTGGTTCTGATTTAGAAGTCGGTTTTGAAGGGGTGAATGATACCAAAGTCATCCTGAAAGATTTTGCTCTAGAAAATCTGGATAACTTAACCATTCCCGGTGGACAACACGGACAAGTTGGTAACATTGTCTTTGCTGGCGATACCCAACTTCAAGACAGCATCGATGTGTTTGATGCAGACTCCACCCAAAACAAGGCATGGAAGCTTAACACTGTCACCTTTCTCAACGATTTAAACAACGATGTGCGCGGCTTTGCCAACTCCAACGATGTAATTAATGGTCAAGGTGGTGATGACATCATTCGCGGCTTGAGTGGTGATGATATCCTCCGTGGTGGGGATGGTGATGACAGCCTCTATGCTGGAGTTGGTGTAGACATCGTGATTGGTAATGCAGGTAATGATACCCTGTATCTCAATCATGACCGTGATGTCGATACCGTCATTTACCGCAGTGGCGATGGTAGCGATGTCATCCATCAGTTTAATCGCCGTGGCGGTGATTTACTCCAGTTTGAAGGAATTGAGGCGATTGATGTGGTGGTTCAGGGTAATAGCACTTCCTTCCGCCTCAGCGATGGTATCGAAAGCAATAGCGGGTTTGGTTCCGGTCAAGTCCTGGCTGAATTGCGTGGCGTGACTGGCTTCACCAGCAACAATATTGGAGTGAATTTAGCGGCTGGTAATACTGCGCAGTTCTTGTTTGCTTAGAAACAATTTTGGATTGAATAACGGTGAATTTGGCGATCGCTAGTTAACTACTGCGATCGCTTTATTATATTTAAGTTTGTTGTTAAAAATTGTCGTTATAAAAAGGCAAAGAGCAGATGGTGAAGCAGTACGGTCTTGGGGGTCTCCTCCATGAGCAACTGCTGTTAGCGATTTGTTAAATGCTACTGACCTAAGTAATTACTTTTTCATCCAGGATTCACAGGAGAATATTCGCCAAAGTTCCAACGCAGAGAACAAGCATTTCTAATTTCCAACACCTGCTCAATATCAAACTCTACTAAACGTTGTGCGCCGGCAAACTCACTTAATCTCTCAGCATCCCAAATTACCTTTGCTGTTCCAGTCAATTGCAATGTGTGACCTTGAGCAAAATCAATGAACAATAAACCTGCATTGGGATTCACAATCAAGTTACCAAAGGTCTGAAACATATTATTACCAGAGTAATCGGGAAACACAAGTTTATTACTATTCACAACTTGCACAAAACCCGGAAAGCCCCCGCGGTGGGAAGCATCAGCCCCACTTTCTGGATGATAACTGGCGATGAAAAATGTGTCAGATTGGGCTATCCAAAGTTGATTTGTCTCACTCAAAGCATCTCTAATAAAAGCTTCAGGTTTTGCTAATGAATTAGTCACAGCTTTTTCTATGTGACGTACCTGGATGTATTTAGGACAGTTAAAAAATACTTGTTGAATTTGTACTTTTATCTTCTCTTGATTTACATCTGATTTGCCATTTAAACGTAAACGCCTGCGGTTTGCTAAATCAATTACTAATAGGCCAATATTATTGTTATTTTGTAAATTTTGGTGTATGGGAGCGATATGTATGAGGGTTACATTAATCTGTAAGTTCTGTTCATCCAATACTTGTACAAAACCAGGTTGTCCTGTTAATAAAGATGCCCAGACTTTACCGTTTACATCCACTGTACTTGCAACTGCTAATTGTTGCGTGCGAAGGAATTCTTGAGCAGATGGCTTGATTGTGCTGCTGATGACGTGACACAGACGTTGCGCCTCGTCTCTCACCCCCGCTTGAGTTTGGACTCTAATTTCTCCAGAATGGAAAGACATTTTACTAATTCGTAATTAAGAAATGAAATTGTAGACTTTCTATACATTTATTAAATATTCGTCATATAATCCGAACTTTCCAAGATCAGTTTTGGGTTGATTGCGTTTAAGATAACTGATCTTGGCGATCGCATAATTTTATGGTATTGCAATCAACATTACAGTTCTGCAAATATATCTATAAATGATTCAGATATACCAGGACATACTCAAAAATTGTGGCTACTCTCAAAGCTTCTCAACAAGGACTCGCAAGAATTAAACAAGCTAGAAGTCAAAAGAGTTGGTCTGTTGATGATTTTAGATGGATAGAGTTAGCCAGTGAAGTTTTAGGTGTCTCTTGGAAAGAAAAAGGCATTCTCGCTGTTGGGATATCAGAAGGTACTTGGAAACGTTTCTTGGCGGGAAAGCAGGCGATTAATTCTGAGGCGTTTAAGGCCTACTGTCAAGTGCTGGGGCTGAATTGGGAAGAGGTGGTTGAAGAGAAGGCAGAAGGGGACAAGGAGACAAGGGGACAAGGGAGACAAGGGAGACAAGGGAGACAAGGAGGAGAAGAATTTGCGCTATCGCTTCATCCTATTGCAGATTGGGGTGAAGCACCGGATGTATCGATTTTTTATGGTCGGAGTGAAGAACTGGAAACTGTTAAGCGATGGGTGACGCAGGAAAATTGTCGCTTGATTACATTGTTGGGAATGGGTGGAATTGGTAAAACGACGCTTTCTGTGAAGCTGGCGCAGGAAATTATTGCTAGCAGAGATGAGAAGGGTACAGAGGGACAAGAAAGAATTTCATCTCCCTTATCTCCCTCATCTCCCTTATCTTCCCAGTCGCCTCAGTACATAATTTGGCGTAGTCTCCGAAACGCGCCACCAGTGGAAGATATTTTGGCTGAATTGATTCAATTTTTTTCTGAACAGCAGGAAACAAATTTAGCAACTCAGTTAAACGGTAGAATTTCGCTGCTACTCAAATATTTACGTTCGTCGCGCTGTCTAATTATTCTGGATAATGCTGAATCAATTTTACAAGCAGGCGATCGCACTGGTCGTTATCGTGCAGGATGTGAAGGTTACAGTCAACTTCTGCAATGTGTGGCAGAAACTTCTCACCAAAGTTGTTTAATTCTTACTTCACGGGAAAAACCCCAAGGACTCGCTAAGTATGAAGGTGATAGTTTGCCTGTGCGTTCTCTGCAACTTACAGGTTTACAAGAAACCGAAGGGCGGGAATTATTTAACGTTAAAGGTAACTTTACTGCTTCCCCAGACCAATGGCAAGTTTTAATTTCTCGCTACGGTGGTAATCCTCTGGCTCTCAAGATTGTAGCCTCTTCTGTCCGCGACTTTTTTGATGGCGATGTTTCCCAATTTCTAGAAATTTCTCAGCAAAGTACATTCATCTTTGATGATATTCGTGACTTGCTTGACCAACAATTCCATCGTCTCACAGCTTTGGAACGGGAGATTATGTACTGGTTAGCCATTAACCGCGAACCTATTTCTTTAGCCGAGTTACAAGCAGATTTTGTCGCTCATATCCCACCCCGCGAATTGCTAGAATCACTCTCGTCACTGCAAAGGCGTTCTGTAATTGAAAAAAATGCCGGTGGCTTTACTCAGCAACCTGTGGTGATGGAGTATGTCAGTAATCAGTTAATTGAGCAAGTTTGTGAGGAAATCGGGCAATGGGGAATAGAAAAGCAATCTTTTTCCCCTACTCCCTTATTTACAAGTCATGCACTCATTAAGGCACAAGCTAAAGATTATGTACGGGAGACGCAAATTAGTCTGATTCTTCAGCCCATTATCGATAAATTAATTACAGAAGTGGGCTGTTTGGAAAATATAGCTAATTGTCTAACTCAAATTCTCTCCAACCTACGTAATCAGTCTCCTCAAGTAACGGGCTATGGTGGGGGAAATGCTTTAAATCTGCTGTATCAAGCACAAATTGACCTGACTGGCTTTGACTTTTCGGGTTTAACTGTATGGCAAGCTTATCTTCAGGGCGTAAACCTGCATGATGTGAATTTTGCGGATTCAAATTTATCTCACTGTGTTTTTACTGAAACTTTAGGTAATATTTTATCTGCTGCTTTTAGTCCAGATGGTGAACTTTTAGCTACTTGCGACACCGATTGTCATGTTCGTGTATGGGAGGTAAAAACAGGTAAATTATTGCTGATTTGCCAAGGACACACTAACTGGGTGCGCTTTGTCGTGTTTAGCCCAGACGGGGAAATCCTAGCGAGTTGCGGTGCTGACCAGAATATTAAACTTTGGAATGTTCGAGATGGTGTTTGTATAAAAACGTTGACTGGGCATGAGCATGAGGTCTTTTGTGTAGCATTTCATCCGATCCCCCCTTCGCCCCCCTTATTAAGGGGGGTTGGGGGGATCTTAGCTAGTGCAAGCGGCGATCGCACTGTTAAAATTTGGAATATCCACGATGGTACTTGCTTGCAAACACTTACAGGACATACAGATTGGGTGCGTTGCGTTGCTTTTAGTCCAGATGGTGAAACTTTAGCTAGTAGCGGTGCTGATAGCGCAATTAAATTGTGGGATGTGCATCAAGGTAAATGCTTGAGAACTTTGACAGCACATACAGGGTGGGTGCGTTCGGTGGCGTTTAGTGCAGATGGGCAAACCCTAGCTAGTGCCAGTGGCGATCGCACAATTAAAATTTGGAATTATCATACAGGTGAATGCCTGCAAACTTACACCGGACACACTAACAGCGTCTACTCCATTGCCTATAGTCCTGATAGTAAAATTTTAGTCAGTGGTAGTGGCGATCGCACTGTCAAAATTTGGGATTGTCAAACCCATACTTGCATCAAAACTCTACATGGACATACCAACGAAGTTTGTTCTGTCGCCTTCAGCCCAGATGGTCACACACTTGTATGTGTCAGTTTAGACCAAAGTGTTAGACTGTGGGATACTATTACTGGTCAATGTTTGAAGACTTGGTACGGTAATACAGATTGGGCATTGCCTGTAGCTTTTAGTCCTAATGGGCGAATTTTAGCCAGTGGTAGTAATGACAAAACAGTTAAGCTGTGGGATTGGCAAAGTGGCAATTGCATTAGAAGCTTAGAAGGGCATACAGATTTTATTTATGGAATTGCTTTTAGTCCAGATGGTGAGACAGTTGCGGTGGACGGGTTCCCCGGCATAAGCAAACTGTCGTTAGCGCCAGCGTTAGCGACGAAGGAGCGTCACCCGAAGGGACAAATTTTGGCAAGTGCAAGTACAGATTCTTCAGTGAGACTGTGGAATATTAGCACAGGTCAATGTTTCCAAATTTTACTGGGACATACAGATTGGCTATATGCCGTTGCTTTTCATCCCCAAAATAAAATACTTGCCACTGGTAGCGCCGATTGTACAGCCAAGCTATGGGATATTAGCACAGGTCAATGTCTCAAAACCTTGAGCGAACATACCGATAAAATCATAGGAATTGCTTGGAGTCCAGACGGGCAAGTTTTAGCTACCGCCAGTGCTGACCAATCGGTAAAATTGTGGGATTATTGCACAGGTAATTGCATCAGCACATTACAAGGACACAACAGCCGCGTATATTCAGCCATCTTTAGTCCCGATGGAAAAATCATCGCTACTTGTAGCACTGACCAAACAGTGAAACTATGGAATTTTAACACTGGTAAATGCCTCAAAACACTGATTGGACATACAAACTGGGTATTTGCCGTTGCCTTTAGTCCTGATGGTAATGCCATTGCTAGCGCATCCCATGACCAAACTCTAAGAATTTGGGATATCAACACAGGAGAATGTCGCCATGTCTGCGTTGGGCATACACATTTAGTATCTTCTGTAGCCTTTAGTCCAAATGGGGAAGTCGTAGCCAGTGGTTCTCAAGACCAAACCGTGAGGATTTGGGATGTAAAAACGGGCAAGTGTATCAAGATTTTGCGGGCGAAACGGCTTTATGAGGGGATGAATATTACTGGCGTGAAAGGGTTAACCGATGCGACGATTTTAACGCTGCAATCTTTGGGTGCTGTAGTTTAGAAGTTTAGGAAGTTTTTTCTGGAATATTTAAAAGCCACAGCTTTTCTAACTTGGCAATTCGTTGGCGGACAATTTGCGCTTGACACTTGCGATAGCCAGTAATTACTAAAAGTACAATTAGCGGTAGAGAAATGAATAAATATCCTGTTAGCGGATTTATCGCAATATCATTTTGTTTCCTCGGCAGAACTTGAGCTTGAACAGCTAGTTGTAAATACATCATTATTCAAAACCTACATTTTTTTATTTACTGCTAATCAATATAGGTAACACCGCGATATTTAAGCTGAGATTTGCTAGGAGTTTTAATTGTTGTATGTTTGACAATCTCGTAACTAACTCCGCGATACTTTGCAGTGGTAAAATCTTGCTTCTTAGGTAATAAGGCGGTGCTTGCTTGATAATTAAAACCACGATAAGACAATAGCATAAGTTAATCTCTGTGATTGACTAGCGTTTACTGTGATCACAATAATATTTACCTGAATTTAAGTCGATATATAAAAGTTATGCAGTTTTAGAAGCTCAACCAGACTTAACTTTTCACTAACTATTAGTTCCACTTATAAGTTGTAATTCCTGAGATTAACCATAAATCGAATTGTTTTTGGTATCCACCAGCGAGCAAAATCCTTAACTTTTCTGTATCGACTGTTGAATAGACAAATTCTATAAAGAAATTGTCTTGGAGAATCAACCATGCTGAAAGTAAAAGATGTAATTGAAAAAGGTGACACAGGTTTAGTCAGAGGTCTGAGCCTGCAAATCATTGCAGTTATGAACTCAATCTCGCCCAATGTTTTAGTTGACTTCAGCGACCTCAATATAGACGTGACTGGAAATCAAATCAATCCCTTTGTGCAACCAGCAGCCAAAGAATCACTCCGATTAGCACTCAAGCAACGGGGTACTAAACTAGTTGTAAACTCGGTCTATCGCACAGTTGCTCAACAGTACTTGCTACGAAAACAGTTTGAGCGTAAGCTGTTTGGCATTACGGCGGCGGCTTTACCAGGTTCTAGTAATCATGAAAGTGGGTTGGCATTAGATATTGAAGATCCCGATGGGTGGGAACGATTTTTTCAGCCCCATAACTGGATTCGCTTGGGGCGAGATTTTGACTTTCCTCACTACGACTACAGGCTTCCAGCTGCAACCAGGCGAAATTTGGGCAAAATTGGTATCAGTGCATTTCAACGCTTGTGGAATCAGTATAATCCCAACGACCTCATAGTAGAAGATGGTAGCTTCGGGCCACAAACGGAAGCGCGTTTAGCAAATTCTCCGGTAGATGGTTTTAAACTGAAGTTCCCGCGCACCCTACGACTTCAGTCTCCTCCCTTACAAGGTGATGATGTCACTAAGGTACAAGAAGCATTGCTGAGAGCGAAAATTACCCAAATCAATCTCCAAGTAACAGGAATATTTGATTCCGAAACTGAGCAAGCTGTCAAGCAATTTCAGGCGGCGACTCAGAAATTGGCTGTGGATGGAATTGTCGGCCCGATGACACTCCAAGAATTAGGACTTGAGAATGACTAATATTGTTGATAAAACCTCACAAAATGGTCATAATCTTCAAATCAGCCATGTCCTCAATGATTACCTGCAAGCTATTGAGGAGCTAAAATCAGACGTATCGGCACAGCAAGCCTTAGCTGTTTTGTTAGCGCGGGATGCAGTTCACGCAGAACTGATGTTGAAGGTGACTCGAATACCCCCAGATGAAGTTACTAAACTCATGGAGTTGGATAGGCGTTTGAAGGCTCAAGCCAAC
The DNA here is from genome assembly GCF_014697075.1 of Tolypothrix sp. FACHB-123. Taxonomy (GTDB): domain Bacteria; phylum Cyanobacteriota; class Cyanobacteriia; order Cyanobacteriales; family Nostocaceae; genus Aulosira. The sequence continues at coordinate 7,190 of NZ_JACJRE010000061.1, read as the reverse complement.
AAGATTATCAAAGCTGGACAACTCAAAGACTGGCGCAGCAGCATTCATCCGCCAGCAGAAGCTTGGTGGTGGTTTTTGGAACAGGATGAACCAGATCTTTGGAATCGCTTTGATGCGATTTGGGATGGGCTGACAACCATTAATCTTACGGCTGTGGTCAGTTTTTTAACAATGTTCAGTTCGCAATTTATTGTCAGTGGGCTGGATTTGCTGACAACCTTTGGATTGGTTGGGAATGGGGCGGTTGCGTTGCTAGTTTTTGGTAGCCTGACGCAATCCGGACGAGAGAAGTTAAAAAAACTGTTGCATCAACTGAAGTTACCTGAGCGTTACTGTAGTGAAGTATCTTTCGGTATTTCGGCACTGTTATTACTAGGAGCGATTTATTTGCAAAATTCATTACCCCAGTTAGGTAAATACTACTATCAACTTGGGTTGCAGAGTTTTGCCAAAGCTGAATTTACCGAGGCGAAAAAGGATTTAAAGCAAGCGATCGCATTTGATTCTGGTAATTTTGATGCTCATCTCCTGCTGGGTAAAACCTACGAGAATTTGGAGAATTTGCCTAACGCCCGGACTCATTATATGCAGGCTTTACCTGGAAATAACGCTGAGACTTACAATAATCTGGGTCGCTTGTATCTTGGCGATCGAGATTACTTGACGGCGGAAAGTTTCTTTTTACGAGGTTTAGATTTAGTCAAAGCTGATAATTTTGCCACCCGATATTCGTTACTGACAAATCTCGGTTGGGTGCAGGTTGAGCAGAATCGTCATCCAGAGGCACGAAAAAATTTAGTAAGTGCGATCGCCCTTAACCAAAAACAACCTAGTAATCAACAGCGATGGGAAGCGAATTGTATATTTGCCAAGGTACTGGAGATACAAAAGGATAGAAAAAGTGCGATCGCTCAATCTACAACCTGTGTAAATCATGCAGCTAGCTATACCACATTTGATTACCGTTGGGTAATTCTGGCAAGAAGACGATTAGAAAATATCACAACAGCAGAAGCTAATTTTAAGCACAAGTAATTAGCATTTACTTAGTCTCTATGCTATGCTAGACACCTTTAAAATTATGGAGGATACAGGGGTGTCAGATAGCTTATTTAGCGCATTGCGTAAATATCCTAAAAGCCAAGAACTTGATCCACTTGAGAATTTTATTACTGAAGGTTTTGCTTGGCTTCTGAGAAATAAGAAGTTGCTGGCTCGTGAGTTTCTAGATTATCTCAATCAAAAATTACCAGAACCCCTTCCTCTAACTCATCTACTACCTGAGTGGAAAACACAACATACATTCCCTGGTGGACAAATAGATATGGTGGCAGATTTTGGTCAATTTGCCTTAATATTTGAACACAAGGTATGGTCATATTTACATCTAGGTCAATTAGATAAATATCGTGAATATGCAGAAGCAAATTTGAAATGGTCACAAGGATATAAATTAATTCTAATTACTGGATTAACTCGACAACATGGACAACAGCCTGATTTAGCTCTGACTTGGAGTGATCTATATAAGTTTTTGAAACATTGGTTAGAAAGAAAATCCGATGATAGCCTGGTTCGTGATTTTATAGATATGCTTGCTGAGGAGAATTTAGGACCAGCAGCACCAGTTTCTTATGAAAGTATAGTTTCTTATTTACCTGCTCAATCACTATTACCTAACCTAAAAAACATAACATTACGTGCTGCTGAAGCTGATTGGCGTTGGATAGCAGAAAAAATTGGATTTAACAAAGATGCGCCTATTCCCTGTGTACCAGTGAAATATCAGTGGGGAAGATTAGGATTAGATATTTTAGATGCTTGGTTTCCAGGTATATTTATTGGTACTCTTATAGATGGTTTTGATCATCGCGTGCAACTTTCAAATTTTCATCTAGGCCCAGATTTTTGTCTAATTTTAGCTTTTCATATTGAAAAGTGGGAGCAATTTGAAAAAGAGTTTTTTAATTCTGATGAATATACTAAACTGCGCTCAAGATTGAAAGAGAATTCTGGTACATGGGATTTTCACGATCACAGATTTGAAGCAACTAGACCAAATCCTTGGCATAATCTACATTTAAGAAAACCTCTAGCTGAGGTCGTACGAGGTACTATAACTTTTGAAGAGCAAGTTGACAAATTTATCTCTCAAGGTCGTGAAGTTATTGAATTGCTGCTTGCTGGTGGTGAATTAGAAGCTTTAACAAATCGTCTTCATCCTCTTGCCAGAAAGGGTATTTCTCCTGTTTAATAAATTGTTTAAAAGTGACACATATCTTAATAGAGTATTTTAGCGATCGCCTCATCTGCTAAATTAAGGAGAGTTTTTGGTAATGCGATGTCAACGACGGGCTACGCCTACGCATAAACCCCTTTCATCTTCCTTAACATCTGCGCTATTCTGCAAATAATCCCTCATACAATTACAAGCCTGTGCCAACAATTTCTCTGGACTGGAATCAAAATCTAAATTCCAAAGAGTGACTTTACCCAGGGAATCTGAGGAAGCCAAAACCTGACCATCTGGGCTGAAACTCACGCTTTTAACCCCAGCATCTAGTCCTGCAAGGGTTTGCAGCACTTCTCCCTTACGGTTCCACAGCTTAACTGTCATATCTTCACTGGCTGTAGCAATAGTTTCTCCATTCGGACTAAAACTTACAGCATTCACCTCACCCCTGTGTCCACGCAAAGTTAAGACTTCTTTACCTTCTCTATTCCAGAGTTTCACAGTTTTATCTTTACTAGCTGTAGCGATAACCTGACTATCAGGACTGAAACTTACAGCCTGTATCCCCGCTTGATGTCCTTTGAGTGTTACCAATTCTTGACCTTGCCGATTCCAGAGTTTAGCAGTTCCATCTTCACTTGCGGTAGCGATAATTTGTCCATCAGGACTGAAACTTACACTTCTCACACCGGCTTGATGTCCGCGCAAAGTCATGATTTCTCTACCATTCAAATTCCACAGTTTAACTGTTGTATCCCAGCTAGCACTAGCAACGGTTTTACCATCGGGGCTGAAAGTTGCGCTTCTGACATCTGCTTGATGTCCGCGCAAAGTTGCTATTTCTTTTCCAGATAAATTCCACAGTTTGACGGTTTTATCTCGACTGGCGGTAGCGATAGTTTGACCATCAGGGCTGAATTGCAGACTTCTAAGGGTATCGCTATGACTGTTAAGTGTCACTAATTCCTGTCCTTGACGGTTCCAGAGTTTCGCCATTGTGTAACGACCAGTCGTACCCAGAATTTTACCATCAGGACTAAAACTAACACTTCCAGCAGCAGCTTCACCAAGATTGAAACTTAGGGATTGGAATTTTCCGGCTTCCCCGTTCTCCATATTCCACAATCTCACCGTCCCATCTTCGCCACTGCTAGCTAGAAGTTTTCCATCTTTGCTTAAATTCACACCCCAAACAGCATCGGTATGTCCGCGAAAAACTTGCAATTCCTCACCTTTGCGGTTCCAGAGTCGAATGGTTTTATCCCAGCTGGCTGTAGCGATAGTTTGACCGTCACGGTTAAATACTGCACTAGCAACAGTATCAGTATGACCGCGCAGTGTCGCCAATTCTTTACCGTTTAAATCCCAAATTTTTGCAGTCTTGTCTCGACTCGTTGTCACCAGGTTTTTACCATCCCGGCTGAAATTCACGTACATTACCCAATTGTGATGCCCTCCCAGGCTCAACAATTCTTTGCCATCCCAACTCCAAACCTTCGCCGTACCATCCCGGCTGGCGGTAGCAATCATATTTCCTTTGGGGCTGAAATGGATAGCAACAGCTGGGGCTTTATGGGTACGAAAAGATTTTAACTCCTGTCCTTGTAGGTTCCAGAGTCTCATTGTCCCATTCCATTCCATTGATGCCACTATCTTGCTATCAGGGCTAAATCCGACACAGGCTACCCAATCTTGATTATTGAGGGTGATAATTTCTTTACCATCCTCAACCCGCCAGACTTTCACGGTTTTATCTCGACTGGCACTAACTAACATTTTACCGTCGGGACTAAAATTCACACTCCATACTGCATCTGTATGACCACGCAGAGTGTGCAATAATTTACCATCACGCTGCCAAATTTTTACGGTTTTGTCCCAGCTGGCACTAGCTAACTTTTGCCCATCGGGGCTAAATTTCACTCGTGTAACTACATCCCCATGTCCTACTAAACGGTTACGTTCCCGTACCCAGTAGAGAGACTGGCGTAAAGTCTTTTCTACTTGCACCTTTAAATCTGTATCTGCATTTTCCCATCCCATCTGGTTTAACTTGATACCAGCTTTCAGACTTTCGAGTAAAGCATCAAAGGTATTATGAGACTCAAAAGCTGTTTCTGATGAGAGAGTTAAGGCTTTAATCTCACCCAAGCTTACTTGTCGCTTTTGTTGTGCAGTTTGCCATGTAAGTAAACCTGAAATTCCCAAGAGAGTCACAGCGACAACAGACAGCACCGATAACCCCATCATTCCCCGGCGAATCGTTTGTTTCGCTTGCTGTTCGGCGTTGAGGAGGATTTGATTTGCTTGTTGAGATGCTATCAGCGCACTTTGTACTTGGCGTTTTTCTAGTTCCTCGCTAGCGGCTAAAAAGCGATAATCCATGTTACTCAAACTTTTGCCTTTCGCCCAAGCTTGAGCATCTTTGAGGGCTTGTCCTCGTAGTAGGTTGGTTTCATCCTGATAATTTGATTTCACCCAAGCATTAATTAAATCGGCGTAGGGGCGCAATTTCTTTAATTGCTTTTCTACCCACTCAATATGAAAAACTTCTTGATAGATGCGGTTGTAAACTTGTAAGCTACCTTGTTTTTTAACAACTAATCCCGATAGCAGTAATTCAATTTTTTCTGGGGAATCATCAGCAGGTACACCACCATTTTGTAATATTTGTAGATATAGCCCTAATAGTCTGCTGGCGCGTTGTTCGTTGCACAGTAATCTGTCGCGGATTGTTCTTAAATGAGGTGGTTCATCCAGGGAAGCCCAATTGTCTATAATATGCGATCGCACTATAGCAGAAACTTGGTCAGCGATCGCCTCACTTGGGGTCAATATCTCCTGCATCAGTTTCTTGAGGAAAGGCGATTCTATTGCAGAAAGGGTTCCCTGTTCTCCTGTTCCCCCATGCCAATGCTGTGCTAATAATTGACAGAGTTTCTGAGTTAAAAATGGTTGACCTCCTGTCCAAGCAAGTATTTCCTTCAGTGCTGCTTGGGGATTTTCTACTTTATGCGCTAACCCTATTTCTAATGCTTGAACTTCTGCAATATTGAACCCATTTAACTCAATTGCGCGTCCAATATTAAAAGGTGTGCGAGTTTTATCGCTAATCAAATCTGACGGTGTAGCTACTCCTAAGAGTGCAAAAGTAAAGCGTTTATGTTCGTGGCAAGAACGAATCAAAGCAAAAAAATCATCTGTATTAAATGGTAAGCTGATAGTACTATCAATTTCATCAAAGAAAATCACAATCTGCTGCTGAATCAAGTCAGGTAAAACAGATTGTAATAATTCAGCCAAGCGACCAACTGGTGACAGGTCTTGTCTTTCTCCTAACCAATTGCGGACATTAATTTCAGTAGAAAGCCGAAAACTTCGCACCAGCCGCATGATGATGTCTGCATACCATTGGTCAGCAGTGATGTTGCTGTTTCCTATACCTGACAGGTCAACCGTTGTACAAGCAATACCATCCTCTTGTAGACGTTTCGCCACCTGTACTCGCAAGCTAGATTTACCCATTTGCCGACAATTGAGAACGTAACAAAACTCACCTGCCTTTAAAGCATTGTAGAGTTCTTCGTCAGCTTTTCGTACTACATAGCTGGGTGCATCAACTCTGAGGCGACCGCCAACTTGATATTCATAGGATGAAGTAAGCTTTTGCACGGGTAATCCTCTGCCTGAAAATTCTCAATTGATGCATTGCATCATAAAGTTGACTGTCATACTTATAGAGCTTCTAGCCTTCTGTGTCGATGTAGAAAAGTTAAGGTTTTTTTGACTTAACTTGAAAAAAACGCAGCTTTGGCTTTGCAAGTTGAGCATTTTCACGGCAATATCAGCAGGTTTGGCAAAATAAAAATAGCTGCTTTCTCACCCCATCAGTTCAGCAATCCCGCCAATCCCAAAATCCATTACGACACCACTGGGCGAGAAATTGGGCAGGATACTGATGGTGACATTGCCGTGTTAATAGCAGGTGTAGGTACAGGCGGCACTCTCACAGGTGCTGGAAGCTATCTCAAATAGCAAAATCCCTACATCCAAATAATTGCCGTCGAACCGGCTAATAGTGAGGTGCTAAGTGGTCAACTTGCAGGCAAACATAATTTACAGAGTATTGGGGCAGGGTTTATTCCTGATGTCTTGCGAGTCGATTTAATCGATAAAATTGTCACAGTCAGTGAGACTCAAGTTTACGAGACAGGGCGACAATTAGCCCAAATAGAAGGCATCCTCAGTGGTATTTCCACAGGTGCAATGGTCTATGCAGGGTTACAAATTGGACAGCGATCGCACTTACTGCTGATGCCGGAGAAATTAATTATCAGCAGGCAATGGCGGCAGGATTTCAGCAACATATCGCTAAACCAATCGAACTTAAACTTTTAATTCAAGCGATCACAGACGTAATAAGTAGTGCCAGTGCCATCGTGCTTGAAATGATGATGCGCCACAGACAAGAGTACCTAAACTCTACTTCACAAAACTATTAACGCTTGTGGAAAATTTTCCTTAACCGTCTTGTTGCAACAGAATGCATATAGTTAGCTGAGTTCCGGAAGTAAATCGGAACTCAACCGGAACCGTAACGCCCAAAACATAGACCTGACAAAGAAATTTAACCACATCTCAATTACGTCTGACTAATATCAAGTTTTATGAAAACTGCAAAACCAGGCAACAATACTTCAATAAAACTCCTAGGTGAAATAAACACCCCACTGAATTCAAATCAGGTAGGGTTGGAATAAGGGACTTCCAAAGAATAAATTATTCCAAGAAAAACAAGAGACAGGTTTTCTCAAGAATGATAATCATTTTAAGGGGGAGAAAAGGGGTTGCCGAGAGCAACCCCTTTTCTCCCCCTCATCTATGCATGAAGAATCTATACACTTGTCGTCTGCTTTGAAGTTAAACAGTGTAAATAAGGGATGTTTTGTAGCTAAAT
>NZ_JACJRE010000060.1 GCF_014697075.1 Tolypothrix sp. FACHB-123 | reverse complement strand
GATGTCAATACATATAAGGCTTTTGGCAAAATAAAGATGCTTTTTTTGTGTTTATATGAGTGCTATAACTAATAATTTGGCATAATAGCTACTGAAGAACCTTATTTATCTTTGTGATACCCATTTAATATAGTGTTCGCGGCACATCAAGATATTCTAGAGGGCATGGCACTGCCCATTGGTGTCAACTTAACGTGAAACCCGCTTGGTGGCAAGGTTTTGCCCTCACCCCCAGCCCCGCTCTCTGAGGGAGAGGGGAGCAAGAGATTTAATTCCCCTTCTCCCTGAGGGAGAAGGGGTTAGGGGATGAGGGCGCGAGGTATTTGTACAATGCTTGCCCTATATAGCTTTTAGCTTAAGTTGACACGTAGGGGCACGGCACTGCCCCTACAGGCGACGATATAATTTTGTATTGCATCCAACTAAAAAAGGCTATAGATGACAACTAACAACTGACCAATGACTAAACAACTATTAATTGTCGATGACGAAGAATGTATTCTTGAGCTAGTCGAAGCTTGTTTATCAGATATCGGTGGATGGACAACACTAACGGCTAGCTCCGGGCAAGAAGCGCTCAAAATCGCCCAGAATCACCCTATTGATGGGATTCTGCTGGATGTGTCTATGCCAGAAATGGACGGTTTTGCTGTATATGAACAACTTCAGACTAATTCCGCTACTAAAACCATACCAGTAATTTTTCTCACAGCCAAATCTCAAACAAGCGATCGCCTGCGGTTTGCCCACATGGGAATTGCTGGAGTTATTATTAAACCTTTTGAACCTTTGACTATTTCTCAAGATGTAGCTGATATTTTCGGCTGGGATGAATAATTGATTGTTAAGTTTTGTAACAAAATTTAGGTTTTCATAAGTTTTTTATTTTTGTCCTTTACCTTTCTTGTATCAGCAAAATATCTGAAACCGCAAATCAAAGGTGAGGACTTTTGATTTGTGCAGAAAGTTTATTAACTGCTGACATTTATTTATTTTTTTAAATAAATACTATCTTGTTTATTCACAGTCTTAGCTAATTAGCCAAGACAAGTTTACTGTGCATTCTATTTAGAAACAAGAATGAATATTATTTTATCCAAGGCACAAGAAACTAATATTAGTCAAAAAAAATCTCTTACTAGACATCACCCAAGCAAATATGGAGTGATTGTATTTGATTACCAATTGCAGATTGATCACATAAATCAACAAGCACAAACAATGACAGGATGGGAATTACACGAAGCCAAAGGCAAAATTTTTACCGAAATTCTGAAAGTTGTCGAGCAAAAAACTCTGCTAAATCTTGAAAATACAATTATTTCCACAATTCAAGAAAGAGCTACCCTTTATTTTCATAACGGTATTTTGTTAATGGCTAAAAATGGAAACATGATTTCCATAGCTAGTAGTACTAATTCTTTTAAAAATAACCAAAATAAGCTTACAGGCGGCGTAATAGTGTTTTGGGAGGCAACATGAAAGAACAAATCAGCCAAGAGCGCAGTGCAATTAAACATAGTTGGTGAGGGCTGTAGATTCACAACTAAGATGAGCAATCAATTTTTAAGGTTTGTAACAAAATTTCGGTTTTTATTAGTTTTTTATTTTTCTAATTTACCTTTCTGATGTCAGCAAAATCCCTTAGACCACAATAAAAATATATGAAAACTTGTCAAATTGAACCATTTGCAGCAAAAAAAGTTAGTTTATGCCCACCCCCAAGTTATGCTGACAGTAAAATTACAGAGAAATGGTTTGGCATTTCGGTTTTGCACCCCCAAACTGTGAACATCCGTGCTATTGATGTGCAACAGCGACAGCAAATCCTAGAGCATCCTTTGACTGAACGCGAACTTTGTATTCTCAAAATGATTGTTGATGGCAATAGCAATCTTAATATTTCTCAAAAACTGTATATAACAATAGGAACTGTTAAAGCGCACGTTAGAAACATTTTTAATAAGCTCAATGTTTGCGATCGCACTCAAGCTACTGTATTAGCTTTGCGCTCTGGCTTAGTAGATTAATCAAATCACTTTAAGATCAATACGGTTCAGTTAAGGATAAATTGTAGGTTGGGTTGAACGAAGTGAAACCCAACAAACCCCCGGAAATGTTGGGTTTCGTTCCTCAACCCAACCTACGCATTTTCAGGTTTTTGGCGCTAACTGAACGGTATTGGCTTTAAGATGACAATTTTGTTGGCTGGAGTATCCTTAAATGCAGACTTTAGAGGTGGTAGGTATGTCCACCAAAACTATCTTGCTCATTGACAATGAACTATATGTGCGAGAGATTTTGGAACTGTGCTTCAAAGATTTGGCTGGTTGGAATGTAGTAGTTGCTGATTCTGTCTTAGAAGGAATCCAGAAAGCGGAAATTGAACATCCTGATGCGATTGTTTTAGACTTATCAATGCACTCTATTAACTGTTTTCAATATCTTAATGAATTTAGAAATAAGCCTGAAAATCAAGCAATTCCTATAGTGCTAATGAGTGGTGCGTTACGATGGTTACAGCCAGAATTTTTGAAACAGAATAAAATCGCAGGTGTCATATCTAAACCCTTTAATCCTCTACAAATTCCGGTGCAAATTGCAAAAATCCTGGGTTGGGATTATGTACCAATTTCTTATTTGTAGAATTGCCTGTTTTTTCCTTGGCTGACTTGTTGTCAATTGACATAAATGTGTGGTGTGATTTCCCAACGTTTTGACGCTGGGAAATTTTGCCTACTTATTTAAAAAATCAAATTTCTCATCATTTATTATTTCAATTTGTTACAACCACATTTTTTTCATCAGTTTTTTATTTTTTGTCTATAAATTTATTTCGTTGGTGATTCTACTTAGCTTTGTGAATGAGTAAGAATTGCACTCACTTACCTTGCTTAACATAGTTTGCTTTATTTCCAGCAAATTACTCACCAATATTTAACCAAAATTTAGTTTACTGTCATTCAATTTATTAAATAAAACTACAATTTTATGTCACACTGTCCTTGCTGTTCCCATCAGATGCTACGTCATATCCGCGCCAATGAAACTTATTGGTTTTGTCGCCACTGTTGGCAAGAAATGCCTAATCTAAATTTCACAAAAACTCATAGTCTTTTAGGCTTAACTAAAACTATGACATCAGTAGTTCAAAAAACAATTTACTAATTTTAATTTGGTTTCTATTCTTTTTTTAAAATACTTAACACAATGAGTTTATCTTCTGATACGCAAAAAGCCAAAGCGGCAAGTGCATAGCTAGAAACAGACGCTCGCACTCATGATTTTATCTATTCTCAAAATGGATAATATTTTATGAAATCTCACAACTCTAAAAAACCTAGAGTCCTGATTGCAGATGATGAAGAATCCTATCGCCTAATGCTGACTATTATCCTAGAGGAACGAGACTGGGAAGTCAGTACAGCAAAAGATGGTAGAGAAGCAATACAAAAAGTTTTGCAGGAAAAACCAGACTTACTAATTTTAGATTATCAAATGCCAATACTAACAGGCGGTCAAGTTTATCAAAATCTCCAATCAAATGGAATTAAATTACCAGTTGTACTAATTTCTTCAGATTTTACCTTAGAGAAATTAGCCTCATCATTAGGTATTTCCTATTTTTTACATAAACCATTTGATGTTGAAGAATTGATACACATAGTTCAGTCTGCTTATAAACAATCTAGAAACCAATAGAAGCAGCAATACATATCAAGGGTAAGGGTTAAAGCAATACGGTTCGGTTAAGGGGGAAAGGGAAAAGCTTTCAAGGGTAGGGTTTTCAGAATCTCAAAAATAGTTGAGAAAATTCTCAATTGTTTAACGTGGTTTGGTCGTTTCAGGATTTAAGCATCGGCTGAAATAGCCAAAAAATGGCCAAATACAAAATACCTACCCTTGAGAGGGATTGGGGGGAGAGGGTGCAGGTGAGACCAGCCCCCGTCTTGGCGGTCTCCGTCACATAGACGCGGTAGACGAGCGGAGCGAGGCTTCTCGGAGAGTGCGGCTTCCCGTAAGGGTTGGGGGACTGGCGAACCCGAAGGGGAGCAGGGGAGAGAAACAGTTGTCTTGAATTCAGACATTGGAATAATTTATTTTTTGGACATCCCTGATCCTTTCAATTTGGACTAGCGGCAAAGTTATAGGTAAAGTCACAGCAAGTCAATCTATTTTTGCTATTTTAGTGAAATAAATTGCGTATATGGGAATACTAAGCCCGATACTTAGGGCTTGACAATATGCTTAATATTCCCGGATATAAGATCAGCGAGGAAATCTACAATGGCTCTAGAACATTGGTTTATCGGGCTATTCGAGAAACTGACTCATTACCTGTAGTCATTAAACTGCTGAAAAATCCTTATCCTAGTTTTAGGGAACTGTTATCTTTTTGCAATCAGTACAACATTGCGAAAAATCTCAACTCACCACTAATTATTCAAACTTATAGCCTCGAAGCATACCAAAATGGTTATGCTCTAATCATGGAAGACTTTGGTGGAATTTCTCTTCCAGAATGCAAAGCTCAGGGTAAGACAGACTTTCTCCAGGAATTTTTAGAAATTGCGATCGCTCTTTGCAAAATTTTAGATATATTATACCACGAGCGCATTATTCATAAAGATATTAAACCCAGCAATATATTAATTAATCCCAAAACTAAACAAGTTAAATTAATTGATTTTAGTATTGCCTCTTTATTACCGCGAGAAACGCCAGCAATAGTTAATCCTAATGTCTTAGAAGGAACACTTGCCTACATTTCTCCAGAACAGACAGGTAGGATGAATCGCGGGATTGATTACCGGACTGATTTTTATTCTTTGGGCGTAACTTTCTATGAATTACTCACAGGAGAATTACCATTTCCCGCAAATGATGCAATGGAATTAGTACATTGTCATATTGCAAAAATGCCGCCTAGTCCAGAAGGTAAAAGGAAAGAAATTCCCCAGGTAATTGCTGATATTGTGATGAAATTGATGGCAAAAAATGCTGAAGATAGATATCAAAGTGCCTTGGGATTAAAATATGATTTAGAGAAATGTTTATCTCAACTTGCAGAAACTGGTAAGATTGAATATTTTGCAATTGGACAACGGGATTTATGCGATCGCTTCATTATCCCTGATAAACTTTATGGCAGAGAAGCGGAAGTATCAACGCTACTGCAAGCATTTGAGCGAGTGAGCCTTGGTGCTACAGAAATGATGCTGGTTGCTGGGTCATCTGGAATTGGTAAAACAGTAGTTGTCAATGAAGTTCATAAACCCATTGTCAGACAGCGCGGTTATTTTATCAAAGGTAAATACGATCAATTTCAACGGAATATTCCTTTTTCTGCTTTTGTGCAAGCATTTCGCGACTTAATCGGTCAAATATTAACTGAAAGCGATACACAAATTCAACAATGGAAACATAAAATTTTAGAAGCTGTGGGAGAAAATGGCGGGGTAATTATTGAAGTTATTCCGGAATTGGAAATAATTATTGGCGCACAACCCCCGGCGATAGAATTATCAGGTACAGCAGCGCAAAATAGATTTAATTTATTATTTAAAAAATTCACGCAAGTATTTACCAGTGTTGAACATCCATTAGTGATAGTTTTAGATGATTTGCAATGGGCAGATTCAGCATCATTAAATTTGATTCAGCTTTTAATGTCTGATACAAGTTATCTCTTCTTAATTGGGGCGTACCGCGATAACGAAGTCAAACCAGCACATCCATTAATGTTGACTTTGTGGGAAATTCAAAAAACCCAATTAATAATTAATACTATTACCTTAACGCCACTTAATCAAGTAGAAGTAAATCAGTTGGTGGCTGATACACTTAAATGCTCAGAAAATTTAGCATGGACTCTTTCTGTATCTATCTATCAAAAAACTCAGGGTAATCCGTTTTTTACTACACAGTTTCTCAAGTCATTACATCAAGAGAATTTTATTCAATTTGATTTTGTATTAGGTTGTTGGCAATGCGATATTACCCAAGTAAATCAGCTAGCGCTTACAGATGATGTTGTAGCTTTTATGGCATGGCAATTACAAAAAATGCCACAATCAACGCAAAATATTTTACAATTAGCTGCTTGTATTGGAAACTCTTTTGATTTAGCAACTTTGGCAATTGTGTCTCAGCAGTCAGAAATAGAAACTGCTGCCGATTTGTGGAAAGCACTGGAAGCAGGATTAATTTTACCAATTAGTGAAGTTTATAAATTTTATCATGGAAACGAATGCGAAGAATGGGAACAATTGACCCTGGAAGAAGCACATAATAAACAATTAGCAAAATATAAATTCTTACATGACAGGGTACAGCAAGCTGCCTATTCCCTGATTCCCAAAGAGCGAAAACAAGCAACTCATTTGCAAATTGGACAATTACTCCAGCAAAATCTATCCGCCATCCAACAAGAGGAAAAACTGTTTGATATTATCGAGCATTTGAATAAAGGTATTCAGTTAATTGTTGAACCTTGTGAACAAGAAACATTAGCTCAACTCAACTTAAAAGCAGGAACTAAGGCGAAAAATTCTACAGCCTATGCAGCAGCAAGAACATATTTTCAAATTGGACTGGAACTACTACCAGAAAATTGTTGGCTGCATCAGTATGAATTGGCTCTTAATCTAAATATTGCAGCAGCTGAAGCGAGTTATTTAAATAGTGACTTTGAAGGTATGGAACAGATAGCAACAATAGTCTTGCTATCAGCGCGCACAATTTTAGATAAAGTAAAAATTTATGAAATTCAAATTGCTGCGCAAGTTTTACAAAGTAATGTGTTAGGAGCGATCGCTGTTGGTAGAAACGCATTAGCACAATTGGGGGTGGAACTGCCAAAAGAACCAGACCCAGGCTTGATTGGCACAATGCTACAAAAGCTGACCACCCAACTTGCAGGTAGAGAAATTGCAGACTTGATAAATCTGCCATTAATGACAGATCCTACCACAGAAGCAGCTATGGAACTGTTGGGTATGTTGTTTTCACCAATTATCCAAGGAATACCAGGTTTATTACCCTGGTTGAGTTCGATGATGGTGAGTTTATCTCTGCAATCGGGTAATACTGTAGCATCCACAACTGGATATGGTATTCACGGTATGGTATTGTGTGGATTCTTGGAAGATCCTGCCACAGGCTATGCTTTTGGTCAATTGGCGCTGAATTTACTAGAAAAATTTCATATCCAAAAGAATAAATCCGGTGTCCTTTCTTTGTTTGGCTGCTTTATTCAACATTATCAAGAGCGATTAGATGCCACAATTGGACTTCTGTTAACAGCTTACCAAACTGGCATCGAAACCGGAGATTTTTTACATGCTGGTTTTGCGCTGGGTGGTCACAGTGATGGTAGATTTTTCGGTGGTGAAGAACTGAATAGTTTTGTTCAAGTCATGGCTGATTATAGTTTGGCATTGGCTCAGGTGAAACAATATTCGGCTCAGGTATATCTGAATCTGGGAAAACAAGCCGCAGAGAATTTAATAGAACCAATCAGCCAACCACATTACTTGATTGGCAATACCTACAATGAAACCCTGATGCTAACTAAGCACCAGCAGGATAATGACTTTATTGCGATCGCGCAAGCTTATATCTATAAACTGCTACTTGCTTGCTATTTTGCTAATTATACAGATGCACGGGACTATATCGCCCAAGCTCAACCATGTTTAATGGCAGTTTCCGGCACGATTTTTGTGCCCATTTTCCATTTTTATGCTGCTTTAACTTATCTCGGACTTGTCCCCACCCAACCAGAACCAGAGCAAGCCGAACTGCTAACTGCTGCTACCAACCATCAAACTATTCTGCACCAGTGGGCGCAATATGCACCGATGAACCACTTGCATAAATGGTATTTAGTAGAAGCGGAACGTCATCGAGTATTGGGTGAAAAATTTGCCGCCAGCGAATGTTATGACCAAGCGATAAATCTGGCTCAAGAACATCAATTTATTAACGAAGAAGCCCTCGCCAATGAATTAGCAGCCAAGTTTTATCTGCAATGGGATAAACAACGCCTTGGCGAAGAATATATGATCAAAGCCTACTATAACTATGCTCGTTGGGGTGCAAAAGCGAAAGTTGCCGACTTGGAAAGACGTTACCCACAACTTTTGGCTGCTATTTTGCACTCAACCCGCCCTCACCTCTCAATCAAAGAAACCCTCTTGGCCAGGGAAACCTTCGCCTTGGCTAGTTCTTCTTCTCACAGTATCTCTAATTCTCTTGACTTAGCTGCCATTCTCAAAGCTACTCATGCTATTTCTGGCGAAATTGAACTGGAAAAACTGCTTTCCTTGTTGCTTTCGATTGTGATTGCAAATGTGGGGGCTGATAAATGTGCGTTCATGATGCTGCGAGACGAACGCCTGTTAATCAAAGGGTTAGTTACTGTGGGAACGGAGCCAGTGATTTTACAGCGTATTCCCGTAGAGGATAGCCAAGATATTCCCCTAAAGCTAATATACAAAGTCAAGCACAATCGGCAGACTGTTGTGCTGTTTGATGCCAGTGCCGATTTGAGTTTAGCAAATGACCCCTATATCGTGCGTCAACAGCCAAAAAGTATCTTATGCAGCCCAATTTTACATCAAGGTAAATTGCTGGGTATTTTGTATCTAGAGAATAACTTAGCAACAGGAGCTTTTACAAGCGATCGCGTGGAACTGCTGAACTTAATTTGCACTCAAGCGGCAATTTCTCTAGAAAATGCCCGACTTTATCAAAATTCTCAACAATCTACCCAACAGTTATCACAATCTCTCGCCAAATTGCAGGCTAGCGAAACCCGCTTCCAAAATTTGGCAAATAATATTCCGGGGATGGTGTATCAATTCCGTCTAGCTCCTGACGGTTCAACTTCCACACCTTATGTGAGTTCTGGCTGTTTTGACTTGTATGAATTAGAGCCAGAATTAGTCATGGCTGGTGTACATAGCCTCAGTGCCATGCATCATCCTGATGATGACCAAAATATTATCCAAGCAACGATGGAATCTGCCCAAAATTTAACACCATTTGAGCATGAATGGCGGATTGTTTTGCCTTCCGGAACCGTGAAATGGGTACGCTCTGCTGCTAGGCCAGAACGACAAGCCGATGGTGCAATTGTATGGGATGGGGTACTAATTGATATTAGCGATGCCTATCAGCAAGCTGCGCAACGTCAAAAAGCAGAACTAGCCTTGCAACAAAAATCACTTGATTTAGAGCAAGCCCTAACAGAACTGCAAAACGCCCATTTACAAATTGTTCAAAGTGAAAAAATGTCTGCATTGGGTAACTTAGTTGCTGGTATCGCTCACGAAATGAATAATCCTTTGGGCTTTATTTCTGCTACTCTCAAACAGACTAAACCAAATTTTGCCGATATCACGGAACACTTGAAACTTTATCAGGAAATCATCGAAAATCCCAGCGATGAAATTCAAGAACACGCCGAAGAAATTGACTTAGATTATCTTTTAGAAGATTTACCCAAAACAATAGATGCAATGGTTATGGCGTGCGACAGATTGAAAAATATTAGTACTAGTCTGCGCACCTTTTCCCGTGCTGATAAAGATTATAAAGTGCCATTTAATATTCATCAAGGCATCGATAGCACAATTCTCATTCTTAAACATCGTCTCAAAGCTAATGAACACCACCCCGCAATTGAAGTCATAACTCAGTATGGAGATTTACCTCAAATTGAATGTTTTCCTGGACAATTAAACCAAGTATTCATGAATATTTTGGCCAATGCGATTGATGCTTTAGAAGAAGCAAATATTGGTAAGAGTTTTAAAGAAATTCAAGCCCAGCCTAACTGCATCACAATTACAACTTCATTAGTAAATAAAATCGTGAAAATTGTGATTACTGATAATGGTAAAGGGATGAATACAGAAATTCAACAAAAAATTTTCGAGCATTTATTTACAACTAAAGCTGTGGGTAAAGGAACCGGATTAGGATTAGCGATCGCTCGCCAAATTGTCGAAGAAATCCACAGCGGTAAATTAACTTGTAATTCTGTTTTGGGCGCAGGTACAGAGTTTATTATAGAAATTCCAGTATAGGATTCCTATTTAATTTTTGAAAAAACTCAATACACTTTGATTTCCTGTTCCCTATTCCCTACTTACCAGTCAGAAAATTATTTACCTAAAACCCTTGCAAATACTTGTTTGCAAATTTTAGGATGAGTCTATTACTATTGTTCACTGTTGACAGTTAACAGTCAACCGTCAACCGTCAACGACTTGAACAGAATAATTTATTTTTTGGAGTTCCCTAATTCCCTTTGCCCTCTGCCTTTCCGCGATCATATATCTGCGTCATATAGATTTCAGCAATTGCTACAAAAGCTAGGATGGTAGTAAGATAAATTTGACTTTAGGGTTGCATTACTGTTTAATAATTCCTAAATCATAATTTTCATGAAATGCCAAATACTTCAGCTTAAATGTGTTAACCAATGGTTTAATGCAAGTAATGCAAAGCTACAACCTATCAAATATCCGCAGAGCAGAAAATGCTTCAGCGAAGTGTTAGTGTTTGCATTAGCCTGGTTTACATTTATTTCGGTTATTTGTAGAGAAACCCTTGTCCTGGCAGAAATTCAGCCTGATACTACTTTGGGTGGCGAACCATCAGTATTAACCCCAGGGCTGGAAGTTAAAGGAGCAACAGCAGATATCATCAATGGGGGCGCAGTCCGGGGAGATAATTTATTTCACAGCTTTCGCGAATTTAACATTGGTGATGGGCAAAGAGTATATTTCGCCAACCCCGCAGGAGTAGAAAATATCCTCACACGAGTTACAGGGAATAATCGGTCGGAGATTGTAGGAACACTGGGGGTATTAGGTAATGCCAACTTATTTTTAATTAATCCCAATGGCATAGTTTTTGGCGCAAATGCCCGGTTAGATGTGGGCGGTTCATTTGTTGCGAGTACAGCGGATAGTCTGGTATTTGCTAATGGCTTTGCGTTTAGTGCAATTAATCCCCAAGCGCCGCCCTTATTAACCGTGAATGTACCGTTGGGTTTACAATTTGAAAAAAATCCAGGTCAAATTATCAACCAATCGCAAGCAACAAATAGCACGGGTAATGTTATCGGACTAAAAGTGCAGCCCTTAAAAACTCTGGCGCTTGTGGGTGGTGCTATTTTCCTAGAAAAAGGAACAATGATAGCCGATGGCGGACAGATAGAATTAGGATCTGTCTCTAGTAATGCTTTTGTGCAATTAAACTGGTCGTTTGCTGCTGATACTATTCCGCTGACGTTGAGCTACAACAACGTCAAAAATTTTCAGGATATCCAATTGTCTGGTAGGTCGGAAATCAGTGCTAATTCTGACATCGTTACAGAAAGTATAGGTAGTGTTCATATCCAGGGTGAGCGAGTCACTGTGAGTGAAGAATCAGGTATTTTTAACCGTAACAGAGGTTCTAAAAAGCCAGGAAATGTAATTGTTAACGCCTCAAATTTGGTGGAATTGATTGGAGGTTCTCCAATCAACGAAGATAGCTTAATAAATGTCTCCAACTCTGGTTCTGGAGGCGGAAGCGCAGTAATAATTAACACTAGCCGACTGATTATCCGCGATGGTGCATACATCGCAGCTACTGCTACAGGTGCCAGTAAAGGTGGTAGCTTAACTATGAATGCATCAGAATCAGTAGAACTTATTGGTACAACTTTAGATAGCCAGTTTGCCAGTGGCTTGTTTGCTCAATCACGCCGAGACGCTACAGGAGATGGTGGAACCATCACTGTTAATACTAAGCGGTTGATTGTGCAAGATGGCGCACAGATATCAACTGCCACATTTAGCCCAGGTCAAGGTGGGAATATAGTCATCAAGGCTTCGGAGTCAGTGAAAGTATCTGGTATGACCCCTAATGGACAAAATTCTACTTCCTTGACTGCTCGCTCTGACCGGGTTGCTAAGGGTAACGCTGGAAGTTTGTTGATCGAAACAGGGCAATTACTGATCGAAGATGGAGCGAGAATATCTGTTAGCAGTTTAGGGTCTGGTAATCCTGGCGACCTGAAAGTTAATGCTAATAAACTTTTTTTAAATCGGGGTACAGTTGAAGCATTCACTTCTTCTGGCGAAAATGCCAATATTCAGTTACAAGTATCCGACTTTATTTTGATGCAAAACCAAAGTGTAATTAATTCCCAAGCATCTAACAATGGTAATGGCGGCAATATTAATATTGATACAAATTTTGTTGTTGCTGCCGCTGATGAGAATAGCGATATTATTGCCAATGCTTTTGAAGGTGCAGGCGGCAGAATTAATATTACCGCTCAAGGTATCTTTGGATTGAATTCCCGGGAAACTTTAACTCCTTTGAGTGATATTAACGCCAGTTCTCAATTAGGCATCAACGGAGTTGTCGAAATTAATACCCCTGATGTAGATCCCAGCAACGGACTGGTAAATTTGCCCACAAATTTAGTAGATGCTTCTCGGTTAATTACCCAAAGCTGTAGAGATACCGGAGGCGCAACAGCTAATCAACAAAGTGAATTTATCGTCACTGGACGGGGTGGTTTACCATCAAATCCTAGTGAACTACTCAACAGTGATGCTGTTTGGCAAGACTTACAACCCCACGCTTTACGGAATGAAAAATTGCCTAACTCTCAAGCAGAACAGCAAACGCTTTTTCAACCATCTACAGCTATTGTGGAAGCTCAAGGTTTGGTAATTGCTGCTAATGGTAACATCATGCTTGTAGCTCAAGCACCTACCACCATGCTTCATGGATCTTCCCTGAAATCTGTTAATTGCCCAGTTGTACAAAACTGATTGTGGGGAAATCTTAAGATGGCGAACAAAACACCCAAATTAAAATGGTCGCATCTAGGGAAGCAATGCCATGCCCCTACGATAAATCTATCTGTATCCAGGTTTTCGTTCACTGGGATTATATCTTTTCTGCTTTGTGCCCTCATAGCTGCAAGTTTAACTCTCATGCTGGGATGGGGTAGAGTGACAGCAACTTCTTCTCTGATTCAGCAAGGTCAAGAACTATACCAAGTAGAAAGATTTGCGGAAGCTGTAGATATTTGGCAACAGGCATTGAAAGTAGAGAAAAGCCAGTCAGGAAGTCAATTCTCACAGGCTATGGTGTTAAATTATCTGTCCTTAGCCTATCAGCAGTTGGGAAAATGGCAAGAGGCAACGGTAGCAATTAACTCTAGCCTCGACTTAATCCAAAAATCCCAGCCCACAACTCAGCCGGCAAAACTCACCCTAGCCCAAGCGCTCAACACTCTGGGAAGTCTGCAATTAGCTCAAGGTAAGGCAGAAGAAGCGTTGAACACCTGGCAACAAGCCACAGCTATTTATAGTGCTACTGGTAATATCCAAGGTAAAATTGGTAGTCTAGTCAATCAGGCTCAAGCTCAACAAGCCTTGGGACTTTACTTGCAAGCTAGAAAAACCCTAACTGAATTAGAACAAGCACTCTTACAGCAACCAGAGCAACAATTACAAATTACAGGGCTACGTAGTCTAGGTAATGTTCTGAGATTAGTAGGTGCTAACAACGATTCTCAAAGGGTTTTGCAGCGTAACTTAGAGATTATCAATAAAGCCAATGGGTCAAAACAAGAACTCAGTGCCACTTTACTAAGTCTAGGTAACACAGCTTATGCTCAAGGCGATCGCACTTCTGCCTTAAAATATTACGAACAAGCAGCAATCAACGCACCTGCTAACATTACCCAGATTCAAGCGCAAATTAATCAAATTTACTTATTAATAGCCACTGGAGAAGCACAAAAAGCGGAAAATCTCTGGCGACAACTCCAGCCTAATTTAGCTAATTTATCTCCCAGTCGCTCGGCAATTTATGCTCGCATTAACCTGGCTAAAAGCTTGCTCAAATTAGGAAATCAAGGCAAATCTGACTCCGCTCGGTTACTGGCTAAAGCAATTCAACAAGCCAAAAGTTTAAATGACCAAAAAGCCCAATCTTACGCTTTAGGTTATTTAGGTGGAATGTATGAACAAACCCAACAATGGTCAAATGCTCAAGAGTTAACCGCACAAGCTTTACAACTAGCCCAAGCCATTAATGCTGCCGATGTAGCCTATCAATGGCAATGGCAATTAGGACGGATTTTAAAATCTCAAGGCGCAATCAAAAAAGCAACAGCCGCCTATGAAGTCGCCTTCACCACATTAACATCTCTGCGCAGCGATTTAGTCGCCATTAACAGCGACATCCAATTTTCTTTTCGGGAAGCTGTAGAGCCTGTGTATCGTGAATATGTAGAATTATTGTTAAATCCAGGTGTAGACTTAGAACCAACTCAAGAACAGCTAAAACAAGCTCGCCAAGTAATGGAATCATTACAATTAGCTGAACTCGATAACTTCTTTCGCTCTGCTTGTCTTCAAGGACAGATAGTCCCGATTGAGCAGATACAACAGTCAAGCGCCGCCGTGATTTATCCGATTATTCTGCAAGACAAGCTAGAAGTAATTCTCAGCTTACCCCAGCAGCCACTACGCCACTATGCTGCTAAAGTATCTCAAACTGAAGTAGACAATATTGTCGAACAACTGCGAGAAAATTTAGAAAAACCTTTCACCACACCAGAAGGCAAAGATTTAGCCGCGAAAGTTTACGATTGGTTAATTCGCCCTGTGGAAACACAACTTTCTCAAAGCCAGGTGAAAACCTTAGTTTTTGTTTTGGATGGTGCTTTGCGGAATGTGCCAATGGCGGCTTTATATGATGGTAAACAGTATTTAATCGAAAAATACAGTATTGCGCTGACACCAGGCTTAGAATTGTTGGGGCCTAAGCCTTTGAGACAAAGTAAACTCAAAACCTTAGTTGCAGGACTAACAGAAGCACGACACGGATTTAATTCCTTACCCAATGTTGCAGACGAATTAAAAGCTGTGGAATCGGAAGTACCTAGCGAAGTTCTCCTGAATCAGACATTTACTAGTACAGCCTTACAAAAACAGCTTGACTCCCTACCCTTCTCTGTCGTACATTTGGCGACTCACGGTCAATTTAGTTCTAATGCTGAGGAAACTTTTGTACTGGCTTGGGATAAACCAGTCAAAGTCAATGAATTGAAAGATTTGCTCCGCCGCAGAGATGAAATTAGCCCTGAACCCATAGAATTACTCGTTCTGAGTGCTTGCGAAACTGCTGCGGGAGACAAAAGAGCAGCTTTAGGACTAGCTGGAGTAGCAATTCAAGCAGGTGCACGCAGTACTTTAGCTTCTCTTTGGAGTTTAGATGATGAATCCGGGGCGCGTCTAGTTGGTCAATTTTATAAAGAGCTAGCGACTAAGCAGGTAACAAAAGCAGAAGCCTTAAGGCTGGCGCAACTTTCACTCTTAAAAGATCCTGATTATCGCCATCCTCTGCATTGGGCTGCTTACGTTTTGCTGGGAAATTGGCTGTAGTCAAGCCTGCAAAATTTTTTCTGTGAGATTTTTCTAAACTACTGCATAAAATCAAAAACCTCAACGTGTAACTCATCAAGGAGTTCTAAGGGACTTCCAAGTAAAAAAATATTCCATTGCTATTGTTCACTGTTGACGGTTGACTGTTAACTGTGAACCGTTAACTGTCAACAGTCAACGTTTAACGGAATAATTTATTTTTTGGAGTTCCCTAAAGCTCATGCCAAACTCCCTTACAGGCAAAAATTTAGAAAAATTTTCGGAGAAATTAAAATGTCCACTGATTTTGAAGGTAACGATTACTTGATTAATTTTGATATTATCAATACACCTATTATTGGTGAATTTAGTAACGATATCTTGATTAATTTTGATATTTTCACTGCACCTGTCATTGGTGAAGTTAGTAACGATACCTTGATTAATTTTGATATTTTTACTGCACCGATTAACTATGTACTTCCTGTGCCCATATTTGGAACGGAAGGTGATGACACCCTAATTGGTGGAGATGGTAATTACTACCTCTTTGGTCAAGGAGGTAATGATACTTTAATTAATACTAATGGTTCTGTGGATGGTGGTGCAGGTAATGACACTCTCAAAGCAGACTACAGCTCCTTGAAAAATGGTGCTGGTATTCATGTCGGCTATTTGGGATACAACAGCATCTTTAGTCGCCGCGATGGCAGTGTTTTACTCAATTACAGAGATATTGAGCGGTTTGAAATTACAGGTACACAATATAACGATCAGCTGTGGGGTATCAATGGCGATGATCTCCTTAACGGTAATGATGGTGATGATAGTTTAGTAGGTGGCTTTGGCAATGACACACTTATAGGTGGCAGTGGTGCTGATACATTTATCTTCAACTCGATGTTTGAAGGCGGCGACATTATCAAAGACTTCAATCGGATGGAAGGTGACAAGATTCAGATTTTTAGAGGTGGATTTAATAATATAAATATAAACTTTGGATCTAGTCCGATTGACTTCAACACTTTTAGCTACGATAAAACTAGTGGCGGATTGTTCTACTCAGGAATTCAATTCGCTACTCTTGAAAATAAACCTGCTGATTTTGCGGTTGATAAAGATATCCTGTTTATTTAAAACTCCATAAAAATTAGTTTCACAAATTTATAATTTAATCTTCCTAAATACACTCAGAAATTATTTTTAATCTCTGGGTGTTGTTGCTTTTAGCCAACAGTTGGGAATTTGGTGCGACTATCCCAGAAAACGAACGGTTTTTTCTAGGCGAGATGGTAGATGTTCGCATTTGGATGTTAATACTACTAAAAGCTATATACGGCGAGTGTTGTACAAAAACCCTCGCCCTCATCCCCTAACCCCTTCTCCCCCAGGAGAAGGGGAACTAAATCTCTTGCTCCCCTCTCCTTCAGGGAGAGGGGCTGGGGGTGAGGGCAAAACCTTGCAACCAAGAGGGTTTCACGTTAAGTTGACAAGTATGGGCAATGCCATGCCCCTACCAACGTATTTGTATTATGATTAACGTGAAATTGTATTACTTGCAGACATCACCTATTTTAGCAAGGAGTCGCCTGTTACACCGTCTCTGTAGCAGCGGCTTTCGCATCTGCGCTTGATTTTAACCGCGTAATAGTGGCTTTACGAACGCGATCGCTTGTTTTTACCATACCGATCATTTCATATTCTCGGCTGTCTTTGCCATACTTCGTCGCCACACCACTAATTAAGCGTTCTGAAGTTTGGCGAATGTTCTTTTCCAGAACTTCTATTTTTTCTTTTGCTGTGTCAAGGGCGTTTAACATCTTATTATATTCATTGAGTTCTTCCCTTAGTTGTTCAGTTAACTCATTCAAATACTTTAAACTGATAGAATCACCAAAATCTAGCCTTGGATCAATCGATTGAAACCCGATTGTCTGGAGTTCGGTTTTTGTCAGCACGGAAGAACTTCGTTTTAGGCGTGGCATTAATACATACCTTGAACTTACATTTATTCTTATAGCGTCTCTCAACAATATAAAGAATTGGTTCAGTAAAAATAGCCAAAATAAGCCGTTTTTTCTAAAATAAAATTATTATTTACTCAGTAATTACCGCAAAATTTTACTATTTTAAATTCAGTATTTATACTAGAAAATTCAAAAATGTAGGGTGTGTTGTCGCGCAGCGCAATGCACCGACGCATTTAGGGACTTGTGACTAAAAAAAGGGCAGGGGGTAGGGAGCAGGAGAGAGAAAAGTTGTGTTGAGTCCAGAAATGGGAATGATTTATTTTTTGGAGTTCCCCTTCTCAATGAAAGTGTTCCCCTTCTTAATGAAAGTGTTCTCCTTCTCAATGAAAGTGTTCCCTTTCTCAATGAAAGTGTTCTCCTTCTCAATGAAAGTGTTCCCTTTCTCAATGAAAGTGTTCCCCTTCTCAATGAAAGTGTTCCCCTTCTCAATGAAAGTGTTCCCCTTCTTAATGAAAGTGTTCCCCTTCTTAATGAAAGTGTTCCCCTTCTTAATGAAAGTGTTCCCCTTCTCAATGAAAGTGTTCCCCTTCTCAATGAAAGTGTTCTCCTTCTCAATGAAAGTGTTCTCCTTCTTAATGAAAGTGTTTGTTTTGTTAACCAACGATCGCAATTTTTGCTTGTTCACTCAAAATTGCGCGATCGCATCCCCTATTAACACCCTGTTGCTTAAGCCACTTACGGTAAGCTACAGAATAGCGATCGCACTTTGTTCACCCATCTCATAACAGCAGGCGATCGCACTTCCAACTGACTCAAAAAATGCGTAGACGTAGCCCGCACTTCGGCAAGCTCAGTGACCATCGTAGACAGCGCTCAAATTTACCTAGTTATTTGTAACAAATGTGTAATAAATTTGACTAAAAAAAGACTGGAAAGCTATATTTAGAAATAGCGTGAGTCGCTTATCGACACCACTCGCCCGAACCTTGAAAACCTCATAACTTCGTTGACTGGTGTCGATTGCTTACACAGCAAGGTTTCCAGGCTGTAAAATTTATCGCTTATTGAGATTTTCTAGGAGTTATTGACACTATAAAAAGTGGTGTCGATTAGGGGGTCTAAAACCCGCTCCTAGTAAGGCTTTCAGAAGTGAACTCTTTACAATCACATCGCCCCGAAAGGGGATGGAAACGAATCAGTTCCCTTTCATCGTGGGTGTATCTGCTCTTCTTTACAATCACATCGCCCCGAAAGGGGATGGAAACGCTTTCACAGCGGCAGGTTGCCCCGCCGGTTTCTATTGTCTTTACAATCACATCGCCCCGAAAGGGGATGGAAACTATGGGAAAAACCGCCTTGGATAGCGTTCTGATCTCCTTTACAATCACATCGCCCCGAAAGGGGATGGAAACGAAAGACGAGCAACAGCAACCAAGTTAACGTTAGCCATCTTTACAATCACATCGCCCCGAAAGGGGATGGAAACCTAATGCACTTCCAGAGAAACCTCCTCATGGAAAAAAAAAAAAAAACTTTACAATCACATCGCCCCGAAAGGGGATGGAAACGATACCGATTGCCATCACAGCAGCAGTGTTTTTCAAAGAACTTTACAATCACATCGCCCCGAAAGGGGATGGAAACCAACTCCTGAAGAGGATTTGGAAGCGCTAGTAAAAGCTTTACAATCACATCGCCCCGAAAGGGGATGGAAACAAATTGGTCGGCTTTGGAGTTTCCACTTTCAGCTGCTTGCCTTTACAATCACATCGCCCCGAAAGGGGATGGAAACCATTTTGAATGCAACATGTATCTCTCTATTGCTGGAGCTTTACAATCACATCGCCCCGAAAGGGGATGGAAACGATCCAGTACCTTCCGACTGTCTTGGTTGTACAAATCTTTACAATCACATCGCCCCGAAAGGGGATGGAAACGATCATCGTGTTTATCAACGATCTTCCACTCCGCCATTACCTTTACAATCACATCGCCCCGAAAGGGGATGGAAACCCTCCAAGTTGCCAAAATTGTTATATTTGTAACCTTTACAATCACATCGCCCCGAAAGGGGATGGAAACAAACTTGAAGTGGTTGTTGGGTTAACTCTAATATCAGGATTGACTTTACAATCACATCGCCCCGAAAGGGGATGGAAACGCTATCTCTCCTAGTTAAACATTCCGTTGCAGTCTTTACAATCACATCGCCCCGAAAGGGGATGGAAACTTTTTTTCCTCTGATTTGATATTCTGAAAAAAATAAAACTTTACAATCACATCGCCCCGAAAGGGGATGGAAACAGAAACCACAACTGCTTCAACAGAAGTATTACCATCAACTTTACAATCACATCGCCCCGAAAGGGGATGGAAACCGGATTGGGGCCGAACCCGGTGTAGGTGAGTCGGAAAAAACTTTACAATCACATCGCCCCGAAAGGGGATGGAAACTAAGTCGTCTGGATTCAGGTCGGCTCCGCACACTTTACAATCACATCGCCCCGAAAGGGGATGGAAACCAATGTCGTATAGCAATACGACGATGGGTGCGCGTCTTTACAATCACATCGCCCCGAAAGGGGATGGAAACTTTCGTTGCTGTTGCTCGTTTGAGCGCTGACCACGTCCCTTTACAATCACATCGCCCCGAAAGGGGATGGAAACGAAATTAATCGGTAGTGAAGTCGACTGCTTGAGATGCTTTACAATCACATCGCCCCGAAAGGGGATGGAAACCCAGTATCTCCAATGTAAGCGCGGCATCTTGCATTCCCCTTTACAATCACATCGCCCCGAAAGGGGATGGAAACGAGGGGAAACGGAACGGATTTGCTCAATCACTTCGCCTTTACAATCACATCGCCCCGAAAGGGGATGGAAACTAAAGTGCTGTCAGCCGCTGTTTTTTTTACATAAAGAGACTTTACAATCACATCGCCCCGAAAGGGGATGGAAACACTTGGTCGAATACATAGGAACGTGTGTACCATTTTCCCTTTACAATCACATCGCCCCGAAAGGGGATGGAAACGTTGTCTGCCCTGGATGGAACAGAACAAGCGAATTCCCAACTTTACAATCACATCGCCCCGAAAGGGGATGGAAACGCTGTGCTACATGGAGCTTTTGTTGTTGCAGGATTTTGCTTTACAATCACATCGCCCCGAAAGGGGATGGAAACTTGTAATTCTTGCTGTTGAGATGATTTTCCACATCGCTTTACAATCACATCGCCCCGAAAGGGGATGGAAACGATGTATGGTTGGTGGCAAAGGCTGCAATGTAGACTTTACGATCGCATTACCCCGAAAGGGGATGAAAACTTAGATTAAATCTTTTGGAGAACGCCAAAAAATAAATTATCGCAAATTGTAGGGGCGGGGTGACCGCCATTGGTGTCAACTTAACGCGAAACCCATAGCCCGCCTCAGAATGAATTCTGAGTCTAAGAGGAAAAGTAAGCTAAAGCTAACTAAAAATTATCATTTATCCCCAGTTTACTTTAGTAGGGGCGGGTTCACAGATATGCTCCAATAATTCACGACTATCTCGCTTAACCCGCCCCTACGAGTTACGAGCTTGGTAAGTTAATGATGGGGACGTTTTTTATTTGGAAGTCCCTAATTGTAGCGACTGATTAACAACCAAGCGATCGCTTAAATTTAAAAATTTTAATAGTCAATTCTTAGGCGTACAGCAAGGAACAATCGGCGCAGAAGTTGAGTTTTCTAAATTAGCTTGTTTAAGTAACTCATTCCAAGCTGATGTAATTTCCGAATTTTTTTGTTTATTCTTTTGAATTTCTTCGCCTAAGGTTGTTAAGGCATTATACCAAATGCCATTTTTAGCAAAAATTGTTGCACGTTCTAAGGGTGTTTTAGCGCTTTTCAGTTGCTTTTGGATTGTGGAGTTAAGCGCAACTTGTGTCATTGAACCGCGAACATAAACAGATGAAGAGGGTTTTTCTGGATCGCAATAAATCGAAAAAGTCCAACGATAGGATTTACCAGCTACTAAGGGTGTTTGCGGCTGTACAGCGATGCTAATTATGCCGGCTGGTGTTTCTGGGGGATTTAATTTTGTTTGATAAACATAATTATCTGCTTCGTCTTGGATCACAAATTCTATCGGAACTTGAGAATTTAAGCGATCGGGTACAGCAAACCAAAATGTGGGGTTTTGTTCTGCGGATTGTCCCCAAACGGAATTTTTGCTTCCTGTATTTGTTATCGGTACTAATGCTGTGAGAGTTTCATACTGCTTACAGTTACCTCTACTACCACCACCTCTGCGTCGTCCTCTGGGTTCTCCTGGCTGTTCTTGGTTTACTGGTGCAACATACTGGAGTTTACTAGTAGATTTTAAGGTTTGAGCTTGTCCAGGTTGCCAATTTCCAGGAAAGTTAAATATGCTTAAGGTTATTGCAGAGATGAGGGTGGCGGTTTGCAAGTAACGTAGGTTTTTCATCACAGAAATTACTGATAATTAGTTGAGGATTTTGTATTTAACTTTTTGTACTGAAGTTTTTATACAATTCCTAAGTCTACAATTTCGGTAATTTTTTGCTGATTGTTGATTGTTGATTGTTGACTGTTGGCGGTTGACTGTTGGCGGTTGTACGGGCGGGTTCACAAATATCCTCACTGAATCAACGATAATTCTCAATAAACCCGCCCCTACTGGCGGTTGGCGGTGCGTTGCGCTGCGCGACAACACACCCTACGGAATTATTTCGGTAATTTTTTGCTGATGTAGGCGACTTGAATGCTAGTAATTACGAGTGCGATCGCAGATGGTACTAAAGGTATCCAGCCACCTTGGATAATTAGCAGATAACAAACCCCAGATAATATTAATATTCCTACAGATACAGTAATACTGAGATACAGTCTTTGATAAATAAACCAAGCTAGTAAACCACCTGTCAATGACCAACTCCATATCCAGCAAATTTCTCCCCATTGTGTCCAAACCCATAACAGGGGTCGATTATCTAAAGCGGCGCTGATAATTTGACTCACCATCTGGGCTTGAATGGTAATTCCTGGTATGGTTTGTGAAGGTTTGTTGCCATAAGGTGTAGTCCAGTAATCGCTACTACTATTACTCGTGACACCAATAAGAACAATTCGGTCTTTGATGGCGTTGAGGTTAACTTGTCCTGTGAGAATTTGGCTAAGAGTAACTTGGGTAGCAATCGCCTGTACTGATGGCGAAAACCGATAATTTAGTAAAATTTGACTACCTTGGGTATCTATTGATTGATAGCCGCCTTTAGCTTTTTTTAGCTGGCGAAAGGTTTTATTTCCTAGTTGTAAATCCCAATCGGGGGTAAATTGGGCTTTAATTCCTCGCTGTTGCAAATAAAGAAAAGCTAAACGGGTGCTGAATGCATAAGCGGTGGTACAAGTTGAGGAAATTGGGTTAGGAGTCATCGCCATTAAATGACGGCGCAGTACGCTGTCGTCATCTTCGATAAAATCGCTAAAACCTAGTCTGGGTTCGGGGATTTCTGGTGGCGGTGCAACTCCTGTAGGATCGTATTGTGGATCGGCGCGTTTGCAAATGGCAATCAGGCGATCGCTTTTTTGCATTCGTTTGGCTAGTTCTGGTTGGTTGGCACTTACGGGAAAATCTCTGTATATATCTAAACCAATCGCTGCTGGCTGATATTGCTCTAATTTTGTCAGCAATAAGTTGAGATGCTTGTCAGATAAGGAACCTTGCCGGGGTTCTTTGCCTTGGGCTTGAATATCTTGGTCGGTAATAGTTACTACTAGTATTCTAGAATCTGGTGGTTCTGGCGATCGCCAGCGCATCAACAAGTCAAATACAGCTAACTCTAATGGTTGCAGTAACCCCAATCCGCGAATTAAGCTGATAATCAAAGTAATAATTAAGCTACTGCCAAAAACTAGGGGTAACTTTCCTAAATTAGGGCTTGGTAGCTGTAAATTTAGTTTTTGTCCCGATAAATCTTGCCAACTGGGGGAAATTTCCGCAGGATTTTGACAAATAATCGGTAACCAAGTCGCACAGGGAAAGTTATTTTCGAGGGATTGTAATCTTTGTCTTGCTTCCCTGACTGCTGTATATAAACTGTTCCCTCGTGAAAACAGCGCCAGGAAATGTTTTAAAAATTCCTGTGCTACCTTATCCGGTACGGGTTCGCGCATGACAATTACCTGCGGTAAATGCAAGTCTGCTAAATCTTGTGCTAATTGCAAACCATCACAGGAGTTAAAAATTGCTAACTGTAAACCTTGTGCGATCGCTTTTTGTAATCCATATTTTAATTGGTCAATGGTCAAGGTTTCTTCAGCATTCAGCATTATTTGCCCTTTACCTTGACTAGAACTATGCCCAGCAAAAAATAAAATATCCCAGCCCGATTCCCATAATTCTGCTGTAATTTGGGAAAGATTAGGTTCAATTAAAAACTTAATTTCACTATGGGGTAACTGCTGAAGTAAAGTTTTATCTTTTTCAATATCAATATGTTCGCTATTACCTAAAATAGCTAAAATTCTCACCTTACCTGGTGTTTTTTTGGCAATTGTTTTCACAGAACGGGCATATTCTGGCGGACTAAGGGCGATTTCTGCTTGATTGTAATCATCAAAAAAATGCCACAGACACCAAGGAAGCCGTAAAACTTGGGGAGATTCAGCAGTGATAATACAGCGAATTTCTGCTGTAGGTGAGAGTTGAGTACGCAGTTTGCGGTCAATATTGAGAAATAGCGGACTATTTAACCATGTGTTGAGACTTTGTTGTAATTCTTCGCAGAGATTGTCAAATTCTGTTTGGGAAATATGGGTAACATCTTCCTCATCAATTTCAAAATCCGCCAAATTTCGCCAGCCAATATTGGCATACAATGCTGTATACATTTGTTGCCAACGTTGATAAAGATACTCTAATTGTGGTGCTGCTGGTAATCCCCCAGTAAATTGCATGGGATGAGGCGCATTTGTTAGCCAAAGTTGAGCTATGACCGTAGGAAATCCTTGTTGTAAGTTTCCTTTTCCTAAGTTTAGGACGATCTGTGTACTCATGGTTGGGGGCTGGGAGTAGGGGGCTGGGAACAGGGGGCTGGGGGGCAGGGGGCAGGGAGCAGGGAGCAGGGGGAAAATAAGACTGGGAAAGACGTGGTGACGCGGAAAAATAAATAATTCTCAATACCCAATACCCAATACCCAATGCCCAATACCCAATGCCCAATGCCCAATTCCTAACCAACACACTCTTCTGTAAAAGTAAAATCATCTAAAGTTACTTGAATGGTAAAGTGTGTGTTTTCAGGACAGCGAAAGCGTTTAAGTTGAATTGAGTTATCTGCTTCTCGCGCTGCTACTGATTGTACAACTTCACCTGAGGTAGCAATTAATGCCAGTTTAATATTTCTAGGGAGGTAAAAGTTGTGATCGCTAGGGAATAATTGAATGCGGATGCCTACTCTACCGTCTGTTTCTGCGGCTAAACTCAACATCAGGAACACAGGTAAATGATTATTGGGTAATTCAATTACCTTGATTCGTTGAATTAGCTGTTCATTTGTGTCGCTGATTTGGCGAAAGCTGAAGGCTAAATCTGGCTGTGTACCAAGAACTGTTTCGATTGTCTGCCAACTTTCACTAATAATATTTTGTAACCACTGACGCAAATTGACAGGCGCTGGTTTTTGACTTGTTAATAATGCTCCCCAAATTTCAAAGGGTAATTCTCGGCGAGGATGGGTAATTGTCGGATTTTGTAATCTTTGCCAAAGGTTTTCTGTTTGGGTAGCTGATAAAGTAGGTAAAGGCGTAATGGCTGTTTGGGTTTGTTCTTCGGGATAAAGTTGACGCACTACCCACAACACGCTCAAATCTTCCACCATTTGCTGACTATCTATAGAGTAAATCCGTGCCTGCGGATCGTAAGTACCTTGATTTTTCAATTGTTCGTGGGTGGTATAACCCCAAACTCTCAACCACTCGCCATCAGGATTAACTTGTACTGCTAAATAATAATCTCCAGCCCATTGGGGAATATCTATCCATTCCTGGGGAACGTGAAATTCTTGTGTTTCTAAATTTTTATCGGGAATCAAAATCAGGCGTTTTGTATCTAAACTTATAGCCGCGCCATTGACGTATTCCCAATTTCCCGGTTGGTTCTCAATTGTCGCTTCTGGGGCGTACTCGGCTTGTAACCAAGGTAAAAACGTACTCACACAAACTTGATTGAGAAAGGCATTCCAACGCCCATCAGCACTAATATAAGATTGACTTTGTTGCCAAGCTTGGGTTTGGATTTCTGGGGAAACTTCTAACCATAGTTGAGTTGGCGGAACACAAAATGATGACATCGCGATTACTCCTTTGAGGAGTGATTGGGCAAATTACCGAAGTAATGCTGTAACCACTCCTCTAATACAGCACTAATATGTTTAACCACGTTGGAAGTCACAGAAATATGCAAAGTCTGTTGACTCCATTTGGTAATCGCCAATAGTAAGGATTCTCTCGCCTTGGTTAATTGGCGTGAAACCTGGTATTGTTGTATTTCCAGGTTTTTAGCAATTTGTTGTTGAGTCAATCCCTGCTGATAATATAGTTGCAATAATTGTTGCGATCGCTCTGGCAAGTTTTCCCAAGTTTTCATTAACAAATCATGGATTTCCTGATGTTGATTTTTCTGGGTTTCGGCTTCTTCACCAGCGATGAGACTTTCTAATAAAGAATCATGTCCGCTATTATCTGGTAAATCATCTTGTAATTCACTCTCTGCATTACCTGCTTTCGGCGCGTTGAGGGAAGAAACAGCGGGATATAAATAAGCTCTCGCATACTTAGCGCATAAAAGCAACCACTTTTCTAAACTTTGCGGCGGCGATTCTGGGGGAGGGGGGTTAAGTTGGGTTAAGCGATCGCGGTTATAAAATTGGGCGATAATTTCCCAAGTTTCCTGATTAGGCTGTTGTAACTTGCGTACATTAGGAGATTTGCCCAGAATATAACCATCGCTAAAACATTTCCAAGCCAACAAGTAACGCGCGATCGTCTCATTGTTTAGCCCAGCATTTTGCAAAGCTTCTTGAAGTCGCTTGCGGCTAAGTTTCAGCAGTAAAGCCCAATCGTTAGCATAATCAATTTCTTGTTGCTGACGCAAAACATCGCGGATAATATTTGCAAAAGCGACATGACTATAACTTTTGAGACTAGCTTTTTGATTAGGATCGCAGGCTTTGAGGATTTTTGGTACTTGGGCGATCGCTATTTGAAAATAATCAGCTAAATTGCTGTGTACGCTAGCAAATTGCGGAATTGTTTTTTTAACAGCCCAATAACAACTTTCTTGCAAGTAAGCAGACAAATGTCCCAGCGCCAATGAATTTGGCTGATTTTGCCAAGCCTTGTGCCAGTAAATCGCCCAAAAAATTTCGTTTGTGTGGTTTTCTGAGATTTTTACTAATAGATTCTGGATGCTGCGGCGCAGTTTGGCATCATATACCCAACCGTTGAAGCGTTCCGCCTCAAATTGCAGGAACATAGCAAACATTTCTGGGATACTTTGCCGAGAGCGCATGAATTAATAAGTTGTCTATTAGGGTTTATATATTTATATATATTAAGTGTGGGGGCTTATAGAAATTACATTATTCAATTTATTTTCACAGCTAAAGCAACGAGCCTAGGCGAATAAAGCCAAATATACCCTATCGAGGTGAGTTGTAAAATCTGTTTGAAATCTTTCCTAGTTCTTATTAATAATTAAGATGCGATCGCCCTGGGGTAGCGATGACTGAGTTACTTGAGTGCGCGATCGCCCAATCACGAACTTTATCTTCATCTAAGTATAAAATTTTATACTATCGCTCAATGCAACCGTTAGCCCGATAGCCCATCTGGGAATTCTGACTGTAGAACCTATTAAAATTTGCTGGGAGGTATGACAATGACTCAGTTAGATGAACCGATGTGTTCTTTGCATAAGACAATCGCTGACTTAGAGCAAGCCCTAACTCAATCTCAAATAGAAATTCAAGCACTCAAGCAAGCCCACAAGCAGGAAAGCATTGACCGTGAACGAGTAGAAGCTGAACTAAAAGCCTCTCAGCAACTATTGCAGTTAGTCATGGATACCCTACCTGAAGCAATTTTTTGGAAAGATCGAAACTCGGTTTATCTCGGATGTAACCAGAACTTTGCAGAAGATGCAGGTGTTGGTTCTCCTCAAAATATTGTAGGTAAAACAGATTTTGAAATGCCCTGGAAAAAGGAAGAAACGGAGTTTTACCGAGAATGTGATCGTCGGGTCATGCTATCAGATAAAGCTGAATTGGGAATCATTGAATCTCAACTCAATAGTGAAGGTAAACAAACATGGTTGGAGACTAATAAAGTACCACTCCATAACCCTGACGGTAAAGTTATTGGTATTTTGGGAACCTATCAAGATATCACACAGCGCAAGCAAGCAGATATCGCTCTGCAAGAATTAAATCAAACACTTGAACTTCAGACATTAGAGCTGAAATCGGCGTTGGATCAATTGCAGCAATCCCAACTACAACTCATCCAGCGAGAAAAAATGTCAGCCCTGGGTAACCTGGTGGCGGGAGTTGCTCATGAAATTAATAATCCCGTTGGTTTCCTCATGGGTAACTTGCAACCCGCACAGGAATATATAAGAGATTTATTTGAGTTAATCGATTTATATCAGAAAATCTTGCCTAACCCAGGAAAGGAGATTGAGGAGATAATTGAAGCTATTGATCTAGAGTATCTGCGGGAAGACTTACCCAAGCTCTTCTGTTCTATGGGCGAAGGAATCAACCGCATCGCGAGTATTAGTACTAGCCTCAGAACCTTTTCTAGAGCCGATGCAGAGTCTAGAGTCCCGTTTCATCTTCATGAAGGTCTTGACAGTACATTACTGATTTTGAAACATCGTCTGAAGGTAAATGAGCATCGTCCAGGTATTAAAATCACCACGAACTATCAACAGATAGCGCCAGTCCGATGTTTCCCAGGACAACTCAACCAGGTTTTCATGAATTTGCTAGCCAATGCAATTGATGCAATCGATGAATCCAATCAGGGTAAAAGCTTTTCAGAAATCCAAGCACAGCCTAATCGCATCAACGTCTCCATCAATTTGTCAACTTGTCAGCAGTGGGTAGTAATTGGGATTCGAGACAATGGGGTAGGAATGACTGAGCAAACCAAGCAGAAGATGTTTGATAATTTATTTACGACCAAGGGTGTAGGTAAGGGAACTGGCTTAGGATTAGCGATCGTCCGCCAAATTATTGTTGACAAACACTGTGGAACAATAGAAGTCAATTCGACTTTGGGACAAGGCACAGAGTTTATACTTAAGATTCCTGTAGAAATAGTTTAACAATATTGTCTTTATCCCAAATATAAAAATGATAGAGGCTGACTCATATTAGCAGCAAAGCCTAGAATTCCTGGGTCGCGATGGGAGTAAAGTAACTGGCCTTTGCTATCAAATAGAAAAGTTCCACCACGCTGGGTTAAGTAGGCAGAATTAGGTACATAAGTTTGCCAATTACGCAAAACTTCTACCATATTCCGGAGTCGGAGAGTTGCTAATTCAAAGGGACGTTGAAAACCATTTCCACCAGCTAATTTAAAAAATGAGCCTTTGAAAGCAGGTAGAGGAGTACCTTGAATAATTTCATCATCTCCAACCAATTGAGGTGCTTGGCGATCGCCTTTGTATCCCCGAAAAACTTCTCTGAGAGTTCCCGGACTACCAAACCCAGCACACATTAACATGAGATTTAGCCAAGCTTTCACAGCCGGAGACATTTTAGGTACAGAAAGATTCAGTCCTGAATAAAGTTCAAGTTGTTGATGTAGTTCTGCATCAGGTACAACATATAAATTTTCTGGGGGAAATCCTGTATATTCACAAAATCTTACTCCCGATGCGCGATCGCCAATTCCCACTGCACGAATAGCGAGTTTTTCTAAAGGCAATTTTTTAGCTTCGTGGTTTAACCACCAAGCATATTCAAGACTATCAAAATCCCCAAGTTGCGGCCAGACTAAAACGAGAATATGTGAAGCGGTCTCGCAATTTTCTAGTAGGGGTCGAGTCATGCCATCATTAACACGCTGAAGTTTAGTCTGATTCAGGAGATTGTAGGGATTCATGAAAAGAGATTAACTGCGATTGAGCTATCCGATTTTATCGTAATACCAATTCACAGAATTTTTCAGCTAATCTTCCCTTAGGTGAATAGACAAAGGTTTAAGGTAAAAAAAATCCACCTACTGATACTGGAAAATTGTTGGCTCCACCCTAGATGATTTTATCTGGCGTGATGTCGTGAACGACCCCTTTCGGGTTGGCGTTGACATTCGGCACACATTATCTAACGGGAGGATACTGCGTGAGAACGGGTGCTCATTACTTGGGTAACGGAGAGTGTGAATTTACAGTCTGGTCGCCAACAATAAATAGTGTCGCGGTGCAAATTTTGACACCACAACAGCAAGTGATACCCCTAAAACCCCACACAGAGGGTTATTGGCAGACGAAAGTAAATGATGTCTATCCGGGCACGCTTTACCGCTATATTTTAAACGAAGAAAATGCCTTTGCCGATCCAGCATCGCAGTATCAACCCGAAGGAGTTCACGGGCCTTCCCAAGTTATCGATCGCCAATTCCAGTGGACAGATGACGATTGGACTGGGGTTCCTTTGGAATCGATGATTTTCTATGAACTCCACGTTGGCACATTTACACCGGAAGGCACTTTCACCGCCATTATTCCCCGTCTCGCAGATTTAAAAGAACTGGGGATTAATGCTATTGAACTTATGCCCATCGCCCAATTCCCTGGCGACACTCATATTGAACCTTCCCTAGCGTATCGTAACTGGGGTTATGATGGCGTTTACCCGTTTGCTGTGCAAAATTCCTATGGTACGCCAGCCGATTTGAAGCAGTTAGTTAATGCTTGTCATCAATATGGTATTGCTGTAGTGCTGGATGTGGTTTATAACCACTTTGGCCCAGAAGGTAATTACATGGGTCAGTTTGCACCTTACTTTACTAAAACCTATAAAACGCCTTGGGGCAACGCCATGAATTTTGATGACGCTCATAGTCAGGGTGTGCGTCACTATTTTATTCAGAATGCGCTGTATTGGTTGGGAGATTTCCATATTGATGCATTGCGGCTGGATGCAATTCAGGCTATCTACGATTTAGGAGCCAAACATTTTTTATGGGAATTAGCAGAAGCTGTTCATGGCTTCTCCCAAGATGGGGGACGCAAACGCTACTTAATTGCCGAAAGCGATTTAAATAATCCCCAAATCATTCGTCCGCCAGAATTAGGTGGCTATGGACTTGATGCGCAATGGAGTGATGACTTTCACCATGCATTGCACGCATTGCTAACAGGCGATCGCCAAGGATATTATCAAGACTTTGGACAATGTGCCCAACTAGCCAAAGCTTACACAGATACCTTTGTCTACGATTGGCAGTATGCACCCCATCGTCAACGATTTCATGGTATATCTTGCCGCGATCGCCCGCCATCACAATTTTCCGTCTGCATTCAAAATCACGATCAAATCGGCAACCAAATGAAAGGCGATCGCTTATGGAATCGGATATCCTTTGCAGGATTGAAATTAGCCGCCGCTGCTGTGTTATTGTCACCGAATTTACCCTTATTATTCATGGGTGAAGAATACGGCGAAACTGCACCTTTCATGTACTTTGTGAGTCACTCCGATCCTGATTTAATTCAAGCAGTACGAGCCGGGCGCAAACAAGAATTTGAAGCTTTTCATTATGACGAAGATCCACCAGATCCAGAATCAGCAGAAACCTTTTTGCATTGTAAACTCAACTGGCAATTACGCAACCAAGGTCAGCACAAAGTATTACTAAATTGGTATCGTCAGTTAATTGATTGGCGCAAAACCCATCCCGCACTATTGAAGCAAGAACGTAACTGCATCCAAGCTACTAGCGACGAAGATAAACAATTAGTCATAGTGCGACGTTGGAGTGAATCAACTGAAGTGATATTTGCACTGAATTTCAATCAATCGCCAGTAACCGCAACCTTGCCAATTCAGCATCATGTTTACAAACAATTAGACTCAGCAGATACCGCCTGGGCTGGCCCCGGTTCACAAGCACCTGAAGAACTATCTGTAGGACAAGAAATCACACTGCAACCCACCAGTTTGGTGCTGTACGAGTTAGTGCCTTAATTACTCTTTCCTCTGCGTCCTTGGCGTCTTGGCGGTTAGTTAAAACCAAGGAGTCTCATGCATAGGCGCAAAGCAGAAAAAATATTCCCCTCATTTTCCAGACAAAACAACAATTCTATGCGAATTCCTCAAGCAACTTATCGAATTCAATTTACATCACAATTTAACTTCGACAACGCCAAAGCGATCGCATCTTACCTCGCTGATTTAGGTATTTCCGATTTATACGCCTCCCCCATCTTCAAAGCACGCTCCGGAAGTACACATGGCTATGATGTCGTAGATGCTACCCAATTAAATCCTGAATTGGGCAGCACTGAGTCCTTTACAGCTTTAGTTAGCAAACTCCAATCCCTTGGTATAGGCTGGTTGCAAGACATCGTACCCAATCACATGGCTTATACTAGCGAAAACGCCTACTTAATGGATGTATTAGAACACGGCCCAGATTCTAGTTATACAGACTACTTTGATTTGTGTTGGAATGCTCCCTTTGGCGATCGCGAACAGCGAATTCTCGCTCCCCTACTAGGCGATTTCTACGGTGTTTCTTTGGAAAAAGGAGACATCCAACTGCAATATGAACAAAACGGTTTAACTGTCAACTATTACAGCTTAAAATTGCCTCTGCGGTTAGAATCTTACACCAAATTTCTCACCTATAATCTAGGTAAACTCACCCGCACTTTAGGACGAAATCATCCCGATTTTATCAAACTCTTGGGAATTCTTTATATTCTCAAAAATGTGCCTTCAGAAGTGGCTGGTAAACAACGACAAGACCAAATCGCCTTTATCAAAGGTCTGATTTGGGAACTTTACACCAGCAACGATTTAATCCGTGAGTTTATTGCTGAAAACCTGAAAACTTTTAATGGAGAAGTAGGTAATTCAGATAGCTTTAATCTCCTAGATGATATACTCAAAGACCAATTTTATCGTCTCGCTTTCTGGAAAGTTGGGGCGGAGGAAATGAATTACCGCCGCTTCTTCACTGTCAACGAGCTGATTTGTGTAAAAGTTGAAGAATTAAAAGTTTTTAATAACACTCATAGCTTAATTCAAAAGCTAGTAGAAGAAGGTAAAATTACTGGTTTACGAATTGACCATATTGATGGACTTTATAATCCTACACAATATTTAGAACGACTCCAAGAAAAAATGGGTGATGTTTACATTACCGTCGAAAAAATCTTGGAAATTACAGAAGATTTACCAAAAAATTGGAGAATTGAAGGTACATCTGGATATGATTTTTTGAATTATGTAAATGGTGTATTTTGTCAAGCAGAAAATGAAAAATACTTCGATACAATTTACCATAGCTTTATTGGCTCAAAAGTAGATTATGCATCTCTTATCAAGAGTAATAAACATCTCATCCTCGAAAAGAATTTAGCAGGTGACGTTGATAATTTGGCAATTCTGTTGCAGAATATTTCTAGCAAATATCGCTATAGCAACGACTTTACAATTAATGGATTAAAACGAGCGATCGCAGAAATTCTCACCCTGTTCCCTATCTACCGCACCTACATTACCCCTGATGGCATCCATGATAGCGATCGCGCCTGTATTCAAAAAGTAATCCGTCAAGCCAAGGAACAAGCACCGCTATTGCAGCACGAGATGGACTTTATTGAAAAGCTGATGGTGCTAGAGTTTGATGAATCCCTGACGCAAATAGAACGGGAACGGTGGCTATATTTTGTCCTGCGGATGCAGCAATATACAGGCCCGCTCATGGCTAAAGGTGTGGAAGACACCACATTATATGCTTACAATCGGTTGCTATCGCTGAATGAAGTTGGCGGAAATCCCAGTCATTTTGGCATCTCCCTAGGCGAATTTCATACCTTTAACCAAAAGCACCAAGCCAACTGGCCCCACACAATGAACACCACCGCCACCCACGACACCAAGCGCGGTGAAGATGTACGCGCCCGGTTAAATGTATTATCAGAAATCCCAGATGAGTGGGAGCAACAGGTTAATACTTGGAGTAGCATGAACCAAGGGCACAAAAGCCAACGCAATGGTTCAGTTATGCCCGATCGCAACGATGAATATTTTCTTTATCAAACCCTAGTAGGTGCGTTTCCCTTCGCGGAACAGGAACAATCATCCTTTGTCGAAAGGGTGAAGGAATATATGATTAAATCCATTCGTGAAGCGAAAGTGCATACAGCATGGTTACGTCCTGATAGCGAGTATGAAGAAGCTTGTACTTCCTTTGTGGAAAAAGTTTTAGATTCAAGCATAGCAGGAGAATTTTTGGCAACTTTTCGCAGTTTTCAACAGCAAATTGCCGAATATGGAATTTTTAACTCTCTTTCTCAAACTCTCATCAAAATTGCTGCGCCTGGCGTACCAGACTTTTATCAAGGAACCGAACTTTGGGAACTAAGTCTAGTCGATCCAGACAACCGCCGCCCTGTAGATTTTGAGCAGCGACGTACTTATTTGAGTGCGATGAAAGAGCAAATTAAAACCGATATTCTCGCCTTAATTGAAGAATTACTCACTCAGAAAAACGATGGCAGAATCAAACTATTTTTAACAGTTCAAGCCCTAAAAACTAGAATAGACTATCTCGAATTATTCCAAGACGGCGAATATTTGCCATTAGAAATTCACGGAACTCACGCTAATCATATCATCGCCTTTGCCAGACAGCAGGAAAATCAAACAGCGATCGCGATCGCCCCGCGCTTTTTCACTCGTCTCATCCAGCCTGGAGAATACCCCTTAGGTGAGTCGGTATGGCAAGATACACACCTGCAATTACCCAAA
Organism: Tolypothrix sp. FACHB-123; assembly: GCF_014697075.1. Classification (GTDB taxonomy): domain Bacteria; phylum Cyanobacteriota; class Cyanobacteriia; order Cyanobacteriales; family Nostocaceae; genus Aulosira. The sequence continues at coordinate 8,876 of NZ_JACJRE010000060.1, read as the reverse complement.
GGAATTTCCTCAACCTTGAAAAATGCTATAACTCAGCAATCTTTAGCAGCTACAGGAACATTATCTATTGGTGCAGCCCTGGCTCATTTTCCGGTTGCTTTATTGGTGAGTGATTAGCCATTAAACCTATTGCGAAAAATAAAAATGAAACCACAGATGAATCATCGATGTTTATCTGTGGTTGCAATTAATTATTGAATTTTGAAATAATGTTATGACTACTCAATCTTCCACCCAATCGCCATTCACTAGCACGCAAATTGATGCGGTGCGAACCTATATCAAAAAAACCTGGAAAACATTAACGCGATCGCACGCACATTTATTGCAATCTGCCAAAGATACCAAGCTAGAACACAAACCAGGTACTCCCTGGATTATTTACATTTCGCCTAGAGAAGATCGGGCAAATATTCAGTCTGTGTTAGAGCACGCGCTGTCTCCAGAAGAGATGCAACAAATCGAAATTCGCACTCTACCCCCCGAAGTCGAAGCCATTACAGAGCATGGATTGCTATACCTACCAGGATCTTACGTTGTCCCTGGTGGACGCTTCAACGAAATGTATGGCTGGGATAGCTACTTTATTTTGCTAGGTTTGTTACAAGATGAGGAATGGGATTTAGCCCAAAGTCAAGTCGATCAGCTACTTTACCAAGTACAGCATTATGGTACTATCCTCAATTCCAACCGGACTTATATGCTGTCGCGATCGCAACCTCCAGTCCTCAGCCTGATGGTTTTGGCAATGTTCCAGCATACCCAGGATGAAGAATGGCTAAAGTCAACTTTACCGATATTAGAGCAGTTTTACTATTTCTGGGTAGTAGCGCCCCATCTCAACCCGGCAACAGGTCTATCGCGATATTATGCCTTAGGTGAAGGGCCAGCGCCAGAAGTTTTGTTCTCTGAACGGGATGAGGAGGGAAAAAGCCACTATGATCGCGTCAAGGAATACTATCAAAGATTTGAGATTGAAGATTATGATATCAATCTTTACTACGACAGAGAAAACGATCAACTGACCGATCTATTTTACAAAGGCGATCGCACAATGCGCGAGTCTGGCTTTGATATCAGCAATCGCTTTGGCCCCTTCAGTGTTGATATTATCCACTATGCACCCGTGTGCCTCAATAGTTTGCTTTATCAAATGGAACAAGATTTAGCCCAGATTAACGATATTTTAGGCAACGAACAACTAGGGCAACAATGGCGCGATCGCGCAGATAGTCGCCGCAATCTTATCGATCTTTACCTTTGGGATGAGAACCAAGGATTATATCTCGATTATCATTTCCCAACTGAAAAACGTCGCTATTACGAATTTGCTACCACCTTCTATCCCCTGTGGATGGGAATGGCTTCTGAAACACAAGCCAAAAGCGTGGCTGAAAATCTCTCTTTGTTTGAAGCGCCAGGAGGAATATTTACCAGTACCCGCGTTACAGGTAACCAATGGGATGCTCCCTTTGGTTGGGCACCATTGACCCTAATTGCTGTTCAAGGGCTGCATCGTTATGGCTATCATCAAGAAGGCGATCGCATTGCTCGCAAGTTCCTAGCTATGATAATTAAGGAATTTGAACGTCGTAGCATCTTGGTCGAAAAATACGATGTAGAACGCTGTTCTGCCAACGTTTCTGACGAAATCTGCTTTGGATACAGTTCCAACGAAATCGGCTTCGGTTGGACTAATGGTGTGATTCTAGAACTCCTTGCCACTTTACCTTGAGACTGCGTCAGCCCTAACCATGTTTTGACCGAGAAAACAATAAAAGCCTAACGGGCGTTTGAGGGACTTCCAGAGAATAAATTACCCAATTTATTTAATGATATTTTTCTTTACTCCCCCTGCCCAATGCCCCATGCCCAATGCCCCATGCCCAATGCCCCATGCCCAATGCCCCATACCCAATGCCCAATGCCCCATGCCCAATGCCCAATGCCCAATGCCCCATGCCCCATACCCCATACTAAATAGTTTGGTGCGCCAAGTTTTTATCGATTAATTTTGTGCGCGAGTTCATCCGCACAGCGCGGAACATGCCAAAGCGACACAACCCAGTACCAAATGCCAAACGCATCAGCAATAACGTTGGTACTTCGCGCACAGACTTGATAAAACCAGATACCCCAAAACGCACCAATCCCTGAGGTCGAACTATACCTTGCCAGATTGAATCCAACCAAGAAGGAAGCGTTTCTTTCGTCCAGTCGGCTGTAATTACTTCTCCCTCAACTAATTTCGTCTCTGCTAACAGTTCGCTAAAGCCCTCTATGCTAGCAAAAGCTGGATGAGACCATTGATCGAGGAGTTGTTTCATCACTGGTTTCTCCCAGAAATTTAGGGGCAGCTGGCGGTCATCCCGCTGATTCCAGTCAGCTACAACCAACACACCACCAGGCTTGAGTACCCGCATTAATTCGCGAGCAAAAACCGCTTTATCAGGCATATGGGGGCCCGCTTCAATCGACCAAACTACATCAAAACTGGCATCTGGAAACGACAACGCCATTGCATCATCAACTGCAAACTGGGCACTTATTCCTGGGGGCGTTAACTCTTGGGCACGTTTTACCTGCTGTGGGCTGATTGTAATCCCCGTGACCGCAAACCCATAGTCTCGCGCTAAAATGCGACTACTACCCCCAATACCACAGCCAACATCTAAAACAGTAGTTCCAGGAGATAATTTATCTAAACCACCCCATTTCACCATTTCATGTACAAAGTCAGATTTAGCCGCTAAAAAATCCTTGCGTCGTGGCGGCGAACCGTAATGACCGAGGTGAATATGCTCTCCCCAATAAAACTCTAGGATGCCATCAGTAGTCCATTCATCGTAAGAATTAGCAACTGTAGCAGAAGATTGATACTTACGAGCAGTCAGGAAATAAAATACAATTCCTATGGCTAAAAATAAAATAACACCAATTACAAAATATAGTAAGTTTGACATCGTTTTGAAAGCTAACTATAACTCTAATTTAACTGGTAGACGCACAAAAATATTAATACTTGAAAGGTAATTCTTATTGATCTATAATTCTATTTATGCCTGCTTGCTAGAAAAATTAGGTTCTTGAATATTGGGAAAGTTTTCAAATTTACGGCGCATTCAATCCCTACTTAGTTCATTGTTGAGTTAATTTTTTGCAGTGTTCCCAGATAAATTCTTCCTTCTATATCTGCATCTTAATTCACTACCACCTCACTAAATTTCAGCATTGCATAGGCATCAAGTAAAAATAAGTAGTGCGAGCATCTTGCTCGCGCGGGCAAGATGCCCGCACTACAAATATTGAATTGTTCAACTTATTTTTACACGGCTCCATAATAGGTAGGGGAGCTTACGGGTTCGCTAGCTCCCTCAGTAGTGCATTGCCCAATCTACAATTGAATTTTCAGGAACGAAGAATTATCAAATGCTGTTGGCATAGTTGTATTTACCTCCACGTTCAAGAGCTTGCTTGTAAGCAGGCCGCGCATGGATGCGTTCGATAAATTGCTGAATCTTTGGTCGGTTCTCTATCATTTCTGCTTGCATAGCAGCAATTTCCAGAGGAAAGCTCATTTGAATATCGGCAGCAGTGAATTCTTCGCCTACAAACCACGTACTCTTATTAAGTTCAGCTTCTATATAATCAAAGTGAAGCTTGATTTGGGGCGCAATAAATGCGTCGTTGGCGCTGCTGTCATCTCCTCCAAAACGGTTAAAGATAAGGTTCATTACTAGAGGTGGCATTGCCGAGCCTTCTGCATAATGTAACCAATAAGTGTAACGCAGACGCTCTGGTGTACCGGATTCTGGGATTAGCCGACCATTACCGTAGCGACTGACTATGTATTCAATGATAGCGCCCGACTCAGCAACCGTTTGTTGCCCATCTGTAATTACTGGTGACTTACCGAGGGGATGGACTTGCCGCAGGGATGCTGGTGCTAGCATCGTCTTGGGGTCACGTTCGTAGTATTTAATGTCGTATTCGATACCTAATTCTGCAAGTAACCATAACACGCGCTGCGATCGCGAGTTGTTGAGATGATGGACAACAATCGTCATAACTAATTTCTACCTCGCTGTTGCATTTCTTGTTGACGCATAGGCATAGCGTCGATTTGTTCAAAAATAGCCTTAACTTCGACTGGTGTTGCTTCCTGGCGCTTAACACCACCATCTTTACCCACCAAAATCACGCGAAAATTATTTTTGTCCACTCCAAAGCGATCGCGCAAATTAGCTACAGAAGATTGATCTATTAACTGTCCGTTAGCATAACTTGTATCTGTTGCCAAAACCTGAACCAGAACTAAATCCCGGTCTACCAAACCGCTGTGATGCTGTTGCAATAACTGCATCTGCTGTTGGTAGGCATGGTTATCAACAGACGGTGCAAAGATGAGTAAGACACGGTTTTGCCATTTTTGGGAACTAAGGTTAAATGAAGACATTTTGAGCTGATGATTGCTTGAACCTTGGACATTACTAGCAAAACTGACTGGTAACAGAGTAGACGCTATTAGCGTCAGGAAAATTAATACTGACTTATTCACTAGGGGATTTTTATCTTCTGGCATCATTTCAAGCTATCATCAGTTTCCCCAGTTTTCCTCTATCTAGTGGTTTGTTTTGGGTATAAAAAAATCAATTGCAAACTGGTGAAATCACAAGCCTTTGCTGTCTTACTTTCACTGTCGGATTACTCAAAAAGCTTATTTTTTCAGCAGACTTTGTAAAATTTCCATATAAACCACATCTATTTTGAGAACCATATGAAATACTACAAGTAGGGTTGTTGACTGTTAACCGTTCACAGTCAACCGTCAACAGCCAACCATCAACAGCCAAAACCGATATTTTTCGCAACTCAATTAGGATTGCTATATTTAGGAAATAGTTAAATTTATATTTAAAGCTTTAGTAATCAAAGTATAATTAAGGATTTTTCCAAATGGTAGCTTGCAAAGACCAGGCAATTGACCACTTAAACCAGCTTGGATATAACGCAATTAAACTTCCGCGAGAAGGTATTACCCCGTTAACTATTTTATCCCGCGATTCTAAAACTGGCATTTCAAGTATATATGCAAATATTACAGATATAGTTGCCGATCCAATGCCACCTTTGCCCCAAGTGTTTACAAACCTGCAAGCAGGCACAATTAGTGGATTAAGAACAAATAAGTTAGAGTTCAATTTTGGTATTTCCATACTCAACAATCTATTATCTGCTTTGGGCGGAAAAAGTGCGGGCATAAAATCAGTTTTTGGCAAAGCTTCGGCAATCGAATTTGAATATGAAAATGTTCTGTATGACACTGTTATGCCTGCTGCTGTGAGTAAATTTTTGCGGCAATCTCAGCCATTAATTGATGAAGACTTTATTGCTCAGTTTAATGAAGAGGGGGAAGCTTATATCATTATCGATGTGCTGAAATCTAATTCTTTTGGCATTAGACTTTATCAGGATAATGTGCAAGGAATAGATATTAATATTGATGCTGTTAAAAATGTCATTGGATTAGATTCAAAAATTTCTGTTGAAAAAAAAGGAGATACAAAAATCTCATTTAATGGCAGTCAATCCCTGGGATTTGGCTTCAAAGCTTGTCCAATTTGGATAGAAACTGTTGGTGGAGTTGTAAAATTTAAGTTGAACCCCAATACAAACAAAAGCGTAGATCTCAAAGCCGTGACAGCACCTCCAACTGAAATAAATTTAGATGATGAATCTGTGTTAACGCCAGTTTTGTTTGCTCCCAATCAATTGCTAGAATTAGCATAATCCTATGAATTGGAAATGGATTGAGATCGCCAGCTATTAGGGAATGCCAAAATATTAAAATAAACCAGTCCTTCCACAATTCCAGCCGCATCGGGGTAATAAGTTAAATAGTGCCAAGGGTAATGGGTTTTGTAGTACCATTGAAGCAGTTCTGTTTGGGCATTACTGACAATAATTCCTGGCGACGGTAATTTAAATAGGCTAATGTCATTTCCCGAACCTCCACAGATAACAGTGGCCTCCGGTTCTACTTGCAAGAGTTGTTGCACATATGCAGCAGCTTTACCCTTGTTACAATTTTTGGGTACGATATCAACATCACGTCCATTACTAAAAATAACCTGAGTTGATAATCCTGAAAAGTCTAATAAATCTTGTAAATCATCAATAACATGAAGTGAAGCAGCCATATCGAGGCTCAAGCTGATTTTCCAGCGAGTTTGTTCGCTTTGAGAACGAACTTTCAAGCCGGAAAATTGGCTAGCAATCGCCCAAATAGTATCTCTATTCCAGCCTTGTGAAAGGTAATTTGCCCAATCTTGCTCTAAAATCACACCCTGTTGATAAATTTCACTCCCTAGACTAGTAATTAGGTAATCTGGTTTTAAAAGCTTTGATTGTGCTATAAATTTACGGCTGGAAGTATCAGTTTCTTCAGTAATATAGACTAAATATATATGTTTACGGAACTCTGCTAAACGTTGGGTTAAAAAATTAGTTCCTTTATCTTTCTCGACCAGAGTATTATCTAAATCAATCACTAATAGTAATTTCATTATTAGTTCCTCACATTTATAATGTGTTTATAATCATAAATAAATGACGTATTTGGTAAAAATACAGGGATATTGCACCACAAATTTGCATGTTTTAAATATATTCGTCAATCCATTATCTAAAATTCTTTTATCCCTGTATTTCTCAATCGATTTTAGCCTGGCATATTGTGGCTTAACTATTTACCCACTGCACAGTACCATTAGAAAATGAGTCAACTAGTTTCTCTAAAGCTTTAATGTCGCTCGGTTTTAAAGCTTTAGACTTCAACAAAGTTTGAATTTGCTTTTCTACATTTGGAGTTAAATTATGCGTTTGAATTATTTCTTGAACAAATGTAGAAAGCGTTAGTGATTGGTAGAGTTCGTAAATTTGATTAGTGACTGCTTGAGTACTAAAACGAGACTGAACCCAGCTATATGCAGCATTAGCGTAAAACTGCCTCAAACTGGGGTTATCTAACACATTACTAATAGCTTTTGTTAAATCATGATGATTTCCTGGAGGAACCAACAGCCCGGTTTGACCATGCACTACTGTATGCTGCAATCCGCCAACATTACTAGCAATTACAGGTGTTCTGGCTGCCATTGCTTCAATTGCAACTAAACCAAAAGGTTCGTAATAACTGGGAACTACACAAACATTTGCAGCAGCATAGTAAGCAGGTAACTGCGCTTGCGAAATCTGTCCAGTAAACACTGTTACTGCTTCTAAACCCAGCTTTTTGACTAAGGCTTGAATACGTTGTTGTTCTTGAAGATCTGGGCCATCTTCGCGACTACCACCAACAAAATAAAGTTGAAAGGAATTAGGTAAAGCCGCACAAGATCTGACTAATGTTTCGATTCCCTTACGGCGGTCAAAACGCCCTACATATAAAATTATCTGAGCATCGGGGCTAATTCCCAATTTCTGGCGAGCTATTTTCTGGCTGACAGAACTAAAATGTGTAGTGTTAATACCACAGGGAATAATTTTAATTCTGCCTTTTTGCGAAATTAATTGGCGGAGGTCGTCTACTTCCTGAGGACTAGTAGAAATTACACAATCTATTTGCTCTAAAATTGTTTTTTCTACACAATGGCGAATTGCAGCAATCTGCGGCGGATTTTGTTCATCACGGTATTTAACTGCTCCGATGGAATGATAAGTATGAACTTGAGGTAATCCTAGTTGCGATTTGAGTTGTAATCCTACCCAACCAGAAAGCCAGTAATTGGTGTGAATTAGTGCATAGTTACGCCCCGTTTGCTGTTGAAAATTCAACCAAGATGCAACAAATTCTGGTAAATGCTCAAATAACTCGGTTCTAGGAACAAATTTTATTGGCCCTGCGGTTAGACGAATTGTGCGACACCCTGGTGCTAGTTCCACAATTTCTTCTTGATTGGGATGTTCGCGTCGGGTAAATATATCAACCTGACATCCCTTTTGTGCTAATGCTAATCCCAATTCTCGCACGTAGATATTTTGTCCACCTGCCCCTTCTTTGCCAATTTCAGCCGTCGGATCGCCGTGAACTGAAATTAATGCATAGGTGGGTTGAGAATGTGTTTCTAGATTAGGAATTTCCAGAGACTCAAATAAACTCACAGGGACAAGATTTTTCATTGTTAAATTTCTACCTACAAAACTCAAAGATGATTAATTAACTGTTAGCCTTCAGAGTAGAATTACTGAACATTAAACAAACTGTGCAAAAACCTTCTCGATAAAAAAGCTGGATGTGATTTATCTAAATTTCTTCTATCTTTAGCAGGTTCTGGCAGCGAATCGATGAGTAAGCGAATTGCCTCATGAACTGATATTTGATTAGCTTCTGCATATATTCTGAGCTTAAGATATTGCTCATTAGTAAGCACGATATTGGCAATGTTCACGGAAAAATGTGACATAAGAATTTACTCAAAACTACAACCAGGTTGCAAAACTCCGGTCTTTTGAGATGTTACGTCTTATAAGTTAAAATATCGGGTATTAATCGGGTAGAAATCGGTGATACCCGAAAAATCATTAACTTTTACAATCCTATTTCAGTTGTAAAAATACCCGTTTTGGCTGTTAAATGTGGAACATGAACTGTTAACAGCCATTTTTAAATTTAATAGCAATTTAAATAGTCTTGGCGGCACATCAATATATTCTAGAAGGCATGGCAGTGCCCATTGGTGTCAACTTAAGCTAAAAGTAAGCAAAAGATGTATCTCTAAGAACATTAATAATGATGTTCTTAGAGATACATCATGGCAAGAAAACGTCCAGCGCGAACAGGAAACCCAGACCTGCGGCAACAAAAACAAGTACCG